>CAJLTA010000007.1 GCA_905209455.1 uncultured Collinsella sp.
CAAAAACCTGTACCTTTTTGTGCAACAAAAAAAGCCGCTCAACCAGCGGCTTTTCTTATTTGGGCATGAAAAAAGGCGACCGCCCTATGTGGACGGTCGCCTTTGTTAATTGTTGTGAAGTTTGCCTTAAGCGCGGGTCTTGATCTCCTCGGTCACCTTCGCAACAAACTCGTCAACGCTCATCTGAACGGTCTCGTTGGAGCGATCGCGGACGGAGATGTTGCCGGCCTCGACCTCCTTCTCGCCCAGGATGAGCATGTAGGGCACGCGGTCAATGCTGCGGGCCTCGCGGATCTTGTAGCCGATCTTCTCGTCGCGGTCGTCGCAGACCACGCGAATGCCGGCCTCCTCCAACTTGGCGCATACCTCGTGGGCGTAGTCGCGGCTCTTCTCAGAGACGGGAAGCGCCTTGACCTGCACGGGAGCCAGCCAAGTGGGGAACTTGCCTGCAAAGTGCTCAATCAGAATACCGATGAAGCGCTCGATGGAGCCAAAGCATACGCGATGCAGCATGATGGGGCGCTTCTTGGTGCCGTCGGCATCCACGTACTCCAGATCAAAGTTGAGCGGCATCTGGAAGTCGAGCTGCACGGTACCGCACTGCCAGGTACGACCGAGCGAATCCTCCAGGTGGAAGTCGATCTTGGGGCCGTAGAAGGCGCCGTCGCCCTCGTTGACCTCGTAGTCCATGCCCAGCTTCTCCAGGGCAGTGCGCAGGCCCTCCTCGGCGCGAGCCCAATCCTCGTCGGAACCCATGGAGTCCTCGGGGCGGGTGGAAAGCTCAACGTGGTACTTAAAGCCAAACTTCTGGTACACGGAGTCGATAAGGTTGACCACGCCCACGATCTCGTCGGTCAGTTGGTCGGGACGCACAAACAGGTGGGCGTCGTCCTGGTTAAAGCAGCGCACGCGGAACAGGCCGTGCAGGGCGCCGCGCAGCTCGTGGCGGTGCACCAGGCCAATCTCGCCGGCGCGGATGGGCAGCTCGCGATAGGAGTGCGGCTTGGAGGCGTACACCAGCACGCCACCCGGGCAGTTCATGGGCTTAATGCAGTACTCTTCGTCGTCGATGACAGTGGAGTACATGTTGTCCTTGTAGTGATCCCAGTGGCCCGAGGTCTTCCACAGCTGCTTGTTCATGATGAGCGGCGTGGAGATCTCCACGTAGCCGGCCTTGTGGTGGATCTCGCGCCAGTAGTCCAGCAGCGTGTTCTTAAGGATCATGCCGTTGGGCAGGAAGAACGGGAAGCCGGGGGCCTCGTCACGCATCATAAAGAGGTCCATCTCGCGGCCGATCTTGCGGTGGTCGCGCTTCTTAGCCTCCTCCAGCATGTGCATGTGCTCTTCGAGCTCTTCCTTGGTGGCAAAGGCGACGCCGTTGATGCGGGTGAGCATCTTGTTGTCCTTGTCGCCCTTCCAGTAGGCGCCCGAGACGCCGGTGAGCTTAAAGGCCTTGAGCGCCTTGGTGTAGCAGATGTGGGGGCCGACACACATGTCGATGTAGTCGCCCTGCTGGTAGAAGGTGATGCGGGCGTCGTCGTCCAGGTCGCCGATGTGCTCGACCTTGTACTTCTCGCCGCGCTCCTCCATAAGGGCGATGGCCTCGGCGCGGGGTTTCTCGTACACGGTGAACTTGAGGTTTTCCTTGACGATCTTTTTCATCTCGGCCTCGATCGCGGGGAAGTCATCCTCGCTGATCTTGACGCCCTCGGGCAGGTCGACGTCGTAGTAGAAGCCGTTGTCGGTCGCGGGGCCGTAGGCAAAGTCGGCCTCGGGGTACAGGCGCTTGATGGCCTGTGCCATGATATGCGCGGCGGAGTGGCGGATGACGTGCGTGACCTCGTCCTGCGGGAGCTCGGCCACCGAACCGTCATTGTAGAGTGCCTTCATGGGTATGTTTTCTCCTCTCGGATGCCTGATGCAAGTGCGTGTGATGCGCTCGGCGTTTTTGACTTGCATCATTATAGGCAGGTTGCCTTGGTATACAAGCGCCCGCCGCACCTTAATGGCACGGCGGGCGATTTTCTACGCATGCTTCATCGTGTGGGGCGGGGTGCGCGTGCGGCTTGCGGCCGGCCCGGCGATGGATGCGTTACTGGATGCGAGTTCGGCAGTAGGGGCAGACCTTCCAGTGCGCATCGAGCGGGCGATGGCAGCTGGGACATACGTTGCGAACCTGGGTATCGCACACCGGGCAGACGACGAAGTCCTTCTCGATGGGCGCGCCGCACTGCGGGCAGGTGCCGTACTGGGCAAGCTGGCGCTCGCGCAGGGCCATGTCCAGCTCCTGCTCCTCGCGGTCGGCCGCATAGGAGTGCGGGCGCAGGACCAGGTAGGCAATGAGGCCCACAAACGGGATAAGGGCGATAATGCCCCATGCAACGTAGGCGCTGGCGCCGCGGCGGCGAGCGTCGATAAACACATAGACGACCGACAGCACATACAGGGCGATGATAAAGCCAACGAAGGCATAGACGACGCCCATAAGCTGCGGCGACATGAGCTCGGAGATGTACTTGGACATTATGGGTACCTTTCGGAATATTAACAGTCCGTGCAAGTTTACCACGGGGTTTGTTTATATGGGACCACGGCTGGATACGGGTCTGACGCGGACACAAACATCTCAATCTGTAACAGATACTCGGCAAAAACAGTCCCAGATGTTACAGATTTAGACAAACCAGTCTCTCCCCGACTTAAATCTCAATCTGTAACATCTAGAACCCAAAAACAGTTCTTACTGTTACAGATCGAGACAACCAGAATCCGTCGGAAAGATTGTCTCGACCTGTAACAGAAAGGAACCAAAAACCCTGCCAGCTGTTACAGATCGAGACATACGAGTAACCCGACGGGCTACCGTCTCGATCTGTAACACGTAGGACCGCAATTCCCCGCCTATCGTTACAAATCGAGATGAACGTGCGCCTGTGGACGCAGCATCTCAATCTGTAACAGGTAACGGCGACGACCGCGATGTTTGGTGGGAAGATCTCGCGGTCTAACGTGGCCAGCATCCGTGCTGGGCCGGCCCGCGCCTGCCGTTGGCGGGTGTTGCGGGGCTGTTCGCCGCATTGCCGCCGCGCCGAGGGCACGCAGACCGTAGGATGGTCTTATTGACAGCCTGTCAACTTGTCTTGGAGGCACCGTGGCAGAAACGTTTGATATCACGATTGTCGGCGCGGGCATCACCGGATGCGCCATCGCGCGTCAGCTCGCGAGATTTGACCTTACCATTTGCGTGATCGAGGCGGCCAACGACATCGCGCTGGGCGCCTCGAAGGCCAACGGTGGCCTGGTGCACGCTGGCTACGATCCGGCGCCGGGCACGGTAAAGGCGCAGGTCAACGCTCGTGGTTGCGAGTTGTACGGTGCGTGGGCGCAGGAGCTGGGCTTTCTGTTCTGCCGCACCGGGTCGATGGTGCTGGGCTTTAACGACGAGGACCGCACGCATCTGGAGCAGCTGCAGTGCAACGGCCATATCAACGGCGTGCCCGAGCTGTCGATCGTCGGACCCGACCGCATCCACGAATTAGAGCCGCGCGCCAGTGCCGATGCAACGTGCGCGTTGTGGTGCCCCTCGACTGGGTTTGTCGACCCGTTTGAGGTTGCCATCGCCGCGCTGGAGAACGCCGTGGCCAACGGGGTGACGTTTATGCGCTCCGCATCGGTGGAAGCGATCGAGGTAGCTCCCGGCGCTGGCGACGGGAGCGGTGACGGGACCGCTCGCTTTACGCTAGTGACACCGACCGGTGATGTGCGTTGCCGCTATTTGATTAATGCCGCGGGCAACGGCGCCGCAAACATCTCGCATATGGCGGGCGCCGAGGAGTTCCAGATGGTCTGGCGCCAGGGCAACATCGTGGTGCTGGACAAGGAGCCACGTGCGCTCATGCCGCTCTACCCCGTTCCCACGCCGGTTTCCAAGGGCGTCATCGTTACAGGCACCGTCCACGGCAACACGGTGATCACCGCGACCGCCGCCGTGCGCGATCCGGGCGACACGCAGACCTACGCCGGCGACGTTAACGCGCTGCTGACCGGCGCGCGCAAGCTGGTGCCCGATCTGGATACGCGCCGCGTGGTGCGCGCATTTGCCGGCGGGCGTCCGGTCATTCAGGGAACGAACGACTTCTTTATTGGGCAGTCGGCCGTGGTGCCGGGACTGTTCCAGGCGGCAGGCATTCAGTCGCCGGGCGTGGCGAGCGCGCCGGCCATTGCCGAGCGCATGGAGCAGGTTATGCGCGACGCGGGTGTGGTTTTGCGCGAACGGGATGACTGGAACCCAATTCGCCGCGCGCCGGACGACTTTGACCGCGCACCACTGGCGCGCAAGGAGGAGCTGATCGAGTCCGATCCCGCGTGGGGCCAGATTGTCTGCCGCTGCGAGACGGTGCCCGAAGCCGAGATCGTGGCCGCGATCCGACGCCAGCCGGGCGCGGTTTCGGTCGAGGGCGTCAAGCGCCGCTGCCGTGCCGGTATGGGCCGGTGTCAGAGCGGCTTTTGCCAGAGCCGCGTGGTGGCGATTCTGACGCGCGAGTTGGGCTGCAACCCTAGCGAGGTATTACTGGAGGACGCCGGCTCCTAGTTGGTCGAGGGACCTTTGAAGGGGGTGCGCTAGGATGGAGGAGTTCAAATCGAGTGCGATTGATTGCGGCGTCGTAGAAGCCGTACAAACGCAAGCCTTCGACGTGGTCGTTATCGGCGGCGGGCCTGCAGGCATGGCGGCCGCGCTGGCCGCGCATAAGGCCGGCGCACGCGTGGCCATCGTGGAGCGCGAGCAGCACCTGGGCGGCATCCTCCGCCAGTGCATCCACCCCGGCTTTGGCCTGTCGCACTTTAAACAGGAACTCACCGGTCCCGAATACGCACAGCGCTTTATCGACCAGGTGCGCGCAACCGACATTACGCTGTTCCTGGACTGCATGGTGATTGGGATTGATTCGGGCGAGCCTACGGAAGACGCCGCGGTCCATACCGTCACGCTCATGAGCCCCGCCAGCATGCTACGGCTCACCGAGCGCGCGGTCATCCTTGCCATGGGTTGTCGCGAGCGCACGCGCAGCGAGATCAAGATTCCCGGCAGTCGTCCCGCCGGCGTGTTTACGGCCGGCCTGGCGCAGCGATACATCAATATCGAAAACCTCAAACCCGGCTCGCGTGCCGTCATCTTGGGCTCAGGCGACATCGGGCTTATCATGGCGCGCCGCTGCACGCTCGAGGGGATTTCGGTCGAGGGCGTGTACGAGCTCATGCCGTACGCTAACGGCCTGCGCCGCAATGTGAAGAACTGCCTGAACGACTTTGGCATTCCGCTGCACCTGTCCACCACCGTCACACGCGTGATCGGGCACGACCGCGTGGAAGCCGTCGAGGTAAGCCAAGTCGACGAGCGCCTGGCGCCCATTCCGGGGACCGAGCGCATCGTTCCGTGCGACACACTGCTGCTTTCGGTGGGCTTGATTCCCGAGAACGAGCTTTCGGTTGCCGCTGGCGTAGAGCTTGACCCGCGAACGCGCGGCGCCGTGGTGGACCAGAGCCTGCAAACGGGCGTGCCGGGCATCTTTGCCTGCGGCAACGTGCTGCACGTGCACGACCTGGCCGACAACGTAACGACCGAGTCCGAGAGGGCTGGCGCAGCTGCAGCGGCGTACGCGCTGGGGACCGGCGCGGGCACCGTTCCGGACTGGGAGCTCACTGTCTCCCCTGCCGGCATCGCGGGCTACGCGCTGCCGGGACGCATTACGACTGTGACACTCACCAGACTCAACTTCCGCGTGCGCCGACCCGTCGACGCCGCCCGCGTACGAATCCTAGCCGACGGCAAGGAGCTGTTCGCCGGCAAGGTCCGAGCGTTTAAGCCGAGCGTTATGGAAAGCTTCCCGCTGCCGGCAAAGGTGATTCAGCGCACACTCGACCTGGGTGCCAGCGAGATTGTCCTATCCGTCGACCCCGTCGAGGAGGCATAAACTATGAGCGATAACGTGATCGAAACGCTCAAGTTCAACTGCACCATCTGCCCATCCGAGTGCCTCCTGACCGTGGAGGTGGAGCGTGACGCAGACGGCGCCGTGGCAGAGGTGCGCTCCGTGACCGGCAACAGATGCCCGCGCGGTGATAAGTTCGCACATCAGGAGCTCACCTGCCCCATGCGCGTGCTCACCACCACCGTGGCCGTATCCGGCAGCGACGAGGTGCTGCTGCCCGTGCGCACGGCCGAAGCCATCCCGCTAGAACTCCACGCCCAAGCCATGAACCTCATCCGCGGCCTAGTCGTCAACGCCCCCATCCGCATGGGCGACGTCGTACTGGAAGACCTCCTCGACACAAGCATCAACCTCATCGCCAGCATGGACATCAACCGAGCCCAAGTAGCTAATTAGGGACGGGGCTCTTTTAGCTACCCCGCCATCCACCCAGCCCTCTTCAATTGCGGTGAAATAGTTCCTGATTTCCGCCAAAACCCCGGCATCCAGGAACTATTCCACCGCAACTATCCTTGGAATCGGTATTTAGCTTGTGCCTACTTTAGTGCCATTTCAAAACTATGCCGGATTACGGGGCTGATTCGGAGACCCCCATCCATACCGGCCATTTTCAATTTTTGACAAGCCATCTACCTGCGGTTTTAATTTCGCGATTTTTCCCATGGTTAAGTAATACAGGTCCAGCCCCGTAATCCGCCATACTTTTGAAACCAGCCCATTTGGAACGGGCCTCTTATGACTCCTTTTTCCTGCACACTTGCCAGGCTGGCCATGCCAAGGAGTGTCCCAAGGTGCCGGCATAAAAGGAACGTCCCCAACTGCCGGGCTTGGGATACCATGGTGGCAGCCTAGCGAAAGGACGATGTATGGCACATGTCGATGACCAGCGTGTGGCGCACGTGCTTGATGCGCTCGAGGCTCAGCACCCCGGCGCACAGCTGCTCGTAAACGACCCGTGGTCGATTTACTATCTGACCGGTTTTTATGCCGATATGTTCGAGCGTTTTTGCGGCGTGCTGCTCGCACGCGATAGCGAACCTGTGATCTTGGTCAACGCGCTGCATCAGCTGCCCGAGTACGACAATGCCCGCGTGGCCTATCACACCGATACTGACGTCGTGGCCGACGCCATCGTTCGCGAGGTCGATCCGACCAAACCGCTGGGCATCGACACCGTTATGCGCTCCGGCTTTTTGATGCCGCTTATGGATCGCCGCGCCGCGAGCGAGTTCTTCCTGGGCGACTTTGCCGTCACCGCCGCACGCACCCACAAGGATGCCGCGGAGCAGGAGCTCATGCGCGTGTCCTCGGCCGCCAACGACGCTGTGATGGCCGACACTATCAAGCTCGTTCACGAGGGCGTGACGGAACGCGAAATTGCCGACCAGATGCTCGGCCTGTATCGCAAGCACGGCTGCGAGGGCTTTAGCTTTCCGCCCATCGTGAGCTTTGGTGCTAACGCCGGCGACCCGCACCACGAGCCCGACGACACCGTGCTCAAGCGCGGCGACGTGGTGCTGTTCGACATTGGCGGGCGTCGTCGCAACTACTGCTCGGACATGACGCGCACGTTCTTTTGGGGCGAGCTGGACGATGAGACCGCACGCATCTACGACATCGTTCGCCGCGCCAACGAGGCCGCCGAGGCGCTCATCGCACCGGGCGTTCGCATGTGCGACCTGGACCGTGCCGCGCGCGACGTGATTGAGGACGCAGGCTATGGGCAGTACTTTACGCATCGCCTGGGACACTCGGTCGGCTTACAGGACCACGAGCCGGGCGACGTCTCGCTGGTCAACGAACAGGTTATCGAGCCAGGCATGACGTTCTCCATCGAGCCGGGCATCTACCTCCCCGGCCGCACCGGCGTCCGCATCGAGGACTTGGCCCTAGTTACCGAGTCCGGCGTCGAGATTCTCAACGCATACCCCCACGATCCCGTCCGCCTAGACTAGCCAATGTGACAAAGGGACAACCCCTTTGTCACATTGCGATTACGTCGCGCCACGAAAACGAGCTATCTACTACGTTTAACCCGCATGGGTCGACCATGCGGGTCTTTTTTGAAAAATGGCAGGCCCTCTACCTGCAGTTTTGATTTCGCAATTCTCGGTATGGTCGAGGGTTGCCGGTCAAACGTAGTAAATAGGCCCATTTCGTGGCAAGCGAGTCAACTCGGGGCACAGGACAGCCAAAATGGCCCCATCCCAAATTAGCTGCTTTTGAGTTGCGGTGATATACGGACTGTTTAAGGCTTCTAGTCCATAAAACAGTCCCCATTTCACCGCAACTGATGAGGGGACGGGATTAGCGCAGCAGGCCGGCTACTTCGCCGGCTAGGGTGATAGTGCCGGCTGCTACGAAGGACTCGCCCGCGGCATCGAAGGCAGCGAGGGCCTCGGACACACTCGGATATACGCCCGTGAGCTTATCGGCATCAACGAGGGCAGCGAGCTCCTCTGCCGGCAGGGCGCGGTCGGAATCGGTCTGGGTCACGACTACGCGCGGAAAGGCCGGAACCAGAACCTCAACGATACCCGCCACGTCCTTATCGGCCAGCGCAGCGCACAGCAGCGTGGGGCGGTTCTTTACGCACGGATCGATCTCGTCCAGCGCGTTTACAAAGTTCTCGCAGCTCTGGGGGTTATGACAGGCGTCAATCAGCTTGAGCGGATCGGTCCCCAGCACGTCAAAACGACCCGGTGTGGGACAGCCCATAAGTGACGCATCGAGCTTGTCATGATCGAGCTCGTGACCCAGATACCCCTCGCACAGCATAATCGCGCACGCGGCATTCTGCGGCTGATAGGCCGGCTTGACCATGCTCGACGTATAGATCGCACGCGGCGTGGTGCAGCTAAACTCAACCGTGTCGCCCACATGCGCCGGCACCTTAGTCGTAGCGTGACTTACCACGAGCGGCACGATGCCGCACTCGCGGCAGCGGGCATCCATCACGCGCTGAACGCTCGCCTCGTGCGTGCCCTCGCCCAAAACAACCAAGCGCCCGGGTTTGATAACCGCAGCCTTCTCCCCCGCAATGGCCTCGAGCGTGTCGCCCAAAATACGTGTGTGATCGAGCCCGATGCCCGTAATGGCAACGGCGACGGGATCGGTCGCACTCGTGGCGTCCCAACGCCCGCCCATGCCAACCTCGAGCACGGCAACATCCACCGCGGCCTCGGCAAACACTACAAGTGCGGCAGCCGTCAGCAGGTCAAACGGCGTGATGGAATAGGCACGCTCCCCCGCTGTCACACGACGGGCATTGACTCGACGCCCCGCCTCAACAGCGGCAGAAACACCACGGGCAAAGGCCTCGTCGCTCACAACGCGCCCGTCAACCTCCATGCGCTCGGGATAACGCACCAGCTGCGGCGACGTATACAGCGCGGTCTTGAGCCCCTCGCCGCGAAGGATAGCAGCCGAAAAACGCGTGGTCGAAGTCTTGCCATTGGTACCGGCAACCTGGATGCAATCGAAATACTCGTCCGGACGCCCCAACTCATCGAGCATATCGATAACCGTCTCGAGCAGAGGACCAGCATCCCCAGAAATCCGCCCCGTATCGGCAGCCAGCCCCACAGCCTCATCAAACGAAAGCAACTCATACGAGAAAGGAACGACATACGACCCAGAACGCTTAGCCATAACCCAAAGTCCCCTCAACATAAAAAGAGGCCCGTAATAAACAACGAGCCCCTCCCATTCAAAATATCAGCCAAACACCGCTTGCAGCAGAATCAAGGCCACAACCAAGTGGCCCTACCAGGCAGCGGACGCCCCCGTAACCGCCATGGGAGCGGTTTGGGGCTTTGCTCGATACAAGTTCCGCACGAGCCGAAGGCCACTTAATGTGGCCTTCGTGCGAGCAGGACTGTCCGCAGTAGCGAGCAATGCCCCAAACCGCGTCCCCCAGTACCGCCTACGAGAAGTCAGCAACCTGAGCAGTCAGCGCCGCCAGGATCTCCTTGAGCTCAGCTGCACGGTCCCTCTTCTTCTGGACCACCGCGGGCGCGGCCTTGGCCACAAAGCCCTCGTTCGCGAGCGTCTTCTCGCAGCCGGCGAGCTCCTTCTGGGCCGCGGCAATCTCCTTCTCCAGGCGCGCCTTCTCGGCCGAAAGATCAACCTTGCCCTCGAGCACCACAAAGACCTCGACGCCGCTATCAACCACGGCGATGCTCGCAGCCGGCTTCTCGACGTCGGTACCCATGATCAGCGAAGTGGTGTTGGCCAGCGGCTCGATGGTCGAGCGCAGGCTCTCGAGCTTCTCGATGTCCTCGGCACCGGCGCGCACGACCACGTCGAGCTCGGCCTTGGGGCTCAAGCGATAACGCGAACGGGTGGCGCGGGCGGCAGACACAACGGCGCGGCACAGCTCAAACGCGCGCTCGGCGTCCTCGTCAACATACTTGGCGTAGTCGGCGGGCTCGGGCCACTTGGCGATCATGAGCGCCTCGGCACGGTCCACGTTGCCCTCGGCGTCCAGGTCGAGCACGCTCGCCGGCATGTTGTCCCAAATCTCCTCGGTGACAAACGGCATAAGCGGGTGCATCAGGCGAATGGAGGTGTCGAGCACAAAGATCAGGTTGCGCTGAGCCTGCAGACGGCCCTCGCCCTTCAGGCGGGCCTTGGTGACCTCAACGTACCAGTCGCAGACCTCGTTCCAGAAAAACTGCTGCACGCCGCGGGCCATGTCGCCAAAGGTGTAGTTCTCAATACCCTCGGTGACCATCTTCACGGCCTTTGCCAGGCGGCTGAACATCCAGGCGTCGGCCGGCGTCTCAACGACGGGCTCGCCGGGCGTGTAGCCCTCCATGTTCATAAGCAGGAAGCGGCTGGCGTTCCAGATCTTGGTCACAAACGATTTGGCCTGGTCGGTACGCGGGCTGTCGATAAGCTTCTTGGTCTTCTTGTCGATGTTCGCGTCAAACTTGACGTCCTGATTGTTGGTGCACAGCGTGAGCAGGTTGTAGCGCATGGCGTCGGCACCGTACATGCCAATGAGGTCCATGGGGTCAACGCCGTTGCCCTTGGACTTGGACATGCGGCTGCCGTCCTTGGCAAGGATCGTCGGGTAGATGACGACGTCTTTAAACGGCACCTCGTCCAGGAAATACAGCGAGCTCATGACCATGCGGGCGACCCACAGCGCGATGATGTCGCGCGCGGTGACGAGCGCCGTCGTGGGGTGATGACCCTCGAGCAGCTCCGGCTTTTGCGGCCAGCCCTGCGTGGCGAAGGTCCACAGCTGCGAGCTGAACCAGGTGTCCAGCACGTTCTCGTCCTGGTGCACGTGATGGCCGCCGCACTTGGGGCACACATCGGTGTCCTCGGTAAGGGCGTCCTCCCAGCCGCAGTCCTCGCAGTAGAACACGGGAATGCGGTGGCCCCACCACAGCTGGCGGCTGATACACCAGTCCTTGAGGTTCTCCATCCAGGTGGTGTAGGTCTGCGTCCAGCGCGCGGGGTGGAAGGTGACCTTGCCGGAGTTGACGGCGTCGAGCGCCGGCCCCTTGAGCTTGTCAACGGCCACAAACCACTGCTCGGACAGCCACGGCTCAAGCGCGGCGTCGCAACGGTAGCAGTGCATGACGGAGTGGTCGTGGTCCTCGACGTGATCGAGCAGGTCATGCTCCTCAAACCACTTAATGACGGCCTCGCGGCACTCCTCGCGGGTCATGCCGGTGAACTCGCCGTAGCCCTCGACGACTACCGCGTGCTCGTCGAAAATGTTGATCTGCGGCAGGTCGTGGGCCTGACCCATGGCGTAATCGTTGGGGTCGTGAGCCGGGGTGACCTTGACGAAGCCCGAGCCAAAGTTAGCGTCGACATGCCAATCCTCAAAGATGGGGATCTCGCGGTTGACGATGGGGAGCTTGACGGTCTTACCCACGAAGGCGGCCTTCTCGGGGTCCTTCGGGGAGACGGCGACGCCCGTGTCGCCGAGCATGGTCTCGGGGCGCGTGGTGGCGACGACGATGTAGTCCTGGCCGTTAACCGGCTCGGTCAGCGGGTAACGCAGGTGCCACAGGTGGCCCTTCTCGTCCTTATATTCGGCCTCGTCGTCCGAGATGGCGGTGGTACAGTTGGGGCACCAGTTGACGATGCGCTTGCCACGGTAGATCAGGCCGTCGTGGTACCAGTCACAGAACACCTTGCGCACGGCCTGCGCGTAGTCCTCGTCCATGGTGAAGCGCTCGTTGTCGAAGTCGACGGAGCAGCCCATGCGCTTGATCTGCTCGACGATGATGCCGCCGTACTCGTGGGTCCAATCCCAGCAAGCGTCGACAAACTTGTCGCGACCGATCTCCAGGCGGCTAATGCCCTCGCTCTTGAGCTTCTTGTCGACCTTGGTTTGCGTGGCGATACCGGCGTGATCGGTTCCGAGCACCCAGCGCGTGGACTTGCCGCGCATGCGGGCCATACGAATGATGGCGTCCTGGATGGAGTCGTCGGTAGCGTGACCCATGTGAAGCTTGCCGGTAACGTTGGGAGGCGGAATGGTGACGGTGCAGTCGCCCACGCCCTCACGGCGCTTGTAGTAGCCGCCGTCGAGCCACTTCTGCAGGATCGCCGGCTCGTTGGTCGACGGATCGTAGTTCTTGGGCATCTCTTCCATATATCTCTCCCTTGCCCGTCGGCGTGTCCGCCTGCTTGGTTTTCGCTCGGTCAGGTCCTGACTCGCACGAAGAGCACATTAAGTGCTCTTCGGCTCATGCGGAATCTACGAAAACCAAGCAGGCGGACACGCCTTAGGTATCGATTACTTCAGTCTGAAGGTACTAACTTGACAATCTCACAGAATAGCACAGGCATACCTGCCGAAAAGGGACAGGTTTATTTTGGTAGGTTTTATCAGGGGAAACGACATTTGCCCATATAAAACCGACCAAAATAAACCTGTCCCTAAATGGCAGGCCCCGCGGTGGTTGCCGCGGGGCCTGGATTCAAGCTATTTACCCGTAGATGCGCTGGGGCTGCTCTTCGCCCTTGACGGAGGCTTCGGTCACAACGACCTTGGAAACACCCTCCTCGCTGGGCAGGTCGAACATCGTCTGCTGCAGCACGTCCTCACAGATGGAGCGCAGACCGCGGGCGCCGGTCTTGCGGGCGAGCGCCATGCGGGCGATCTCGTGCAGGGCGGCGTCCTCAAACTCAAGCTCAACGTCCTCGAGCTGGAACATCTTACGGTATTGACGGACCACGGCGTTCTTGGGTTCGGTCAGGATCGACACCAGGTCATCCTCGTCGAGCGCCTGCGTCTGGGTGACGACGGGCGTACGTCCCACAAACTCGGGGATCATGCCAAAGGCGTTGAGGTCCTGCGGGAGCACCTGGCGCAGCAGGTCGTTCTCGTCGACCGAGGTGGGGCCGGCAATCTCGGAGTTAAAGCCCACGCCCTTGTTGCCCACGCGATCGGCGATGATCTTATCCAGGCCCACAAAGGCACCGCCGCAGATGAACAGGATGTTGGTCGTGTCGATCTGCAGCAACTCCTGCTGGGGATGTTTGCGGCCGCCGGTGGGCGGAACGCTGGCCACCGTGCCCTCAAGAATCTTAAGCAGCGCCTGCTGAACGCCCTCGCCCGAAACATCGCGGGTAATGGAGAGGTTCTCGGCCTTGCGGGCGATCTTGTCGATCTCGTCCACGTAGATAATGCCAACCTGCGCGCGCTCAATATCGCCATCGGCGGCGTTGATGAGCTTGAGCAGGATGTTCTCCACGTCCTCACCCACGTAGCCGGCCTCGGTAAGCGCAGTGGCATCGGCGATGGCAAACGGCACCTCGAGGATGCGCGCGAGCGTCTGGGCCAACAGGGTCTTGCCGGTACCGGTGGGACCGAGCAGCAGGATGTTGGACTTGGCGAGCTCCACCTCATCCATATCATCGTCGAGTTGCGAGTCCAAGCCGTCGTCAAAGGCCGAAAGCGCGGCGCCGCCCTCGATCACGCGGCGATAGTGGTTGTACACGGCAACCGACATGGCGCGCTTGGCGTCCTCCTGGCCCATGACATAGGCCGAAAGCTCATCATAGATCTCGTGCGGCGTCGGCACATGCGTAATGACCTGTCGGGCGTCGTCCTCCAGCTCAAAACCCTCGGCCTCAGGATCTACAGCAGGCTGACCGGCAGCCTGGCCATGGTCGTTGAGGAAGCCCGGCAGCTTGCCGTTACGAGCGGCGTCCATAAAGTCCGAAGCCAGCGACTCCTCAAGAATCTCGGAGCAGGCGGCAACGCACTCGTCACAGATAAAGATGTTGGTCGGGCCCTTCACCAAGCGACGAACCTGACCCTGCTCTTTTCCGCAGAAGGAGCAGCGGATGGGGTTGCCGTTTTCGTCGAAGCCGTCCTGCATGTTACCGGCCATCCTAGGCGTCCTTCGCGGCGAGGTCGCGCGAGGTGACAATGCGGTCGATCAGACCGTAGTCGAGGGCCTCGGCAGCCGTGAGGTAGTTGTCGCGCTCGGTATCGGCCTGGACCTTCTCGATAGGCTGACCCGAGGCGTCGGAAAGAATCTGGTTGAGCTCGCGGCGAGTCTTCTTGATCTCCTCGGCCACGATCTCGATCTCGGTCTGCTGGCCCTGGGCACCGCCGCTGGGCTGGTGAATCATGACCTTGGAGTGCGGCAGGCAGAAGCGCTTACCCTTGGCGCCGGCCGAAAGCAGCACCGCGGCCATGGACGCAGCCATACCGACGCAGATGGTGGAGACCTGCGGCTTAATGAAGTTCATGGTGTCCAGAATCGCCAGGCCGGAGTAAACCTCGCCGCCGGGCGAATTGATGTAGAGCGAGATATCCTTCTCGGCATCCTGGCTTTCAAGATGCAGCAGCTGGGCAACGACCAGATTGGCGCTGACGGAGTTGATCTCCTCGCCCAAGAAGATGATGCGGTCGTTGAGCAGGCGCGAATAGATATCGTAGCTGCGCTCGCCGCGCGGCGTCTGCTCGATAACGTATGGCACGAGGGCGGAATCGAACTTAGCGATCATACGCATCTCCATTTCTCTTACGGACCAATAGTGGTTCTAGACAAACGTACGGTGCCCGCATGCTATGCATTGGCTGGCACCGTACGAAGCAACCGGATAACCGGTGTATAACTTTACCCCATCACGGGCACATGCATGCGCTCGCGGGCAAGGTGGCGAGAATTACTCGGCGTCCTTGGCGGTCTCGTCGACCTCGGTCACCTTGGCGTTCTCGACCAGGTGGTCGACAGCCTTGGAGCGACGGATGGACTCGCGGACGGCAGGCATACGGCCATCGGCGATAAACTCGGCCTTGGAAGCCTCGACGTCCTTGACGCCAGCCTTCTCGAACTCGGCGTTGACGTCGTCCTCGGTGACCTCGATCTTGAGCTCACGGGCGAGGGCGTCGAGCGCCAGGGACTCGCGGGCAACGTCGTTGGCCTGCTTGTGCAGGTCGCCGACGAACTGCTCCATGGTCAGGCCGGAAGCCGGCAGCCAGGTGTCGAGGGTCATGCCGCGGGCAGCGAGGTTGGACAGGAAGTTCTGGCCAAGCTCCTCAAAGACGGACTGCTCGTAGTCGGCGTCCATCTCGTCGAGCTGCAGACGCTCAGCGAGAGCGGCGACGCAACGGTTCTCCTTCTCGGCCGGGAGGCGGGAAGCCTTGTCCTGCTCGATCTCGAGCTTAATGGCGTCGCGCATGGCGTCGATGCTGTCGAAGCCAAAGTCGGACTTGACGAGCTCGTCGGTGAGCTCGGGGGTGTTGCGGACCTTGATGCCCTTGACGGTGACCTCGACGGTGTGGGTCTCGGCCTCCTCGCCCTCCTCGACCTCGTCGGTCCAGGTGACGGACTTGACGTCGTCAACGTTGGCGCCAATCAGGGCCTCGTTGAACTCCTTGGGGTTGCTGTCGCTACCGGCGATGAGCATGCGGCCCTCGGCGGCGAAGTTGTCAGCGTTCTCGACGGCCTTGAGGTCGACGGTCACATAGTCGTCAGCCTCGACGGCACGACCCTCGACGTCCTCGAAGGTGGCACGGTAGTTGAGGAGCATCTCGACCTGGTTGTTGATCTCGGACTCGGTGACCTCCGCGGGAGGCATCTCGATCTCGACGGCGTCGAAGGAGGAGAGCTCAGCGGCGGGACGCAGGGAGAACTCGACGGTGTAGGTGTAGTCCTCGTGATCCTTGGCGAGGTCGAGCTCCTTGTAGTCACCGTTCTTGGTGGGGACGATGTCCAGCTCGTTGAGGACGGCGGGCTCGTTGGCGGCGATCAGGTCGTTGGTGGCCTGAGCGAGGGTAGCCTCGGCGCCAAGAGCGGAGTCGATGACCGGACGGGGAGCCTTACCGGCACGGAAGCCCGGGAAGCGGTACTTCTTGGCGGTCTCCTTGTAGGCCTTCTTGATCGCGGCGTCGACGTCGGCGGCCGGGATGGTGACCGTAGCGGTGAGCTTGGCGTCCTTGACGTCAGAAGCGGTGATGTTCAACACGTTCCTCCTCATACTGCCCAGCTTATCTGAGGTGCTGGTACCTTTATGCAACAAGCGTCGCGAGGGCATAAGCCGACGCGGGTGCGTTGGTGCGGGCGAAAGGACTCGAACCTTCACGGGAATCCCACCAGAACCTAAATCTGGCGCGTCTACCAATTCCGCCACGCCCGCATGAGCGCACAGATTAGGAATGATAGCAGATACGAGCGACAAGCGCACGCACACGTTTTACAGGCTCACGACCTCACCACGAGTGCAAAAGGCGGGGCGAGTTGCCCCGCCCCGCCAATTACGACTTGTTCGATGACCCGCTACTCCCCCAGCAGGGCCTTCTCGGGCGTGATCGGCAGCGAGCGTACCTGATGTCCGGTGGCGTGTGCCACGGCCGAGGCAACGGCGGCGAGCGGCGTGTTGATGACGACCTCGCCGATCGACTTGGCGCCAAACGGGCCCGTCGGCTCGTAGCTCGGCTCAAAGGCCACGCGAATGCTGCCGATATCCAGACGCGTGGGCAGCTTGTAGCTCATAAAGTTGCCGGTGCGCAGGCGGCCGCGGTCGTCGTGCTCGACAATCTCGTAGAGCGCGTGGCCGATGCCCTGGGCAATACCGCCCTCGGCCTGGACGCGCGCGAGCGCCTCGTTGATCACAGTGCCGCAGTCGACGGCCGCCGCGTAGTCCACCACGGTCACCTTGCCGGTGGCCTTGTCGACCTCGACCTCGGCAATGCCAGCCATAAACGGCGGAGGCGAAACCGGCAGGCAGGCAGAGGCATGCGAGGTGAGCGCGTCGCCGCCCGCAATGTTCTTGACGCACAGGTTGGCAAAGTCACGCAGCGTGAGGTAACGGTTCTGCTCGCGCGCGGCACGCTCGTCAGACAGGCGCACGTACTGGCCATCGAAGACCACGTCGGCGGCGTCCACGTCCCACATCTGGGCGGCCTTGGCGCAGATCTTCTCGCGCAGCTCGGTCGCGGCGTTCTTGGCGGCAAGGCCCGTCACGTAGGTACCGGAGCTCGCGTACGAGCCGGCGTCGAACGGCGACACATCGGTGTCTACGCCGCGCACCACGATCTGCGAGCTCTCCACGCCCAGCTCCTCGGCAGCAATCTGCGCCAGAATCGTATCGACGCCCATGCCGTTATCGGTGGCGCCGGTGCCGATGGTAATGAAGCCGTCCTCTTCCAAGCGCATGTCGATGCCGGCGATGTCCACGTTGGAGATGCCCGAGCCCTGCATGGTGAGCGCGCAGCCCAGGGCGCGCACGCGGTCGCCCAGGTCCACGGCCAGCGGCTTGTCGCGCCAGCCGATCATTTCCATCGCGCGCAGCAGGCAGCGGTCGAGTGCGCAGGCGTTGAGCTTCTCGTTGTAGTACTGCGGCATGATCTCGCCCTCGTGCACGATGTTCTTAAGGCGCAGGTCGGCGGGGTCCATGTGCAGCATGTCGGCGAGCTCGTTGACGGCACTCTCCACGGCAAACTGGCCCTGGGTAGCACCGTAGCCGCGATACGCGCCGCCGCGGTTGGTATTGGTGTAGACGGCGTCCCAGCTAAAGCGGCTCGCCTTCACATGGTTGTAGATGGGCAGGCTCTTGTGGCCCGAGAGGCCGATCGTCGTGGTGGCATGCTCGCCATAGGCGCCGGCGTTGGACAGCGTATGTAGGTCGATGGCCGTGATGGTGCCGTCGTTCATGGCGCCCAACTTGACGGTCATCTGCATCTGATGTCGCGAGTTGCCCGCGGTGATGGTCTCCTCGCGGGTGTAGCAGCAGTAGCTCGGACGACCGGTCTGCTGGGTCACGAACGCCACGAAGATCTCGCAGCAGCCCGTCTGCTTGGAGCCAAAACCGCCGCCGATGCGCGGCTTGATGACCTGCACCTGCGACTGCGGAATGTCGAGCGACTGCGCGACCATGCGGCGCACGTGGAAGGGCACCTGCGTAGAGGTGGTCACCGAGATGCGGCCGAAGGCGTCGGTCGCCGCGAAGGCGCGGAAGGTTTCCATGGGCGCGGTCTGCGTGGCCTGGCTGGTGTAGGTGCGGGTGAAGACGATGTCGCTCTGGGCGAACGCCTCGTCAAGGTTGCCAAAATCGCTGGTACCGCTGCACACCAGGTTGCGCGGAACATCGCCGCCCTGCGGAAACATAAAGGTCACGTCGCCCTCGGGGTGGACCACGATTTCGTTATCGAGTGCCTGGGTAAAGTCGAGCAGGGGCTCGAGCACCTCGTAGTCGACCTTGATGAGCTTGAGCGCCTTGTCGGCGGCCTCCTCGGTCTCGGCGGCGACGATCGCCACCTCCTCGTTTTGGTAACGGACGAGGTTCTCGAGGATCAGGCGGTCGTAGGGACTCGGCTGCGGATAGCTCTGGCCGGCGATGGTAAAGCGGCGCTTGGGCACGTCCTCGTAGGTGTAGACGCCCACCACGCCGGGCACCTTCAGGGCACGCGACGTATCGATGGAGCGGATCTTGGCGCGGGCATACGGGCTGCGCTTGAGCTTGACGATCAGGGCGCCGGCGGGCACCAAGTCGCCCGTGTAGACGGGACGCCCCTCGAGCAGGGCCTTCGAGTCCTTCTTGGGCTGCTTGCGAGTGATCTGCTTGTAGGAGACACCGTCGCAGCTGGTGTCGTTGACCGGCAGCTCGGGCATCTCAAAGCCCACCTGCACGCCGAACTCGTTGAGGAAGCGCACGATGGCGCGCAGCTGGCTCTCGTAGCCGCTGCAACGGCAGAGGTTGCCGGCGAGCTGGCGCGAGAGCTCCTCGCGTGTAGCGACGAGGCTCGGGTCCTCCTTGGCGGCGCGGGCAAGCGCCAGCACGTTCATAATGAGGCCGGGGGCGCAAAAACCGCACTGCTCGGCGCCTTCGGCAGCCATCGCACGGGCCAGTGCCTCAGACTCGGCCTTAAGGCCCTCAAGCGTGGTGATGGTACGACCCTCGACGCGCGCCGCGGGAACCGAGCAACTCAGCACCGGGTCGCCGTCGAGCCACACCGTGCACAGGCCGCAGTTGGTGGTTTCGCAGGCACAGCGCACCGACGCGCAACCCTGCTCGCGCAAAAGCGCAAAGAGCATGGTGTCGGGGGCAATCTGGACCTTGACCTTGCGGCCGTTGAGCGTAAAGGAAAGATCGATGAGTTTGGCAGCCATTAGCGCACCTCACTAGAATCGACGCCGGGCACGCGGCGGCAGGAATACTCGTCCGTGGCAAACTTGGGGACCTGCACGGTCTCGAGCTCGCGGGCAAGCGCGGCAGAAAGCTCGATGCCGGCGGCGCGGCGCACGGCCTGCACGGCAAGCGGCGCCGAGATGCGACGGCGGTAGTCGGCCGAGCCCCACAGGTTAGTGCCGTAGCTCAGCGAGCGCACAGATGCGGCCAGGGCGCGAAGCTCGTCCTCGGAAGGCTGCTCGGCAGTAAGGCCGCATGCCTCGCCCTGCAGCAGGGTCGCACGCAGCGGGCGGGCACCCACAGTGACATGCCAGCTGTTGTCCCACCAGGCGGCGGTAACGTTTAAGGAGGGGAAGTCCGTCGCGGCCTTGCGCACGGCCTCGTAGCTCGCACGGTAATCGTGCTTGACGACCACGACATGCTCGATCACGTCGCGCACGTAGCCCATGTCCACGAACTCGGCGAGCGGCACGCGACCGGCACCCGTCAGCTCAACATAGGAATCGAGCGCGAGGAAGGCGGAGAGAACGTCCGAGAAGCCAAAGCGGCCGTAGATGCTGCCGCCCACCGTGGCGGTATTGCGCAGCTGCACGCCCACGATGTCGTGGACGGCGAACTCAAAGACATTATTGACAAGCGCGTTGAGCTCGGCATGACGCTCGAGCTGGCGCAGGGTGCACATGGCACCGATGCGAAACTCGGTCTCGGTCTCCTCGATCCGATCGAGTCCGCAGGCCGAAAGGTCAATCGCCGTCGCCACACGACGCGAACCCAGGCGCATCCAGATGCCGCCGCCCACAATCTTGTTGTTGCGGTTCTTCTGCAAGAGCTCATAGGCTTCGGCCGCGTTTCCAACACGGACGTAGGTACCGAACTTGAGCACGTTCTCCCCCATCTCTCCACTTGTCCAGTATCTTTTAGTGTACCAAACGAGGGGGCACAACCCTCACCACCACAGAAAAAGGCTCCCAGCCAAGATGACTGGAAGCCTTCCTCAATGCTATGTCGAGCGAAGAATTAGCAGACGCCCTGGGCGAGCATGGCGTCGGCGACCTTCAGGAAGCCGGCGATGTTGGCGCCCATGACGAAGTTGCCCTCCTGGCCATACTCCTTGGCGGTGTCGTCCACGTTGTGGAACATGCCGCGCATGAGCTGCTCGAGCTTGCCGTCGACCTCCTCGAAGGTCCAGGACAGGTGCTCAGCGTTCTGGCTCATCTCCAGGCCGGACACGAGCACGCCGCCGGCGTTGGCAGCCTTACCGGGCATAAAGGCGACGCCGTTCTCCTGGAAGTAGGTCGTAGCCTCGATGGTCGTGGGCATGTTCGCGCCCTCGCCGACCACCTTGCAGCCGTTGGCGACGAGCGCCTGGGCATCCTCGAGCAGCAGCGTGTTCTCGCGAGCGCAAGGCAGCGCGATGTCGCAGGGAAGCTGCCACACGCCGCGGCCGTCGCCCTCGTGCCACACGGCGTTGGGCTTCTCGTCAACGTACATAGCGAGCGTGACGCCCTTGTCGTGGCCGGAGCGCTTCTTGTTGTAGACGTGCTCGAGCACGGTGTAGTCGATGCCGTCGGGATCCTCGACCCAGCCGTGGGTGTCGGAGCAGGCGAGCACCTTGCCGCCGAGCTGGGAAACCTTCTGGACGGCGTAGATGGCGACATTGCCGGAGCCGTGAACGACGACGTTCTTGCCCTCGAAGGAGTCGCCGCGGCTCTTGAGGTACTCGTCCACAAAGTAGGCCAGACCGTAGCCGGTGGCCTCGGTACGGGCGAGCGAGCCGCCAAAGGAGAGACCCTTGCCGGTAAGGACGCCGGTCCACTCGTTGGTCAGGCGCTTGTACTGACCGAACAGGTAGGCAACCTCGCGGCCGCCAACGCCCAGGTCGCCTGCGGGAACGTCGGTGTTGGGGCCAATGTGGCGATAGAGCTCGGTCATAAAGGACTGGCAGAAGTGCATGATCTCGTTGTTGGACTTGCCCTTGGGGTCAAAGTCGGAGCCGCCCTTGCCGCCGCCCATGGGAAGGGTGGTCAGGCTGTTCTTGAGGATCTGCTCCAGGCCAAGGAACTTGAGCATACCCAGGGTGACCGTCGGATTAAAGCGCAGGCCGCCCTTGTAGGGTCCAATGGCAGAGTTGAACTCGACGCGATAGCCGCGGTTGACCTGAACCTTGCCCTGGTCGTCGACCCAGGGAACACGGAACATGACGATGCGCTCGGGCTCGACGAGGCGCTCCAGCAGGGCGGCCTCCTCGTACTCGGGGTGGGCGTCGAGCGCCGGCTGAATGGTGCCGAGGATCTCGGTCGCGGCCTGGATGAACTCAGGCTGCTCGGGATAGCGGGCCTTGAGCTCTTCGAGAACTTTCTGCGTGTAGCTCATGCTTCCTCCAATGATGGGAAACGAAAAATGTTGATCGCGGCACCCTATGCGCCGCGAACTTTATCGAGTATGGATAATATCGCACTGTTGCGGGAAAGTTTCGCATAAGCAGACGGGCAGATGTTTCGTTTTGATTACGATGCAGGTAGAAGCGTTTTTGAGTGCCCGACATGCAAAACCCGTGTTTCAAACCTGTTTCGTCCACGTGTTCCAAACCATCACATTAGGGACAGGCACCTTTGTGGTGGTGTGGGTGGTTAGAGGACGAGTTGATGGTAGTCGGCGGGGCTTACGCGGCCTTCGGTGGCAGCGCGGAAGGCGGCGAGCGCATCGCCCGAGAACGGCATGGCCCAGCACAGCCCGCAGCCGGCGGTAATGGAGCCGGGCAGTGGCATGATGCGCCCGGGCACACCGGCGGCAAGACACAGCTGTTCGCATTCCATCACATCGAAGGTGCTGTCAAACGACACGATAATCTTGCGCTCGTGGTCGAGGGCATCACCGGATGGGCCTTCGCGGTGTGCCTCACGATACGCCGCGGCGGCCGCTCCCTCATCCGCAGTATGCCCACAGCCACCGCAGCCGCAGGTACAGGGCTCGGAACCATCGCAAGTGCAAGGCTCTCCCGTGTCGGGGCAAATATCGTAAGACATGGCAACTCCAATCGTCTATGCGAGTAACTCGGCCGCCGCAAACTCCTCGGGCGTATTGACGTTCTCGAAGCAGAGCGTCGAGCCTGCGACCTCAACAATCTGAGGCTCATCCAAATACCCAGCGTTCACTCGGTCGATCAGGCAGCGAATTCGCTGACGGTCGCAGGCGAGCAGCTCGTGGGCAACCGGCGTACACGCGTCACGGCGCCAGACGGCGCAAAGCGGCTCAATCCCCCGCTCCTCGCGCGGCACGCACACGTCGAGCGCCTCGGCCTCAACACGATTGGCAAGGGCACCGATCAGCTCCGAAGAGACAAACGGCATATCACAGGCGACGATAGCCACGAGAGGCAGCCGGGCTGCAGTCAGCGAACTCGCGATGCCGCGCATGGCGCCCGCCGGCCCCTCAAGGTCCGACACTATTCGCGGCACCAGACCGCCAAACGCGCGCTCCTCAAGATAGGCAAGCTCGCTGGAGCGCGAAGTCGTCACGACCAACTCGCCGGCAACTGTCGCCAGCCGACCCAGCACGCGCTCGATGAGCGGTTCGCCGCAAAACGTCATGCGCGCCTTATCGCGGCCCATGCGCGACGACAGCCCGCCCGCCTGGACGACGCAAGAAAGATTGGCTCGTCTTACGGTAGTCATACGGCAAAACACCTCCATCGGCATGCTCGAAACCCGGTGCACGAAGCTAAATACAGCCGCCGAAATAGCGGCGCCACGAAAAGCTCGTGCAAAAACAAAACAGCGCCTTTGCGGCACGCAGCAAGACCGCGAGCACAAAAGCGCTGGTAGCGTATGGCGGGAACGTATGTGAATCGAACACATCCAAGACGTTTTGCACGCCTCGCAACGGTTTTGAGGACCGCGGAGCCCACCGGAGCCCATCCGTTCCCAAGTGCGGAGGTATTTTACCAAACCGAAACGGCTCCATCCCAAAAAGACGAGCAAGAAGTTGCGGTGGAATAGTTCTTGTATTTGCTGCCAAAGCCTCCAAATAGGAACTATTTCACCGCAACTGAGGAGGCGGGGGCGAGTGACCGGCCTAGCGTAGGGAGCGCAGGCCGCCGGCTTCCTTGTCGAGCACCGTAAAGCGCACGGCATCCAGGTGTTCCAAGATGCTGATGGCGCGCTTGCGCGACACACCCAGGGCCTCGCGCAGCACGCTCGTGGTGGCAGCGCCACCGGCATCGGCGATGGCTGCGGCAACAAGCTCGCGCGCATGGGCCTCGGCGGCAGCGGACAGGGCAACGTCGCGCTCGACCTTCACGATCGAGCGGTTGAGCGAAAGCTCGCGCAGGGCACGCGTCATGGTGTCGCGATCGAGCTGCAGCTGCTCGCCCACCTCGGGCAACGTCGGTGCATCGAGGCCAGCTTCGTCCAGCAAGGCAACGATACGTTCGCAAGCCTCTCGCACCACGCGTGCCGCCGCGGCGGCCGAATGCGGATCGAATACCTCGGCGCCCTCGGCGGCGCACACGCCACGCGAGCAGCCCTCGGCAATCAGAGCCGCGGCAACGCCTTCATCAGCGGCAGACCACGCAGCATGGGCAACGGCGCCAGGCGTAAAGCCCGTCTCCTTGGGAGCCGCCGTATGCATGGCTGACAGGGTCGCCGCCAGTGCATCCATCGCGGCGTCGAGCACCGTGGCGTCCGCCAAGTAGTCCGCATCACCCACGGCAAGCTTGCGAACGGAGCCCTGCGACACCAACCCGCGCAGTGCGGAATCGACCTCGCCGACACCAAGATCCAAAGCGTCGGTAACATCAACCGCCGTAACCGGCAGCATCTGCAGCGCCAGCCAAGCGCCCAAACCGCCCGCGGTATCGCCGGCCTCAAGCGCTGCAAGCAGCGTGCGCTCCCCCGCCGAAAGCTCGCGCGAGCGGCGGCAGCGCGAAAGCAGCACGCGCCCGCCGCCGATGAGCATAACGGGCGAATACGACAGCACCACGGCGTGGTCTCCGGCGCGCAGCGGCAGCGGCTCCTCCAGGCGCACCTGCACGGTACGGGTCTCGCCCACCGCCATGGGGGCCTCGCCCTCCAAAAGTATGATGCGACCGACAACCTCGGCCGTGCCGGCCATCACATGCACGCGCGCACCCGACTCGAGCACACGCGGCTTGGCTCCCTCACGGCCCAGGTAGGTGAACGTCATCATAAAGCGTAACGTCTGACCAAAGCGATTCGCCACGCCCAGCAACTCGCCGCGGTCAAGCGCCGCGACACCGTCACCAACTAGGTTGAGCGCCACACGCTGACCAGGCAGCGCGCGCGGCGTATCGCCATGCACCTGAATCCCGCGCACGCGACAGACCGTACGCGACGGCAAAGCCATTAGCTCGTCGCCCACCGCAACCGGCGCATCGTGCAGCGTTCCCGTTACGACAGTGCCGACGCCCTTAATCGTAAAGCAGCGGTCAATCGGCAGGCGCGGCGCGGCATCGGTGCGCTCGGCACGGTCGCGGCAGGCATCCCAGCAGGCACTTACCTGCTCGTCGAGCACCGCAAGCAGCCCGTCGATCCCCTCGCCCGTCTTAGACGACACGGGCACAATCGGCGCGCCCGCAAACACGGTACCCGACAAAAAGTCATCGACATCGAGCTCGGCAAGCTCGGTCATCTCGGCATCGGCAAGGTCGCACATCGTCAGCGCGACCACCATATGCGTGACGCCCAGCAGCTCTAGCACATGCACGTGCTCGCGGGTCTGCGGCATCACGCCCTCGACGGCAGAGACCACCAACACGGCAACATCAATGCCCGTGGCACCCTGCACCATGGCGCGCAGGTAATGCGCGTGGCCCGGCACGTCGACCAGGCCGACGATCTTGCCGCTCGGCAGCGCCAGCTCGCCAAAGCCAAGCTCCACGGTCATACCGCGACGGCGCTCAACCTCCAGACGGTCGGGATTCTTGCCGGTCAGTGCCTCGATCAGCGCCGACTTACCGTGGTCGACGTGGCCCGCCGTGCCAACGATAACGGGACACTCCACCAGCGCTTTAACCTCACTCATCGAGCAATCGCCTTCTTAACGCACGCGACGAGCGTCGTTGCCGCCGTCTCGATATCGCGGTCGCCAACGAGCGTGCGCACATCAAACAGAATGCGGTCGTGCGAGGTGCGCGTGACGACCGGCGTGTCGAAATCTTGGACGAGCGAGCGCTTGAGTGTGTCAACGGAAAGACGCTCATCGACGAGGTTTACGGCAACGCACATGGTGGGCAGCTCGACGGTAGGCAGCGAGCCGCCGCCGGGGGTCGACGATTCCTCGACGATTTCCACCTGCACGGCACAAGGACAGCCAGCCTTATCGAGACCCGCCACCATCAATTCGCGCAGCTTACGCGCGCGACGCTCCAGATGAGCCTGCGGAAGCGTGAGCATGTTGAGCACCGGCACCTCGCGATGGGCAACATCCGCCCCATCCATGTAAATGCGCAGTGTAGACTCGAGCGCCGCCAGTACGAGCTTACCCGGACGCAGGGCACGCATAAGCGGATGCGACCCGCAGGCCTGAACCAAATCGCGACGGCCCATAATAATGCCCGCCTGTGCGGCACCGAGCAGCTTATCGCCCGAGCACGACACCAGATCGAGCCCTGCCGAAACCGAAGCCGGCGTGGTTTCTTCGCCGCCGCGCACCAAGATGTCGTCGGGCAGCAGCGCGCCCGAGCCCTGGTCTTCGTAGAAGAGCAGGCCATGCTTATGAGCAAGCGCCGCAAGCTCCCGAGAGCCTACCTCCTCGTGGAAACCCTCGATGCGATAGTTGGAAGGATGGACCTTAAGGATCATCGCCGTATCGGGCGTGATGGCGCGCTCGTAGTCGCCCAAATGTGTGCGGTTGGTGGCGCCGACCTCGACGAGTTTGGCGCCCGAAGCCGCCATGACATCGGGGATGCGGAAGCTGCCGCCGATTTCGACAAGCTCGCCGCGGCTGACGATGACCTCCTTGCCTGCGGCATGGGTCGCCAGCACCAGCAGCACCGCGGCGGCATTGTTGTTGACCACGAGCGCGTCCTCGGCACCGGTGAGCGAGCGAATCAGCTGCGCGGCGTGCTCCTTGCGCGACCCGCGCGAACAGGTGTCCACACTGTACTCGAGCGTACTGTACCCGCGCGCAACCTCGGCCACGGCCTTTGCCGCCGACTCCGCGAGCGGGGCTCGACCCAGGTTGGTATGGATGACCACGCCCGTAGCGTTGACGGCAGGGCGCAGGCTCGGCAGTGCGGATCGATGCGAACGCCACTCGATCGCCGAGGCCAGGTCGCGCTTAGAGCGCGGGGCGGCACCGGCGCGAATGGCGGCACGCTCCTCGTCGAGCTCGGCCGTGACGGCGGCATGCACCACCGCGTCGCAGGTCTCCCCCGCCGCCTTCACTACCGGCCACTCGGCAAGCAGCTCGTTGACGGAGGGAATGGCGCGCAGGCGGGCGCGCACCTCATCGGACATGTTCTGGCTATCGCTCATGTGCGGCCTTTCAAAAGAAACGTGGATCAGTCGAATACATCAGCTGAGTCAATTACTCGTTATTATCCTCGCGCGCCGCGATCTTTTCCACGCGAACGGCGTTTTCCTGGGTGAGCGCGGCGCCTGTCAACGGGTCCCAACGCAACGGCGTATGGTCGAGTGGGCCGACGCCCAAGGCTTGAGCGCCGCCGGCATCGGCGCCAAACGAACGCCCGCCGGGGGCGGCCGAGGTGAAGATGCACGCCGGATGCAGATACGGCGTCGTCTCCACGCGCACGCGGTCGCGGCCCATATCACTCACGAGTTCGACAATCTCGCCGTCGGCGATGCCCATGTGCGCAGCAGTATCGGCATTTATCTGCACGGCATCCAGGTCCGATCCAGCCTCGGCGGCACCTTGGGCCGCAAGCCTGCGCGAGGTATGCGACTCAAAGGGACGGTTGCCGCTAATGAGGCGAAACATCCCCGGACCGGGCTCCACCATGGGCGCGACCCAACCGGGAACGCGGCCCAGACCGGCTCGCCCCCATACGTCGCTTGCCAGCGCAATTTTGCCGCCATCCAAGGGAATCGCCGGCTCGCCCGTACGCGACGGCAACGCAACACCCGTGTCGGCCCAGCCGCGCTCCTTGAGCTCGTCCAGATTGATTCCAAACGGTGCCACCTGGGCAGCCGCCAGATCGTCAGACGTAAACTGGAAGTACTCGCCCACACCACACGCCTGTGCCAGACCGGCAAAGATCTCCCGACCGGGACGCGTGTCATCATGCTGCACGGGCAGCACGGCATTACGGTAGAACACGCGCGCATCGTTGGTGCCCATCACCGTTCCCACGCCACGGTCGGCCTCCAGGTACGTCACGTCGGGCAGCACGAAGTCAGAAGCACGCGCTGTCTCGGACCAGCGAATATCAATCGTCACGAGCAAGTCGAGTTGCTGCAAAATACCCAACCAAGCCTGCGCATTGCCATAGCCCGCACCGGGGTTACTGGCATAGACGATAAGTCCACGCAAATCGCCGGCAAGAATCGACTGACCGATGGTCGTGCACAGGCCGCGCACCGGATCGACCAGTGGATAGCGCTCGGACCCCAACTTAGGCTCATGCGGCACCGGCGGCGTCGCGAAACGCACAGGGTCCAAGTCACCCAGCGCAAACGGTGTGGGTGGATTGAGCGCGCCGCCCGCATGTCCAATACAGCCCAGCAGCACATCGACCATGCAGATAGCTCGCGCCGTCTGCGTACTGTTGGCATACGCGATACCGATACCACCATGAAAGCCAGCGTCAACCACCGCAGCAGGCGCCGCGGCAGCCAAATCACGCGCAGTCGCACGGATATCGTCCGCCGGCACGTCGCACATCGACTCAGCCCACTCGGGCGTCCAAGCAGCGGCCGCCTGCGCCAGCTCGTCAAAACCCGTGGCGTAGCGGGCAACGAACTCGTGGTCGTACAGGCCCTCGGCAATCAAGACATGCGCAATGCCCAACAGCAAGGCCAGGTCGCAGCCCGGGCGCACGCGCAGCCAGCGGTCGGCAAGCGCAGCCGAGCCACTGCGCCGGGGGTCGACCACGATAATCTTCGCCCCACGTCGACGGGCATCGTTGAGCGCATCAACGGCCCCCATCGTCGACGAATCCACCAAGGAACGCCCCAGGTACATAATGCAATCGGTGTTCGCAAGGTCGGAGGCGGGACTATAACCCAGGCTATGCTCCCAACCGGTGAGACGGCTTACCTCGCAGGCGCCATCGGCACCGTACACGTTGGGCGAGCCCAACGCATGCATAAAGCGATACGCCCAGTAACGGTCGAACGAAGGCACGCCGAGCGTCATGCCCAGCGCACGAGGCCCGTGCTCGTCAACAATCCCCAAAAGGCGCGCAGCGATCTGCGCGAACGCCTCATCCCAGGAAATCGCATCGAACCCCGAGCCATCAGCTCGTCGGCGCATGGGGTGCAAAATCCGGTCGCGCTCGTCAAACGGCATAGACAGCCGATGCCGCCCGCGGGCGCACAGAGCACGCGCCGCGCACGGATGCCCCGGCACCGGCAACTCTGCCACCACGCGACCGTCCTCAACGCGTGCCGCAAAGGCGCAATCGGCATAGCATCCCCCGCATGTGGTCACCACGGCGCGACCGTCACGCTTCACAGCAGATGCCATCTCGATTACCCCTTTCATCAGCCAAACACAACAGGCCAAAAGCCCGGCAACGAGCCCCGGACCCAAAAAGCCTCCCGCACGGCAACGCCCCGCGGGAGGCCCAACGTCAAACAGGCGGTACCTTACGCCTCGGACTTCTTGGCGTAGATAAACCAGTAGCCGAGCGCGACCAGAACCGCGCCGCCCACGATGTTGCCCAGCGTGGCGGCAGACAGGTTAAACGCAATGCCCGCGGCGTTGAGCGCATCGGCGCCGGCGACGTCGGCACCGTAGCCGCATGCATGCATCACGGCACCCATGGGCAAAAAGTACATGTTGGCGACGCAGTGCTCAAAACCGCAGGCCACAAAGGCGGCGATGGGCAGCAGAATGCCCACGACCTTATCGACCACGGTCTTGCCGGCGGTACCGATCCACACGGCCAGGCACACAAAGATGTTGCACAGGATGCCGCGGAAGAAGATCGTCACCCAGTCGACCGTCACCTTGCCGGCGGCGACGCTCACCATGGAATTGGCGACCGCCTCGCCGTTGAGCCTGTAAATGCCGGCCATGTACACCAAAAAGACGATGAACAGGGCACCGACAAAGTTACCGACCCATACGACGACCCATGCCTTGAGCATCTGAGCCAGAGTGATCTTTTTGCTCTTGAGCGCGCAGACCATAAGCGAGTTGCCGGTGAACAACTCGGCGCCACACACCAGCACCAGCACCAGGCCCAGGCAAAAGCACAGGCCGCCCACGACGCGCTGGGCGCCCCAGCCCAGCGTGCTATCGCTCAAGAACACGGTAAAGAACAGGCCGCCGAAGGCAATAAACGCACCGGCGAACATTGCCAACAGAAAGGCCTTTGCGACCGGCAGGTTGGCCTTGGTCACGCCGGCGGCCTCGGTCTTGGCCTCGATCGCGGCGGGTGCCAGGCAATCGGGAGCAGGGTACTCCACCTTGGAATCTGCCATGTCAATCACTTCTTTCCTAATCAGCAGGGACAAGCGCACCTATTGCTCTTGCCCCAAGCGGACAAAGTGGGAAAAGTCGTTGGCGGCCACGGCGTCGTACACGGCGTCGACGGCGTCAAAGACTTCCGGGGACATGGGGTTGTAGAACTCCGTGTCGCCCGGCTGAATCCCAACGAAGACGATATCGTCACACGATTGCTCGATTTCCTCGATCAGAATCGACAAAGGAAGCAAATGCGTGGTGAACATCGACTTGCGGGCCACGTCACGTTTGTCGAGTAGGCGGATGGCGCCGACGGGCAGCGCCATGTCGGCAGCATCGACCAAAACCAAACGCGGCGGACGCTCGCGCTTGACCTCGATGATGTCATCCTCGGGCGTTTGCCCGCCGTCGATGGTGTACCAACCGGCGATAGGTGTGTCTTCCATCTTTTTGGAGAGCACGGGGCCGGCGGCATCGTCGGCACGCAGCACGCTTCCCGCCGTGAGCACAATACCGGCAAACGGGGCGCCGTTCACACAACCATCCACAACGCGACCCATTACTGCAACCTCCCCGTCAGATACACGCCCGACACATCGCGCACGCGCTCGACCAGATCGCGAAACTTCATTAAGAACGCGACCTGCTGGGCATGCAGGCCAAAGTCGTTATCGAACACCGAGATGCCGGCCTTGGCCGAGCCGCGAAAACCGCGCTCGTCGAGCAGCGTATCGCAGGCCTCGAGCAGCGACGGCACCGCCGCCTTGTCGAGCTGGCACTCGCCAAAGGAGCGGATGGCCTCGAACTTGGTCTTGGCCTCCCCCTCCGGCAGCGCGTCGATAAGCGTATAGAACACGTTCACCGGCACCGACAGGCGCGGCTCAAAGCAGTCGAGCACGCCGGTATGGTGGCCCACGGCGAGCGTGTAGTACAGCACGTCGCAGGCCTCCTGGGGAACGTCTTCCTCGGTCTCCACAAACTTACGCGTGAGCTCGTAAAAGACCACCTGGTCGGGCGCATGGTCCAGGCAGGGGTCGGCGACGCCCTCGGCAGCCTCGTCGCTTGCGCGCGAGGCATCGCCAAAGGAGCCGCCGAGCATACCGGGGCCCGCAAAGTAACCAGAGCGGTCCGTGAGCTCCATCTAGCGACCTCCGGCCAGCACAAGATCCTGCAGCGCCGAGTAGACCTCAACGCGGCGCGGATCGTCCTGCTTGTCGATGAGCAGCGCCATGGCACCGCGGATATCGCCCTTGGGCGCACCCTCGAGCGTATCCATAAACTCATTGGCAAGGTCGCGGCCGTAACGGTAGCCGCTCATGGCGCGAGCCTCGCGCTCGATGGCAACGCGCAGCTTGTACGGAACGCCGGGGTGCAGGATATCGGCCTGCTCGCCGGCGGCCTCCACCGTGGTCTCGGCATGGAGCTTTTGGTCAAGCAGACCGAGCGCCATGGCAAAGCCGTAGATGGTCTGCGCGGGGCTGGGCGGGCAGCCGGGGATGTAGACATCGACCGGCAGAATCTTGTCCGTGCCGCCCCAGACGCAGTAGTTGTCGTAGAAGATGCCGCCGGTGCAGCCGCACGCGCCATAGGACACCACGATCTTGGGATCGGGTGCGGCCTCAAAGGCGCGCAGGGCCGGCATGCGCATGGCACGCGCCACGGCGCCGGTGTACAGCAGTACATCGGCGTGACGGGGCGAGGGCACGACCTTGATGCCAAAACGCTCGACGTCGAAGACGGGCGTGATGGAACCGAAGATCTCGATCTCGCAGCCGTTGCAGCCGCCGCAGTCAACACGGTAGACGTACACCGAGCGCTTGATCTTCTTAAGAAGGGTCGCCTTGGCCTTCTCGATGCTCTCGTCGAGCTCGATCTTGGTCGGGCGGTACTGGAGCCGCTCGGGCAAAAGCGTGGGTTCGGCCATGGTTACTCCTCCTTCGTTTCAAAATCCATGATGATGCCCTCGACCGGCGCCGGACCGGCGGGAATCTCGGGCGCATCGGGGTTGAGCTCGCGGTCGATATACTCCGGGTTCACGCCGTGGCCGCCTAGGTACTCCATGCCGGGGCCCTGGGGCTCGCCGGACGCAAGCGTCTCGTTGGCAGCCATGCCGTGCGCATTGCCGGTCTTTACGGCCGAGGCGGCGCGCAGGGCGTCGAGCTCGCGTTTGCACTCCTGGCACATACCGACGGTACGGGCAGCCTGCTCGGCCTCCATGCCGCCGGCCTTTTGCAGCAGGCGCTTGGCGTAGTCGATCTCCTTGTGCGGGGCAAACGGCTTGCCGCAGCGCGAGCAGTGCTCGAGCGTATAGACGCTCTTGCTGGTGAGGTCGTCCTTACTCATGACGGCCAGCTCAAACTCCTCGGTGAGCTTGATGGCCTCCATGGGGCAAGCTTCCTCGCAGCGGCCGCAAAAGATGCAGCGACCGTAGTCGATCGACCAGGTGATGGTATCGGCCGCAAGGTCAGTGTCCATGCGAATGGCATCGGCCGGGCACGCCACGCCGCAGGCACCGCAGGCGATGCAGAGCTCGGCATTGTGCTCGGGCTTGCCGCGCATGTCCTTGTTGGTGGGGAACGGCGCAAACGGATACTTGACCGTCGCGTCGCCGGCCTTGGCGTTGACCTTCCAAAGCTTCAGCATATTAGAGCGCCTCCTCATCGAGCGGAGCGGCCATGGTGCCCTCGCCCGCAAGCGGCGACTTGTCGCGCCAGACGTTCTCGAACTGCTCCTTGTCGAGCACGTGGTCGCGCTTGGCGGCGACATCGGTCACCGTCACGCGGTCGGTGCAGGAGTAGCACGGGTCGAGCGAGCCGACGATCAGCGCCGCGTCGCCCACGGTGTTGCCGCGGAACATGTAGCGCAGGACCGGCCAGTTGCTGTACGTGGCGGCCTTGGCGCGCCAGCGGTAGCACTTCTGGTTGTTGCCGAGCATGGCCCAGTGCACGTCCTCGCCGCGCGGCGCCTCGGTGGCGCCGATGGCGTACTTGTGCGGGGTGTACTCCCAATCCGTGGTGAGGATGGGGCCCGACGGGCAGTTCTCGAGCATGGTCTCGATCATGTCGATCGAGTCGTAGACCTCCTGGATGCGAACGGCGGTACGGCCGAAGGCATCGCAGGTGTCGGCCGTGGCGGCGTGCATCTTTTGAATATCGGGATCGGCGTAGCCGTCGAAGGGATGGTCAAAGCGCACGTCGCGGGCATAGCCCGAGCCACGCATAAGCGGGCCGACCGGCGAGAAGTCGCGTGCGATCTTGCGGTCCAGGATGCCGATGCCGCTCGTACGCTCAATAAAGTTGGGCGTGGAGAGCAAGACGTCGACGAGCTCCTGAACCTCGGAGCGCAGCTGGTGGATGGTCGTGAGCGTGGAGAGCTTCTGCTCGGCCAAAATGTCGCGACGCACGCCGCCGATCACGTTGAGGCCGTAGGTCTTGCGGTGACCGGAAAGCTTCTCGGCCAGGTCCATGGACTTCTCGCGGACGCGGAAGAACTGCTGGAAGCCGGAGTCGAAGCCCGTGTAGTGCGATGCCAGGCCAATGTTGAGCAGATGCGAGTGCAGGCGCTCAACCTCGAGCATGATGGCGCGGATGTACTGGGCGCGCGGCGGGACATGAATGTCCTGGGCGCGCTCGACGGCCTCGGCATAGGCCACCGAGTGGGCGCAGCCGCAGATGCCGCAGATGCGGTCGGCGAGGAACGTCACGGCGTCATAGTTCAGGCGCGTCTCGGCGACCTTCTCCATGCCGCGGTGCACGTAGAACAGACGGTAGTCGGCGTCGACGATCGTCTCGCCCTCAACGAACAGGCGGAAGTGGCCGGGCTCGTCGGAGGTAATGTGCAACGGGCCCATGGGGACGAGCGTGGTCTCCTTGCCCTTGGTGTCGGCCAAGAACTCGTAGTTTTCCATGTCGCTCGCGGGAGCGGGACGGAAGCGGTAGTCCATGGAGTCCTTGCGCAGCGGGTACAGGCCGCTGGGCCAGTCATCGGGCAACACCAGGCGGCGACGATCGGGCAGACCCTCGGGAATCAGGCCGAACATGTCGCGCAGCTCGCGCTCGCCCCACACGCAGGCGGGGACGAACGGCGTCACGGACGGGAACGTCATCTTGGCGGGATCGACCTCGGCGCGGACGGTCACCCAGCCGGGATCCTCCCCCTCCATGGAGATGACGTAGTACACGGCGTAACGGCCGCACAGGCTGCGCTCATCGTTGCCGATGATCACGGGAATCCAGCCGTAGCGCTCGTAGTACAGGTAGTGGACGGCCTCGGGCAGCTTGTCCTGCTTGACGGTGATCGTCAGCTGGTCCTCGCACTGCCACTCGACCTTCTCGATAGCGCCCGGCACTGCAGCACGCAGGGCCTCGACGTGGCTTTCGCAGCGACGAGCGTAGTCCTTCTTTTCAGGTTCTGCCATGGTGCTAATTCACCTCACTTGTCTTGGTCTGGGAACTGAACACCATGCGGTAGAGAGGGGCCTCGTGGAGCTCTTCGACGCTCTGGTTCAAAACGACGGACGTTGCATCCTCGACGCCGCTCGTGATGGCGACCGGGGTGGCGATACCGAACCACATGACCACGATCGCGAGGGCGATCTCGGGGATGATCATAAGGGCGGGCACCTCGTGGCGCTTCATGCCCTCGGGCGCCTTGCCGAAGATGGACTTGAGCGCGATGCCGGTAAGGGCGAAGTACACGCCGGTGAGGCCGATGGCCACGAGCACGACCACCCAGATGGGACCGGACTGAACGCCGGCCACGAAGGTGAGGAACTCGGAGATGAACAGGGCGAACGGCGGGAAGGCGGCGAGCGCGAGCAGGGCGATGATGGTGAGCGCTGCCGTGACGGGAGCGATCTCGACGACGCCCTTGATCTTGTTCAGGTCGCGGGTGTGGTAGATGTGCTGGATGTTACCGGCCATGCAGAAGGCGAGCGCCTTCGTGAAGCCGTGGAAGATGCAGTGCAGCAGGCAGGCGGCGATACCGAGCGGGCCACCGATACCCAGGCACAGCGCGACCACGCCGACGTTGTCGACGGAGGAGTACGCGAAGCGGCGCTTGATATCGTCCTGCTTGAAGATGCACAGGGCAGCCACCAGGATGGACAGCGTGCCCAGGATGAGCAGGAGCGTTCGCGGATAGGTGTCGCCCACCGTGATGATGGACAGGGAGTAGAAGCGGATGATCACCAGCATGGCGCACTTGAGCAGCACGCCCGAGAGCAGCGCGGAGACCGGGCTCGGAGCCTGGGAGTGCGCGTCGGGCAGCCAGGTGTGCATGGGGAACAGGCCCGCCTTGGTGCCGAAGCCGATGACGATGAACGCGAACGCGAGGCGCACGAGCATCGGGTCGAACTGGTCGGCGTAGGGCATGATGGAGGTGAGGAAGGCGGCCTCATGCGCGTTGGGCATGATATCGGCGGCGTTCGCGTAGATGAGCAGCGTGCCGAACAGGCCGAAGGCCACACCGGCGGTGCAGACCATCGCGTACTTCCAAGACGCCTCGAGCGCCTGCTTGTTCTTGTAGATGCCCACGAGGAACACGGTCGACAGCGTAGTGGCCTCGACCGCCGCCCAGGTGAGGATGATGTTGTTGGACAGGCAGGCGAGCAGCATCGTGAAGACGAACAAGCTGAACAGCGCGTAGTACTGCTTGGTGCGCTCGGCCGGCATGGTCTTCTCCTCGATATCGATCTTGATATAGGAGATGGAGTACACGCCGGTGATGAACCCGATGATGCCTACCAGAAGGACGAAGATCGACGAGAGCGAATCGAGATGGAGCCACAGGCCCAAAGCGTCGATATTCTGCCCGCTCGAGAGCATGGTTCCCGCGGTGACGACCGAAAGGACAAGGGTCGCCGCGACGGAGATGGTGTTGAGCCCCGCGAAGACGTTGTAGGACGTCGTCTTGGGGAGCGCAGCCATAATCAGGGAGAACACGAGAGGACAAGCGAGCAGGGCGACCGTCAGCATTGAAACATCCATGGCCTACCCCTTCAATTCGGTCAGGTCGTGGGAGTCGAGCGACTTGGTATCGTTCCAAATCCTCACGACGACGGCGGACATGATGATGACGGCGAAGATGGCGTCGGTGGCGATGCCGATCTCGATGATCTCGGGGGCCGTGGGCGCGAGCAGAGCGAGCGTCACGTGGCTACCGTTCTCCATAAGGCAGTACCCGAAGATCTGCTTGAGGATGTTGCGCTGGGAGATGATGCACGTGAGGCCGACGAAGAAGTGCGCGAAGCTGATGGCGAGGGCCGGAGTGGCCACCTCGGCGGTGGGCAGGCTCAGGCGCGTGACCACCGCGAAGCAGACGGCCACCTCCAGACCGGTGAGGATGATGGTCCAGGCCGGCTTGATGGAGGAGGTCAGCGTGCTATCGGCAGGCGAACCCATCTTCTTGTAGGCACGGTTGAGAATGAACGGAACGAGGATCACCTTGGTGACGAAGGCCGACGCGGCCCACATGAGAAGCTCGGTGGCACCGGTGGTGAGGCCCAGGGTGAGCAGCACGCCCACCAGGACAACCGACTGGATCGCGTACCACTTGATGGCGGACGGGATGGTCTTCGAGACGACCACCATGGTGGAGGTCACGATCAGAAGACCGCCCAGGATATTGACTAACGAATAACCCATGTCCTACCTCCTAACCCATCCAACTAGAGGACAGAGGACCGGCGACGACGACCATGATCATGAGGACGACGAACACGAACGCCATGGCGCGCGGAAGGGGCTGGCCGGCGGCCACGGTCTCGCTCGGCTCACCGGGCAGGACCTTACCCATCCAACGCAGGAACCATGCGAAGGTGGCGACGGTCTCGACGACCATGACGCACACGAGGACAAAGATGACCGTGTTGGTAGCACCAACCGCGAAGCCACCGGAAATGATCTGGAACTTGGAAAAGAACGTGCTCATGGGGGGCACGCCGGCGATAGCGGTCGCGGCGACCGCAAAGCCCACGCCCGTGACCGGGTACTTCTTCATGAGGCCCTGGATCTTGGGCAGCATACGGGTTCCCAGCGTGAAGCTGAGAGAGCCAGCGATGAGGAAGAACAGGGTCTTGGTGAACGCGTGGTTGAAGATGTGCTCGACGGCGCCGTTAAACGCCATCTGGCTTCCGAACACGGAGAGGCCCAGGCCAAAGAACACGTAGGCGAGCTGCGCGATCGTCGAGAAGGCGAGCAGGCGCTTCATATCCTTCTGGGGCAGGTACATGAGGAAGCCGAAGAGCATGGTCACGACGGCGTCGATGATGGCGACCCAACCGACGATCTCGGGGATATCGCCGGCGCTCGCAAGAGCGCGGGCGAACACGCACACGCCGACCTTAACCATGGACGCGCCATGAAGGTAGGCGGAAACGGGCGTGGGGGCCTCCATTGCGGAGGGCAGCCACATGTAGAGCGGGAACTGGGCGGACTTGGCCCAAGCAGCGAACAGGATGAGCAGCAGCACGACGGTCTTCATACCGGAATCGAGCTGGGAGATCGCGCTCAGCGCGAACGTGCCGGTTCCGGCGAACAGGAAGGCCGCGCCGATGTAGAGTCCCAGAGCGCCGATATGGGTGATGATGAGCGCCTTCATACCGGCCTTCTTGGCCGTGGGCGTCATGTAGTAGCTGATGAGGCCCCAGGAGCACACACCGGTGATCTCGAAGAAAACGAGCTGGCCGACGATGGTGGAGCTGTAGGCGAGACCGGCCATGGCGCCGATGAACGTGGAGAAGTACACGTAGAAGCGACGACGGGGCGCGTCGGGATGCTCCTTATTCTTATCGCTCATGTACGGGAACGAATAGATGACGACGAGCAGGCCGATAGCGACGAACGCGGGTGCGAGCAGCGTGCTCATCCGGTCGAATATGAAGCCCATGACCAAGGTCTGGCCCATACTCGCCCAGGTTACATCGACCGCGTTCATGCCGTTTCCGGCAAACGTCGCGGCCAAGCCAACGGAAGCGACCGTGGCGATGCCGCCGGCAAAGGCGCAGATCCATTTAGCGTAGGGACGCGGCAGCATGACGATGAGCAGGGAGCCCAGCATGGGGACGGCGATCGCCACCATGGCAAAGAGGGACAAGCTCGATTCGATTGACATAGTTTCTCCCTTCTCCCTACACGCCTACGACGACGAAGACGAACGCGAGGACCGCGATGCCGACGACGGCCCAGGTCTGGTTACCGAGCACCTTGAAGCGCGAACGGGAAACGGAGTTCTCGAGCACGCCGCAGACAACGAAATCGACCAGGCACTTGACAAGGAAGACGACGGCGCCCACGAGAGCGGTGACGCCGATGGTCGCGGGCTCTCCCCAGGGGATGAAGATGGAGGTGAACCAAGCGACGACCACGACCTGCTTCATGCCCATGGCGAGCTTCATCATGGCCAGGGACGGGCCGGAGAGCTCGGCGAGCGGGCCCTCCTGGAGCTCCTGCTCGGCTTCGGCCTGATCGAACGGAAGCTTGCCGAGCTCCATATAGCAGGCGGCCGCGAAGGCGACGCCGGCGAGGATGACGGCGACGACGCTCGAGACGTTGCCCGTAACGATGTGCTGACCCATGGTCGCAATGTCCGTGGAGCCGCACACGATGGCGACGGTAAACAGCGCGATGAGCATGGACGGCTCGATGAGCACGCTCATGAGGAGCTCGCGGATACCGCCGAAGCCCGCGTAGGCGTTGGAGGAATCCACGCCGGACAGCGCGAAGAAGAAGCGGGACAGCGCGAGCGCGTACATGATGGTGATGGCGTCACCAAAGACGGGCATGGGGCTCTCGAGCGTGAACATGGGCAGGCCCATGGCGAGCATGAACGACACCGCGAGGAACAGCGGCGGCATGATGCGCAGCACGAAGCTCGAGTCGGAACTCACGGACTCGGGACGCGCCATGAGCTTCGCGAGGTCCCGGTAATCCTGAAGGATGGACGGACCGCGGCGATTGTGCATCTTCGCGCGAATCACACGGGCGAGGCCGGAGAAGAAGGGCGCGACCAGCATGACCACGAGGCCCTGCGCTATCGCAAGAACGATGTTCATAATATCCTCTCCCCTCTCTAGACCATGACCACGGCGAGCACGAGGAAGACCACGAGCGCCGCGACGATGTAGCAGATGTATACGGAGTAGTTGCCGCCCTCGATCTTGGAGGCGAGGCCGGCCAGCTTATCGGCACCCTCGCTCGGTGCATCGACCAGGAAGCGGTCGGGCAGGGGCTCAACGCCCTGGGCGACACCGGTGAGCTTCTGGAACACGTGCGCGATGGACCAGCAGATCTTGGTGCATACCTCGCGCAGGGTGTAGAGCGGGCCCATGAAGAGTTCGACGTCGGACGCGAAGCTCGTGGCGACGACGGGCATGTGCTCGTTGGGCTCGTAGCCGCACGCCCAAGGGTCGGTCTTCTTAGCGGGGGCCTTGGCGCCGAGGCAGGACCTCAACGCGAACGCGAGGCCGGTGAGGACCACGAGCGCGATGGCGATCGCGGGGGTGGAGGTGGCGGCACCGGAAATCTCGTTCACGAGAGACACGCCCGAGGTGGCTGTGACGGCGGAGCCGGCAAGCACGCTCTGGGCGACGTCGCCCAGAACCGGGGCGATGACCGGGGAGCCGATTCCCAGTACCACGCAGATGGCCGCGAGGAGCATCTGCGAGAACAACATCGGAGCCGGGGACTCCTTGGCGTTCGCGGCCTCCTGGGAACGAGGGCTGCTCGCGAACGAGACGCCGTAGGCCTTCACGAAGCACGTGACGGCCAGGGCACCGGTGATGGCGAGGGCGGCCGCGGAGGCGACGGCGAACACCATGACGACCGGGTCGGAGAGCGTCGAGATGTTGAACAGGGACTGGTAGGTGAACCACTCGGAAACGAAGCCGTTGAGCGGTGGGATGGCCGAGATGGCAAGGGCACCGATGAGGAAGCAGACGGCCGTGACCGGCATGCGGCGGAACAGACCGCCCATCTTCTCCATGTTGCGCGCACCCGTGGCATAGAGCAGGGAGCCCGCGCCGAGGAACAGCTCGCCCTTGAACATGGCGTGGTTGAGCGTGTGGTAGAGGGCGGCCATGAGCGCGATCGTCGCGATGACGTCGTTGCCCAGGGCGTGCGCCGTCATGGACGCGCCGACACCGAGCAAGATGATGCCGATGTTCTCGACGGAGTGATAGGCAAGCAGGCGCTTGATGTCGTGCTCGTGGAGGGCGTAGACGACACCCAGGACCGACGAGATGGATCCGAAGACCAGGACCATGAGGCCCCACCAGAGCTGGACGCCCGAACCCGCGAGCAGGTCGAGACCGACCTTGAGGATTCCCAGGATGCCGATCTTGATCATGCCGCCGGACATGAGGGCGGACACGTTGGACGGCGCCTCGGGGTGCGCCTGGGGCAGCCAGGAGTGCAGCGGAATGATACCGGCCTTCGCGCCAAATCCGAAGAACGCGAGGACGAAGCACGCGGAGGAGACGGCGGGTCCAAAGTCATGCGTACGGAAATCACTGAAGCTGAAAGAACCGCCCACGCCGTTGGTCATGAGCAGGAAGCTCGCCATGATGAGAACGAAGCCCACGTGCGCGATGACGAAGTAGAGCCAACCGCCCCTAATGGAGTTCTTGTTCTCCTCGATAACGACAAGGAAGTAGCTCGTAAGGGACATGAGCTCAAAGGCGACCAGGAACCAGAACACGTTGTCGGCGGTGATGACGAGCATCATCGAGGCGACGAAGGTGTTCATAAAGAAGCCGGCGCGCCCGACCTTGCCCGGGTACTCGTCGAAGTAGGACAGACCGTAGATGAAGCCCGCAAAGGCGAGAATCGAGATGAGGACCACGATCAGGCCCGCAAGGCCGTTGAGCAAGAGCTCGAGACGGGCGAACGGGAAGAAGAAGACCGTGTTGAGGGACGAAACGTCGCCAAGCACGGCCTCGAGGCCCGCGATGAACGACAGCACGGCCGCGACGGCGCCGATCAGGCAGCCGGCGGTCTTGGCGGCGTTATCGGCCTTGATCAGCAGAACCGAGGCGAGCGCACCGATGCACGAGACGGCAAGCGATGCGATAAACAGCGTCATGCTATCCATTGTTTACGCTCCCTTCTGCTTTCTCGGACAGACCCTGGGCCACAGCGGTAACGTCGACGGACGGACCGTTTTCGATCGAGCGCAGGCGCTTGGCCTCGTCGAGCTCGCGATCGGCCGCGCCGCCCATGACGGTCAGCGCCTTGGTGGGGCACGCCGCCACACAATGCGGGCCGTCCGGATCGAAGGCGCACAGGTCGCACTTGACTGCGCAGGTGTACTGGCCAGGAGCCCACGTAAGCAGGCTGCTCAGGGACTTAGGATACGAAGGCGTCGGGTCGCACATGCCTGCGACACCGGCGATAGACGTGCCATCGGGATGGATGGCTCCGAAGGGGCACGCGATGGCGCACAGCCTGCACCCGATGCACTCCTGCTCCTTGACGTGGATGCGATCGCCATCGTGCTCGATGGCATTCACCGGGCAAACCTCGGCGCAGGGGGCACCCTCGCAATGGTGGCAGGCAAGGGCGGCCGAAATACCGCCGGTCTTCACGAGCGCCAGGCGCGGCGTATCCTGAAGACCCTGCATCCGGTGGGCGTCGGCACAGGCGGACTGGCATGTTCCGCAGCCGATGCACCTCTCCGGGTTGATGTCGATGAAGCGGTTCATCCCCACTTCCTTTCAAAATAACGGGCCGGGCTCCCGAACGTACGGGACGCCCGGCCCAAAAAGCCAACGAGAACGGGACTACACGATTTTGTTCACGTGCGTCTCGTCGTCGAACTTGGCGGCGCCGGGCTCAACATCCTGGGGAGCGGCGGCGTCCACCAGAGCCTGCTTGAGCTCGGTGTACTGACGCTCCACCTCGCCCTCAGCCCAGACCTGGTCGGCGATAGCGTCGACCTGGCAGGCGGAGAACTTGTCCTCGGGCGTATGCGAGACCGGGTCGACCTTGTGAATGGTCAGCTCGTTGCACTTGCCGATCCACCACTGGTAGGTCATATAGACCGTGCCCTTGTTGATGCGGTCGCTCACGTCGGCGCGGCTGTATACCTGGCCGCGGCGGCTGTGAATCGAGACGATGTCGCCGTTCTTGATGCCGCGCGCCTCGGCGTCCGCGGGATTCATGCGGACAAAACCGGGCTCGTCGGCAAGCAGCGCCAGCGTCTTGCAGTTGCCGGTCATCGAGCGGCAGCTGTAGTGGCCGACCTCGCGGACGGTGCACAGGATGAGCGGGTACTCATCGTCGGGAAGCTCGGAGGGCGCCTCCCAGTCGTGCGCCATCAGGTTGGCACGGCCGTCCTTGGTAGTGAACTTGCCACCCGCGAACATGTCGGGGGTGCCATGGTCGTTCACATCGGTGCTCTTGACAGGCCACTGTGCGTAGCCGCCCTCGGGAGCCATCTTCTCGTAGGTCGCGCCCACAAAGTTGGGGCACAGGCTAATGCACTCGTTCCAGATCTGCTCGGTGTTGTCGTAGTGCATGGGGTAGCCCATGCGCGTGGACAGGTCGGCAAAGATCTCCCAGTCGTGACGGCACTCGCCCTTGGGCGGAACAGCCGCGTCAAAGTGCTGGAAGCTACGGTCGGATGCGGTAAAGACACCCTCGTGCTCGCCCCAAGAGGTAGCGGGCAGGATGACGTCGGCGAGCATGGTCGTCTGCGTCATAAAGATGTCCTGGCAAATGAACAGATCCAGCTCGGAGAGCGTCTTGCGCATACCGGCCGAATCGGGCTCGGTCTGCACCGGGTCCTCGCCGTAGTTGTAGAAGCAGTGCACCTTGCCCTCGTCGACCAGGTGGCCCAGGTCGGTGAGCTTGTAGCCCTCCTCGAGCGGGAGCTTTTCCTCGGGCACGCCCCAAGCCTTGGCAAACTTGGCACGCACTGCCGGGTCGGTGACCTTCTGGTAACCAGGGTACAGGTTAGGCAGCATGCCCATATCGCAGGAGCCCTGGACGTTGTTCTGACCACGCACGGGCGCGAGGCCGGAATTGGGTTTGCCGATCTGGCCGGCAACGCAGGCGATGGAGGCGATGGTGTGCACCGTCTTCAGGTTCTGCTTCTGCTGGCATACGCCCATGCCCCAGCCAATGATGGCAGAGGGCTTCGCCGTGGCGTACATCTCGGCAGCTTGGTGGATCAACGCGGGCTCGACACCCGTGATGTCCTGTACGGATTCGGGAGTGTAGTTCTTGATGGTCTCCCACCATTCGTCAAAGCCGTTCGTGTGCTCGGCGACGAATTCCTTGTCGTAGAGGCCATCGTTGACCAAGCAGTTGGCAAAGGCGTTGAGGAACGCAACGTTGCAACCGTTCTTGATCGGAAGGTAGAGATCGGCGATACGCGCGGTTTCGATATGGCGCGGGTCGGCGACGATGATCTTGCAACCCTTTTCTTTGGCTCGCACGATACGCCTTGCGACGATGGGGTGCGAATCGGCAGGGTTATAGCCGAAGAGGAAAATGCAGCCCGCATCCTCCATACCGGGGATGGAGCATGACATGCAACCTGAACCAACCGTGTCCATCAGACCGAGGACAGTAGGGCCGTGTCAAGTACGGGCGCAGTTGTCTACGCTGTGGGTGCCGATGCACGCACGCGTAAACTTCTGCATGACGTAGTTCGCCTCATTGCCGCCGCCTCGCGAAGAACCGGTGGTCATGACAGCGTTAGGACCATATTCGTCAATTATGGCCTGCATCTTAGATGCGGTGAAATCCAGTGCCTCGTCCCAGCTTACGCGCTCAAGATCCGCGCCCTTAGTGCGGCGGATCATCGGGTGCAGTACGCGAGGAGTCAAGATCTTGGTGTCGTTGATGAAGTCGTAGCCGCTCATGCCCTTAAGGCACAGCTCGCTCTGGTTGGTGATGCCGTTGAGCGGTTCGGTACCCACGACCTGGCCGTTTTGGACCAAGAGGTTAAACTGGCAACCGGCGCCGCAGTACGGGCAGATCACTTTATGCTTCTCCATGACACCCTCCTTCCTTTCTCTGCTACCGAATGCTCGGTACTTATTTGACAATCATTGGGCCTGTATAGCCACCCGCCTACGCCTCGTTTTCGATGGTGGCGCGGGCACGCTCGGCAGTCAGTTCCGCCAGGCGCTCCTCGTCCACCAAGGTGAGGCCCTTGGTCGGGCACGCCTCGGCGCACGCCGGACCGCCGGGACGGTCCACGCACAGGTCGCACTTGAGCACAAAGCTCTTAGTCTGCGAACCCACGCGAACGTCGCCCATCAAGACGGGGACCTGCGTGGTCGCCACACTCACGGCGCCAAAGGGGCATGCCATGACGCAGCTCTTGCAGCCGATGCAGTTGTCCTCGTTGACGCCGATGCGATGGTTCTTTGGATCAAAGAACAAGGCGCCCGTAGGACAGGCCTTCGCGCACGGGGCATCCTCGCAGTGGTGACATGCCACCGGTGCGGAGATCTCGTAGGTGCGCGTCACACGCAAGCGAGGTGCGGCGATGTTGCCGGGAATATCGTGTGCCTCGATGCACGCCGCCATACAGGTTTGGCACCCAATGCAGCGTGAAGAATCGGCTACGACTCGTTTATTGCCCATGTTGTTCACTCCCTCCTGAATCCCATGCCGGAGAGACCCTGCCGACGTTGCCCCGGACCGCCCGTGGTCCGGCATCGGCGTATCGAGCGCATGCGGCGAAACAGGCACTTCGATAGAATTCCTCCAACGATATACAGGTTAAATATACGCAGTTGCAGGGGGCAAACTTGAGCATAGGCCCTGCAATACGGGTGTATTGCAGGGGTTTTGGCAGGTTGGAATTATTCTCTAGAAGCTATAAAGGTGAGTGTATTACATGCGTACGCCCAAGAGATTTTTACGCTCGCTTTTGAAGGATGTAGTACGTTTGTAATGATGTTCACATTCGATTACTCTAGTGCAATAAAGTAGTGGTTATAAGATTGGCTATTATAGCTAATACTGTATTTGACCATTCATATTGCACGCTCATTAAGGGAGGCCAGTGATGTCATCGACGCAAAAACGAGCCATCCTGCAGGTGCGCATTCGCGAAGAGGACAAACAGCATGCCGAGCGCCTCTACGACGCCATGGGCACATCGCTCGCCGAGGCCGTTCGCCTTTTTGTCGCGCAGAGTATTTTGATGCGCAAGCTTCCCTTTCAGCCGGTCGCCGTGCGCTCAAAGGACGGCACCGCCGCCTATGGATCGCTCAAAGCATATGGAGATCCCAATCGCCGCTCCGAGGAGCGCAATGCCTGGATTGAGTACCTTGCTACAGAAAGCGACGATTCGATTTTGGGTCCCGAGGAAGTAGATATCCATGAGTAGCACCATCATCGACGAGACCGTCATCCTACGCTACCTGCTTGACGACGACGAGGTCCTGTCACCGCGCGCCGCCAAGGTCATCGCCACGCGCACCGCTCGCGTCTACCCCGAGATTATCACGCGCGTCGTGGTCACGCTGCGCGACGTCTATAAGGTACCCCGCGTTGAGATTGCTGCGGCCATGAGAAGGCTGCTCGATGACGTCATGGTCGACGAGCCCATCGTTGTCGCCCTTGCCGTCAAACTCTTTGGCAAGACCCATATGGACTTTACTGACTGTCTGCTTGCCGCCCGTACCGCCATCTACAACGATGATGTCGTGAGCTTTGGCAAGCCCATCATCCAAGGCATGATCGATTACCGCCGCCAGCGCCAAACCGCTGCCGACGCCCGCGGCCGCGCCGCCGAAGCCCGCAGCCGAAGCACCGACTCCACCATCGACAAGCTCCGCCACCGCAGCTAACCGACAGACAACGACATCGCCCGCCCCTCAGCCCCATCCCCTCCTAAGTTGCGGTGAAATGGTTCCTGGATTTAGGCTTATTCGAGCTTTTCAGGAACTATTTCACCGCAACTTTCTGTAAGGGTGGTTTTTAATACCGCCGAGGGGCGCTAATCAACCGTTTGCCGATATGTTTGGCTCTGACTCATGGCTCTGACCTGCTCCGTCAAGCTTTTGGTCAGTTCATGGCAAGGTCTGGCGGACCAAATATGGGATAGCGTAGTGTCATTCACTCCCCCTCGAGACCATGGGGTCGAAAATGAGCCATGATAAACGCTGTTCCAAACCGCAAGTAGAGCTGTTCTTCCGGTTATTCGAGGCCCATCATGGCGGGCACCTGTTTGTAGCTACCAAAAAATGGGATGAACGCTGTGCCTACGCGCTCATGCAAAAAGAGATGATTATTCGACTCTACAACCATGTCTACGCTGATCCCGCGTATTGGAATGACCTCGGCGTCGAAGATCGCATCTTTCAATTGGCATCCGCTATTGCGGTCGTTGAACCGGATGCCGTGTTTTGCGGAGCAACGGCGGCACTGCTCTATGGCATCGGTTCTGCATATTCGCTTCTCGACAAGGTGCAGGTGCTGCTGCCGCGTTCCACCAGACGCGATATGTACGAATTCGTTGAATACCGACGCTGGCGGCCGGGCGACGTATGGCAGCTCGGCCCGTTTACGTTAACGGATCCATATCGCACGGTGGTCGACATCGCTCGAACGAGCGCTTTTCGATATGCACTAGGCTATGTCGACGGGTTGGCTCGTGAGTACGGTGTCGAGCGTGAAGAATTGCGCGCATATGCACAAGCGAACTGCCGCGGACTGCACGGCATTGCGCGCGCATTTGACGTTTTCGAACACATGGATGGCAGATCGGATAACGGCGGAGAATCCGAAGCACGGGCGGCAATGATTCTGGCGAGAGTTGCCGCTCCCGAACTTCAGGTTGAAATCACTCGACCGGGAAACGCCGGCTATTATTTGGCAGATTACGGCTGGCAGATGCCAAACGGCTCTTGGATGCTGGCTGAGCTGCATGGACTAGGCAAGTTTGAGGACGATACCCAAAATGATCCGGAACGTACTGCGGCAAAAACCTATCGAGCTGCCCTCATGCGCGACGCGAATCTGCGTGCCATGGGCCACAACGTCATTCATTTCAAGCTCTCAGACACCTACGATGTCGAAGCATTTGGCGCCATGATGCGCGGCTACGGTATACCAACCACAAAACCCTACGCAGACTCCTGACCGGCTGCCCTCATCTTCTCGACAACGGAACCCATCATCGACCCAGCCCGCTCGGCCTCAATCAGTTGCGGTGAAATAGTTCCTGGATAACAGCTTTTGCGGCAAATCCAGGAACTATTTCACCGCAACTTAGGAGGGATGTGGGGTCCCTGGCATGTATATGAAAATGGCTCTGGTCCCAAAAGGAACCAGAGCCATTCATCTATCTTGTGGAGCGGGCGACGGGAATCGAACCCGCGTCATCAGCTTGGAAGGCTGGGGTTCTACCATTGAACTACGCCCGCAAGATATGGTCGGGACGACAGGATTTGAACCTGCGACATCCTGCTCCCAAAGCAGGCGCGCTACCAAACTGCGCCACGTCCCGAAGGTGTTGAGCAGCTAAGGTCTAAACCTTGCGTGTCCCAAAGCGAAGGAAATTATAGGGGAGACTCCCCGCCTGTGCAAGCGCAGAAACCCTAGCTCCTCGAATGTGCGACAAACTGGCTATGAACCAGACCAATCACAAACGCGACCACAGCAACCGGCGCCCACGCGGCTCCAATGTCCGCCAGCGGCAGCGCATCGAACGGCAGCCACGCGCCCGCAAAGAACGCGTCGCGAACCGAGGTGATCACGCTCTGCACCGCGACAACGCCGCCGACCCAAACCCACACTTGCGGATGCGCGTCGCAAAAACCGTGCACCAGGCCCATAAGCACCAGCACAATGGCGACGGGATACAAGGCGTTGAGCATGGGCACCGAGAACATAAGGATCACGTCGAGGCCCACGTTGGAGAGCACGCACGAAAACGCTGCGAAAACAAAGGCGAGAACCGCGAAGGGACGGCGCATGGCCTCCTCAGAGGCCTCCGCTCCACCTTTAACCACATACGTCTCGCAGAAGTAACGCGAGCAGCAGCTGATGAGGCCGATGCACACGTTCATGCAGGCAAGGAAAAAGATCGCAAAGACCACGACCGTGCCGACAAGGCCAAAGTGCATAGACGCCGAACGGGCGAGGATGGCAGCACCGTTAGTGGCATCGGGCATCACGGTGCTGAGCTGCGTGCCGGCAAGCGCCAGGCCGCAGTAGATGACGGCCATGAGCACGCCGGCGATCACACCGGAACGCGAAATCTCGAAGGCTACGCGATTGTCATCGGTAACACCCAGCTCGTGGATGGTCTCGGCGATGATAATGCCAAAGGCGAGCGACGCGAGCAGGTCCATGGTCTGATAGCCGGTCAAAAAGCCCTGCACGGCGGCACCGGTATTGTAGGGAGCCTGCGGCGCGGCAGCGGGACCCAACGGCGAGATCACAGCGGCACCCACAACCAGCACGATGAGCGCAATGAGCGCGGGGCCCGTAATGCGACCGAGCACGCGCGTGATGACGCCCGGACGCAGTGTGAGCGCAAACGCGACGACAAAGAAGCCAACGGCAAACACCAAGCGAGCCGTGCCGAGCGAGACGCCCTCGGGTAGCAGCGGCACCAACATTTCGAAGGCCGTGGAGCTCGTGCGCGGAATAGCCAGGCACGGGCCGATGGCCAGATACACCGCCGCGACAAAGAACTCACCAAACTTGGGGTGCACGCGGCCGGCAAGCTCGCGAGCCGTGCCGGCGAGCGCGACGGCGATAAATCCCATGACGGGCAGACCGATAGCGGCGATCAAAAAGCCAATCATGGCAAGCGGCGTAGCCGTGCCGGCCTGAAGTGCCAGCAACGGCGGAATGATGAGGTTGCCGGCGCCAAAGAGCATCGAGAACAGGGCGATGCCGACGGTAACGACATGATCGGAGCGTAGACCACGCGGGGCGGATGAGGCCATGAGAGCACCTTTCGGGTCGAAACAAAAACGGGACGGGCAAAAACACCCGTCCCGCAAGTATAAACGGTCTAGCAGCTTTAGCAGGCTAAATCGCGCAAAGCGTCAATCGCGGTGTCGACTTCCTCGTCCGTGTTGAAATACCCAAACGAGAAGCGAACGACACCCTGGCGCTCGGTCCCGAGCGCGCGGTGCATGAGCGGAGCGCAATGGGCGCCGGGGCGCGTCGCGATCCCCCACCCTTGCATGAGCGCGTCCGAGATCTCGGCCGAATCGATATCACCCACGTTGAGCGACACAATCGCAGAGCGCGTCGGCTGGTCAAACGCACCGTAGAGCTTAATCCCCGGAATCTCGCGCACGCCAGCGAGAAAGCGATCAGCCAGCGCTCGCTCATGCGCCGCGATCGCCTCGACCCCGCCTTGCGCCTCGATAAAGTCGAGACCGGCAGAAAGGCCCGCGATGCCGTGGCCGTTGAGCGTGCCCGCCTCAAGGCGCGTGGGCCACTCAAGCGGCTGCAGTGGGTCGAAGCTGTGCACGCCCGTGCCGCCCATGGCCCACGGAGCCACGTCAATGCCCTCCGCCACGGCCAGGCCGCCGGTCCCCTGCGGACCCATGAGCCCCTTATGGCCGGTAAAGCACACTATGTCGAGGCCCATGGCCTGCATATCGACACGCGCCGTACCGGCAGACTGCGAGGCATCGACGATCACCAGCGCACCTGCCGCATGGGCCATGGCCGCTACGCGCGCAATGTCGACCGCGTTGCCGGTCACGTTGGAGGCGTGCGTCACAACCACGACACGCGTACCGGGCGTGACTAGCCGCTCGAGCTCGTCGTAGTCGAGAACGCCGCTGGCATCACAGCCCGCATGCTCAACGGTCACACCCTGCTCTGCCGCCAGGCGGTTGAGCGGACGCAGCACGGAGTTGTGCTCGAGCACCGTCGTGACCACGCGGTCGCCGGGGCGTACCACGCCACAGATGGCGGTGTTGAGCGCCGCCGTAGAGTTGGGCGTAAAACACACATGGTCCGCCCTCGGGCAACCAAAAAGGCGCGCGAGCTTGGCGCGGCAAGCGTGAATCGTACGCGCGGCATCGAGGGCACCTGACGTGGCCCCGCGCCCGGCATTGCCAAGCGAGCACATCGCCTGCGTCACGGCATCGATGACCTCCTGCGGCTTGTGCATGGTCGTCGCCGCGTTATCCAGGTAGATCATCGCACGACCTCCCACATATCGATCACGGTAAAGCCCTCGGTGGGAACGCCCGCCGCGGTAAGCTCGCTGCGCAGCAGCTCCTCATCGGCAGGCAACGCCTTCCACGCCAGACCGCAGCCGGCAGCGACCTCCCCGGGCACGGGAATCGTTCGCCCGGAAAGGCCGCGCTCGATGCATAAGGTCTCGCACCCCATGGCGGCCGCCGTGGTAGGAAACGTGATAACAAGCGCCGGGCGCTTCTCCCTCATGGCACCTCCAACCAATACGCTACGGGCGCACGACGCGCACGGCCTGCTCCATCTTCTCCACGATCACGTACATGTTGGTGACCTCGCCCACCGCGAGCTGGTCCTTAATGCCAAAGTGATCGAGGCAGGTGCCGCAGGTAAGGATCTCGACGCCCTGCTCGGCCAGACCCTTCAGGTCATCGAGCACCGGCGAGCCCTCGACGGTGAGCTTGGCGCCGCCGTTGTAAAACAGCATGGTCGCGGGCAGCTCCTCCTGCTGCGTCACAGCAAAAATAAACGCCTTCATGAGCTTGTGGCCCAGCTCGTCGTCTCCGCGGCCCATGCAGTCGGTGTAGACGGAAATGACGAGCTTGCCCTTGCCGGCGCTGGCGTCGCAGAAAGCAGCGCCGTCCTGCTCGGGGTCCGCAACGGCCACGCCACCGGCGGTCGAGACGGTCACGTGCCACTCGGCGTCAGAAACCTTCTCGACCGAGGCCGTGCAGCCCTTCTCCTGCGCCATCTTGGAGATGTTCTTGACGGCGGTCTCGTTATCGACCGAGGTCACCACGGCACCCTCGCCATCAAGCTGTTTGAGTGCCTTAAGCGTCTTGACGACGGGCAGCGGGCAGGCATCGCCCATGGCATTGACTTCAATCTTGGTAGACATAGCAAATTCCTTTCGAAAGAACCGTTCTAGAGAACGGTAAACAGTTACACAAACGTGCGGGCTAGCGAACTACGCGGACGGCAGGACCGCCCGGCTCCGCCTCGCACACGCGGCCGACAACGGCGGCGATACGTCCTTCGGCATGCAGACGGCGCGCAAGCTCATCCACATCGGCAGCAGGTGCCGCGATAAGCAGGCCACCCGAGGTCTGCGGATCGTACAGCGCATCCAACATGCCCAGCTCCAGGTCGTCGTCGGCAGCTACACGCGGGCCAAAGAAGTCCTGGTTGCGGTAGGAGCCCGCGGGGATAATGCCCAGACGCGCCATGTCGAGCACCTGGTCAAAGAGCGGCACCGACCCCGACGCAAGCTCAACCTGCACGCCCGAGCCCTCGGCCATCTCGCATGCATGCCCAATCAGACCAAAGCCCGTAATGTCGGTGCAGCCGTGAAGCTCGAGTCCCTCGGCCAGACGAATCGGGGCCTCGTTGAGGGTGCGCATCGAGTCAAACATGGCTGCGGCCTCGTCCTGCTCGATGAGCTCGCCCTTAATGGCCGTGGTGATGATGCCCGAGCCGATCGCCTTGGTCAGCAGTAACGCATCGCCCACGCGCGCGCCGCTGTTGGCGAGCATACGGTCAAGCGCGACAAAGCCGCTCACGGACAAGCCGTACTTGGGCTCGTCGTCGTTGATGGTGTGGCCGCCCGCGATGGAGCAACCCGCCTCGACGCACTTGTCGGCGCCGCCCGCCAGAATCTGACCGGCAACCTCGACACCCAAGCAATTGGGGATGCAGAGCAGGTTCATGGCATGGCTCGGCCGCCCGCCCATAGCGTAGATATCCGACAGCGAGTTGGCCGCGGCGATCTGGCCAAACAGAAACGGGTCATCGACCATCGGCGGGAAGAAGTCGATGGACTGCACAAGGCCCAAGTTATCGCCAACGCGAAAGACGCTCGCATCGTCGGAGGTATCGAACCCCACGAGCAGGTTGTCGTTATGCACATTGGGCAAGTCGCCCAGGACCTGGGCGAGGGCTCCGGGAGCCAACTTAGCGGCTCAACCGCTCGCGGCAGTCATGGACGTGAGCCTCACGGTGTCTTTAGCCATACGAACCCCCTTCCAACAAATCAACGACTTTAAGTATACGCCCCAGGCACGCTTCCCAAGAGACCGCCGACGGCTCGAACGTCGAAGGCGGCGCCGCAAGCGCCTGCGCGATAGCATCTGCCAGTGCGCGCTCAAACAACGGAAGGTCGGCCGCCACGGGCGTGTCGACATCCGTCATACGCGGCGACGCCACCCACGTCACGGGAGCACCGGGAAGCATCGCCTCCATCCAGGGACGAACGCCGGGCAAATCGGTCGCCACAACTTTGCAGCCGCACGCGAGGACCTCGATCGTCACGAGCGGCAGACCCTCGTAAAACGAAGGCAGCACAAAGACGTCGGAACTGCGATAGGCATGCACGAGCCCATCGCTATCCAGGCGCCCCGCCAGCGTCACCGGCACATCCGAGGCCGCGGCCAAGCGCTCGACACGCGCGTACTCGGCATCGTCCCCGCGACCGCCCACAAGCACCAAGCCAGATGGGCGGACGTCATCGTCAATCGGCAATGACACGGCTCGAACCAGCGACTCGACGCCCTTTTTAAAGCAAATCTTGCCCACGTACACAAGCGATCCCGGCTGCCTCGCCACACTTGCGTCGCGGCAGAAGACGCGATGGTCGTAGCCCGTCCCAATCACGTGGATGCGATCGGCATCGACGCCGCACACCAGGCCAATCTGCTCAGCCTGCTCAGCATGGAGCGCAAAGACGGCATCGAGCCGACGAACCGCACTTACGATGCGATCGCGCTCGAGCGCATGCGAACGCAGCTGGCGCAGGCCGGTCGAATGGCACACGGCAACAACCGGCACGCCCCGGACACACTCGCGCGCCAATGCGGTCACCAGATACAGGTGATGGCAGAGCACCAGATCGGGCCGAAACTCAGCCACCGCCCGATCGATTGCTGCAGCAAATGCCCGCTCAAATGCCTTGAGCATCGAAGGTGTCAGGTCACGATAGCGCGTGGAGGGATAGGGCATGACATCGGACATACCGCAGATGGGAAACGGCAGCTCGGGCGACTCGAACGGTACGGCAAACACGGCAGCACGCCGGTCCAGCTCGCCTTGGGTATCACCCGGTGCCGCGCCACAAAGCACGGCGGCGCGATGCCCCGTCTCGATCTGTTCGCGCACGAGCGCGGCAAGGTAGGTGCCGCTGCCGGTGCTATCTGGTTTTTGTGCCGAGATATTGAGGATGCGCATGTCGCGGTACACCCCTAGGCCAAGGCGGCGGCGCGGACAGCCGCGCCGATGGCGCCGGCAAAGCGAGCCTGGGGCGAGGTGGTCACCGGCGACCCCAGTAGCTCGCCCAACCGCTCCACCACGAAGGCGTTCTCGCACAGGCCACCGGTCAGGTAGTACGGGGCGCCCGCGGCCTGCCCGGCCATGGTCGCCACGCGCGAGACCACGCTGTCGATCACGCCACGCGCAATGTTCTCGCGCGGCTCGCCGCGACCGATCAGGCTGATAACCTCACTTTCGGCAAACACCGTGCACATGCTGCTGATCTTGGTGGGCTCGCCGGAACGCGCCAAGTCGGCCATCTGCTGCTGGGAAATGCCTAGGCGGTCGGCCATGATCTCCAAAAAACGCCCCGTGCCGGCAGCGCACTTGTCGTTCATGGCAAATTTGGCCACGCGGCCACTTTTAAGCTGAATGACCTTGGTGTCCTGACCGCCCACGTCGATCACGGTGCCGTGGTCGCCAAACAGGCGCACGGCACCGGTACCGTGACAGGTGATCTCGGTCACGACCTTGTGCGCATAGGGCACGGCGACACGACCGTAGCCGGTCGCGACCACGCGAGCATCGTCGGCCGTCGCGTCGTAGCCGGCCGCTGCCAGCGCCTCGCGCAGCCGTTCGGAAGCATCGACCGAGGAGAACCCGGTTGGCTGCACGCACGTCCACGCCACCGAACCCTCCCCGTCGACCACAGTAGCCTTAGCCGCCGTAGACCCGATATCGATCCCGATCCCTATCATGGCTCTCTCCCAATCTAAACATCAAAGGTAGCGGCGCGTTCAGGCGCCTTAGCTCTAGGTTTCTCAGGTGCCGGAGATTGCCCCGAAAGAGGAGCGCAGCGTACTTTGGGTACGCAAGCGACGGTTTGAGGAGCAAGATCCGGTGCCTGAGGAAGCTAGAGGGTTTCGATGAAGGCGGCGATGCGAGTCTCGATCTGGCCCATGTCGCCGTTGCTGTAGTCGGTCTCGATCTTCATATACGGAATACCCGCACCCTCGACAGCCTCCTGCATGCGCGCACTCTCCACGTTAAAGGTGTGGCACGCCTGGAGCACGCTCTCTACCACGCCATCGACATGGTACTTCTCGCACATGGCCAGCGTGTTTTCCATACGACCGTCGTTGGGCGTCATAACCGAGCAGTTGATATCCAGGTAGCGGTCGGCGATGGCGCGAAGGATGTCGGGAGCCTCCGGGTCGATCATCATGGCCGCCGTGCGCTCGCCCGAGCAGTCGTCCATGCACACGACCACACCGCCGTTGGACTCGATGGTGCGACCTATCTTGTTGATCACACCGCCCACCGGGCAACCGGTGATCAGAATGCGCTTGGCATCCGCCGCAACCGGGCGCTCGCCCGCGTCGTAGGCCTCGCGCAGCTTGGCAACCTTTTGCTCCAGCTGCTGCGTATAGGCCTCGATATCAAAGCTGAACGTGCCGGCAAACATGGTGCTCATCAGGTCGACGCCGCTCATGGCCGCCGGCTGGTTGACCTGCAGCGCAAACATCTCGAGCTGGGCAGCACGCAGGCGATTTCGACGACGGACGGCAGCGCGCAGGTCGTCGTCGGTAATCGTGATGCCGTAGAAGCCCTCAAGCTCTTCCTTGAGCAGGCGGCACTCCTCGTACCAGCCTTCACGCTCGTAGGCGCGATCACGACCCTGCGGAAGATGCAAAATGTGCGTGCGCTTGAGCTCGTTGAGTAGCTCGTACATCTTCTTCTTGCCGTCGCAGGTGGTCTCGCCGATGATCATGTCGCTAAAGTACGTAAACGGGCACTTTTGCGAGTAGGCAAAGCCGTACGTCGACTTGATGAGCGGACAGAGATTTGCCGGCAGCACCTTCTCGGCCTCGGGAATCACCTCGTCGGACGTGCCGCACAGCGCCACGCTCGCAGCCCCCGCGGCATCGATAATCTCGAGCGGCGTGTAGCTGCACAGAAAACCGACCAGGCGATTACCCGCCTGCTTATAATCCTTGACGCGAATAAACGCCGCCTTGCGCTGCTCGTTGAACTCCTCAAACGTGGACGGCAACGGCTGCTCAATATTTTCCGACATATAACTCCTAAACCTTTCAACCAACCAAGGAAACGGCTTTCCCAGGTGCCCGAGGTTGCCGTAAAAGAGGAGCGCCGCGTACTTTGGTACACAAGCGACGGTTTGAACGGCAAGATCGGGTGCCCGGGAAAGCCGCCGGGGCGGATAGTCCTAAATGGTCTCCAAGAAAGCTTCGATCCTGGTTTGTAACTGACCTGCATCCTCGCCAGCGTAGTCGGTCGTGATGTGCATAAACGGAATGCCGGCCTCCTCGGCGGCCTTCTCCACGGCAAACGACTCCATCTCGTAGAGCGTGCAGAACTGCAGGGCCACGTCGACGATGCCGTCGGCATGCAGGTCCTTGGCCATCTGGACAATGTCCTTCATACGCTGGTCGTTGGGCGTAAAGACAGCGCAGTTGATCTTAAAGTAGCGCTCGGCGATGGCATCGAGCATCTCGTCGACCGTCTCGCCGGACTCGTCGACCAGGTCCTTGTAGTAGCGCGAGCCCGTGCAGGACTCCTCGCCGACCACAACGCCGCCGGCCTTCTCGATGAGGTTGAACAGTTTCCAGTTGGGCACGGCCATGGGCGTGCCGGTGTACAGGATGCGCTTGGTCCCCTTGGGCGCCACGCCCTCGCCGGCCTCGACACGCTGCTCGCACTCAGCCGCCATATCGTTGATGGCTCCGGTCAGACGCGGCGTGTCGTCCATAAAGGCGGCCTGAACGGTCAGCAGGCTATCGAGACCGCTGATGGGCGCCGGGTCGGCAGCGCGCGTGGCTGCGAGGCGCTGCAGGGCGCGACGCTTCTCATTGACGGCGTGGATGGCGGCCTTCAGACGCTCGGACGTAATCTTGACGCCACACTCTTCCTCGATCTTGTCGGCGAGCTTCTTGACCTCGGCCTTCCAGGTCACGAGCGTCGACTCGTCGTGTACGTTGGGAATATCCATGACGTACATGTTCTTTTGCGTGGCAAAGAACTCGTAGGCCTTCTTCTTGCCGTCGCAGGTGTTCTCGCCCACCACCAAGTCGCTCGACTCAATGTAGGGGCAGACCTCGCCCAGCTTAAAGCCGGCAAAGCTCTTGATGAGCGGGCAGGTGTTGCGCGGCAGGTGCTCCTCGACCTTATCGGTTGCCCAATCGGCACCCGAGCACAGACCCACGGGGATACCGTCGCAGGCGAGCACAATCTCCTCGGGCACGTAGACGCAGAAGCTGCCAACAATCTTGGTGGCCTCGCCGGCCTCCTTCTTGTCGAGCATCTCCTTAATTCGGCCGCTGTGGATGTTGGTGGCGACAAAATCCAGGTAGGACGTGGACTTGGGGCGATTGTTCTGCGTCAGGAACATATCGCCGTACATCTGGCCCACGGCGCCCAGCAGCATGTCGTGGTCGGCAAGATTCATGCCGAGGCTCTCCCACATCGGATGGAAATCGAATTCTTCAGCCATGGCGGTTCCCCTCTCGAACCAAAAATGAATAGCTACGGTATTGCTGCACGGTGGGTGGCGAAAACCCAGCCGCGCCTAAACCCGGAATTTTGGGGAACCTGCTTTGCGGTCGATTATTTAGTTGCGCGTCGTCTCTCCCGGAGCCGTGAACATACCTGCTCATATGCGACTCCGAGCCGTATACAGGGCGCGCGCGGCAACGCGGCGAATGTATGTCGTCTGCGGCATGTGCGCACCCTCCTCTACAAGTTGAGGTCAACTATATCAACGGTCGTCGACCATGCGAACACCGTTGACATTCGTACGACAGCCTCGTGTGCCGTCGTTTAATAAATAATTATCTTGATTGATAAGAGTTTGTCATCCTTCATTCGGCGAACGGCAGGACTAGGCCGCCGAGGCTTATATCCCCGACGGCATTACCCGACGCTACCGACAAACCAAATGGATCCTACTCGCATCGAAATGCATGCGCAGCGTCTCGCCTGCTTGCGGCAGCTCGTCGACAGGCACGCCCACCTTGTTGACCTTCCACTGCAGACGTGTGGGCGCATCGACGCGCGGCACGTCCAGCAGCACCAGCCGCTCAAAGCGCGAATCGCTCACACGGGCCACGTGCAAATCATAGCTGTTGCGTCCCCGCTCCGCGCGATTGTCAACATGGAAGTAGCTTGCGCGAATGCCCAGGTACGCTGCATTATCGGGAACCTCGCGACCCACGTTAAAGGTCATGCCCCAGTCGAGGGCCTCAACTTCTTCGTCGCCGATCTTGCGCGCCCGGCTTGTGTTCTTGCAGCCCGTCAGGCGCAGTGCCGCCAGCGTCTGCGGACGGCGGACCACGTCCTCGACGGAGCCGATCTCCTCCACATGCCCGTCGTGCATCACGCAGATGCGCCCGCACAGGCGGCACGCTTCGTCGATGTCGTGGCTCACGTAGAGCACGGTGCGGTTGCATACATCGAACAGGTCGAGCATGTTCTGTTCGAGGGCGCTCTTAAGATAGGAATCGAGTGCGCTCATGGGCTCGTCGAACATAAAAATGCCCGGATGCGCCGCCACCATGCGGGCAAGCGCCACACGTTGTTGCTGCCCGCCCGAGAGTCGCGCGGGATAGCGGTCGGCAAAATCGGACAGACCGAAAATGCCCAGATAGCGCTCGGCGAGCTTTTTGCGCGCGGCGGCGTCGCCCGCATCCTTTACACCGGCGCATACGTTATCGGCCACCGTCATGTTGGGAAACAGCTGATAGTTTTGGAACAGCAGGGCGCATTTTCGCTCCTGGGGCGAAAGGTTGATGCCCGCCGCCGAGTCAAAAAAGGTCACGCCGTTGACGACGATCTTGCCCTCGTCGGGCGTCTCCACGCCGGCGATGCAGCGCAGCGTACAGCTCTTGCCGCAACCCGAGGCACCGAGCAGCGCCACACGATCCTCGCCGGTCTCAAGCTGCACGTCGAGCATAAACCCGGGATAGCGCTTTTTGATATCCAGAACGAGCGACATGGCCTATCGATCTCCCTGCAAAGCGGCATCATCGCGCATGAGCTCGGCCAGCGCCTCGCGATCGATACGCAAGGCATCGCCGCCCGCCGGGTCGAGCGAATCGCCCTGTCCGGCAAGATCTTTGATCCGCTTGCGCTCCGCACGGGAAAGGCCCCGCTCGCGATACTTTTGCGAATGCGCCGTGTACATGTTGATGAATAGGATGACCAGGAAACTGAACGCAATCACAACGGCGACCCAAAAGAGGGCCACCGACGTGTTGCCGCCCATCCACTCAAAGTAAATCGCAATGGGGATGGTCTGCGTAATGCCGGCGTAGTTGCCCGCAAAGAACAGCGTGCAGCCAAACTCTCCCATCGCGCGGGCAAAGGCGAGGACCGTACCAGCGGCAATAGAAGGCCACCCAAGCGGCATCATAAGCTTGGCAAAGATGCGACGCTCGGACCATCCCAGGGTTCGCGCGGCGTCAAGCATCTGCGTGTCGAGGCTCTCAAAGGCGCCGAGCGCCGTACGGTAGACCAGGGGGAACGATACCACCACGGCAGAGATCACCGCCGCCGGCCACGTAAAGACGATCGAGACGCCGTGCGCGATAAGCCACTGGCCAACATTGGTCGATCGACCAAATAGCATAAGCAGCAAAAAGCCGCACACCGTAGGCGGCAGCACCATAGGAATCGTAAAGACCGAGTCGAGCAGGCCCTTGATGCGACTCGAGGTACCCATAGTCTTCCACGCGGCGAACAGGCCCAGCGCAAAGGAGATCAGCAGGGCAAGGCCGCTCGTTTTTATGGACACCCAAAACGGGCGATAGTCGATGTCGCCCAAAAAGGAGGTCAGAGAGGTCCAGGGCCCCTGCTCATCCCGCAATACGACAGACGATGCCTCTACCATTTGAGCGCTATCAAGCCAACGCGCGCCGCCCTTGGCATCACCCGAGGCTGATGCAATCACCACATAGCGGTCCCCATCCGCACCGCGCTCGTCAAAGCTATAGGTATACCCGCCGGAATCAAACGTTGTTTCCGCCGTGACATACCAAGGAAGATCCACGTCCCCCAGCTGCGCACCTCCCATGCAGTTTGCGCTGTCGAGCTTACAGACGAGGGCCTTGAGACCCGATACGCACTCGTTGTCCTGCGGATCCAATCCATACTTCTCGACCGCCTTGGGCGATATCCACACCACAACGCGATCGGCAGCAGGCGCCACCACAAGGTCCACGTCCTCGTCAACGGGAAACCGGTAGCCCTCAGGCTGGCCCTCCATGGCACGAGCGGTCCCCTTGGCCAACCGCTCAAAACCCTCGATCCCATAGGAAAGCCCATGAGCGGTCGCAGCAGCCTGGGCCCCGTCCTCAGCGTCCCCAGCAAACGCAAATCCCGGCACCCAGCAAAGCGCGAAGGTCAAAGCACAGGCGACAAGCATGCGGAATCTATTAAGCACGAAAAGCTCCAAGAGAATACAAGGACGGAGTGAAACACAAAACGATGGAATTATCGCGCCAAGCCGCACTACTCGGAAAGCTCAAAGCCGTACTTAGCCCAAATCTTCTGGGCCTTCTTGTTGGTCAGGCAGAAGTCGATGAACGCCTTGGCTTCATCGGCATGCTCGGAGCTCTCGGCAACGGCACCCGGATACACAATGGGCTTGTGCGAATCCTCGGGACACACAAAGGCCTCCTCGATGCCGTCGTAGCGGAAGATATCGGAGCTGTAGACAAAGCCAGCCACGCAGTCGCCCGTGGACACATAGGCAGCAGCGGTACCAACTTTGTCGGCCAGGGCCACCTTGTCGGCGATCTCGGGAGCATACTCGCCATCGTCGCCCTCGGTACCGGTGTAGAGGCCCACGGAGGCCAGGGCCTGGTTGGCGTACTTGCCAGCGGGAACGGTCTTGGCGTCGCCGATGGCGATCTTGCCGTCCAGATTCGCGACGTCGGCGATGGCCTCGACCTTGGTGTCGGAGCCCTCGGCGCGAATGATCACGAGGTCGTTGACGAACATATCCTCACGGGTGTCGGTGCCGACGAGCTTGGCAGTCTCGGCATCATCCATGGTGCCCTTGGAAGCGGTGATGAGAACGTCGACCGTGGCGCCGGCACGCATCTGCTCGACAAGGTCGCCGGACGCTTTGAACTGCGTGTCGGCGAAGGTGGTGCCGGTCTGGTCGGTGTAGAGCTCCTGGACCTCGGGAAGGGCCTTCTCGAGGGAGTTAGCAGCAAAGACCTGCAGCTCGACGGTTTCCTTCTTGGGAGAGGCCTTGGCGGAGCCGGCATCGGATCCGGCCGGCTCGGACGTCTTGCTGCCCGAGCAGCCAGCAAGACCAAGGCCGGCAGCGGCGACAGCAGAAAGCGAGACGAATCCGCGGCGAGAAATCATATCGAACATATTCAACCCTTTCGGACGTTTTGCCCGGGTACCCCACCGCGAGCTTTATTCTGTAACTAGATTATACTTCCGCGCGAATAATGTTTGTGATAATGATTTCTCGCCTAATAAATTTCTTTTACCGATAACCCCGAGACGGCCGCACTGTCGCTGCATAAAAAAGGTGGAGCAGCCCGTAAGGTCGCTCCGCCGCAGGTAGTGCGCTTATTTGGCGTGCCCACCGCCCGCCGTCATTTGGGCCGCATGCTCCAACTGGTCGCTCACGGCCTCCCAGCTTTCGCGGGCCGCTTTCGTAGATCCCGGAAAGTTGATGACAAGCGTATACCCACGCTGCATGCACACGGCGCGCGAGAGCATAGCGCGGCGCGTCTTGGTCATGGAGTACGCACGGATTGCCTCTGCAATACCCGGCACATCGCGCTCGCAGACGGCACGCGTCGCCTCGGGCGTCACATCGCGCATCGAAAGCCCCGTACCGCCGCAAGTGAGCACGACATTGGCGTGGCACTCATCAGCGGCTTCCACAATGGCATCACCAATCTCGCTGGCGTCGTCGCGCACGACCACATGTGAGGCGACCGTCCAGCCCTGCGCCTCGATAAGTTCCTCGAGTGCAGCACCCGCCTCGTCCTGGGCAAGATCGCGCGTATCCGAGCACGTCACAATCGAAATCTTCAACTCCATAGCATTCCTCCTATAGCGCCGTGCCCTCAGGCAGGTCGACACGCACGACATCCACGACGTCGCCCGCCTTGAGCTCGCACGGTCCTTCGTCAATACGCAGCAGGCAGTTGGCCCGCTGCATCGTGCCGAGCAACGCCGAATTCTGCGTCTTGGCCTCGGTCACCAACAGCTCATCGGTCTCGGGGTCGCGCAAAACCGTGGCGCGATCGAAGAAGCGTCGGTCCTGGCGCTTCTTCACGCCGCGCGTCAATATCGCCTGCTGCACGGGACGCGCCCCCTCGGCAAAACCGCGCATCTTGCGAATCGCCGGGCGCGCGAGCATCTCAAAGCCCACATACGCCGCCGCTGGATTGCCCGAAAGCCCCAAATACGGCTTGCCCCCAAGCAGGCCAAACGTGATGGCCTTGCCGGGACGCATCGAGATTCGATCGAACAGTACCTCGCCCTCGCGCCGGATGAGCGTCGTCACGTAGTCGTAATCGCCCGCCGAGGCGCCACCGCTCGTAATGACAAAATCGCACTCCTGCACGGCACGATGCACCAGTTCGGCGATCGCCTGCTCATCGTCGGGCGCAATGCCGTAGAACACGGGCTCGGCGCCGGCATCGAGTGCCTCGGCCATCAACGCCGACGAGTTGGAGTCGCGAATCTGCCCACGCGCCGGCAGCTCACTCGGCGCGACCAATTCCGTCCCTAGCGAGATGATGCCCACGCGCGGGGCGGCATGCACCTTCACGCTCGCATACCCGGCGCTCGCCAGCAAGCCGGCGCCTGCCGGAGCAACAACCTCGCCAGCACGCATCACGACGTCGCCGGCATGGGCCTCCTCGGCGGCAGAGCGAACATTCTCCCCTACCTTGGCAGGTGCCGAGAAGCTCACGTGCGAGCCCTCGTTGCCGTCACCGTCAAGTACCTCGACAATCTCGTATTTCACCACGGCATCCGCGCCCTCGGGCACCGGCGCGCCCGTCATAATGCGGACCGCATCGCCCACGCCGACCACGCCCTCAAAGACATGGCCCGCCGCCTCGTGCCCGATAACGTCGAGCGTCACCGGCGCCTCGCCAGATGCCTGCGCCAAGTCCGCGGAGCGCACGGCATATCCGTCCATAGCGCTGTTGGCAAACGGCGAGATGTCGATATCGGCCACCGCATCCTTGGCCAAGGGAAGACCGGCGGCCTGCCACACGGGAATCTCGACGAGATCGGTCGGAGCAACGTTCGACAGGACAATCGACTGTGCGTCATCCAGCGGAATGAGTTTCTCTGCCATATGCACCTCTTAATGCCACGGCGCACAACAGGGGCGCCGATTCTTTATGCTTGTCTCAGTATAATCCCCCGACGCACGACCGCGACTCGGCCTGTACCCGCAAATACACCTGTCGGTTGCAGGCCACGAAACAGAATGGAAACCAACCCACCGGCTCGTCGCGTTTACCGCGTTTTATAATGCTTGCGTTACAACCTAAAAGAGGAACATATGGCTCATAACGACAAACCCGAAAGCGCAAACGAGGCGCAGGATCATTCCCAGCCGCTCGACGACGGCGGTTTTTTCTCCCTGAACGACGTCATCATGGCTGGCAGGCATCAGATCACCCGTTCCGAGCATCTCTTAGCTGCCGACACGCGCCGCAATGTCCGCAACCTACTCGCAAGCGCCAAGTTGCTCGCACTCGTCGTCATCGTCTCGCTCGCCATGGGCGTTGCCGCTTGGGCGTTTTTGGCCTCGTTGAATATCGCGACCGACTATCGCGAGCACCATGCGTGGATTTACGTGCTGCTTCCCGTTGTGGGCGTTGCAACCGCATGGGTGTACAAAAACCACGGCCTTGCCGCCAAACGAGGCAACAACCTGGTCATCGACTCCGCTCTGGGCACACGTCTCATCCATATGCGCATGGCCGTCCTCACCTTCGTCTGCTCCACGCTCACGCACCTAACGGGCGGATCGGCCGGTCGCGAGGGAGCCGCGGTGCAGATTGGCGGTACCATCGCCAGCAACATCTCGAGCCTCGCCCACCTCAAAAAGCATGACCACCACGACCTCATGCTCGCCGGCATCTCGTCGGCCTTTGGCGCCGTATTCGGTTCGCCCCTTGCCGGCGCGTTCTTTGGCATGGAGATGTGTTTTATCGGCAAGATCGACTACACCGCGGGCATCTACTGTCTGGTCGCCTCGTTTACCGGCTACTTTACATCACTCGCCCTGGGTACCGAGTACGAAGCGAATGTCATCGCCAGCGTTCCCAACATGACACCACGGACGGTTGCCATCGTTGTTATCAGCGCCATTATCTTCGGTCTGACGGCACGCCTCTTTGCCTGGTCGGTTCGAACCGTCAAAAGCCTGTACGGTCGCTTTATCACCAACTACCTTGCTCGCGCACTCGTGGGCGCGCTCGTGGTGCTCGCGGCATACGCGATGCTCGGCGCCTGGAAGTATGCCGGCCTTGCCACCTGGCTCTCGGGCGCCGGGTTCGCCGGTAACACGACCCTGGCGGACGCAGCCATCAAGCTCGTGGTGACGGCGCTTACCCTGGGTGCGGGCTTCCAAGGCGGCGAGGTCACGCCCCTGTTTGGCATCGGTGCGGCGCTCGGCGGCTGGATCGGTTGCCTCGTCGGTATCGACCCCAGCTTTCTGGCGGCGCTGGGCATGCTCGGTGTTTTCTGCGCCGGCCTTAACGTGCCCATCACCACCTGTATGATGGCCATCGACCTGTTCCACGGCACGGCAGCCGGCTTCTTCGTGATCGTGGCGTTTATCAGCTATCTTGTCGGCGGCCACCGCGGCGTATATCCCGCGCAGCGCATTGTCTCGCCTAAACGCCGTTCGCTTATTGTGGATGAGGGCGGTACGGTAGCGGATGCTATCGAGCGCCACAACGACCTGATAGAGTAGACGTTAGTATTCGCCGTGCAGCCACAATCGGGGGCAATTCGACCTGAGCGCGACCGCACCGTCACGTCATACGCCAGGAGTCGCCCCATGCACGCAACTAATTTTGGTCGCACGCTCATCATCGCCAACCCTGCCGCCCAGTCGGGTGCGGCGCGCGAGGTCGCTGAGCGCCTGCAGCGCTTTTTGGACATGACCGCGCGCGCATCCCAGTTTGATCTGGTGCTAACCGAGCACATGGGACACGCCAAGGAGCTTGCCGCACAGGCTCAGGGCTATCGTACCGTTATCGCACTCGGCGGCGACGGCGTGATCCACGAGGTCGTCAACGGGCTTATGACACAGGATGAGGCGGTCCGGCCCGCTCTTGCCGTCCTGCCCGTAGGCTCCGGCAACGATTTTGCCCAAACGCTCGGTATCGATGATTTCTCCGGTAAGGGTTTTGGCGCGCTGCTCACCTGCGAGCTGCAGCGTCAGGACATCGGGCGCATTCGCTCATGGAACCCCGCAAACGGCAGCGGCGAGGCTTCCGTTGTGTACTACGACCAGACGCTTTCGGTCGGCATCGATGCCGCCATCGGCCTGGGCACCACCGAACTGCGCAAAAAGACCGGCTTGACGGGCGCGCCGCTCTACACCCTTTCGGGACTTGAGCAGTTTGGCCTGCGCTATCGCAACTACCCCATGACAGTCAGCTTTGACGGGGCGCCCGCCGAGCGCGTGAGGGCGATCATCATGGCGATTCAGCTGGGCCCCACGTATGGCTCGGGCTATCGCATCTGTCCCGATGCCGACCCCTGCGACGGCATACTCGACGTCTGCTACGCCTGCGGCCCCGTCCCTCGTGCGGTCGCGCTTCCCATGTTCCTTTCGGCCAAAGATGGCCACCACACCAAGCTGCCACCGGTTCGCATGCGCCACTGCCGCCATGCCGAGCTCACTTTTGAGGAGCCAGACTACCCCATCCAAGCCGACGGCGAGCCCATCGTCGCCTCGCGCATCGAGGTCGACATCCTCGCCGGCGCCCTCCATGTCTGGCGCCCCACCCGCTAACCCAACCTAAGTTGCGGTGAAATAGGGACTGTTTATGCAGCTAAAGCCGCAAAACAGTCCCTATTTCACCGCAACTTATGAGGAGGCTATTCGTCGCTGCCCGGCTTGCGACGGTTGGCCTTTTTAATGGCGTTGAAGCGTTTGTCGTTGAGCCTGCGCTGGCGAGAGCGTTGAGGCACCTTGGTCTTTACGCGTCGACGCGGTGGACGCCCGCGACGCTCAAGCTCTGCCCTCAGCTTACGCAAACAGCTCGCACGATTCTGGAACTGACTGCGGCTCTCGCGCGCCGTCACGGTAATCCCCGAAGGGATATGCTTCATGCGCACCGCCGAGTCCGTCGTGTTCACGCCCTGTCCGCCCGGACCCGTCGCACGAAACACCTGCACCTCGCAATCGCGCGCCAACTCCTCGACCGACATCTCGGCATAGCGCGCATACTCGCGCCATTCCATCTTGTTCTCATCCATATCAGCACCTCCCCTCATACAAAAAATGTGACAAAGGGACAGTCCCTTTGTCACATCGCATACCAATCGCTTGTGTTGCGCGCTTAGGCGAAGGTGATCTCGCCGTTCTCGCAGTCCATATCGGCGATACGGGCCAAGCTCTCAACGCGGAAGCCGCGCTTACGGAGCTTATCGCCGCCGCCCTGGAAGCCCTTCTCAACGGCGATGCCAATGCCGGCAACTTCGGCGCCCGCAGCCTCGCAGATCTTAATAAGGCCCTCAAGCGCGCAGCCGTTGGCCAGGAAGTCGTCGATAATCAGGACCTTATCGCCCTCGGACAGGAAGCGCTTGCCAACGATGACCGGGTACTCCTTCTGCTTGGTAAAGGAGTAGATGGTCGTGGCATACTGCTCGCCGTCGAGGTTGATGGACTGCGCCTTCTTGGCAAAGACAACCGGCACGCCGCCAAAATGCTGGGCCGCGATGCAAGCCATGCCAATGCCCGAAGCCTCGATCGTCAGGATCTTGTTGATCTCGACGCCCTCGAACAGATGGGCCCACTCGGCGCCCATGTGGTCGAACAACTCAACGTCGCACTGGTGGTTGAGGAAGGCATCAACCTTAAGGACGTTACCGGCCTTTACGATGCCGTCATGGCGAATACGATCCTCAAGCTCCTGCATGGCGCAACCCCTTCTCGCGGCAACGATACCGCGCGATTAATAAACGTTGTTCGATAGTCTACCACGGACCGACCCCCGCCCGTCCCACAAGCCGCATCGCACCACAAACCAGTCTTTTTGGGACGGCGCGAATCGTGGCATACAGCCTCCCAAGACGCTAATAGCGGACGCGGATCCTCACCAAACGCACCATGGCGAGCGCAAAGCCCACAGCGGCCACAGCCATGAGCACGTAGAACACCGAACGGAAACCAAACAGGAACACATCCGGACGGCCTGCAACAAAACTGGTCACGGCCTCGCCCATCGCCACGCTCATCTGCCCATACAGGATATGCGACGCCGCCGTAATGCCCACTGCCATACCCGCATAGCGCGCCAGGCTACCCAGGCTGCCCGCAAAGCCGAGCGCTTCGCGCGGAGCCGAGCCCATGTACAGCGAGTTGTTAGGACTCTGGAAAATCGACGTACCGCACGACATAAACGCGACACAGCACACGATCACAGGGATAGAAGAGTGCTCATCGAGCGTGCTTACCGCAAAAAGACCGCATACGTACACGCCCAGGCCGACCGCCGTGGGGCCCTCGCAGCCAACACGGTCCGAAACCGTACCCGAAAGCGGTCCGATAAAGGCATTCACCATCGGCAGTGCCAAAAAGAGCAGTCCGGAAATGTCAGAACCAAAGCCGTGGGCGTCCTGAAAATAGAACGGCAGAATAAACTCGGATGCGCCAATGCCAACGAACACGATGAGCATGCAGGCAAGGTTGATAGTGAAGGCCGAATTTGCAAAGCAGCGACGAGCAGCCTCGATCAGGGACATGGGGCGCTCGCCGGCCTCCGGCTTAACATGCGGCAGCGTGTAGAGCCCCACGATAAACGAGATGACGCCGATGGGCAGGTTGATGAGGAAAATGCTCTCCCAGGGAAAGCTTGCCACCAGCATGCCGCCGAGCACGGGGCCACACATCATGCCGAGGGCCACGAAGGTCGCAAGAATACCCATGGCACGACCGCGCTCGCGAGCCGGAAACGACTCGGTGATGATACCCATGTTGTTGGCCATGGCCGCCGCGCAACCGACGCCCTGAACGATGCGTGCCAGAATAAGAACTTCGAGCGAGGCCGAAAGGCCGCAAAGCAGCGAACCGGCCGTAAAGACGATTACGCCCAGCTGGAATACGCCGACCTTGCCGCGCACGTCGCCCAGGCGGCCAAACGGCAGCATAGCCACGCACGTCGCAAGCAGATACACCGAGCTCACCAGCTGAATGCGATCGAGGCCCACGCCCAGCTCCTTTTGCATCACGGGCAGCGCCACGGTCACGACGGTCGAATCCAGACACGACATAAACGTCATGATGAGCACGGTAAACAGAATCGCCCATTTGTTCTTGCCATGGGTGTCGCCCTCTAGAGCAATGTGCTCGCGGCGCAGCTGCTCTGCAGTTTTCTCCATATCCATCCTTTCGAGTGGCGCAACACAAAAACGGGGCCCCATCGCCTGCGAACAGTTGCGATTGGGGTCCCGCCTACGGAATCGGAACGAAAGGTCGCCGAAGCTTTCTGCCAGCATCGGCGCCTTGTGCGAACGCTAGCCTAGCACTGCTCGAGCGCCTGCTCAAGGTCGGCAATCAAATCGGCTGTGTCCTCGAGGCCGCACGACAGGCGCACCATGTCGGCGGAGATGCCACATGCGATGAGTTCCTCATCGTTCATCTGGCGATGCGTGGCGTTAGCAGGATGCAAGCAGCAAGTGCGGGCGTCGGCCACGTGCGTGGCGATCTGGGCGAGCTTGAGGCTCTTCATAAAGGTCTCGGCCGCCGCGCGACCACCGTTAAAGCCAAAGCTCACGACGCCGCAGGTACCGTTGGGCATGTACTTCTGAGCCAGGTCATAGTACTTGTCGCCCTCCAGGCCCGGATAGCTCACGAAGCGCACCTTGGGATGGCTCTGCAGGAACTTGGCAACGGCCAGGCCGTTCTCACAATGACGCGGCATGCGCACATGCAGGCTCTCGAGCGAGCTATTAAGGAAGAACGCCGCCTGCGGGTTCTGCATAGGGCCAAGATCGCGCATGAGCTGCGCGGTGGCCTTGGTAATGAAGGCGCCCTCGCGACCGAACTTCTCGGCATAGGTCACGCCGTGGTAGCTCTCGTCGGGCGTGGTGAGACCCGGGAACTTGTCCGCATGGGCCATCCAGTCAAACTGACCGTGATCGACGATCACGCCGCCCAGGTAGGCAGCATGTCCATCCATGTACTTGGTGGTGGAGTGCGTAACGATGTCGGCGCCCCACTCAAAGGGACGGCACATCACGGGCGTCGGGAAGGTGTTGTCGACCATCAGCGGCACGCCGTGGTCATGCGCGGCCTTGGCAAAGCGCTCAATATCGAGCACGGCAAGGGCGGGGTTGGCGATCGTCTCGCCAAAGACGAGCTTAGTATTGGGCTCAAAGGCTGCCTCGAGCTCTTCATCAGTGCAGTCGGGGGCAACGAACGTGCAGGTCAGACCCATGCGCTCCATAGTATGAGCGAGCAGGTTGTAGGTACCGCCGTAGATAGCAGAGCTAGCGACCACATGATCGCCGGCACCGGCAACGTTAAAGATCGCAAGGAAGTTCGCAGCCATGCCCGAGCTCGTGAGCATCGCAGCGGTACCGCCCTCCATCTCGCAGATCTTGGCGGCAACCAGGTCGCACGTGGGATTCTGCAGACGGCTATAGAAGTAGCCCGACTCCTCCAGATCAAAAAGCTTGCCCATGTGCTCGGACGTGTCGTACTTCCACGTGGTGGACTGGTAGATAGGCACCTGACGCGGCTCCGCATCACCCGGGCGATAACCGCCCTGAACACACGTCGTACCGATGGTCTGCTCGCTCATATCCAACTCCCTTACTTGGGTTTTGTTTATTCGGTTCACGATACCGCTACCGCACACCCCTCTCAACCCATCCTCAAGGTGGGTTATGAGACAAATGAATCAAGGGTGTTTGTCTCAACCTTAGGCATTTGTTCGATAGATAAAAATGAGGCATAGATGGAGCTCTCGATGATTACATGCACTGGCACGGGTACCATAGGCGGGTACACCGTGACCAAGGAGACAACGATGAAGCAAATCGATACGGCCCAGCTCGACATCACCGCCTGTCAGGCTCAGGCTGCCGAGTACCACGCCCGCGGCTTCAACTGCGCACAGGCCGTCGCCTGCACGCTCGCGCCCGCCGTCGGGCTCGACCCCCAGACCGCCTTTATCCTCACCGAGGGCTTTGGTGCCGGCATGGGCGGCATGACCGAAACTTGCGGCGCCATCTCGGGCGCCGTGGCCATCATGGGCTTTGTAATGAGCGACGGCATGGAAAACCCCAAGACCAAAGGCCAGACCTACAAGCTGTCGCGCGAGATCGCCAAGCGTTTTGGCGAGAAGAACACGACGACCGTCTGCGGCACGCTCAAGGGCATCGGATCGGATAAGGGTCCGCTCCGCAGCTGCCCCGGCTGCATCGACGATGCCGTCGAAATCGCCTGCGATATGCTAAAGCAGCTCGCCGAGTAAACGGCAGCAACATAAAACGACGGCCGGCGCGCTTGGGAACCATCCAAAAGCACGCCGGCCGTCGCCGTTAGAACTCGGCAAACTCGGGAGCGCCGACCTCAATCTCCTCGCGCCCCGCCATAAGCTCGCGCATCTTAGCGCAAAACGACTCCGGCTCCCCTGCCTTAAACACCAAGTGAAGCGTCACGGCATCCGCGTAATCGGTATCCGAAACCTTGGCACCCGAATCCTGCGCCAAACGAAGCACCTGCTCATACTGCGGATAGGCCACATGCACGTCAACCGGTACGACGCTCGTCATCTCAACGATTTGCCCGGCCTCCCGAGCAGCCGCCACCGCCGCCTGCGTCGCCGCGGTATAGGCGCGCACCAATCCACCAGGCCCCAACAGCGTGCCGCCAAAATAGCGCGTCACTACGCAGCAAACATTTTTGAGCTCCGCGCCGCGCAACACCTCGAGCGTCGGCATACCGCTCGTGCGGCTCGGCTCACCATCATCGCTTTGGCGTTCGCGTCCATCGACCAAAATCCACGCGGGAACATTGTGTCGAGCGTCGTAATGGCGCTTGCGAACTGTCTCGATAAAGGCATTCGCCTCATCCTCGGACTCAATATGGACCAGCTGGGCAATAAACCGGCTCTTGCGGTCCACAAACTCGCCCGAAACCTCAATATTCGATTGCAGAGTAAAAAAGCTGTCCAACAAAGCCCCTCAACAGAATAAAGCACAGCAATAAACAGCCTCAATAATACGGCAAAGACAGCACCGTTGACCTCGCCAACAAGAACGGAAACGCCAATGATACCGTCACCAACAGCGAGAACCCGTCAGCGCGAGCAAGGTGCCTTGAAAGACAAGGGCATTGACCTTATGGTCATGCCCGAAGGCTTGAATGGCAGATTGCCGCGCTGACGGGTTCGCAGCGTCAACAAGAAAGCTGAGTGGGCCGATAAGCCGGGTTCTGTCGTGAACGGTCATTTATCTTGTCTGCACGTTACCATGCAGCTCCACGCACGCTACCCGAACGCGGACCGGGCCGGCCCATAGCGTTCCTATTCGCGCTTGCTCCGGATGGGGCTTGCCAAGCCGCCGTGTTGCCACGACGCTGGTGGTCTCTTACACCACCGTTTCAGCTTTTCCCTTTACGCCTTGCGGCGCAGGTGGGAGTCTTCTTTTCTGCGGCGCTTTCCGTCGGATCACTCCGCCCGGCCGTTAGCCGGCATCCCGCCCTCTGGAGCCCGGACTTTCCTCACGCGTACTGCAAGCAGCACATCGCGCGACCGTCTGGCCCACTCAGCAGTGCAAGAGTGTAACACACCGTTGCCGCAGGCAATGGCACAACGCAAACGCTCGACACGATAAACCAAGAACCGCCATGCGTTACAATGGTCCTGTCGATGGGCAACGTCGTCAGTCGAGACGCGACCGCGCTCCGCACCCCTCCGTCTACTCGGTGTGTTCCCGCCTCCTCCCCGAGGCGGGATGTCGGCATTTTTCATGCACCGACAACCCAATAGCAAACAGACAACCCGGGCAGCATTGCGCACGGATAGCATCGCGCGCCTCAGCAGCAAATGCAAAAAGGGACCCGTCCATTGCGGACGGATCCCTTAAAACAAGTGATCGTCAAACCGATTTACTCGGCGTCGGTCTCCTCGTCCTTCTTCTCGGAAGGAAGCGGGGTAACCTCGATCTCGACGCCCAGAGTCTCAGCAGCAGACTTCATGGACAGGGAGATGCGACGACGGTCGAGGTCGATCTCCATAACCTTGACCTGAACCTTGTCGCCCACGTGGGTGACCTGAGAAGGCTGGTCGACGTGCTTGTTGGCCATCTCGGAGATGTGCACCAGGCCCTCGATGCCCTCGCCCAGGTCGACGAAAGCGCCGAACGGGACAAGCTTGGTCACAGTGCCCTCGACGATAGCGCCGACGGGGTACTTCTTGACCAGTGCGCGCCACGGATCCTCGGTGGTCTGCTTGAGACCCAGGGAGATGCGCTCGCGGTTGAGATCGACGTCGAGAACCTCGACCTCGACCTCCTGGCCGACCTTGACAACCTCGGAAGGATGGTTGACGTGGTTCCAGGAGAGCTCGGAGATGTGGATGAGGCCGTCGATGCCGCCGAGGTCGACGAAGGCGCCGAAGTCGACGATGGAGGAAACGGTGCCCTGGAGACGCATGCCAGACTTGAGCTTGGACAGGATCTCGGAGCGCTCGGCCTTACGGGACTCCTCGAGCACGACGCGACGGGAGAGGACGACGTTGTTGCGGTTGCGGTCCATCTCGATAACGCGGGCCTCGATGCGGGTGCCCATGTAGGAGGTGAGGTCCTTGACGCGACGGAGGTCGACGAGGGAAGCGGGCAGGAAGCCACGCAGGCCGATGTCGAGGATCAGGCCGCCCTTGACAACCTCGATAACCTCGCCCTCGACGTTCTCGCCGGAGTTGAACTTCTCCTCGATGCGGTTCCAAGCACGCTCGTACTCGGCACGCTTCTTGGACAGGACCAGACGACCGTCCTTGTCCTCCTTCTGGAGAACCAGAGCCTCGATGGGATCACCGAGTGCAACGATGTCTGCAGGGTTAGCGTCCTTGCGGATGGACAGCTCGCGGACCGGGATAACGCCCTCGGACTTGAATCCGATGTCAACGAGCACCTCGTCATGCTCGATCTTAACGACAGTGCCGTTAACGAGATCGCCCTCATCAAAGTCGGTAATCGTACCGTCGATGAGGTTGTTCATCTCCTCCTCGTTGACATCGTCAAGAGAGAAAATGGACGAGTTCTGAATCTCACTCAAAGGTGGACCCCTTTCGAACTACGGGGCCCCGATTGCTAGGACCTACAGAAGGGTGCGACAAGCACACAACGTTTAGGAACACTCGGGAGCCGACAGATACTAATGTGACGCTTATGCAATCACGTTCGTATAGGTTACGGGGAAATGAGTTCGATTTCAAGCGTGAACTGCGATTTTTTACTCGTGTGGAGACTTTTTCGTAATCATATGAACACACGTCTCCGCAACTTGACGATAACCAGCCAGGCATTCGGCTTTGGGGTAAAGTATCCGGAGCCAACGATTCTAGATCGATTTTTCGAGAAAGGTGCCCGCGTGCTCAAAGCAGTCGTTTTCGATATGGACGAGACGCTTCTTAGCATCAACCTCAACGCGTTCATCCTTCGCTATTTTAAGGATGTCTCGTCGATGCTCGCGGATATCGGGCGCCGCAGCCGCGGTGGCACGATGGCACGCCTCGGCACCATCCTGGTCGACCTCAACGCCAATCGCCGCAGCGGCACGGACAACCGCACCAATCTTGAGTTTTACCAAGAAGAGGTCGAGCGCCGATGCGGGATCTGCCTCTCCGATCCCCTCATCTACGAGGCGTTTACCTACTATGACCGCGAAGTTCTTCCGTACAAGAACGACGATGTCATTAACGCCCACGCTATGCCGGGCGCGCACGCCGCGCTCCAGGCCGTACAGGACGCTGGACTGCGTTGCGCGCTCTTTACCAACCCCAGCTTTCCCCAGGGGGCCATCGAGTGCCGCATGGGCTGGGGCGACCTGGCCGACGCCCCCTTTGAACTCGTGACGCACATGGGAAACACCACCCGCTGCAAGCCCGATGCTACCTACTATCTAGAGCAGCTTCAGGTGATGGGGCTCGAGCCACACGAGGTCCTTATGGTGGGCAACGATCCCAAACGCGACTTCCCGTCCCCCGATTGCGGCATCCAAACCGCCTTTGTGGGCCAAGGCAAGCCCAGCCGAGCCACCTGGCGCGGAACCATGGAAGACTTCGCCCGCGAATTCAACGCCGTAGTAGAAGCCTTCTACGAGCACCAAATAGCCGACGAACTGTCGTAGGACCCCTCCCTCGCTCCAAACAAAATAACGCCGCAGACCGAATGTGACAAAGGTACAGCCCCTTTTCACATTACAAAGATGGCGCCGATGTTTTGGCAACGACAGCGAAAGCCCGCCAGAGCGAGCAAGGTGCCTTGAAACAAGGCGGCATTGACCTTCTGGTCATGCCGCCGAAGTTGAAAGGCAGATTGCCGCTCTGGCGGGCTTGCAGCGTCGACTGGTTACGCGGTTTGGTAAAACCGCGTAACTAACAAACCTGGGTTTTGCCGATCATGATGTTGAGGATCTCGACGTCGGTGTCCTTCATACCCACACGGCCTACGTAGCCCATGCTAGCGATTGTCTGCTCAACGGTATCTTGGATCAGGCCCTCGCCGGCGCGGAAGCCGCGACCCTGCATGGCCATATCATGGCCCAGAATCGCCGCATCGACGGCAGCCGAGATCTTGGCGGCACAGCTCGCCTTGGCGCCGTCGCACACGATGCCGCCCACGTTACCGAGCGTATTCGAGACCGTCGCGCCAATCTGCTCGCGCGTGCCACCGCACAGCCAGGTAATCGCAGCGCCGGCGCCGCACGCGGCGCAAATAGCACCGCAAAACGCCGAGAGCGCACCAATATAGCTCTTGATATGCACGGCGATCAGATCGGACAGCATCACGGCGCGCACCAGGCGCTCGTGGTCGCAACGCAGGTACTCGGCATACTCCATGACGGGCAATGCGCAGGTAATGCCCTGATTGCCCGAGCCGCACACAATGGCGACCGGCAGCGCGCAGCCGTTCATGCGGGCGTCGGACCCGGCGGCCGCACGGGCACGGGCACGGCAGGCGACGTCATCGGCACGAGCACCCAGCAGCGTACGACCCACCTCGGCGCCCCAAGCGTGCGCAAGGCCCTCGGCACTGATCGCGCCATTCAGCTCAATCTGACGCTCAACGGCAGCGCGGGCGTCCTCAATGTCGCCGTCCTCGATAAAGTCAATGATGGACTCAATCGACATGGGCGTGTCGGCCTTATCCGCCGCACGCTCGGCCACCACGCGCTCGGCGCAGGCGGCACACTCCCCCGCCGACTTGCCGCACACCGGAATACCGTCGAGCGTATGGCACGTGACATTGGTGTGGTGATCGGTAATCTCGACGACCGCGGTATGGCCCCCGGCCGTCGCAGTCACCTTGATGTAGAGGTTGGGCACGCCCTCGACAAGCGACACATCGCAGTAGTCGGCGTCGGCGAGGAGCTCGACCACGCGTGCACGGTCTTCATCGTTAACGCTCTCGAGCACCTCGAGCGCGCTCTTGGCGTCGCCGCCCACGGCACCCAGCACGGCCGCGGCCTCAATACCGTGCATACCACCCGAGTTGGGCACGGTCACGCTCTTGACGTTCTTGATGATGTTGCCCGAGCAGGCAACATCCATATGATCGGGTTCGCAACCAAGCGTCTGGCTCGCCAACGCCGCTGCATAGGCAACGGCAATGGGCTCGGTGCAGCCGAGTGCACAGACAAGCTCGCGGTTCAAAACATCGCAAAACGCGGCATCGCGAAGAGAATCGGCAGGCATAGGTATCTCCTACTTGTATAACGGACAGGGCTCTCGAAAATAATTAGCTCTTTTATTTGATAACAATGCATCAAAAACCGCAACCCAAGTTCCGGCGGACGGCGTTCAAGCGCAAACTGACGGCATTAATACATGAAAAGCTAGTCTTGTTGCATGCTAAAGCGTTTGACCAAAAAACGCCCGAGCGTTTCCACAAAAGTCGCGCTATCATGCAGTCGAACGCGGTAAAACCTTTAGCAATTCCGCCGCACGGACCAGAGAGGAACCACTCATGAAGATTGGTATCGGTAACGACCACGCCGCCGTCGAGCTCAAGAACATCATCTCCGAGCACCTGAAGGAGCGCGGCTGCGAGGTCGTGAACTTTGGCACCGACACCTCCGAGAGCTTCGATTACCCCATCGCCGGCTACAAGGTGGGTAAGGCCGTGGCCAACGGTGACGTCGACCTGGGTATCCTGATCTGCGGTACCGGCGTCGGCATCAGCCTGGCCGCCAACAAGGTCGAAGGTGTTCGCGCCGTCGTATGCTCCGAGCCCTTCAGCGCCAAGCTCTCCCGCATGCACAACAACACCAACGTGCTCGCCTTTGGCGCCCGCGTCGTGGGCTCCGAGCTCGCCAAGATGATTGTCGACGAGTGGCTCGACGCCGAGTTTGAGGGTGGTCGTCACGAGCGTCGCGTTAACCTCCTCAACGAGATCGATCGCACGCGCGGCCTTAAGATCGTCGACGAAGCCTAAACTATTCAGTGCCACAAGCTAACAGCAGGGGCCCGCTCGGAACACATATCCGAGCGGGCCCCTGCATAGATTTTGGGGCTTATAGGACAAAATGTGTGTCCCGATAGAACACCCGTTTCCATCCATTAATC
>CAJLTA010000008.1 GCA_905209455.1 uncultured Collinsella sp.
CATGCCGCCGAAGTTGAAAGGCAGATTGCCGCTCTGGCGGGTTTGCAGCGTCGAGCCGTTACGCGGTTTGGTAAAACCGCGTAACCACTAGTTTGGTACCTTGACATTCATTTCTCATGCTCCTAAATTGGTTAGGCACAAAACAATTTCACTACCTAACTAAAGAAAGGAGCGAAGATTAGATATGCGTGTTGAACCACTCGCCTATCCGCATGAACCCGGCGGCGACCCCTCACGGCCAGCAGACGAGCCCGAGACCCAGTCCGACAAAGACCGTCTCGCCAAGCGAATCCTCAATGGGCTGGGGTTTTGCGGCCATTACATGCATTTTCACGGCGGCGGCATATCTGGCAAGGCGCCTATTGTCTGCCTACTCGCCAAGCAGCCGACCGGCGAGCTGTCCCAACAGGAGCTCGGCATGCACTTCGACCTCAAGCCGGGGTCCCTTTCCGAGATTCTGTCCAAGCTCGAACTGGGCGGTCTTATCGAGCGCAGTCGCAATCCCAAAGACCGTCGGCAGCTCACCATCCGCCTGACCGATGCGGGATGGGAAAAGGCCCGCGTTGAGCAGGCGGCCCGCATCCGCTTTAGAGAGCAGGCCTTTAGTGCCCTCACTCACGACGAGCGCGAACAGCTCGCCGAGATGCTCGAAAAAATCCGCGTAACCTGGGAGGAACTGGATGATTAAAACCCTCATGGGAAGCATCCGCGATTACAAGAAGGTCACGATCGCCACGCCGCTGCTGGTGCTTGGCGAGGTGCTCTGCGAGATGCTGATTCCATTTATCACCGCCAACCTGATCGACGCCATCAAAGACGGCGCCACCGTAGCCGAGATGCTTCCCACCGCGGGCTTTTTGGTGCTCATCGCGCTGACGTCGCTTGCTTTTGGCGCCGCTGCCGGCATCACCTGCAGCCATGCGAGTTGCGGCTTCGCCAAGAACCTGCGTCACGACCTGTTCTATAAGATCCAGACGTTCAGCTTTGCCAACATCGATGAGTTCTCGAGCTCCTCACTCGTCACGCGCCTGACCACCGATATCAACAACGTGCAGCAGGCCTTTATGATGATCATCCGCATCGCCGTGCGCGCGCCGCTGGTGCTGGTCTTTGCCTTTGCCATGGCCTACGCCATGGGCGGCAGCGTCGCCATGGTCTACCTGGTCATCATTCCGCTGCTGGGCTTTGGCCTGTTCTTTATCATCTATAAGGTGCGCCCGATCTTTGCCCGCGTGTTCCGCAAGTACGACGCCCTTAACGAGTCCGTCGAGGAAAACGTCACCGGCATGCGCGTGGTCAAGAGTTACGTGCGCGAAGACTTTGAGAAGGAGAAGTTCGCGACCGCCGCACGCGACGTCCAGATGGACTTCACCCGCGCCGAGAAGCTGCTCGCCTTTAACAATCCCATGATGAACATCTGCGTCAACGGCGCGTTTGTCGTCATCATCTACCTGGGCTCCAAGCTCATCATCACGAGCCAGGGCACGCTGTTCGACGTGGGCCAGCTCTCCTCGATCTTTACCTATGGCTTCCAAATCCTCATGAGCCTGATGCAGCTATCGATGATCTTTGTCATGGTGACCATGGCCGACGAATCGGCGCACCGCATCACCGAGGTGCTGGCCGCCGAGCCCACGATCGCCGATCCCGCCGAGCCCGTGCTCGAGGTCGCCGATGGCTCCATCGACTTTGACCACGTGAGCTTTAAGTATTCCGCGCATGCGAAGCGCCAGGCGCTCGACGATATCGACCTGCACATTAAGAGCGGCGAGACCATCGGCATCATCGGCGGCACCGGCTCGGCCAAGTCCACGCTCGTAAACCTCATCGCCCGCCTGTACGACGCCACCGAGGGTACCGTGCGCGTGGGCGGCGTGGATGTACGCGACTACGACTTGGACGCCCTGCGCCACCAGGTGGCCATGGTGCTGCAGAAAAACGTGCTGTTTAGCGGCACGATTGCCGAGAACCTGCGTTGGGGCGACCCGAACGCCACCGACGAAGAGGTCCGCGAGGCCGCGCATCTGGCCTGCGCCGACGAGTTTGTCGACGGCTTCCCCAAGGGCTATGACACCTGGATCGAACAGGGCGGCTCCAATGTTTCCGGCGGTCAGAAGCAGCGCCTGTGCATTGCGCGTGCCCTGCTGCGTCGCCCCAAGATCTTGATCCTGGACGACTCCACGAGCGCCGTCGACACCAAGACCGACGCCAAGATTCGCGCAGGGCTGGCAAGCTATCTGCCCAACACGACCAAGCTCATCATCGCCCAGCGCATTAGCTCCGTGCAGGACGCAGACCGCATCATCGTCATGGAGGGCGGCCGCATCGCGCAGATCGGTAACCACGACGAGCTGCTCAAGACGAGCGAGATCTACCGCGAGACCTTTACCTCGCAGAACAAGATGTCTGCCGAGGGCGAAGAGGCCGTCGAGGCCGACACCGAGGCATCCGTAACGCAAGCTCAGACCCAGGAAGGAGGCGAGGCACATGAGTAAGGCAACGACCGCCGAGCGCACGCTCAACCGCAAGGGCGGCACCATGTCGCGCCTCATCAAGACGCTCTTTGGCTTTTACCCCGTGCTTTTGCCCCTCGTCGTCGCCGGCGTGGTGCTCTGCGCCATCATCAACTCCATCGGCGCGACCTTCCTTCAGAGCGCCCTGCAGATTATTAGCGAATCGTGGCAGTCGGGCGATTGGGGAGCCGCGCAGCCCAAGATCGCACAGCTCGTGACCACCCTCGCCTGCATCTACGGCATCGGCATCCTGTCCTCGCTCTTCTGGAACCGCGCCATGGCCATCGTCACGCAGGGCTCGCTGGAGAAGCTGCGCGAGAAGATGTTCAACCGCATGCAGGACCTGCCGATCCGCTACTTCGACACGCACCAGCGCGGCGACATCATGAGCCACTACACCAATGACATCGACACGCTGCGCCAGATGATCAGCCAGTCGCTGCCCAACCTGCTCATGACGGTCATCGTCATCGTCACGGTGTTCTTTATCATGCTGTACTACAGCGTGTGGATGTGCTTGGTCATTATTGCCGGCGTCGCCTTTATGACCTTTATGACCAAGCTGCTCGGCTCCAACTCCGCGCGCTTCTTTATTGCGCAGCAGACCGAGCTCGGCGTTGTCGAGGGCCATATCGAGGAAGTCATGAACGGCCAGAAGGTCGTCAAGGCATTCTGCCACGAGTCTGCCGCCGAAGCCGATTTTGACGAGCGCAACGAAAAGCTCTTCGAGGTCTCGCAGAAGGCCAACATGTACGCCAACATCCTCATGCCCATCCTTATGAACCTGGGCAACCTGCTCTACGTGCTGGTCGCACTGGCCGGCGGCATTTTCCTAGCGCTGGGCGTGCCCAACCTGAGCATCTCGGGCATGGCGCTGTCCATCGCCGTCGTGGTGCCGTTCCTCAACATGACCAAGCAGTTCTGTGGACAGATCGGCCAGATCTCGCAGCAGATCAACGCCGTGGTCATGGGCCTCGCCGGCGCCGACCGTATCTTTGAGCTCATCGACGAGGAGCCCGAAGCCGACGAAGGCTATGTGACGCTTGTCAACGCTCAGGTGAACCCCGATACCTGGCAGCTCGAGGAGGCCGACCACCACACTGGCATGTGGGCGTGGAAACATCCGCACCGCGCAACCGGCGAGATCGAGTACGTGCCGCTGCGTGGCGACCTGGTCATGGACAACGTCGACTTTGGCTACACGCCCGACCACGAGGTGCTGCACGGCGTGTCCGTGTTTGCCAAGCCGGGCCAGAAGGTCGCGTTTGTCGGCGCCACCGGTGCCGGCAAGACGACCATCACCAACCTCATCAACCGCTTCTATGACATCGCCGACGGCAAGATTCGCTACGACGGCATCAACGTCAACAAGATCCGCAAGGCAGACCTGCGCCGCTCGCTGGGCGTGGTGCTGCAGGACGTAAACCTGTTCACCGGCACCGTGATGGATAACATCCGCTACGGCAACCTGGACGCTACCGACGAGGAGTGCATCGCGGCAGCAAAGCTCGCCGGCGCGGACGACTTTATCACCCGCCTGCCCGACGGCTACGACACGATGCTCACCGGCAACGGCGCCCAGCTGTCGCAGGGCCAGCGCCAGCTGATCTCGATCGCACGCGCCGCCGTCGCCGATCCGCCGGCGATGATTCTGGACGAGGCCACATCGAGCATCGACACCCGCACCGAGGCCATCGTGCAGACGGGCATGGACAAGCTCATGGAGGGCCGCACGACGTTTGTCATCGCGCACCGCCTGTCCACCGTGCGCAACTCCGACGCAATCATCTGTCTGGACCACGGCCGCATCATCGAGCGCGGCAACCACGACGAGCTGATCGCCAAGCGCGGATACTACTATCAGCTCTATACCGGAGCGTTTGAGCTGGAGTAGGACCGGTTACTGACGGAGGGGGCCCCGGGGTGGCGGGGTAATTCCTCCGTGCTCAAACATTCTCGCTGCGCTGCGAAACTGCGCGCGGAGGAAATACCCCGCCACCCCGGGGCCCCTCCTACGCGCGATCAGCCTGTCATTTAGAACGGAATATAAATTAGTGAGGCCCTGCCCAGTTGGCCAGGGCCTCGTTTTGTAAGGATGATTTGGGAGGTGGTGGAGGACCAGTCTTTTTGGGACGGGGCTAAATTAGCTGGTTCTCCATCCCAATATCGATGAATCAACAAATCGCAACTGATCCCTAATCCAAAACCAGCTAATTTAGCCCCGTCCCAAAAAGACTGGTCAAGCTAACGGAACGCAGTAGCTAAAAATCTCCGTCCCAGAAAAATCATTGCGCAGGTAGGACGGCAAAGGTAGCTAGAAAAGCCCCATCCTAAATGAGCTACAAGATTTCGGCTAGGAGCGCTCGGCGCCCATTTGTTTTATCACTGCAGGTAGAAAGCGCGATGATGCGTGCATCGAAGCCAGCGCCGTCCGTGTCCGCATGCACCGCCGTCTGCGAGATATGCGCGAGCAGAGTCTGCATTGAGGCCTGGTCCAGGTTTCCCGGCCCAAAGATAATGTCATCACTCGCGGCAAACGAACACACAGCAACGATGCGCAGGCGGAACGCCCCATCTTTTGTGTAGAGCGTGCCCGTGCGGTGCAGGTCAAAGAAGCCCCTGTCTAAAAACCGGTCGACATCGCCAAACATCGCGCCGTTATCCATGTGGTGCGCATAGAGCAGATTGTAGGAATCGGTCATCGCGCGGCTGTTGCGCGTATCCAAAAACACCGCTCCCGAAACCGCGGACTCCCCCAACACGTTTTTGTTGAGATATTCCTGGTTATCTTTTCCCTGAACAAAGGGATAGTCGATGTTGGTGCCATCGATGGTGACCCATCCGACCACGTCGGGATTTTTGGCCATCAGTTCCTGCAGGCGTGCGCAATCGTTGACCCCGGTGGGTTTGTAGTGCAGCAGCTCATCGCTGATGAACCCGCCGTTCATAACGTTGTTTGTATCCCACAGCGAATAGCCCCCGTACAGCAGCATGAGCAGCACGAGAAAGCCGGCAAACCACGTAAGTACGCGGTCGCCGGCTCGTGCCAGCCGAGCTATGCGTTTAAGCTCCATCGGCTGTAATCCTCGCTGTTTTAACGGCGGTTACGACGAGGACGGAAGAAGACCACGCCCATCACGGCAGCAAACGCGACGATTGCCGCATAGGGAACGACCGTCCGAATAACATCGGTCGGAACGGTAACATCCTTGGTGTTGGTAAAGGTCACCGTGGTGTCAGAAGTACCGATACCCTGCGCGAGAAGAATATTGGACTTTGTTTCGTTGCCAGTCTCCCCAATCTTGTACGACGTTTCATAACCTTCCTTCGTCTTGTAGTCGTCCTCAGTTACGGCATATGTGTCCTTCGATGAAAGACCATAAAAGGTGACGGAGTCGCCGTCTCTAAGGTTCACCGAAACCGTAGATCCCGATTTGACTACAGCTTCGGGCGTAGAAGTACCGTCTTTTTTCACAGTGACGTACTTATAGGTTTCCCCGGCAGCGCCGTTAAGGCTGACACTAAACCGGAAGTCCTTATTCTTGTCACCCTGGTTGCCCTTGACGACCTTTGTGATGGTCAGCTTATGGGTGGCATATTTGTTCACAAAGCCTGCGGCCTTCCTACCCGAGCTTGCTTTGTCGCTAAGAAGAGTACAACCATTAACAACATAGCCCGAGCCGCCATTTTCTGCGTTTTCTACGTAAACATCGAGGAAGAGCTCCTTGTACGTAACGTTGAGGCCATCCAACGGTGGCGGCGTCTGCGTAATCTTATATCGATAGATGCCCGGAGCCGTAAACTTTGAGGTATCAAGGCTGACGTTCAACGGAGCGGTTATTGTCTTAGTAATGCCGTCGGCATTATCTTGGCTATGAAGACCTTGGGCAGAAAAATTAACGGAAGACGACGGAAGCGTGGCGCCACCGGGCACTCCAGCAGAAACAGGCATGTTGTTACTCGTGCTCGCAAGCTCACTCGTCTCCGCCGGCGCAATCGAATAGCCGAACTCCGCATTCGGCTCCACGGCGTTCTTATTCATGGTAAGCGTCGAGGTGATTGTGACCTTGTTGTCATTTACCGGCAGATGCGGAGTAGCAGAGCCCTCCTCCGCCCACGCCGGCGCAGCAACTCCCACCAAAGCCAGCAGCATCGTGGCGGCCACAACTGCAAACGCCGCCAGTCGCCTCTTTCCAGTTTTCATGTTGTATCCTTCCTCTCGGGCACATGCCCTTAATAAAACCAGGCTTCGTGCCTACAGGTTCGACCTGCGCAGCACGCTGATCACGTTGCCTTTGATCTGCGAACGGGCAATCGGTCCATACAGGCGACTGTCGTGCCCGCCCTCGCGCAAATCTGCCAGCACAAAGAGCTCATCCGTTCCCAGATGCACGGGATAGTCCACAGCAGACTCATAGCGCGGCGTCGGCGTGGTGATATCGCTTTCCACCACAACAGCCCCGTTAACCATGAGCTCGCCCGACTCGGTAATTGTGACCTCATCACCGGGGCGGGCAACCACGCGACCTAGGCGCTCTTCGCCATCCGCGGTGTATACCACCACGTCACCCTCGTTAAAGCTCTGGCTGAGCCTCCAGTAGAGCATGACGTCACCCGAACAGATGCGGGGGGCCATCTCGCCAGTCGTGACTGCGCCCACGCCCAAGACCACACCAAAGAGCAGCCAGAGCGTCACGACAAAAAATGCCAGGCGCGCCAGAAAGCCCACGATATCGCGCCGGTCGTCCGCTTCTCCCAGATCTGGCGCCGCATGGGCGCCCAACCTCACGTTCGACGCGGCCGAATACCGCGAGCCCCGGGGTCTTCCCTGCGGGGCCGCTCGTGCGGCTGGCCCATCACCAGCATTGCTGGCGCCATGTCTTCTCATAGGCGCCCGCCCCTCTTGGAGCCGCGGCGTAAACGCAGCGCAACCATGCCCGTAGCCAACAGCACGCCGGCGGCCAAAATCGCCAGGGCATAGATGGGGTTGCGCGTAATACCCGTAGGCACCGCGACCTGTCGGGAATTGGTGGCCTTAGCTTCAACGGCAACGGTCACACGCGGACCGTTGAGCGTGCCGCTCGCACCCGTAAGCTCGGCGTGGTACCCCAACGACGAATAATCGTCTTCGCTCACGGTATAGACCGCGTTGTAATCCAGCGCCTTAATCGAAACGGTCAGGCCGTCCTTAACGGCAAACGGCACGGTCGCCTTGCCCTGGCCATCGGCCGTAAAGGCCGTCTTGTTTTCCACGGTCTCGGCCCGATCATTCGGTCGCGCCACGAGCGCATGGCTGCCTTGGGCAGACGCATCCGAATACTCGATGGCGTAGGTCTGACCAGCCTTGAGGCCCGTAAAGGTCGCCGTCATCTTAAAGTAGGCACGCTTGTCGCCCATATTGCCCGTAACGCTCTTGGAAACCTTGAGTGTGTAGGTGCGCGGGGTGAATCGTGCGTATACGCATCCCGTATGGCGATCTTTTACGTTGTACGTATAGGTGGGTGAAGACGACAGCAGCTCCGGGGCGTCCGGATTCGATAGGTCGTACCAACCCTCAAAGTGATAGCCCTCCTTGGGAGCGGCCACCGCCTCCACAAACGTGCCGTCATCCACAAAGTAGGCAACGCCCGATTTTTTGTACGCGTCCTCGTCCTTGCCCGAGCCATCCCCGGCATCGATGGAGCCCTTTGCCCCCTTAAGCTTGGAGCTGACCGTGCCGCCCGTCGTTACGTTGCTCCACGTGCCATCGGCATTTTTAAGCTGGGCAACAAAGGCCTGACGATACTTCCATTGCGCCACGAACGTCGCGCCCTGGCTCTCGGGAATGTTTTCGACGGTTACCGCATCGCCCACAGCACCGGTATCCGGATTGACCTTCTTGCCCTTAATGGTAAGAGTGCCGGAATCCGTGGTGCCCTCGGGAGCTGTATGGGTCACCGTGTGTTTGGCATCGAAGCGAACGGCTTTTCCCGAGCCCGCGTACTCCCAGCCCATAAACTTCCAGTCGTCGTTTTGTCCAACGGCAGCATGGGAGGTATAGCTCGCTCCAGCGCCAGAAAGCTGTACGAAATCGCCCGTGGACTCATTGTACGGATCGTAGTGATACGCTTTGCCGCCGTTCACATCGTATTGAACGCCTGCCTTGGAAAACACGAGGTGCACTTTGTAGTGCTTCGTGACCTTGTCGACCTCAAAGCGATAGGTACCATCTTCCAATCTGGTCCAATGTGCGTCGTCGTCTGCGGAATAGAACTCGCCGTTGACAAAAGCACCGATAAAGACTGCCCCGTCATCGCGTTTGGCATCGACCATAAAGTAGGAGTTCTTCTCCTGTTTACCTACGTAGTTTTTGGCATAGGTAAAGTCCGCCGTCTTGGTATTGGCGTTATAAAAATACGTTCCGCTTCCGTTGGGCGTCGTGTATGTCTCGATGCGATAGAACTCCCTAAACGAGATATTGTCGAGGAAGTTGCCGGTCGAATTGCTCCCGTTGGCCGTGTTGTAGGCCACAAAAGCAAAGACGCTCTGGTTTTGGCCATCCGGAATGGTGTAGGTATAGTCGTAGTCAACCTTTTTGCTCTGCTCGAGCGCGTTGGAACCGTAGGAAGCCCACGCGTCGTTTTCGGACGCCATGATCCATACGCACCATTTTTCGGTATGCTCCGCATCGGCCGTCCATGAGAACGCGCTTCCGCTGGACGCATTGGCAAATCCGCCCACTTTGTCAAACTTGGTTGAATACAGGATGATCTTTTTGCTGCAGCCCGATTGGGAAAAATTGACCACATCCAAGCCGACATAGTTGTCGACGCTCATTTGAATCCATTGAACAATTTGCTGGTACTGATCGAGTGCCTTTTGATTGTCCTTGTACGGCTCGTTTTCTTGTCGCGGACCGATGATAAGGGCCATGGCGTCTCGACCCGAGCGGCCGCGGTGGTCGAGCCCCCACTCGTACTGTTTTCCCGGCTCGGTCGTCACATATTGGTAGAGCGAACTCGCCTCGTGTGCGTTGAGCTCGGCTGCATAGTCACCATCGGAGGGCGTAAACGTAACAGAATGCCCAACTGGGACGATATAGTAGTCGTTCTTGGCAACGATCTCGATACGATGGTCCGTCTCGGTCGTACGCCAATGGGGCGAGCACAACGTAAACTTGCTGGGCCTCTGGTTCCCTAGATGTATATCCTCTTCAAAGCTGCCGTTAGCAATGTTCGTATTCTCGTTCTTAAGATTCGAGGTCGAGAACGCATAGTTTGTGAGCGTTGTCATGGTCTCGGACGAATTTTCCCAATACACCTTGGCAAAGTCGCTATAGATGTCGCGTGTGCCCTGCTTTTCCACGTGAACGTCGTTGACCAGATTACCAAACCACTCCCGGTATTGTTCGTTCTCCCCCGTAAGATTTGAATCGTAGCAAGTCAGCGCAAGCATCGTTTTGTCGGACGCTGCGGTATAGTCAGCCTGATAGGCAAACTCATCGTCTTCCTCGGGAAGATTTCGATAATAATGCGTGCTGTTGGTGCCAAAGGAGAACCAACCCTGTCCGTTAGAGCTTACGAGCCACACCGAAAGCGCAATGCGACCGTCGCTCTGTTCAAACGAAAAGTGGGATCCATCAGCACTGTTACCAGCAAATCCGCCGTTTGCAGCAAAGGGATCGCTGTAAACGGTGTACTGCTCAACGGTATTTCCCTGGGGCATCTTGACCTGCGCCTTAAGCCAAGCCCGCAGCTGCATAAGCTGGTCTTGGCCTGCGCTGTTAATCGACAGATTCTCCTGTTGAGGACCCATCGTGAGCATCAGCACGTCGTGGTCGGTTGCGGCGCGATGGTTTAGGCCCCACTCGTACGTGGCGCCGCTCTGGGTGGAAAAGGTGGTGTAGGTTGATCCAGGTTCAAAATAAAGATTGGTGCCCTGTGGCCTAGAATTCCACGCAAGCGCAAAGTGATTGCCGTTAGCTTGTTTGGTGTTCGTTTGGGGCTTGAGGAGCTGCGTGGAAAGCTCGAGCTTCATCGTCTCGCCGATTCTCTCATTCGGAGAGGTCGTCGACCAGCCAGTAGCTTGGTTAAGAAAGTTTGGGTTTGTTATAAGGTTGCCATCGTCACCGTACGCGCGCGAGGGCAACCCCCCCCCGGCCATAACGAACACGCATAAGGCCGCTGCCAACATCATAAAGGTGCGGCGCATCGACGCAATATGACCGAAAGGACCCTGCACGGGCGCATCCCCCCCAGCCGCAGCCCGAGCTTTCGCGCAAGCTGCACAAGTAGTTCGTTTAAGCTTTTTGATTCTACAACCAGCCCAGGGCAAAAGCAAAATCATGCGTGACCGATTTGCAGTCATTTTTCGCATCATTTTTCGCATTGTGCTGGTAGTGCGGCGAAAGTAGCTAAAAAGCCCCGTCCTAAATTAGCTAGTTAAGGAGTTGGGCCATGGCGTTGACGAATTTTTGGACTTGGAGGGTGGGCTCGAGCGGGTAGTGCAGAAAGACTGGCACCTCGCGGCCGCACAGGAACGGCACGCCCACAAAGGCCGGGTGCACCCCTGACCATGCGCCACAGGTGAGTACCGCATCGCCCTTTTCCTCCGCCTCGTTAAAGAGCGCAAAGTCAAAGCTATCCACATCGATCACGTCCACGCCGCCGTCGGCCAAAAGGTCGATGCGTAGGCTGTCCATCGCATCGTTGCCGTGACGGAGCACGCGCAGGCGCATGCCCTCTAGGTCGGCAACCGTAATGCGATTCTTGCGCGCCAGCGGGCTCGCGCGCGGCAGGTCGATATAAAACGGTACGTTAACGATGTGGAGCTTTTGGCAAGCGTCGCCCCAGCGTGGGGTAGAAAAACTCGACTGCACCACATCGACCTCGCGGCCCAAGCTGCGCATGACGGTCTCGCGCTCGTCGTAGAGGTCACTTACCGGCACGATCTCAAATCGTAGCGACGGTTCCAGATCGTGGATGCCCGACCACATCGACAGCGTCTGGCGTCCTGGGCACATCATTGACACGCCCAGGCGCACGGCACCACCATCGCCCGCCGCGCGTCGGGCACGGCGCAGCGCGTCCTCGGACTGCCGCATGATCGAGCGCGCGTCGTCCACCAGCAGTGCGCCGGCCGGCGTCACCTTGACGCCCGAGTGCGAGCGCTCGAACAACGTGATGCCGAACTCGGCCTCGAAGCCCGACACCTGCTTGACGAGGGCCGGGGTCGACACGCGCAATCTTGCCGCCGCACGCGAGAAGCTCCCCAGCTCCGCGGCGGCCGATATGGCCTCAAGTCGTCGATCGTACACGTCAATCTCCCGTTTTCGCGCCCGTGACCGCATGGTGCCACAGGGGGTTGTTTTCGCAGGTCACACGCTCAATTGAGAATGAGCTGCATCGCACAGTGTAAACCTACGGTTAACGCCATTCTAACAAATATGCAATTCACCTGCGCAAATGCAAAGCATACGATAACCTGCGAAAACCACGTGGGTCGATTAATGAGAACGACCCACAGGGAGGCACAAGAAGGGAAGTTCCTATGAGCAACTGGCTTAAGCTCGAGGGCGATGTCTGCGCCGTAACCGGCGCACTCGGCGGTATGGGCGTCGCGATTTGCCGCGAGTTCGCCCGCAACGGCGCCAACGTCGTCCTGCTCGACCTGGACGAGGAAAAGGTCAAGGCCGCAGCCGCCGACCTCGCCGCCGAGTTTGGAATCCACGCCGAGGGCTACAAGATGAACGCCACCGACGAGGCCGAGGTTCAGGCCGCCGTCGATGCCACCATCGCCGACTTCGGCCGTGTCGACGTCCTCGTCAACACCGCCGGTATCCTGCGCTTCGCCGCCATGGAGGACCTGCCGCTCTCCGACTGGAACGAGGTCATCAACGTCAACCTCACCGGCTACTTCATCACCTCGCAGCGCTTTGGTCGCGAAATGATCAAGGCCGGCCAGGGTCGCCTGGTGCACGTCTCGACCGTCGCCAGCCACTCTCCCGAGACGTTCTCGGGCGTGTACAGCTCCACCAAGGCCGGCGTCAACATGATGTCCAAGATGCTCGCCGCCGAATGGGGCCCCTACGGCGTGCGCTCCAACTGCGTCGAGCCCTGCTTCGTTAAGACCCCGATGTCGGCCAACTTCTACGCCGACCCCGAGGTCGAAAAGAGCCGCAGCCGTCTGATCGCCACGCGCCGCATCGGCGAGGTTAGCGATATCGCCAACGCCGTCATGTTCCTGGCGTCCACGCGCTCGGACTTTACCACCGGCGACGCCATCAAGGTCGACGGCGGCTTCTCCAACATGATGGGCGACCTCACCGCCAAGCCCGGCGGCCGTCGCGCCTATGCCGACAACTACCTTAAGAACAAGGGTGTCGAGCTCTGGTCCGATGAGTCCGGCGTCGCCAAGCCGACTGACCAGTAAACCAACCTGACAGGGAGGCCCCGCGGACACGCCTGTTCCTCCCCCGTATCGATTAGAAAGAGTCCAATGGCTTCCACCAACTCCAACAAGGGTCGCGCCGTCGTGCTTTCCGCCGCGTGCGTCACCATGTTCTTCATCAGCTCCATCGCGCTGTATTCCGTCGTGAGCAAGAACCTGCTCGCCGTCTACCCCGAGTGGTCCAGCGCTCTTACCTGGGCCTTCCCCGTCTTCCAGACCATCATGGCCGTGACGGGCATCTTCGCCGGCCGCATCTCCGATAAAATCGGCCCCCGCAACGTCGTGATCGCCGCCGCCGCGTGCTACGGCCTGGGCTGGTTCATGTCCGGCACCGTCACCGAGCCGTGGCAGTTCTACCTGTGGTTCTCGCTCGTCGCCGCCATCGGCAACGGCCTGGGCTACAACCCCGCACTCACCACCGGCCAAAAGTGGTTCATCGACAAGAAGGGTCTCGCCTCCGGCATCACCCTGGCCGCTTCGACCGCCGGTCCCGCCGTGCTGTCCCCGGTGCTCGCCTCGCTGCTCATCCCGAGCCTGGGCATCTTTGGCGCCCTTAAGGCGCTCGGCGTCATCTTCTTTGTGACGATCGCCGCCTCCGCCCTGTTCCTGAAGGCCCCCGAGGCCGGTTGGCTGCCCGAGGGCTTCGAGGCCCCCAAGGGCGGCGCGCACGCTGGCACCTTCGGCGACCTCACCCCGGGCGAGATGGTCAAGACCCCGCGCTTCTGGGTCCTCATCGTCACCTTCGCCTTTGCCGCCACCGCGGGCACCCTGCTCGTGGGCAAGGTTGCCTCCATCGCCGCCGTTCAGCTCTTCGCCGACCCCACGAGCGCCGCGGCCGTCGCCCTCGGCGGTGTGGTGGTCTCCGTCAACACCTGCGCCAACCTGGTCGGCCGTCTGTCCTTTGGCCAGATCATCGACAAGCTCGGCGCCTATAAGTCGCTGCTCATCAGCCTTGTCGTCACCATCGTCGCACTCGTCATCATGTCGATGAGCTTTACGCAGGCCATGTTCTTTGTGGCGCTCGCTCTGCTCGGCTTTAGCTTTGGCGCTCTGCTCGTCATCTACCCGCCGCTCACCGGTGGCGCCTTTGGCACCAGTAACATCGGCGTCAACTACGGCATCATGTTTTTGGGTTATGCCGCTTCCACCTGGATCAGCCAGCCCATCACCGCCGTGCTGTATCACGCCGAGGCCGGCAGCGCCGCCTACCAGCAGTCCTTCTACGGCGCCATTGTGATCGCCGCCATCGCCGTCGTGCTCACCGTCTACATGATGGTCTCCGACAGCAAGAAGAAGTCCGCCTAGTTTTACCGATGCGACAAAGGGACAGCCCCTTTGTCGCATTCCACTGGTCACCAGTATTAAGGAGTCGAAATGCCTGAGCTCAACCCCGTCCGCATTGCCGTTATCGGTGCCGGCGCCATGGGCCGCAACCACATCCGCTTTGTCACCGAGGAGCCCGAGGCCGAGCTCGTCGCCATCGCTGACGCCTTTGAGGGCGCCCGCGCCACGGCCGAGGCCGCCGGCGTGCCGTTTTATACCGATCCCGCCCAGATGATGGACGAGGTCAAGCCCGAGGCCGTCATTATCGCCACCCCCAACGACCTGCACCTGGGCGTTGCCCGCGAGGCCATCAAGCGCAACATCGTACCGCTGGTCGAAAAGCCGATCTCCAACGACCTCGAGGATGCTCAGGCCTTCGCCGCCGAGGCCGAGACCGCCGGCGTGCCCGTGCTCGTGGGTCAGCACCGTCGCCACAACCCCTTCGTCAACAAGGCCAAGGAGATCATCGAGTCCGGCGAGCTGGGCAAGCTCACCGTGTCGAGCTTCCACTATATGATCTATAAGAATGACGAGTACTTCGATGTCGAGTGGCGTCGCAAGAAGGGTGCCGGCCCGATCCTGGTCAACCTGGTGCACGACGTCGACCTGCTCCGCTACCTGCTGGGCGAGCCCGTTGCCGTCCAGGGCATGCAGTCCAGCGCCGCCCGCGGTTTTGAGACCGAGGACTCCGCCGTGGTCAACGTCCGTTTTGCCGATGGCGCGCTCGCAAGCATGACCATCTCCGACGCCACCGCCAGCCCCTGGAACTGGGAGGCAACCGCTCGCGAGGATCCGCAGTATCGCCCCTTCGACGCCGACGCCTACTTTATTGGCGGTACCTTGGGCGCCTTGTCGCTGCCCCGCCTGCATCAGTTCTCCTACGACGGCGCCTCCAACTGGCACAAGCCGCTGCAGATGGAGATTCCGGCAGTCGACCCCGCGCTGCCGCACAAGATGCAGCTCAAGCACTTTGTGAAGGTTGTCCGCCGCGAGGTCGAGCCCGTCGTGACGCCCGCCGATAACGTCAAGACGCTCACGCTTCTCAACGCCATCAAGGAGGCCGCCGAGACCGGCCAGCTCGTCGAGCTGTAACGCCTTAGGGCAGACCGCGGCAGAAGCCCCATGCCGAACCCTTCGGTCCGCCACCAACAAGCCCCTCTTCTTTGCCCCGCGAGCAGCCTCCTGCCCGCGGGGCATTTTGCTACCTTTCCGACGATTTTTCTGGGGCGAGGGGCCATTTTGCACCTCGGCCTGATTCGTTCGCCACGAAATGCGCCTATCTACTACGTTTAACCGATCGCCCTCAACCGTGCCAAATTTCGCGAAGTAAAAACCGCAGGTAGACGGCTTGCGTATTTTCGGAAAACCGGGGGATGGTCGACCCATACGGGTTAAACGTAGTAGATAGGTCATTTTCGTGGCACGGCCCAAAACAGTCTTTTGGGACGGGTGGTATCCTTGGTAGCTCTGTGCTGCAAACGCACCTTTACCGCAAGGAGTTTCATGGATCTTATCGCCCAGCTCGCCCGCGAGCTCAACCTTAAGGCCGCCAACGTCGAGGCGGCCGTCAAGCTCATCGACGAGGGCAACACCATCCCCTTTATCTCGCGCTACCGCAAGGAAGCCACGGGCGGCATGGACGACGTCGCCCTGCGCGCACTCGACGAGCGCCTGTCCTACCTGCGCAATCTTGAGCAGCGTAAAGAGGACGTCGTTCTGCTCATCGACGCCCAGGGCAAACTCACGCCCGAACTCGAGCAGCAGATTCGAGAGGCCACGCAGCTCCAGCGTGTCGAGGACCTCTACAAGCCCTACCGCAAAAAGCGCATGACCCGCGCACAGAAGGCCCGCGAGGCAGGCCTGGAGCCGCTTGCCAACATGATCATCATGCAGGCCTCGGCCAAGGGCAGCGCGCTCGACACCGCCGCGGCCTACGTCAACGAGGAAGCCGGCTTCGACACGCCCGAGAAGGCGCTCGCCGGCGCGGCGGACATCGTGGCTGAGACGGTGGCCGAAGACCCCGAGAACGTCGCCGACCTGCGCGCCTTTACGCAAAACACCGCCGACATCGTCGTCGAGGCCACCGACCCCGCCGAAAAGACTCCCTACGAGCCCTACTACAACTATGATGAGCCGCTGCGCCGTATACCCAACCACCGCGTGCTGGCTATCGACCGCGGCGAGCGCGAGGGCAAGCTCCGCGTGCGCGTGAACGTCGACGGCGCTGCCGCCACAGCGCGCCTCAGCAGCCGTTGGCCCCGACGCCAGGGCGTCTTCGCGCCCATCTTCGATGCCGCCATCGCTGACGGTTACAAGCGCCTCATGGCCCCCTCGCTGGAGCGCGAGGCCCGCGCCAAACTCACCGTTCGCGCTCAGACCGAGGCCATCAACGTCTTTGCCAAGAATCTCGAGGGCCTGCTCTCGGCGCGCCCTGTGCGCGGCGCCCGCGTGCTCGCGCTCGATCCGGGCTACCGCACCGGCTGCAAGGTCGCCGTCATGGACGAGACCGGCAAGCTACTCGACCACGGCGTGGTCTACCCCACCAAGCCGCGCCACGACGTCGCCGGCACCAAGCGCGAGCTCGCCCGCCTCGTCAAAAAGGACGGCGTCAACACCATCGTCATCGGCAACGGCACCGCCAGCCGCGAGACCGAGGAAGTCGTCTCGGAGTTCATTGCCGAGCAGGCGCCTGGGCTGCGATACACCATTGTTAACGAGGCCGGCGCGTCGGTGTACTCCGCCTCCGAGCTCGCGAGCCAGGAGTATCCCGACCTGGACGTCACCGTGCGCGGCGCCATGAGCCTGGGCCGCCGCCTGCAGGACCCACTGGCAGAGCTCGTCAAGATTCCGCCCCAGTCCATCGGCGTGGGCCAGTACCAGCACGACCTTGACCAGGCCGAGCTCTCGCGCACCCTGGGCCACGTGGTGGAGGACGTCGTCAACCGCGTGGGCGTCGACGTCAACACCGCGAGCGCGAGCCTGCTGGGATACGTTTCGGGCATCACGCCGAGCGTGGCCAAGAACATCGTGGCTTTCCGCGAGGAAAACGGCGCCTTCACCGATCGCCGCCAGCTCAAGAAGGTCCCCAAGCTGGGACCCAAGGCATATCTCAACGCTGCAGGCTTTTTGCGAATTAGCGGCGGTAAGAACCCGCTCGACGCAACGAGCGTCCACCCCGAAAGCTACGAGGTGGCCACGTCCGTCTTGGAACGCGCCGGCGTTAAAGCAAGCGAGCTCAGCCGCGGCGGCGTGCCCGACATCGAGCGCCGCCTGGGCAGCATCTCGGCGCTGGCAAGCGACCTGGACTGCGGCACCCTGACGCTCATCGACATTGTCAACGAGCTCAAGAAGCCCGGCCGCGACCCGCGCGACGACGCGCCCGAGGTGGCCTTTAGCCGCTCGGCACTTTCCATCGACGACCTGGAGCCCGGCATGGAACTCAAGGGCACGGTGCGCAACGTCGTCGACTTTGGCGCCTTCGTCGACGTGGGTGTGCACCAGGACGGCCTCGTGCACATCTCCAAGCTGGCCAACCGCTTCGTCAAGCACCCGAGCGACGTGGTGCGCGTCGGCGACACGGTAAAGGTGTGGGTGGAAAAGGTCGATCGCGACCGCAAGAAGATCTCGCTCACCATGGTGCAGGGGAAGTAAACCACCTAAAGCAAGGGTCCCCCCTCTCGCGACGTGCAAAATCGCGAGTATTCTGCAATTTCCGCCGCCCCGAACGCCCCTCAGAGGCAATAAAGTCAAAAACGGCCCCCGTTTTAGCATCATCAGAGCCAAAACGGGGGCTGTTCCGTGCTTCGGTTAACTGGTAAAAGCCTTTACCTTGCTGAATACTCTCAATTTTGCACGGCGCAGGCGGGGGTACCTTTGCCCACGGCAGGATATGGAAGCCAAGCGCCAACTTGCTGGCAAGCTCGTGCCGGCAGCCCCGGCCTTTCCTTTGCCTAGCGCGACCCCCGCGAAGCGCGTGAGCGGTAGGGAAAGGAAAAGCCGGGGCGAACAACCCGCGGCGTAGCCAGTGTTCGCGTTACGGCAGGATATGGAAACCGAGCGCCGCGATATCCTTGGCAAAGCCGCGGACGGTGTCGAGCGAGACCTCGTACGGGTCACGGCCGATGTTCTTGCGCTTGGCCAGGATGCCGTTGGGCACCGTGATGATCTGGCAACCGCAGGCCTCGGCCTGGTAAATGTTGATGAGCTCGCGCGTGGACGCCCACAGGACCTCACAGTTGGGCTTGATGGCGGCCTTCTTGACCGACTCCGTCATAAACGGAATGGGGTCGACGCCGGTGTCGGCGATGCGGCCGGCAAAGAGCGAGATGATGGACGGCGTCTCGGTGTCAACGGCCTCGACCATCTCGTCAACCTGCTTAGGCGTAAAGATGGTGGTGACGTTGACCTTGATGCCGTCGGCCGACAGCTTGCGCACCAGCTCGGCGGTGGACTCGCCCTTGGTGGTCACGCACGGAATCTTGACGTAGACGTTCTCGGCCCAGGTAGCGATCTCGCGCGCCTCGACCTCCATGGTCTCGACGTCATCGGCAAAGACCTCAAACGAGACGGACACATCGGTGATGTGGGTCAGGACCTCCTTGGCAAACGCGCGGTAATCCGTCACGCCGCCCTTCTTCATAAGGGACGGGTTGGTCGTGAAACCCTGAACGTTGCCGTTCTCGTACATGTCGAGCATGCCCTCGAGGTTTGCACCGTCAGCGAACACCTTGATTGCCATCTGCCTGATTCCTTTCGCTTGCACATGGGCGTTAAACTGCTAAACACTTTACCTACGTTTATCAAGGCGTGAGCTGCGGTTTTTTATCTTCTCGGCGAACGGTATAAACACCTCAGTGTTTGGATTGATAAATCGATTGAGCATGCAAAAGCGAAGAGTCGCAGTTTGAGCAAACGTCAGAACGCGGGATTCATTAGATGAGGCCGAAATGCTGCATCGCTGTGACGGTGCCGTCGTGTGCGACATCGTCGGTCACGTAGTCGGCGACCGCCTTGACCTCAGGCATGGCGTTGCCCATGGCGACAGCCGTCTCGACCGCAGCGAGCATGCCCAGGTCGTTGCCGGAATCACCAAAGCCAAAGGTGCGCGCGTTGCCGGTGCGACCCAGGTATTCCAGCGCTCGCGCCACGCCCACGCCCTTGTCGATGCCCTTGGGGCTCAGCTCGCGATTCTGGCCACCGGTGTTGCACAGCTCAAACTCGCGATCGATAAAGCCGTCATCGTTGGCTACGCGAGCCAAACTGGGCACATTGAGGCATACCTTGCCCACGCGCAGACTGCCGTCGACGCGCATTTCCTCGGCGCTGTGCACCACAGAAGTGCCGATCAGAGACGACTGCTCAACGCCCGCGGGTTCCAAGGCAAAAGTAGCCACGTTGGTCTCGAAAAAGGCCTCAATCCCTGCCGCGGCCATACGGCGTGCAAGCTCCTCGACAATGTCCTCGTCAAAGCAGTCCTCGTGTACCACGCGGCCCTCGACCTCGAGTGTCGCTCCCGCCATGGCAACGACACCCGCAGGCTCCAAAGCACGCAGACCATCGGCAATCAGCCACAAGGGACGACCCGTGCAGATAAATGCCTGGTGACCCGCATTGCGCAGGCGATGAAACGCCTCGATCACCGCCTGCGAGGGGCGAACCGCCGAAAAGTCCTTGTCGGTCATGTTGTCGGGATCGAACGACGTCAGCGTGCCGTCCACGTCAAAAAAGAGCACGGCAGAATCGGGGCACGCATCAATCATATGGGTTCCTTTCGGGGGCGAGAGTAAACGAAGCATCCATCATATAATGGAGCGACGCAACCAGAGAGGTCACCCATGGAATTTTACGCAAGCTGCCCCGAGGGCTTTGAGTCCGCACTCGCCGATGAGCTTAAACGCCTCGGGCTTTCGCATGTTCGCCGGCTGAAGGGCCGCGCCACGTTTGAGGGCGAGCTCGAAGAAGGCTACCGCGCCTGTCTGTGGTCGCGTCTGGCGAGCCGCGTGTTTGCGGTGCTCGGGCGCTTTGAGGCGCAGGACGCCGACGAGCTGTACGATAGCGTTTACGACATCGCCTGGGAGAACATCGTCCGCCCCGGCGCCACCATTGCCATCACCGCCCGCGGCGTGACCGAGCAGCTGCGCAACACGCGTTTCTCGGCCCTGCGCGCCAAAGACGCGCTGTGCGACCGCCTGGCCGAGACCACGGGCCGTCGCGCCGATGTCGATGCCGCCGACCCCGATGTTCACCTACTGCTTTCGCTGCGCCAGCGCCGCGCGAGCATAAGCCTAGACCTTTCGGGCGACCCGCTGTTCAAACGCCTGCCGCCCGCAGCGACCCGCGCCGGCGAGGGCGCGCACGTGCTGCGCCCCGACTACGCCGCCCTGGTGCTGGCGCAGGTCGGCTGGACCGCGCTATGCGAGCGCGAGCTGACGGCCGACGATTACGAAAATGAAGCCCTTCCCACGCTGATCGATGCCTCGTGCGCCGGCGGCGGCCTGCTGCTGGAAGCCGTGAACATTCTGACCGACCGCGCCCCGGGCGCCGCACGCGAGCGCTGGGGCTTTGAGGGCTGGCAGCTGCACAACGCCGCTCTGTGGGAGCAGCTGCTTGCCGAGGCGCGCGAGCGCGAGGCGGCAGCGCGCGAACGCCAGGCGCGCATCGTGGCCGCAGACATCGACCCCGCCGCTCGCAAGACCGCCGAGCGCATGGTCAAGAGCGCTGGCTACAAGCGTTTTGTCGACTTTTGCGCCGCCAAGCCCGCCACCGTGCTGGACCATGCGGGCGCCGTCGCCGGTGCCGCCGTGGTCGCAGACACCACCGAGACCCCGCTTTCGCTCATGCACGACGCCATGACGCTGGTCGGCGAGCTGCGCCGCGCGCCCGAGCTTTCCGCGGCGCCGGTCGCTGCGCTCACCCGCGATGGCCTTATGGCCCGCGCGCTCCATGCCGAGCCCGCGCGCTCCATCGCCGTCATGCCCAATAACGAGGAGGCGGCTCTTGAGGTTTGGCACTCGCTCGACCACGCCGCCGCGGCATTCGAGGCTGCGACCAGCATAAACGCCGAGGAACAGTCCACGGACGTCGAAGACGAAGCCGCCGCTTCCTCCATGCCCGAACCTGCCGCCACGCTCGACTTGGGCGACGGCAAGCCGCTGCCCGTGCTCATCCCCGGGTCCGAGCAGTTCGCCAACCGCCTGCGCAAGAACGCGCGCCTGCGCCGCAAGTGGGCCAAGCGCGAGGGCGTAAGCTGCTACCGCGTCTACGATGCCGACCTGCCCGACTACTCCGCCGCCATCGACCTGTACGAGGGTTGCCCGCAGACGCCGGGCCGCTGGCTCGTCATCGCCGAATACGCCGCGCCCAAGACCATCGACCCCGCGCTAGCCCAGGCCCGCATGCTCGACATTCTGGCCATCGCGCCGCGCATCCTTGATGTTCCGGCCGAGCATGTGCACGCCAAGGCCCGCATGCGTTCGCGCGGCGGCTCGCAGTACGGCAAGCAGGGCGCCGGCAAGGGCGGCTCGGGCGAGCGCGCCAATATCGCACGCCGTCGTCTGCCACTCATCGAAGAGGGCGGCCTTACCTTTGCCGTCAACTTTGACGACTATCTGGATGTGGGCATCTTCCTGGATCACCGCGTCACCCGCAACCTAGTGCGCGAGCACGCCAAGCAGGCGCGCCGCTTCCTCAACCTGTTTGCCTACACTGGCACTGCCACCTGCTACGCGGCCGATGGCGGCGTCGAGGAGACCGTGACGGTCGACCTTTCCAACACCTACCTGGACTGGGCCGAGCGCAATATGCGCCAGAACGGCTTTGTTGGTCCGCAGCATCATTTTGTGCGCGACGACGTGCTCGCCTGGATTCGCGACCAGCGCCAGACGCGCAACCGCTGGGACCTGATCTTTGTCGACCCGCCCACGTTTTCGAACTCGTCCAAGATGGGCCGCCGCACTTGGGATGTCCAGCGCGACCATGTTGAGCTTTTGGCCGGCGTATCGCGCCTGCTCGCACAGGGCGGCCACGCCATCTTTAGCTGCAACCTGCGCGGCTTCCGCCCCGAGGCGCGCAAGCTCGCGCGCGCGGGCGTGGTGCTGGAGGACATTACGGCACAGACCATCCCCGAGGACTTCGCGCGCAACCAGAAGGTGCACCACTGCTATATCGTGCGCCGCCTGCCCATCGAGGACGCCATGGCCGAGGTCGGCTTTAGCGCCGAGGAAATTGCCGAGCGCGTCGAGGAGCTGCGTAACCCCGAGGCCCGTAAGCCTCGCGCGGCAGTGCCCGCGCACGTGCAGACCGGCAACGGCAAGTCCAACTTTGCTGGCAAGCCCTCCCCCGCCGGCAAGTCCAAAAAGAAGAAGTTCTACGCCAGCAAGCCCAAGGGCAAATAACAAAGTTGCGGTGGAATACGGACTGTTTTGCCTGGAATTAGGCAAATTTAGACCGTATTTCACCGCAACTCATATTGGGATGGCGGATGCCGACCTATCCCTGGATGACCAATCGGTAACCAATACCCACGTGCGTCTGGATATAGCGCGGATGCGCGGGGTCGGACTCGATCTTCTTGCGCAGCGTGCCCATAAAGACGCGCAGGCTCGCCAGGTCGCTCTTAGTTGCCGTGCCCCAAATCTCGTGCAGGATAAACTGGTGCGTCAGTACCTTGTCGGCGTTATGCGCCAGCAGGCACAGAAGCTTATACTCGATCGGCGTCAGATGCAGTTCCTCGCCATCCATCGTGGCGATGCCGGCATCAAAATCGATATGCAGCTCACCGGTATCGAACGAGCCCTCGGAGACAACGCCGCCCGTCTGCGCATACGAAAGGCGCCTGAGCGTCGTGCGAATGCGCGCGAGCAGTTCCTCGACCGAAAACGGCTTGGTCAGGTAGTCGTCGGCACCGGCATCGAGCGCGCGGATTTTGTCCGCGTCCTCGCTGCGCGCCGAGACCACGATAATCGGCATGCCCGACCATGCGCGCACCGACTCCACCACCTTGACGCCGTCCATATCGGGCAGGCCCAGATCGAGCAGCACAATGCTCGGCGTCTGCGACGAGGCGGCGGCGATAGCGGCATGGGCGGTCTCCACAGCCATATGGCGCAAGCCGTGCGCCTCGAGCGCGGCAACAATAAGATTGCGGACGGCGGGGTCGTCCTCAACGACCAAGATGAGCGGTTTTACGGCAGAGTTCGGCACAGCGCTACTCCTTATCAAACGAAACGTCGGCGGCAGGAAGCTCAATCGTAAAGACCGAGCCGTGCGGGTCCGCCGCGGCAACCTCTATGCTACCGCCATGTGCCAACGCAATGGAACGGCAGAGCGAAAGACCCAGGCCAACGCTGCGGTGGCTGTCGGCCAGACCATGGTTGGCGGTATAGAACGACTCAAAGATCCGCTCGCGATCCTCGGGTGCGATGCCCGGACCATCATCGGCCACCGAGCACGCCACGCGTCCATCGTCGACGCTAATCGAAATCACGATATGCGAACCCGCGGGCGTATAGGTGATGGCGTTGTTCACCAGATTGACCACCAGCTGCACCATCAGGCGCGCATCGACGTTGACGAGCGCCGGCTCATCGCACGCCACCACCTTAAGGTCGTGCTCGCGCACGGCCGGATTTACGTGGCGCAGCGCCTCCTCGACGATATCGTCCATGAGCTCGAGCGTGGTCGACAGGCGCATACCGCCACCCTCGAGCTTGGTGATGGCGAGCAGATTCTCGACGGTGGCGTTGAGCCACAGCGCATCCGAGCGAATGGATAGAAGCAGGCCGCGGCGCGTCTGGGCATCGAGCACCGCGGTGCCGGTCGAGCCCTGGTCGAGCAGCACATCGGCATTACCCGAAATACTGGTGAGCGGCGTGCGCAGGTCGTGCGAGATGGAGCGCAGCAGGTTGGCGCGCAGCTGTTCGTTTTTGGCAAGCACCGCCGCCTCCTCGCGGGCCTCCATGGCGCGGGCGCGATCGAGCGCCAGCTCGCCTTCGCTCACGATGGCATCGGCAAGTGTCCGCTCCTCATGCGTCAGCACGTCGGGCTCGGCAACGATAGCCAGCACGCCCACCACCGAGGCGGGGTCGCCCGAGCGCGCGAAGCCGTCGCCTGTGCGAACCGTCAGGTAGATGCCATAAAACGCCGAGCCGCCATAGGTGGCATCGAGCGGCGTTCCCACATAGGCGGACGCCGAGAGCCGCGGCGGCATCTGCGGCGCCAGTTCGTGCACCGGTGCGGCATCGCCCACGGCCGTGTATGTCGCACGCGGCAGCAGGTCATCGCCCTCGGCGTCGGCGCTGTACCACACGACCGGGCAGCCCGAAAGACGTGCCAGCTGCGTGGCCATGGCGTGAACGATCTGATGCTGATCGGCGCACCGCTGCAGCATGCGGTTGGTCTCGAGCACCATATGCGTGCGGCGGTCGCTGGCGGCAGCCTGTGCCAAGGCGCGGCGCAGGGCCAACGCAATCGAGCTCGACACAAGCGAGACCACGAACATGATGAAGAACATGCCGGGATAGCCGCGGTCGATAAGCGACAGCGAGTAGCGCGGGTCGACAAACAAGAAGTTGTAGAGCGCCACGGCGGCAGCCGAGCTCAGCAAGCAATACAGGCGACTCCAGGTAAAGAATGCGCACAGCTGAACGGCGAACACATAGACGATCATGATGCTCGGCGCGAGACCCGGATGGTCGAGCAGCGCGCCCACAATCGTCGCCGCGACCAGCAGCCCCACCGATACGCAGGCGTCATACAGAGGAGTGCGGCGCGTCAGCGTTGTGCGCCGCCACCAAAAGCTATCGGCAATATCGCCGTCCGTACGGACGTCCATCAGCGTCCCGCCCCTCTCTCAAAACAAAAACCACCACAAAGGGGACAGGCACCTTTGTGGTGGTTTCCCTTGTGGTGGTTCCAAGTGTATAGCCTTTGCAACCGGCGGTCGCTAGACAAACAGCACGTGCGCGAGCAGGGCACACACGCACACCGCTCCAAATACCAGTGCCACGATCGAAATTACGCGATCGGCCATATCCATGTTGGCACGGTTCGTAAGGAACCGATCTTCGGCGGCGTCGGCGCGTGCCTCACGTACCAGCTCGGCAACCACCTCGCGGCCATCAAGCATCTTTGCATCCATGTTTGCCTCCCCGGTCTCAATCTTGTCCATCGAAAACCAACTCCGTGCAACCCGTCGGCGCCTACGGCCGCTCGTTGGGGGCCAGGCGCTGCATCTTGTTCACGGCCTTGAACTTGGTGAACAGCGGCACGTACTCAAAGCTCACGTTGGAGTTCTCCAGGCCGTACCAACGCGCGGGCGTGCCGGCGGCGCGGCGAATGATGTACTTGAGCGTGATGGCCGTACGCTCGCTGGGCTCCACATCGCTTTCGGGCGCCAGAAGCTTACGGATCAGGACGAACTTGAACGTGCCGATGTTACCCGGATCCTTGTAGACCGAGTAGTCATGCGTCTGCGGCGGCAGCTCGCCGGTGGCAGCCAGGTCCTGAACAACCTGACGCAGGTAGGCATTGACGCGCTGGTTGATCTTGTAGCCCAGGTACAGGTGCACGCGGAACACGTAGTCGGTGCCGAACGTCTCGACCGAATAGGCAAAGGTGTGCGGTTCGTCCATGGTCTCGACATTCACGAACCACCAGGCGCGGGCACGCTTGGGATGCTTGTCCAAGATCGAATAGACGATATCGCGGTCGATGTAGTCGGTATGGGTGTCCTTGGTCAGGTACACGACGTTGTCACTCATGCGCTCGTAACGGTCGTCGTCGCGCAGGCGCTTGAGCTGCGGCAGGTAGCTGCGCAGCGGCAGCAGCGTAAACTGGCGCTGCTCGACCGCCGTGCCGTTGTACCAGCACGCCATAATGCCCATGATGAGTGCAGCCATAAGGATGGTGAAATAGCCGCCGTGGAAGAACTTGGTGAGCGAGCTCACGAAGAAGAAGCCTTCGAGCAAAAGGAAGAAGGCCGCGAAGATCCACGGAGCAACCTTGAGCTTGCGCTCCTCGTGCAGGTAGAAGAAGAGCAGCAGCGTGGTGCACATCATAGTCAGCGTAATGGCAAGGCCGTAGGCGGCTTCCATATGCGCCGAGTTCTGGAACAGCAGCACCACGATGACGCAGCCGACAAGCATGACGTTGTTTACCATGGGGATGTAGAGCTGGCCCTTGGTCTCGGCAGGGTAGAAGACCTGCATGTGCGGCATGAGGTCCAGGCGGCTGGCCTCGGACACCAGCGAAAACGCGCCGGTGATGAGCGCCTGCGAGGCAATGATGGCCGCGACGGTGGAAAGGCCGACGGCAAACGGGCGCAGGCCCGGGGCGAGCATCTGGTAGAACGGGTTGAGGTCGGCAATGCCCATGAGCTCGGGGTTGGCAGCGTTGTTCATAAGCCAAGCGCCCTGGCCCATATAGGAAAGCAGCAGGCAGCACTTAACGAACGGCCAGGTGGCGTAGATGTTGCCGCGGCCGACGTGGCCCATGTCGGAGTAGAGCGCCTCGGCACCGGTGGTGGCGAGGAAGCAGCTGCCCAGAATCATGATGCCCGCGTGGTTGTTGGGGCTCAGCAAAAAGGCGATTCCACGCACCGGGTTGAGACACAGCAGCACGGCGGGGTGCTGGAAGACAAAGAACAGACCCGTGCCGCCCAGGAACAGGAACCACAGCGTCATGATGGGGCCAAAGGCGTGACCGATCTTGGCCGTACCGATGCGCTGTACCAAGAAGAGCACGATGATGATGGCGAGCGTAATGGCGACGACGCGACCTTGGTCATCGCCCAGCACGGCATGGACCGCCGGGATGGTGCGCAGGCCCTCGATGGCCGTGGTAACGGTAACGGCCGGCGTCAGGATGCCGTCGGCGAGCAGCGCGGCGCCACCCAGCATGGCGGGGATGATAAGCCACTTGCCGCAACGCTTGACCAGGCTGTACAGGGCAAAGATGCCGCCCTCGCCATGGTTATCGGCGCGCAGCGAGATGAGCACATACTTGATGGTGGTCAGCAGCGTGACCGTCCACACGACAAGGGAGAGCGCGCCGAGCACGAACTCCTCCGTGACACTTCCGATGCCGCCGTTGCCGGCAACGAGCGCCTTGGTTACATACATAGGGCTGGTGCCGATATCGCCGTACACCACGCCCAGCGTGACGAGCATCGCCGAGATGCTCACAGGAATCGCAGCGTGCGAGGCTGCCTCCTTGGCCTTTTGTTCCATAAGCCGGTTTCCTCCCAACTTTAACGTTCGAGGGGATTATAGGTAATCGGCCCATGTTTGAATGGCACTGTTTTCCCAGCTAGATAAAGATTTATACAGTCTTTAGGCCACCGCGGCGATATGGAATGTGACAAAGGGACTGTCCCCTTGTCACATTTGTCATTTTCCGAGCCAGTTTTTGAACCACCACTCCATGGATCGGCTCATCTCGGCCATAAAGGGGCTCGTGTGCTTGCGAGTGTAGATATCCACGACGCGCTCCCCCACCTCGCGAGCATGCGGACGGAACATCGCATCCATCTCGGCCACCTGCGCATCCATGGTCGCGATATCGGCGCGGCGATAGCGCTCCTCGTGCACCAGGTTCACCACGGGGTGCGCGATCGCCGGGCGCTCCTTGCGGGGCGTGCCGATGATGAGCATCGACAGCGGCATGGTATAGGGCGGCAGATCGAGCAGCTCGGCAACTTCCTCGGCGTTCTCGACGATATCACCGATATAGCAGCTCCCCAGGCCCAGGGCCTCGGCGGCAACCACGGCGTTTTGCGCGGCGATCACGGCATCCTGAGCCGCGATGGCAAAGTCGCCCAAACCCGGCGCGCGGCGGGGCGCCTTGCCCGTGCGCTCGACAAACTCGGGCTCAAAGCAGCCCACGTGCTCAAACAGATCGATCCACTTGGCATAATCGACCACAAATATTAGTGCCCAGGGCGCCTTGGCGATCATGGGCTGGTGGTCGCACAGGTCGGCCAGACGGTCCAGCGTAGCCTGCTCGCGGATGCTCACGATGGAATACATCATCATGGCGCCCGCCGACGGCGCACGACTCGCCGCATGCAAAATCGCCGCCCGCTGCTCGTCGGTCACCGCCACGGGACGGTCGTCGTCATCACGCGCGAAGGCACGCGTGGAGGAACGGTGCTCCAACGTGTCCAGCACCGCATTGCCCGTCGTCTCGACCGGATAGCCGCACGTATCCACAGCCTTGGTGCAAACCTGCTCGCCCATAGCTCTATCCTCGCTAATTCTTTAAGAAGCCTTTACGTTTCCGTGTAATTCCCGTCCATTATCGCGCAGGCCGCCACTACATTGCGCCACACCGCCACACGTGCGCGTTAATATGGCTGGTTGTTGTGCGCAGCCACCAATTGCAGCGCATATCTTGGTAACAATCGGGTAAACCTCCGCTTTCGTACGTTTTAGTTTGTGAGGAGTCTCAGCATGTTCGCTGCCGCCATCTCGCTCGTCGGTCTTGCGGCGACCGTCTACCTTGTCTTGCGCGAGGCCAAGGCCATTTGCGCTCAGTCGGGCACCGTTGCCAAAAGCGCTCTTGGGTGGAGCGTCGCCTTCGGCCTGTTCCAGCTCTTTTTGACCATTTGGGGCGCCATTGGCCTCGTCGCCCAAAACGAGCCGCTCGCCTTTGTGATGCTCATCCTGACCAACGCCATCCTCACCGGCTGCGCTTGGGCCAGCATCGCACGCGACCGCATCGCCCCGCGCGTCTTTGCGTTCGCCAAGCCCGACGCCCCCGCCCCCATCGGCAAGCTCGCCCGCCTGCGCGGCGCCTTTGTGGGCAAACCACTCGTCGCCGCCGTCCTGTGCCTGCTGCTCGCCGGCGTCTTTGCGCTGCTGGGCATGGAGGTCTCGTCCAACCACGACTTTACCTGGGTCTACCCCCTGTGCATCCTGCTCGAGTGGGCCATCATCACCGTGCTCATGGTCGGCCTGTTCTTCCTGTTCCAGCGCCACGGCGTAGCTCCCGCGGTCCTGGCCTTTGCCCTCTTTGTCCTGGGCATTGCCGAGTTCTTCGTCATCACGTTTAAATCCATGCCCATCCAGCCGGGCGACCTTTCGGCCATCTCCACCGCCGCCGCGGTCGCCGGCACCGGCTACACCTTCTCGATCTCACTGTTCTGCGTGCTGTCCATGGGCTTTACCGCCATCGCCATGCTGCTGTGTGAGTACGCCGGCCTGGTGGCACCGCACCGTCAGAAGGGCGCCGCCAACGCCAAGCGCATGCTGCTCACCAATCTGCTCGTCGCCGTACTGTGCCTGGGCGGCGTGACCGCGCATGTCACGCTCATCGACTACTACAACACCCTCGGCATCACCGTCTACACCTGGCGCCCGCTCGAGAGCTACTGGCGCGAGGGCTACCTGCCCGCCTTTATTAGTGCAGCGCAGTCCATCAAGCCGCCCAAACCCGCCGACTACTCCGTCGACGATGCCAAGGCCACGCTCAAAAAGTACGCCAAGGCCTACGACAAGTCCGACGCGGCCAAGAGCGACGAGCGCGCCGCCGCAAAGGAGCAGTTCGATAGCGAGAAGCCCACGGTCATCGCCATCATGAACGAGACGTTCTCCGACCTGTCGATCTACCAGAACATGCGCGCCGGCTACGAGGGCCCGCAGTACTTTAAGAGCCTGTCTAACTGCCTCAGCCGCGGCAAGCTCTACGTGAGCGCCTACGGCGGCGGTACCGCCAATACCGAGTTTGAGTTTATGACCGGCAACTCTATGGCCAACCTGGGCTCGGGCGTGTACCCCTACACCATCTACAACATGGAAACGACCGGTAATCTGGCAGAGCAGTTCAAATCGCTCGGCTATTCCACCACGGCCATGCACCCCAACCACGCGACCAACTGGAACCGCGAGAACGTCTACAAGGACTTTGGCTTTGACCAGTTCCTGTCTATCAACGATTTCCAGGGAGCCGACACCCTGCGCGGCATGGTGACCGACCAGGCTACCTACGACAAGATTCTTGAGCTGCTCGACCAGAACGCCGATCCGCAGTTTATCTTCGACGTGACCATGCAGAACCACTCGGGCTACGATACGGGCCTGCTGCCGGTCGACAAGCAGATGCACCTGAACATCGACACGACCGACCTGGACGCCAAGACCGTCGAGGACGGCACGCTATCCGATGTCGACGAGTATGTCTCGTGCATCGAGCAGTCCGACCAGGCGCTGCGCTACTTCCTCAACGCCTTGAGCAAGCTCGACCGCAAGGTGGTCGTGGTGTTCTGGGGCGACCACCAGCCGTTCTTCCCGTCCAAGTTCAATGACAAGTGGTTTACCGGCGAGGACGACGCTACGCATCAGGAGCGTCTGTGGCAGACCGACTACATCATCTGGGCCAACTACGACGTTGCCGGCTGCGACCAGACGAGCGAGGTCGACGACCTGTCCACCAACTACCTGTCCACACAGCTTATGCAGCTGATCGGCGCACCGCTGACCGACTACCAGAAAGCGCACATGACGCTGCGCGAGTCGCTGCCCGCCATCAACTCGGTCGGCTACGAGGACGCCAGCCTGCGCTGGGCGCTCTCCTCCAACGTCACCGGTGACGATGCCGCCGCCGCAGCCGCCACCAAGGCGCGCGAAGATTACGCCAAGATGCAGTACTACGAGATGTTCCGCGACGGCAAGAACGTGTACACCGAGCACTTCCAGACCGAGGCTAACGAGACCGACCCCAACCTGGCACCGGGTACGACCAAGATCAAGTAGCGAGCCTGTATCCCGGTTCGTCTGCCCGGACGGCGCGGAACGTAAGGTTCCCTGCTCGGACAGTCCTGCGCAAGACGAAGGCCACATTAAGTGGCCTTCTTTGCGTGCGGAACTCGCGATGAACCTTATATGCCTCCGCCTGGACAGACGCCCTGTTGTTGGAGCGCGGCTTGTCATGGGGGTATCCGCAACATATATAAGTTGAAGGCCACGTCTTGTGGCCTTTTTTGCATCCGGAAACCGTGTCCCAGAATTCACGTCCGGAGTGGGATGCAGTTTCCGCTTACGGCCCCGTTGGGAAACTGCATCCCACTCCGATTGCAAATTCCGGGTCGCATTTTCCACCAGAGCCCTCAACCGGAAACCGCATCCCATTCCAAAGGCAAATTCCGGGACACACTTTCCGAAACCCCATCCATCCGGAAAGCCCGTCCCACTCTGAATACATCCAGCGAACGCATGCGAGTGTGTCGTCCAGGACGGTCTCGTCATCGGGGTAATGGAAAATGTCACCCCAAACGCCTGCCACGGTTGCGCCTACAAGTGTCAAGAAAAAAGCCTCGAGAACTTCGAGGCTTTCACATTTGTATTGTTTTGCACGAAGGATCGCGGACGGCGAAGCTACTCGCCCAGCACGGCCTTCTTGGCGGCTGCGGCCATGTTGTCCAGGTCCTCCTTGGTAGGATGGTCCTTTGCGGCAACCCAGTTGTCGAGCAGCATCTTAAATCGGGCGTTGTCGGGATCTTGCTCGAGCATGGCCTCGTAGCGCTGCTTGACCGCAGGGCCCATCTTGCCCTGACACATCGCCCAGCCCGCAAGCTCGGCATCTCCAGCCAAATTGGAGGTCACGCGGTCGATAATCTGCTGGTAATAGCTCTGATCGGCCCCAAAGCCGCAGGTGCCAAACAGGAAGACGCGCTTGCCGTGCAAAGCGGAGAGCAACGCCGCGACCGAAGGCGTGCACGCGCCCTTGTCGCACCAAAAACCGACGAGCACCGTGTCGGCCGCGCAGGCGCCCTGCGCCTCGAGCGCAACCTGATCTGCATCCGCATCGTCGCTCAACGCCGCGGCATGGACAAACTCAACACCCGCAGCCTGCAGAGTGCGCTTGATCGCACCCGAAACCATCCTGGTATTACCGCTCTTGCTGTTAACCACCAAAGAGCACGTCATAGTCACGTTGCCTCGTATCCCCCAAAACTAAAGCCACTAATGCAATTTATTAGATGACTATCTTAGTACTAACGTGACAGATGTAAACCACCGTCTGTCGATTGATTAATTTGCCCCACGGGCTTGCTTACTGGGCAAACTGGCTGCGGTAGAGTTCGGCGTAGAAGCCGCCTGCCGCTAGCAGCTCGTCGTGCGTGCCGCGCTCGATAATCTGGCCGTCGCGCATGACCAGAATGCAGTCGGCGTTGCGAATCGTGCTCAGGCGATGCGCCACGACAAAGCTCGTACGGCCGGCCATGAGCTCGTCGAATGCCGCCTGCACCTGCAGCTCGGTACGCGTATCGATGCTCGACGTTGCCTCGTCCAGCAGCAGAATCGCCGGATCGGTGAGCATAACGCGCGCAATGCACAGCAGCTGTTTTTGACCCTGGCTAAACGTGCCGCCGTCCTCGCCGATGACCGTATCGTAGCCGCCTGGCAGCTGCACGATAAACTTGTGCGCATGCGCGCGCTTGGCAGCTTCGATAACCTGCTCGCGCGTGGCGTCGGGACAGCCGTAGGCGATGTTTTCCGCCACCGTGCCCTCGAACAGCCACGTATCCTGCAACACCATGCCAAAGGCATGGCGCAGGCTTGCGCGCGTGTAGTCACGCGAAGACCTGCCATCAACCGTGATGTGGCCGGCATCGATATCGTAAAAGCGCAGCAGCAGGTTGATGAGCGTCGTCTTTCCGCAGCCCGTGGGGCCAACAAGGGCAAAGCGCATGCCGGGCTTGGCCTCGATGCAGATGTCCTGCAGCAGCTTGCGGTCGGACACGTAGCTAAAGTCCACATGCTCAAAGGCGACCTCGCCCTGCGGGGCAGCAAGTTCCACGGCATCCGCCGCATCGGGCTCCTGCTCGCGGGCATCGAGCAGCGCAAACATGCGGCGCGCCGAGGCATACGCCGTCTGGATCTGCGTAATGACGTTGGTGACCTCGTTGAACGGCTTGGTGTACTGGTTGGCATAGGACAGGAAGATCTGCACGCCGCCCACCGTAAGCGCCGCGGGCACGCCCGTGATCACGCCCACGCAGCCGATCACAGCGACCACGGCATAGATGATGTTATTGATAAAGCGCGTGCCGGGGTTGGAGAGCGAACCCATAAACTGTGCGCGCTCGCCCGCGGTGTAAAGCTCGGCATTGAGGGCATCGAAGCGCTGCTGGGCGTTGGGACCGTAGGCAAAGGCGTCGACAAGCTTTTGCTCGCCTACGTACTCCTCGATATGACCACCGAGCTGCCCTTGAATACGCTGCTGTGCCGTAAAGCTTTTGTTGGAGAGCTTGGCAATAGCACCGGCTGCAAAAATGGAAAGCGGCGTGACGAGCACCACCACGAGCGTCATGGTCAGGTTGATGGAAAGCATAAACGCGAGCGTGCCCACGATGGTAATAACACCGGTAAAGAGTTGCGTGAAGCCCTGCAGCAGGCCGTCACCCACCTGGTCGACATCGTTGACCACGCGGCTCATGAGGTCGCCGTGAGCATGGCTGTCGATAAAGCTGAGCGGCATGCGGCTGAGCTTGTCGCTCGCCTCCACGCGCATGTCGCGCACCGTTTCGTAGGACAGGCGGTTGACGCAGTAGCCCTGCAGCCACTGGAAGGCCGCGGCTCCCACCACGACGAGCGCGAGTTTGGTGACAAGCGGCAGCAGCGCGTCGAAGTCCACCTGCCCGACGGCAACGATCAGGTCGATGCCCTCGCCGATGAGAATGGGCGTGTAGAGCTGCAGAATCACGGAGATGGCGGCACTCACAAACGACGCAACAAACGAAATGCGATGCGGACGAACGTAGCCCATCAGACGGCGAGTCACCGCACCCACGGGATAGCGCTCGGGGTCGCCGGGCTGGCGCGGACCGTCGCCCAGGTCGTTGAGGTTATCGTTACCGGACACGTTGGCCGTCATCGTGGCGACCGAACCGGAGGAAGTGTACGGATTCATTTAGCAGCCCTCCTTTGCGCAAATGGATGCCGGGGCAGTCGGGGCGGACGCGGGGCTTAGGGTGGACGCGGGCGCCGGAGTGGGCGCGGGCGCTGTGCTCCCCCGCTGGCCCTCAAGCTCCTCGCGGCGCAGCTGCGACTGGCAAATCTCGCGATAGAGCCGACAGGTCGCATAGAGCTCGTCATGTGTGCCCAGGCCGGCAACCGAGCCGTGGTCGAGCACGCAGATCACGTCGGCATCGCGCACGGTCGAAACGCGCTGGCTCACAATCACCGTGGTCAGCGGCAGCCCGCCCTTGGCGGCACCGCGCATGCTGCGCTCGCGAATGGCATGGCGAAGCGCCGCGTCGGTCTTAAAGTCGAGCGCCGACGCGGAGTCATCCATGATCAATATCTGAGGCGAACCAACCAAGGCACGCGCGATAGTCAGGCGCTGACGCTGGCCACCGCTAAAGTTCTTGCCGCCCGCCTCGACCGGGGCGTCTAAGCCCTGCGGCTTGTTGCGCACGAACTCGCTGGCCTGCGCCATGTCGAGTGCCACCCAGAGCTCCTCGTCGGTCGCAGCTTCATCGCGCCAGGTCAGGTTGCTGCGGATGGAGCCGCTCACCAGCGATGCGCGCTGCGGAACGGTCGCGACCACACGGCGCAGCTGGTCGAGCGGCCAGGTGCGCACGTCGACGCCCATCACGCTCACGCTGCCGGTGCTCGCATCGTACAGGCGCGGGATGAGCGAGACGAGCGTGGACTTGCCGCTACCCGTACCGCCGATAATGCCGAGCGTCTTGCCCAGCGGGAGTTCCAGCGTCACATCGTTGACAGCATTGGCCGCGCCAGCGCCAAACGAGAAGCTCGCATGGCTCAAGCTCAGCGCGGGAACTGAAGCGACATTGCCCGGCTTGGGCAGCGCGACCGGCTGGTTGCCCTCGTCAGCGATGCCCGGCACGCAATTGAGCACCTCGTTGATACGCGACGCGCTGGCGCTCGCCTTGGTAAAGACCACGACCAGGTTGGCGACGTACACGATGGAGGTCAGGGTCTGCGTCATGTAGTTCACAAACGCCATGACCTGGCCCTGCGTAAGCTCGCCCACGCTGACCTGGATGCCGCCCACCCACAGGATGGCGCACACGCCCAGGTTCATCACCAAAAACGTGACGGGGTTGAGAATCGACGAGAGCTTGCCCACCGCGATGGCAGTATTGGCCTGGTCGTCGGCGGCCTGCGCAAAGCGCTCGCGCTCGTGATCTTCGCGCACGAAGGCGCGAACCACGCGGGCGCCCGAAAGGCCCTCGCGGCAGATAAGCGCGATGCGGTCGAGCTTTGCCTGCAGCTGCTTGTAGTACGGAATGCAGCGCGCCATGACAACCCAGAACACCAGGCCAATGGCGGGCGTGCAGATCAAAAAGATGATGCCGAGCTTAAGGTCGATGGCAAGGGCCGCGCACATGGAGCCCACCGCTAGAAAGGGCCAGCGGATGAGCATGCGCACGCCCAGCGCCACAGCGAGCTGGACCTGGTTAACGTCGTTGGTAATGCGCGTGATGAGCGACGGCGTGCCAAAGCGGTCGAGCTCGGCATAGCTCAGCTTGTTGATGTGCTGGTAGAGTGCGCCGCGAATGTCAGTACCCATGCCCTGCGAGGTGAGCGCCGCCATCTTCTGGCAAACAAGCGTAAACGAGATGCCGATTACAGCCATGGCGGCGAGCACCATGCCGTAGCGGACGACGGCACTCACGTCGTGCGCACCGATACCTTTATCGATCATCTGGGCAATCACCAGCGGCGTCAGCAGGTCAAAGATCACTTCAATCAACTTGCACGCAGGGCCAATCACCATATACCGGCGAAACTTACCACCAAAACGCCTGAGCAGCTCAATCATAAAAAGGCGCTCCCTATCATCATCTCAATTCAATCTGATTCATGATAGTACGGAGAACCCTGGAGATGCGTAAGCAACTCGTTACAGATGTAAGGGCAACGGTCACTAGCGCCCAAGGCACGTAGCAGCCGATGTTTTGGCAACGCCAGCGAGCGGCATAACGCCGGGGATTCAATTATCAGATAAATGTGACCCTTCAGGCGGTTTTGGTCGGCTACCCGCGGGTGCCGGCAGGGCGCTTGGTAGTCGAGCGATCCCGCAGGCGAAGCCGAGGACCAGCGAGACACCAAGCGCCCTGCCGGCACTCGCGGGTAGCCGCGGCACCAAAAAACGCCTGCGCACTCGATGGATTCGGATGCCCGACAGAGGCTCCTTATGGCTGCTTCCTTCCGGACCTGACCAGATTCGGAACATGTCGTCATCCGAACCCATCGAACGCGCTAGGCGCTCGATATATCTTACCCGCTCCCGCCCGATGGGGCAAGGTAGCTAATTTGGGACGGGGCTTTTTGACTACTTGGGCAATCAGATCGACAGGTAGTCAAATAAGCCCCGTCCCAAAAAGACTGGTCTGCTGCCGTGCCACAAAAGGGGCCTATCTACTACGTTTAGGCCGCAGGGGTCAACCATAGCCGGCTTTTTCGAAAATCGGCAAGCTTTCTACCTGCGGTTTTAATTTCACAAAATCCGGGATGGTCAAGGGCGCTCGGCTAAACGTAGTAGATGGCCGCATTTCATGGCGGACGGTCCGACCCAAGGCCCAAGGCGACCAGCCTCGGATAGCCATTCTCGAAGTTGCGGTGGAATAGTTCCTGTTTTTGCCGCCTGAGCCGCCAAACAGGAACTATTCCACCGCAACTTATAGGGAGTTGGGTTTTAGAGGCGGGCGAGGTCGTAGGCTTGGGCGGCTGCTTCACCGGCGCAGATGAGGTTGGTTGTGGCTTCCTGGGGGTCGAGCGCTTGGTCAAGAGGCATGGGCCTGCGGCAGACCGGCAGGACCAAGTCGATGCCCTGACCATACACCGCATCCAAATTATCCGCACGACCGCCCACGACGGCGACTACCGGCTTGCCATAGCGATTGGCACGGCGGGCCACGCCCACCGGCGCCTTGCCGGCAGCGGATTGCTCGTCCATGTTGCCCTCGCCTGTAATGACCAGGTCGACATCGCGCACGCGCTCGTCAAACCCAATCAGATCGAGCACCGTCTCCACGCCCGAACGCAACTCAGCACCGAGCGCCAGCAGCGCGGCGCCCAAGCCACCTGCCGCGCCCGCGCCAGGCACGCCGAGCACCGAGCCAAATGTCCGCACGCCCTCGGGCACGCGCAACAACCCCTGAGCCCGCACCCCGGTAATCGCCGCATCGAGCAGGCGGCCGTAGCCGACCATCCAACTGTCGTACCTGCCCAGCGCTTCGACATCGTCTGTCGGCAGGCCCTTTTGCCCGCCAAACACTGCAAGTGCCCCACGACCCCCCACGAGCGGGTTCTCGACATCAGAGAGCACGACGATACGCGCGCTATTCAGCGCCCGAAGCGCCGGTGCCAAATCGATACTCGCCACCTGCTCAAGCCCCGCGAGACCAGGGGCGACATCGCAGCCCTGATCATCGACCACACGCGCGCCCAGCGCCTGCAGCATGCCGGCGCCACCGTCGTTGGTGGCACTGCCGCCCAGACCAATATAGATAGTCTTTGCCCCAGCACGAACCGCTCGAAGCATGAGCTCGCCCACGCCATAGGTCGTAGCGGCCAACGCCGCCGGCTCTGTGCAAGGCGAATACCCAATACCCGCCGCCTCGGCCATCTCGATTACAGCCGACTCGTACTCGCCGTCCACCAGCATCCGGGCAGACACACAGTCGCCCAGAGGGCCTGCGACTTCACATGCCACGACCTCACCGCCGCACGCGGCAACGGCATCGAGCGTTCCCTCGCCGCCATCCGCCAGCGGCAGCGCGCTTACCTGGGCATCGGGCCACACGCGGCGCACACCTTCGGCAACGGCCTCCTCCGCCTGCGCGCTCGAAACGCTGCCCTTAAAGGAGTCGATCGCCAGCTGCACACGGCGGGGCCGGCGGCACGCGGCACCAAAATCGACCGCCCCAACGGCAGTATCTTCGACACCCGCAAGCGCCTCGGCGTGGGCGGTATGCGCCTCAAGATCGGCCCCACAACCGCAGCCAGCACCATCGGTGCCACGCAGCCCACTAAAATAACCGCTCAGCACCGCGCGGCACTCGTCTGCCAGCACGCCGGCGGTCACATTAAACCGATGATTCAGGCGCGAATCGGCATTGAGGTCGTATAGCGACCCCAGAGCGCCCGCTTTAGCATCAGCCGCGCCGTACACGCAGCGCCCCACGCGCGCGTTAACCATAAGCCCCGCGCACATGCAGCAGGGCTCGAGCGTCACGTAGACCGTACAATCGGAAAGACGCCAGCGTCCAAGCGACTGAGCGGCGGCGCACAGGGCCGAAAACTCGGCATGCGCCGAAGGATCCTGGTCGAGCTCGCGGCGATTATGCGCCCGCGCGACAATCTCGCCGTCGCGCACCACTACGGCTCCGATGGGCACCTCGCCCACCGCAGCGGCGGCGCGCGCCTCGGCCAGCGCCTCACGCATGAACTTCTCATCGATTTCGGTGATCGTCATCGTTCGCCTTCCCTGTTGCAAATCCAAAACGATGCTATCATTACGACTCACGGAGAGATGGCAGAGCGGTTGAATGCGGCGGTCTTGAAAACCGTTGAGCGCGAGAGCGTTCCGGGGGTTCGAATCCCCCTCTCTCCGCCACTCCTAGTGATGCACCGGTGTCATGGTCCGCTCAAACAGTGCATCGACCACATCGGCTATCTCAGGTCGACGCTCAAGATCGTGGCCCGATTCCCACCATATCGTGAAAAGTCGAATAATACCGCCGGCGACAAACTCAGACGTCGTCTCGAGTGACACGGGGGCCAGGGCATCCTCGGCAAGCACGTTCATCACACGCTCGCGGATGGAGCGGGCAATGCGGTCGCAAATAACGTTGGTCAACATGCCCGACATGCTGCTTGCCAAAATGTTATCCATGAGCCGCTCGTGCGCCAGAATCAAATCCATGGCATCGTCCAAAATCGCGTGCCGAAGCGCGCGCACGTCCTCGGCAGATACCGCGCCGGCCTCATCGGGCTGTTTTTGCGGCAAGCCCGACATGAGCTCATCGATATAAAAGGCAAAGTAATCGTTCTTGTCGCGAAAGTGCTTGTAGAACGTCGTGCGGCGAATCATGGCGCGGTCGCACAGCATGGCGACCGTCAGGTCCTCAAACCGATGCTCCTCGAGAAGCTCGGTAAAGGCATCGAACAGGGCGCGGTAGGTTTTCTTGATGCGAAGGTCCACTGGTATCGCCATCCTCAGGACAAAGACAACACTCGTCAATCTGTCGCATATCTTACACCTGTACCTCGCGCGCTTTGCCCCGGTGCCAACCCCGCCGAAAACACAACGCTTACCGGAAAGTTCGGCACGGTAAAACGTTGCGGGTATACTAGTAGCGTTATACCAACGGCAGCTGGCGCATGCCGCCGCGGCCATTCGAAACGGAGACATCATGCTTCCCGTCATCATCGGCATCGTTGTTGTCATTGTGATTGCCTGCGCCATCGCCGGCATCTACAACAACATGGTCACCAAGCGTAACCGCATCGATAACGCCTGGCAGAACATCGATACGCAGCTGCAGCGCCGCAACGACCTGATCCCCAACCTGGTCGAAACCGTCAAAGGCTATGCCAAGCACGAGCAGGAGACGCTCTCCGCCGTGATCAGCGCGCGTAACACCGCCGTCAAGGCCACCACGCCCGAGGCCAAGATGGAAGCCGACAACGTGCTGACCGGCGCACTGCGCCAGCTCTTCGCTGTGGCCGAGGCCTATCCCGATCTTAAGGCAAACACCAACTTTACGCAGCTGCAGGCATCGCTCGAGGACACCGAGAACAAGATTAGCTATGCACGCCAGAGCTACAACGACTGCGTGCTCAGCTACAACAACGCCATTCAGACGTTCCCGGCTGTCATCTTTGCTGGCATCTTCCAGTTTAAGGAGCGCCAGGGCTTCGAGGCCGCCGAAGCAGCCCGTCAGGCCCCGACCGTCAAGTTCTAGTAGTTTGGCAGCGCATCCTTAATCGGCCAAATGCATAAACCGCCCCGTCGAATGCATACTTCGACGGGGCGGTTTCCTTTTTCGCGAAGGTCCCCCCTCTAAGCGCCGTGCATTTTTAGGAGTATTCAACATAACCAAGAGCTTCGGGCGCCACGATAAATGCCAAAGACCGCGAATATCCCTGCAAATCAACCGCTGTCAGCCCATAACCCCGCCCATCATCCGTAGAAAACATCGAGAAATCCCGATTTTTTGCCCGAGGTCGGTATGCAGGGGCCTTCGATTGCAGAATAATCGCAAAAATGCACGTCGCCACCACCCCCACATGGCGCGAAGCAAAGCAAAAGCGCGGCCTTCCTTTCCGGCGCACTCCGCGGGACGAAAGAACCTCCGCCGCACGAAGTGCGCAGCGGAGGTTCTTTCATGTCCGAGGACGCGCCGGAAAGGAAGGCCGCCCTCGGGCCGGACAGCTAAGACAGCTTACGCGACGGTGTAAACCCAGTTGTGCTTGTCCTCGACAGCACCAGACTGGATACCAGTCAGGGTCTCGCGGAGCTTCTTCATCACAGGACCGATCTCGGTGTAGCCAGCCGGGAAGGTCACGGTCTCGTCAGCACCATAGACCTTGTTGTCGATCTCGCCAACCGGGGAGATGACGGCAGCGGTGCCGCACAGGCCGCACTCAACAAAGGTGCCGGCCTTGACCTCGGCCCACTCGACGGGACGCTGGTCAACGGTCATGCCCAGGTCCTGAGCGACCTGAACGAGCGAGCGACGGGTGATAGAGGGCAGGATGGAGTCGGTGTGCGACTGCGGAACGACGAGGGTGCCGTCCTCCTTCACGAACAGCACGTTGGCGCCACCGGTCTCTTCGACATAGGTGCGGGACTCGGAGTCGAGATACAGGTTCTCGGCATAGCCCTCGCGATGAGCCTCCATCGTGGGCTTGAGGGACATGGCGTAGTTCAGGCCGGCCTTGATGTTGCCGGTGCCGTGAGGTGCCGCACGGTCATACTCGGAAACGCGCAGCTTGACGGGCTTGAGGCCACCCTTAAAGTACGGACCGACCGGGGTCACGAGAATGCGGAACGTGTACTCAGGAGCGGGAGCCACGCCGATCACGTCACCGGAGCCGATCATAAACGGACGCACGTACAGGGTCGCGCCGGAACCGAAGGGCGGAACCCAGGCGGCGTTGGCAGAAACGACCTGCTTGACGGCCTCAACGAACTTGTCCTTGGGGAACGGGGGCATCTCGAGGCGCTGGGCAGAGTTATACATACGCTCAGCGTTCATGTCGGGACGGAAGCAGACGATGCTGCCGTCCTCGGCGGTGTAGGCCTTCAGGCCCTCAAAGACCTCCTGGCAGTAATGGAAGATACCGCCGCACTCGGAGACATGCAGGGTGTGGTCGGTGGTCAGGCCGCCCTCGTCCCACTCGCCATCCTTCCAATGAGCCTCGTAGCTGCAATCGGTCTTCATGTAGCCAAAGCCGAGGCTACCCCAATCGATATCCTTCTTCTCGACAGTCATATGTCGCTCCTTACATACACAGTTGCATACTCGCGAACCCGCACGCAAGGACCGAGGCCGACCGCGTCGCAACGTCGCACGCCCGGAGCGTAGAGCCGGACGGGACACGCGAGCAGCATCAAAGCCGATGGCACGTCGATTCGCATGCACGAGATTGTACTCCCCGCACGCGTCTGATAAAACGCTTTTCTTTAACTAAGTAAGGTATTTTCATTTGACCGAAGCAAACAGGCCCGCCACCGTAAGCGGTGACGGGCCTCAACTGTACGGTCTGCGCGCTGGCTCGAGCTAGGCGTTCTATTTACCCAGCTTGGCCTTAACCAGACCGACCACGGTCGGGATGATCGACACGGCAACGATGCCGATAATCAGCAGCTCAAAGTGCTCCTGCACAAAGGGAATGCCGCCAAAGAAGTAGCCCAGCAGCGTAAAGACCGTCGACCAGGTAATGCCGCCCAGCACGTTAAAGACGACAAAGTTGCGCCAGTGCATGCCGCCCATGCCAGCGATAAAGGGCACAAAGGTGCGGATAAACGGGAAGAAGCGACCCAGGAAGATGGCCAGGTGACCCCACTTGTCCAAGAAGTCCTCGGACTTTTTGATGCGCTCGGGCGTCATGGCCTTGACCTTGCCCGAAGCGATGATCTTGCGGCCAAAGAAGTGACCGATCATAAAGTTGCACTGATCGCCCAAAATGGCAGCGGCCCATGCGGTGGCCAGAAGCGCCACGATGTTAAAGCCGCCGTTGTGGGCAAAGAAACCCGAGGCGAACAGCAGCGAATCACCGGGAAGGAACGGGAAGAACACCACGCCCGTCTCGATAAAGATGATCAGGAATACGCAGCCGTAGGCCATAAGCGGGCCGGCGGCGATCCAGCTGGCAATCGCGGTGCGCGGGTCTTTGAGCAGCTCGGCAATAAAATTGATGAAACCCATGAAGTAAAACCTCTCAGTTGTGGGCGCGGATACGTCCAAGTTGACCAGTATACGGTTGCGGTGCCCCCTCGTGCGCAACCCCACAAAAGCATGACTCCATTACCAGCAAGTTTGCATAACTGACACTTGTAGCGCAAAGCCGCCAAGATTGTCCTTTTTAATCCCTAGCGAATCGCTATACTTTATTGAATCGCATTGCCATGGCGCTAAGGGAGGGCGGCCGGTGAGCTTTATCAATACCATTCGCGAGGACATCAAGACCGTCCAGGCGCAGGACCCCGCCGCGCAAAACGGTCTGGTCATCTTTCTTTCCTATCCTGGCCTGCACGCCAAGTGGAACCACGTGCCCGAGCACTGGCTGTGGGAGCACGGTCATCGCTCGCTCGCCCGCGTGCTCTCGCAAATCACCCGCCACATCACCGGCGTCGAGATTCACCCTGCCGCGCAGATTGGCAAGCACTTCTTTATCGACCACGCCATGGGCGTCGTCATCGGCGAGACCACCATTGTGGGCGACAACTGTGTGCTCTACCAGGGCGTCACGCTCGGCGGCACCGGCAACGAGACCGGCAAGCGTCACCCCACCCTGGGCAACAATGTCACGGTGGGCACGGGCGCCAAGGTGCTCGGCAACATCCGCATCGGCAACAACGTCAAGATCGGCGGCAACTCGGTCGTCGTTAAGGACGTCCCCGACAACTGCACCGTCGTGGGCGTGCCGGGACGCATCATCAAGCGCAACGGCTGCCGTGTGTTCGAGGAGAGTTTCGACGCCAAGCAGCATCGCGAGTACATGCCCGATGACGCCGCCGAGCAGTCCGCCCTCAACCGCCAGGGCATCACCGAGAATGCCCGCCGCGTCAAGGAACTCGAGCGAGAGGTGGCCGAGCTCAAGGCCCTCGTCGCCAAGCTCGTGGACGAACGCTAGGAACGCAAGCGGCACAAAACGACATCGGCATCAACGCAAAGGCGCGCCAGGGAATTCATCCCCGGCGCGCCTTATTTGTGATGTGGCAAAGAGACTGTCCCTTTGTCACATTATGCGAACTGGCTCAGATAGAGGTCGGCGTAGGCACCCTCGGCAGCCAGCAGCTCCTTATGCGTGCCCTGCTCGATAATGTTGCCGTGATCCATGACCAAGATCAGGTCGGCGTCCACGATCGTCGACAGGCGGTGCGCGATCACAAAGCTCGTGCGCCCGCGCATGAGCGCGTCCATGGCACGACCGATGGCAAGCTCGGTACGCGTATCCACGCTTGAGGTCGCCTCGTCCAGGATGAGAATCGCCGGGTTATTGAGCAGCACGCGTGCGATGGTCAGCAGCTGACGCTGGCCCTGGCTGATGCTTTCGGCATCGTTGGCCACGCGCGTGTCATAGCCCTGCGGCATGGTGCGCACAAAGAAGTCGACCTGCGCGGCGCGCGCAGCCGCCACGATCTCCTCACGCGTCGCCTCGGGACAGCCGTAGGCGATGTTTTCGGCAATCGTGCCATCGAACAGCCAGGCGTCCTGCAGCACCATGCCAAACTGCTGCCGTAGCTCGCCGCGGTCCATGCGGCTCGTATCCACGCCGTCCAGCGTAATACGCCCGCCGTCAATCTCGTAGAAGCGCATGAGCAGGTTGATGAGCGTCGTCTTGCCCGCGCCCGTGGTTCCCACCACGGCAATCTTCTGGCCCGGCTCGGCGGTAAACGACACGTCGTGCATAAGCGGCTTGTCGGGCGAATAACCAAAGCGCACGTGCTCAAAGGAGACGCGACCCTCAACGCGACCCGGCAGCTTGGCGGCCTCGTCCGGCAGCGGATCGGCCTCCATCTCGGGCTCATCGAGCAGGTCGAACACGCGCTCCGCACTCGCCAACGCGCTCTGCAGCGAGTTGAAGGTAAACGACAGCTGCGTCATGGGTTCGGACGCCTCGTAGATAAACTGGAAGAACGCCTGGAACACGCCGACGGTCATGTGACCGGCAACCAGCATGCTGCAGCCCACCAGCGCGATCACGATCTGCGCCAAACGGCCGATAAAGCGCACCGCAGGGCCGACGGCATTGATCATAAAGTCGGCCTTGGCACTCACGCGTGCCAGCTCGCCCGAGGCCTGGTGCACCTCGGCAGAACTTTGGCGTTCGCGGTTAAACGCGCGGATCACCAGACGGCCCGAATAGCCTTCCTCGACCGCACTCGTAATCTTGGACACCCACTCCTGGCGCTCGCCCGTCACATCGTGTGTGCGGCGCGAGACGACCTTCGTCACCAGCAGCGACAGTGCCGTAAAGAACAGAAAGACGAGCGTAAGCTGCACGCTGAACACGAACATCACGCTCACAGCACCAACAACCGTGCCGATCGACACGAGCAGCTGCAGCAATCCGCGCTGCATGCTCTCGGACATCTTGTCCAGGTCGTTGGTCGCGCGGCTGACGACCTCGCCGGGACGATGCGCGTCAAAATAGGCGAGCGGCAGACGGTTGAGCTTTTGCGCGATGCGGTTGCGCAGGCGCAGATTGAGACGCTCAGCGACGCTCGACATCAAAAAGCTCTGGAGCGCATAGAACGAGGCAGCGGCAGTCCAGATCATAAAGTAGACGAAAATGGTCTTGCCGCAGTTCTCCCAGGTGATGCTGAAAGTGGTGTCGTTGGCAAACGCCACCTGAATGTGGCCCCACAGCTCATCGATCACGCGGGCGCTATATGCCGGCGCGGCGGTGTTAAAGATGACATAGAACACAATGCTCGCGAACACGATATAGAAGCGCCAATGGTCGCCGGCAGCCTCACTCCACAGGCGGCGCACCGTCGCCCAGGTATCCCGAGGCGTCTCGTCCTCGTCTTCGTCGTCCACGTCGCGCATACGCTCTGCCTCGGCGCGGGCGCGCTCGTCCTCGGCACGTTCGTTTTCCTCGTAGAGCGCTTGGCGGCGAGCCTCGCGCTCCGCCGCCTTGGCGGCTTCGTCCAGGTCGGGCGCGACGCCCGTCTCCTCGACTGTCTCTACAACCGCAGCGCCATCGACGATGCCCTGCTTCTTGAGCTCCTCGGTCATGCTACTCACCTCCCTTCATCTGCGATTCCGCGATTGCGCGGTACACCTCGCAGGTTTCCATGAGCTCGTCGTGCGTGCCTAGGCCCACGATCTCGCCGTCTTTGAGCACCACGATCTGATCGGCATGCAAAATAGTCGAGATGCGCTGGGCGATGATGAGCACCGCGACATCGCACGTCTCGTCCTGCAGCGCATGGCGCAGTGCCGCATCGGTCTTAAAGTCCAGGGCCGAAAAACTGTCGTCGAAGATATATAGATCGGCATGCTTCATGAGTGCGCGGGCAATCGCCAGGCGCTGGCGCTGACCACCCGAGAAGTTCGTGCCGCCCTGGGCCACCGGCGTATCGAGCCCCTGGGGCTGGTCGAGCACAAAGGTGCTCTGGGCAACCTCCAGCGCATGGAGCATGTCAGCCTCAGTCGCGTCTTCGTTGCCAAAGCGCAGGTTGCTCGCCACCGTACCCGAGAACAGCCATGCCTTCTGCGGCACATAGGCGATACGCCCGCGGATGTCGTCTTGCGAAAGGTCGCGCAGATCGATGCCATTCAGGCGAATGGCGCCCTTCGTGGCATCGTGGAAGCGAAGCAAGAGCTTGGCCACCGTCGACTTGCCCGAACCCGTCGAGCCTACAATCGCCGTGGTCTGGCTACGGCGACAGGCAAAGCTCAGGTCGCACAGGGTATCCTCGTCGGCATCGTCAAAACGGAACGACATGTGGTCGAACACGGCCACCGCGTCGGCACCGTCAACAGACTCCGCCGCGCACGTGTCCAGCGTGCGCTTGCCGTCCACGATGCTCGGCTCAATCTCCAACACCTGCTGCGCACGGTTCAGGCATGCGGCGGCGCGTGGGAGCGTCAGAATCACCATCTGCGCCGTCATCACAAAGAACAGGATCAGGATCGCGTACTCCAGCACGGCCGAGATGCTACCGATTTGCATGGCGTGGACGCCCACGCGGTTGCCGCCCACCCACAGCACCGCCACCTCGGCGATATTCATCAAAAAGAAGCTGGAGCTGTCGAGACCCACAAACAGGTGGTTGACCTTGATGGCATTGGCCGCGTAATCGCTAAACACCTCGTCCAGGCGCTGCTCCTCGTGGCGCTCCTTGTTAAATGCGCGGATGACGCGCACGCCCACGATGTTCTCGCGCAGCACCACGTTCATGCGGTCGATAAAGCTCTGCAGGCGCATAAAGATCGGCGCGGCGTTGGCAACGGTAAAGACCGCCGCCACCAGCACGATCGCAACCACCACGCCCAGCAGCGTACCCATGGCGGGATCGATGAACCAAGCAAAAATGATGCCTGCCACGGCCAAGAACGGCACCGGCAGCACCAGCTGAATCGTCTGAAGGACAGCTTGCTGAATCACGTTGATGTCGTTGAGCGAGCGCGTGATCATCGAACCCGTGCCAAAGCGCTCAAAGTCGCTGGCGGACAGCTCGAGCGACTTGTCGTACACGGCATTGCGGATATCGCAGGCCACGTTGGCGGCCAGGCGCGCCGAAAGATAGCAGCCCAGCACCGTGCCGCCGCTGGCCATGCCGGTCGCGATAAGCATGTACAGGCCGTTGCGTAATATATAGTCGACATCACCCGTGGTAATACCGGTGTTGACCATGTTCGCCAGCATCGTGGGAACCAACAGCGTACCGACGTTATCTATCAGCACCGCAAACAGCGTCACCGCAATCAGACCGCGGTACGGCCTCATAAACCTCATTAAGAGTCGCATGCGTCCCCCTCGCCCTTATCGTCAGTCTCGTTCTCGGCGGCCACTTGCCGTTTAAATGCCTCGCACTCTTCGTTAAGAACATGGGAGAACTTACCGACCAAGCGCATGATCTCGCACTGTTCCCACGGCTCGAGCGCCTCGAATGCCTGTTGCTCGGCTTTTTGCGCCGGCAACGCGTAGCGCTTGGCAAACCGCACGCCTTCTTCGGTCAGTCGTACAACCTTGTTTTTACGACTGCCCTCGGCAAACTCCAACGTCGCAAGCCCTCGCGCCCTAAGCGTTTTAATCGCCGAATTGATGGTCTGTTTGCTGTAGAACCATTCACTCGTCAGCCGACTCACGGCAACGCTTCCGCCCGCTGCACTCGTGTCGACGAGCATCCAGTAGGCGCAGTCCGAAAGGCCGCAGGCGCGCGAGAACTCCGAATAGATATGGTCGAGTCCATTGAGCAACCGATCGAAGTCGACCAGCGTAACCGCACTATTCATCTATCCCACCATTCAATTGTCCGATTTTTGACCAATTATGTGTCTCTAGATTAGTCCGAGTTTTGACTATCGTCAACAGGCTCTCCGCAAATGCGTGCATTTTTATGGCCTATCGGCAGAAAAAGACCGCCGGCGCGGGGGCGGCGCCAGCGGTCACGTGAAAATCGGGTTTTATTGCCTGTTAAGCGGCGACGGCCTCATAGACCGTAGCGCCCGAGAAGCTGTCATGCAGGCTCTTGCCGGCAATCCACGGCAGCTCGACGACCTCGCAGACCGTGTTGACCAACTCAGAACAGTCAGTAAAGTGGCCCTTGTCGTTGAGGGCCTCGCAATCCTGAACACGCCAATAGCCATCGGTGTGCGTGATGTAGTACTCGTGATCGTTGATCGACACGAAAGCGCGCGTCTTGGAACGCAGCAGCTTCAGAAATCCTTCGAAATCGGTCTCGACGACATCTCCAGCCTGGAACATGATGTTACCTCCTGGCCCGGCGCCACCACGGCGCATTGATAAACGTTGGTACTCCTTTAGTAAAACCTTTATCAGAGGTTATGCGTTCGTCATTTAGGCAAGTGGTAAAAAACCGCAGGGTAGACGGGATAAAACGTTTAACCATCCCATTTGTTTGTCACATTCTGAAGGTACTTTTATGCAAACCTACTTTCCCAATTGGAATCTATCCTTTTGGCCGGGCAATTGACCGTCTATCGTTTGAGCCCGACGGGTATGAACGGGGCATCTGCAACGCCACCGCAAGGAGACACCATGGAGACTATCGAAGCACTCATTCACCGCCGCAGCTGCCGCAACTACAGCGATCGTCCCGTCGAGGCCGAAAAGCTTGCACGTATTATCGAAGCCGGCCAATATGCACCGAGCGGCATGGGCCGCCAGCCGGTGACGTTTGTCGCCGTCACCGACCCCGCGACCGTCGAGCGTCTCTCGCAGCTCAACGCGCAAGTCATGGGCAGCAACAGCGACCCCTTCTATGGCGCCAAGACCGTTGTGGTGGTGCTGGTTGACCGCAGCGTGCCCACACATCTGGAAGACGGCTCGCTCGCCATGGGCAACCTGCTCAACGCTGCCTATGCGCTGGGCGTTGATTCGTGCTGGATTCATCGCGCCCACGAGGTTTTCGATTCGCCCGAGGGCCTGGAGCTACTGGCCAGTTGGGGTCTACCCGCCGACGGCAGCCTGCGCGGTGTCGGTCACTGCATTCTGGGCTATGCCGAGGACACGCTGCCCGAGCCCAAACCCCGCCGCGACAACGTGGTCTACGTAAGGTAATTAGTTCCGCCATTCTACCGAACGGCGGGCTCGTTGACGCTGCGCGGGCCGCATTCACGCCAATCTGACGTTCAATTTCGAGGGCGCGACCAGAAGGTCAGCGCCCTCTCATTTCACGTCACCTTGGCGCAAATGCGGCTCGCTCGCTTTTGGCGACTGACATCGAATGAGCCACTGTCTTGGGCAGCTAAAAAAGCCCCGTCCCAAATTAGCTGCCCCACTCGCAACTTATCCCGCCGATGGAGTTATTGCCGTTTCGCTCGTCTGATTCGCATCGACGTCGTCGCCTTGCTTGTCTTCGTCCTTTTGCACATCGGCGATGGTGGAGGCCGCCGCAACGATACCGCGCTGGGGCGCGACGCTCGTCTGGGCCTGAGCGCCCTCGACAACTTCTGTACCTACATGCGCGAGCTCGGGCGATTTAAACATTGCGTCCAAGTTGGCGCCACCGCCGGCATATCCGAGCGCAGCGAGCGCGATGACGATCACTGCAACGGCGGCCACGATCGGCACGTAGCGATGCCAGCCGGCGGGATTGAGCCCGCTGCGGCGAGCCGCCCCGCGGCTGATGTAGCCGAGCGTTCCGTCGTGCTTGAGCTTTGAGCCCACCACGCGTTTGCGGCCCCACAGCGAGGACTCTGCCTGCATTGCCAAGCGGGCGCTTGCCGAAGGATAGCCGTATTTAGTGCGCCTGAACGAGCCATCAAACCCCGAGGCGTGTTTGCCCCACGTCACCGATGTTGTGCGTCGGTTGACCGGCGCAGCACTCCGCCTTCTGCGGCTCGGTTTTGAAGTCTCAGCCATATGCCCTCGCACGCCGTAACCAAATCGAAACAATAACGCTTTGGACTGTAGCACACGCGTCGCGTGCGGTCACGGGCGCCTCGCTCAACGGTCATCGTCCTTCAGCAAGCGCCACAGCGTTGTACGGCTTATGCCCAGCACCTCCGCCGCACGGGTTCGGTTGCCGTGGAGATGGTCTACAACCAGACGCGCGATATCTCGCTCGGTATCGGCCAGCGGTCGTAGGATATACAGGTCACTTTCGAGTGTCGGGGCGCCAAAGGTTGCGGTCTTAATCACGTCCTCTTGGGCGAGCACTTCCTCCGCTATAGCGCTGTACACCGTGCCCGCCCCCACCAATATATACAGTCGTTCCGAGACCTCGCGAAGCTGCAGATAATTGCGCGGCCAGCGGTAAGCATCGAGCGTCTTCGTCGCCGCGGCAGACAGCGTGGGTGCTGCTGTCTCAAATGCATCAGCGAGATATTCCAAATAGCGCGCAACCTTCGTCGACGCGGCTCCCTGCTCGGCGATTGCCGGCGCCACGCTCACCGCGCAGGCGAAGCGCTCGGTCACAAACGCGGCTTGATCACTTTCGCCGCCGCCCGGCATGTCATTCGCTGTCAGCACCACATGGCAGCGCGTCGCCAACGCGGTGTCGGTCATCGTGGAGACCAGCTCGCGGAGGCGCTGGGGGCCAACCGCGTTCCAGCCCTCAATGCAAAGGGTCAGCCCCGTTTGGAACAACGGCGATTCGGCGCTTTTGAGCACATAGCGCCAACCGCGCTCGGTGAGCTCATCGAGCGCAACGGAAACAAAGGGCTGACCGGCAAAAGGACCGTCCAGATAGAGGCGCTTGGCGATCTCGACCTGACCCGCTCCCAGCTCGCCCTCGAGCATAAGGGGCACACCGCGCGCGTAACTCTCTGCAACCGGCGCAGCCACCGAGGCCGCCCCCTCAACGATGCCGTACGCGCTCGATTCGTAGCGGGCCTCAACCTCGTCGGCGTTGAGCCACTCGATGCCCGCGTGCGCCGCGGCGCCGCGCACCTCGCGGACCACGACGACCCAAAGGCCCCCGCCCTCTTTGTCGGTGGGGCGAACGGTCAGGTTCAGGCGCGCACCCGCACGTCCCATAACCAGACGCGCGCCGTCTCCTATACGGTCGAGGCGCTCAGCGACAAAAGCCGCCACATCCCGCTCGAGCGCCGCGTCATTCATGGTCGAGATCGCGACGTCCCCACGCGCATCGATTGCCAATGCCGAGGCCCCGGCAGCAGCCAGGGCCTCGGTCAAGATGTTCAGCTTGGCATCGCTATCCATTATTTGCCCCTGTCCGCAGCGACGTGCAACCGCCGACGGTCGCACGACCGAGTGTTTCAAAATTGAACGATATTGCTCACCAAACACTATAGGGCAGAAAGCGCCGTCCTGCGAGTATAGGTGTTGCCCCGCATCGCCATCCTGGCGGGGCGATAAGAGCTCTTCGGGACTTATAAACCTGCGGACAAGCCATACCCGCAAGAGCTCCTATCGCTCCACCGTGAGAATGCGCTCGCCAGCACGCAGCACGCAAACAAGCTACTTCTCTACCAGATTCCCAGCACGTGTTGCATTCCCAAACTCATGCACGCAATGCCAATCCAGCAGCAAAAGCCCAGCGCGATGGGCTTGCCGCCCTTTTTGACCAGCTCGACGATATCGGTATTAAAGCCAATTGCCGCCATGGCCATCACGATGAAGAACTTCGACAGCTCTTTGATGGGCGCCGTAAAGGACGCGGGAAGCTGAAGCACCGTGGTGATCACACTCGCCAGCACAAAGAACAGCACAAACACGGGAAACGCGCGTTTAAGCGAGAACGTGCTCCTAGCGTCGCCGCCGGCCTTGCGCGCCAGATGCATCTGCCAGCAAGCAAGCGCCAGCGTGATGGGAATGATGGCCAGCGTCCTGGTGAGCTTGACCACCGTGGCGCTCTCGAGCACATTGGCGCCGGGATGCATGCTGTCCCAAGCGCTCGCCGCAGCCGTTACGGACGAGGTGTCGTTGATGGCGGTACCGGCAAACAGGCCGAAGCCCTCGTTGGTCAGCCCGAGCATGCCGCCAAGCGTCGGAAACACGAGCGCCGCGATAACGTTAAACAGGAAGATGACCGAAATAGCCTGGGCAATCTCGCGATCGTCGGCATCGATGACGGGTGCGGTCGCGGCGATGGCAGAACCGCCGCAAATCGACGAACCCACACCCACAAGCGTCGCGATCTTGCCCGGCACGTTCATAACGTGGCAGAGCACAAAGGCGATGACAAGCGAGGTCGAGATTGTCGCCACGATAATCGGCAGCGACTGGGCGCCCTTGGACAGAATCTGGGAGAGGTTCATGCCAAAGCCAAGCAGGATAACCGCGTACTGCAAGACTTTTTTGGACGTATAGGTGACGCCAGCGGCGAGCTGTTCGCGACGATTCTTGGGAAAGACGAGCGCCAGGACCATGCCAAAGAGGATGGCAAATACCGGACCGCCGACCACCTCAATTTGTTTGCCGAGCAGCGTCGCGGGAATGGCGATGATTAGGCAGAACAAGACGCCTTTCCAGCGCTCGCGTACGATATTTGCCAGTTGCATATGGGATTCCTTCTTTCTATTTCACGTTTGCGACGGCTTATGATACGGCAACATTGAGCGCAGCCTTGCGCAAACACAGACTAAGATGCCGCAATAGTTCTCAGGCAACAGCCGAATTACCCACCGCGGAGAGCTGATTCGCGGCATAATTAACAACTGACATATGAGTTTGATAGAACAGTTGCGAGGCGCTATGGAAGAATCGATGCACGTCGGCGAGCAGGAAACGAGCCTACAGGACCAGTCCTACCACACCATTCGACGCAAAATCGTCTACCTGGACTACAAACCGGGCGAAAAGCTGGGCGTCAAGCAACTTTGCGACGACCTGGATATGGGTCGCACGCCCGTGCGCGAGGCTTTGGTTCGCTTGGCGCAGGAAGGCCTGGTGCGCACCGTGCCCCAGAGCGGCACCTATGTCTCGCCCATCAACCTCACCCTTGCCGAGAGTGCCTGTTACATCCGCGAGCATCTGGAAAAGCAGGTGATTGTGGAGTGCTGTGCGCGCGCCACGTCGGCCGGCATCGAGCAGCTCGACCGCGCCATCGTGCTGCAGGAAAAGGCCATGGCCGAAGAGGATCGCATCGGCTTCTTTTTGAGCGACAACCTCATGCATCACATGATTTTTAGCATCGCATGTCGCAGCACCGTGTGGTCGTGGCTCGAAGAGACCAATGCCGACCTGGAGCGCTTCCGCTGGCTGCGCGCCGCCACGCAGGTTCTCGACAATCAGGACATCGTGAACGAGCACAAGCAGATTCGCCGCGCTATCGCCGGTCGCGACCCCATCGAAGCGAGCTTTTTGGTCAGCAAGCACCTGCATATGATGTTCCGCAACCAGACCGAGGTTCTGGACCAGTTCCCCGAGTACTTCGAGACCAGCAAGCTCCGCTAACCTGCCAAATTGGGACAGGTTCATTTTGGCAGGTTTTATCTGGGCAAATGAAACAAGGCCCGGCTCCGCTGCAACGGAGCCGGGCCTTGGTCGCCAGAATGGCGGAACCAACTACTCCACGGTAACGCTCTTTGCCAGGTTGCGGGGCTGGTCGACGTCGCAGCCGCGCAGGATGGCGACCTCGCGGGCGAGCAGCTGCAGCGGGACGCTCGCCGTGATGGGGCTGAACACGTCGCGGACTGCTGGCACGCGGATAATGCAGTCGGCGATTTTGTTGATCTCCTCGTCGCCCTCGGTGGCAACGACGATGACCTTGGCGCCGCGCGCCTTGCACTCCATAAGGTTCGACACGGTCTTGTCGTAGGTGGCACTCTTGGTGGCCACGGCGATGACAGGGAAGCCCGGGTCGATCAGGGCAATGGGGCCATGCTTCATCTCACCGGCGGCATATGCCTCGGCGTGCAGGTAGCTGACTTCCTTGAGCTTGAGCGCACCCTCGTAGGAAATAGCGGCACCCATGCCACGGCCCACGAACAGCGCCGACTGCGCGTCCTTGCACAGCAGGGCAGCCTCATGAACGGCCTCGGTTTGGGTATCCAAAATCCACTGGATCTGCTCGGCCGTATCGGAAAGCTCGCGGAACAGCATGCGCGCCTGCTTGGTGGTCAAGCGGTACTTGACCTGCGCCAGCAGCAGGGCCAAAAGCGTAAGGCTCACGACCTGGCCGATGAAGCTCTTGGTCGAGGCGACCGCGATCTCCTTGTTGGCCTTGGTGTAGATGACGCCGTCGCTCTCACGCGCCACGGGGCTGCCCACCACGTTGGTGATGCCGAAGACCTTGGCACCCTTGATGCGCGCGTCGCGAATGGCGGCAAGGGTATCGGCCGTCTCGCCCGACTGGGACACGGCAACGACAAGCGTCGTCGGCGTAATGATGGGGTTGCGATAACGGAACTCGCTGGCCGCCTCCACCTCGGTGGGGATGCGAGCCCAGCCCTCAATGAGATTCTTGGCAATGAGGCCAGCATGATAGCTGGTGCCGCAAGCGATCACGTAGACGCGGTCGATGTCGTTGAGTTCCTCGAGCGAAAGGCCCAGCTCGTCGATGTCGAGCTCGCCGGCCGGCGTCATACGACCAACCAGCGTGTCGCGCACGACGCGCGGCTGCTCGTGAATCTCCTTGAGCATAAAGTCGGGATAACCGCCCTTTTCTGCCATGTCCAGGTCCCAGTCGATGTAGGTGACCTTGGGCTCGATAACGTTGCCGGCCTCGTCGGTGTACTCGACGCCTGTGGGCGTGAGCTTGGCAAACTGACCGTCCTCGAGCACCACGACATCGCGGGTGGCGTCGATGAGCGCGATGACATCGGAGGCGACATAGGCGCCGGTCTCGCCCACGCCGACCACGATCGGGGAATCCTTGCGGGCCACGGCGATCACGCCGGGCTCGTCAGCGCACACGGCGGCCAGACCATAGGCACCGACCACGTGGGTGCAAGCCTCGCGCACGGAGGCCATCAGGTCGTGCGTCTCGGCATAAGCCTCTTCGATCAGATGCGCGAAGACCTCGGTATCGGTCTCGCTCTTAAAGTGGTGGCCGCGGCCCTCCAGCTCTTCGCGCAGCTCGGCGAAGTTCTCGATGATGCCGTTGTGGACGATGGCGATACGACCGTCGCAGCTGGTGTGGGGGTGAGCGTTAACGACGGAGGGCTTGCCGTGGGTGGCCCAACGGGTATGGCCGATACCGCAGGTAGCGTCGCTGTCGATGTTGGAAAGCTCGCTCTCCAGACCCGCGACCTTGCCCACGCGGCGGATGACGTCGAGGTGCGCCGCGGCGCCCTCGCCCACCTCGAGCGCGACGCCCGAGGAGTCATAGCCGCGATACTCCATACGCTTGAGGCCCGTGACCAGGATGTTCTTTGCAATATCAGAGCCGGTGTAGCCGACGATTCCGCACATAAGATAAATCCCTTCGTTCGCGTGACTGCAAGACGTCCACGCACAAGGGGCGCTGAGACGTATAACGTTCGAGTATTGTACTCACGCAAACGCAAGCTGATATACCAGAAGTGGTATCTCAACTTAGATACCACTCGATGCACACACGTCCAGCCGGTCCAAACCACCACAAAGGTGCCTGCCCCCTTCGTGGTGGTCGCGCTGGCAATAGCGTTTGCCCAGATAAAACCTGCCAAAAAAAACCTGTCCCTTTTTGGAAGGTTTGGGATGCTACAATCTGGCTTGTACTTGAAACGCATCAAAGGGGCCGCTATGGCAAAGGTAAAAATCAGCGACGTCGCGCGCGAGGCCGGGGTTTCGTTGGGCACGGTTTCCAACGCGCTCAACCACCCCGAAAAGCTGCGCCCCGAGACCCTCAAGCTCATCAACGAGACCATCAATCGCCTTGGCTACCTGCCCAACCAAAGCGCCCGTCAGCTCGCGGGCGGCGCCACCAAGTCCTTTGGCCTGGTGCTCCCCCGTCTCGATCACGGCTTTTCGCTCCAAATCGCCAGCGGCGCCCACAACGAGGCCCGCAAGCACGGCTACGACTTGCTCATCGCCAACGCCGATAACGACGATATTCTCGAGGACCATTACCTGCGCTACTTTATGGGCACCCAGATGTCCGGCGTCATGGTTCAGCCCATGGCATCCCCCGACTGGCACCCCGCCATGACCAAGATGCCCGTGCCGATCGTCCATCTGGACATCCATTGCTCCGAGCCCGGCTACTACGTAGCGGCCGACAACGAGGCCCAGGGTCGCATCATTGCCGAACTTGCTATCGCCCGCGGCGCGCACCATATTGTCGTCGTCGGCCGAGCAGCATTTATGCAACTCACCCTGCGCGTCCTTGGCATTCATAAGGCGCTCGCCCTGCACCCCGATATCAAGATCGAAGTCATCGACGCCGGCGAATGGAATACCGCTGCCGACGGCTACGGCATCGGTGCCCAAATCGCCGAGCGCCCCGCGGACGAACGTCCCGATTTTGTCGTCGGCCTGACCGATGTGTTGGCCTCGGGCGTCGTTTCGGCACTGGTCAACAAGGGCATCTCTGTCCCCGGGCAAGTACGCGTGGCCGGATGCGACGGCAACCCGCTCGCTTGGAGCGGATCGGTCCCGCTCACTACGGTAGCGCCCCCGGGCTACGAGATTGGCCGCAAGGGTGTCCAACTGCTGATGGAGCAAATCGAGAACAAGGTCCCGACAAAGACCAAGCATATCCACGTCAGCTCTGCCGCGCGCACCGTCACCGCGGTCACGGCCATCGAGGACATCAACCGCCAAGAACTCGTGCGGCCGTTCCTGCTGGAACGCGCCAGCACCCAGGCAAGCAGCCAGACCGACGCCACGGCCATCAACCTCGGTGCGTATCTATAGCACGCCCGCAAGTATGCTAAGTCGCCGCTCAAGCAAAAGGGGCCCGACCATTGCCGGGCCCCTTTTGCTTGAGCGCAAACGTGAGCAATCGCTCGTTTCAACGCCGCAATTTTCTAGCGCACAGTCTTGATTGCCGCCGCCAGGTCGAACAACGTATCGAGCACGGCCTCGCAGCCATCCACCACGTCCTGCGGCAGCGGCACGATATCGGGGACGGCAAAGACATGGCAGCCGGCCGTAATGCCCGAGACGCAACCGTTGCGCGAATCTTCGACCACGGCACATTCCTCGGGAGCAAAGCCCGCGCGCTCGCAGGCGAGCAGATACATCTCGGGGTCGGGCTTGCCGTGCACGACGTCCTCGCCACACGTTACCGTTTCAAACTTGTCAAAGAGGCCAACCATCTTAAGGTTGCGCTCCGCCGTAACGAGGCGCGACGACGTCGCTAGACCCACGTGATAGCCCGCAGCCAGCAGCTCGTCTAGGCACTCGGCGGCGCCGGCCTTAAGCTCCAGCTCGGTCTTGACCATCTCGTCGCGAATCTCCTTGTGGCGGACATAGACCGCCTCGGTGGTTTCATGGCTGCCGTAATGCCTATCGAGGATGTCCATGACATCGGGCAGCGTGCGGCCGATAAACTGATGGATCAGCGCTTCATCAATCGCGAGCCCCAGCTCAGCGGCGCCTGCCTTCCAGGCCTTAATCCCCAAACGCTCGGTATCGACCAGCGTTCCATCCATGTCAAAAATAACAGCCTTGATCATATCGGTCCCCCATCGACTCTCGCTGTCGCGTTGCTGCAACTCTACCGCATTTGGCAACTTGTATATAACGTATATGCCATATTGCACTTTCGTTACACAGATAGAAGTCTTATGGCAAGTAACGCATTAGGATTATAGTTTTCGATCGAGTACTCAACGATAAGGAACGTTTCATGATTTTAGACACCACGGCACCCGCAGAGGAGCTTCAAGACAAGCTATCGGCGCTCGAACAGCTGCTTTTGGCATACGGGCGCGTGGCTATCGGGTTTTCCGGTGGCGTCGACAGCAGCTTTTTGGCCGCCGTATGCGCCCGCATCATGCCTACCAATACCCTCCTCGTCCATCTCACCACGCCGCTCATCGGCACGCCCGAGCAGGCTTCGTTTGAGCAGTCCGTTGATGGGCAGGCCAATGAGGGGCCGCATTTTAAGCTCCCCGTGCTCAATCTTTCGGTGGATCAGCTGCAGCTCCCCCAAGTAGCCTGCAACGATACTAATCGCTGCTACCACTGCAAGCACGCCGGCTTTACCGCCATCGTCAACCACGCCAAGTCGCTCGGCTTTCCCACCGTCATCGATGGCAGCAATGCAAGCGATCGCGGTGACTACCGCCCCGGCATGCGTGCGGCAGAAGAGCTCGGCGTACGCTCACCCCTTATGGAGGTCGGCTTTACCAAGGACGAAGAGCGCGAGCTGCTGTGCGCATGGGGCTATCCCGTTTGGAACCTGCCGGCGGGAGCATGTCTTGCCACCCGCGTCCCCACGGGCGAGGAGCTTACACGCGAGAAGGTCGATTTAATCCGCGCCTGCGAGGATTACCTGCACGATCTTGATCTGGCACAGGTACGCGCGCGCTTGGTCGGCGGCTGCATGCATATCGAGGCCGCACCCGCAGATGTCGCCAAGATTGCTGCCCTCGGTGGCAACGCCGTCGACGACAAGGGCAAGACCCCGCTGCCCGCCGCCATCGAGTCCGCGCTGCGCGAGCTGGGCTGCGACCATATCTCCCCCGAGGTCACCCCCTACATTCACGGCAACATGAACCTTTAGGTTACGCCGTTTTACAAACGGCGTAACTGCTCGGCGCTGCGCGGGCTCCGGACACGGCAATCTGACGTTCAACTTCACGGGCGCGACCAAAAGGTCAGCGCCCGCTTGTTTCACGTCACCTTACCGCACCCGGAGACCGCTCGCTCGCATATGCTCAACCTGCACTGCGTTAACTGACCCGCCAATAAGGGACAGGTTTATTTTGGCAGGTTTTATCTGGGGAAATATCGCGAGGCAGTCGCCCCCCCTAGCACCCATCTCACTTCGAGAGACACAAGAGGGGCGACTCGGCTGCATCTACTTCTTCCGATAGCGGCGGTTGCGGCTCGTCGATGAACCCATTACTTCGATGAGTCCTTTATCCGCCATTTTTGGCAGATGGTAGCGGACGGACGAAATTTTGACCCCCGATGCAACCGCTATTTCTCGCGCCGTCATATCCACTTCGGCGCTGAGAGCCTCCAGGATCCTATCCGCTGTCGAAGCTGACGATTCTCTGCTCATATCGATAATCTCAAACGTGTCTTTGCCACATTTTGACAGGACATGTTTATCGACAAGATTCCCGCAGATCAGGCGAATGTCATCCGAATCCCACTTCAGGGCCTCTCGTATTTTTTGAACATCGCATACGCACCCATGCTCCCGCATAAACATGAGCAATGTTTCCTCGCGATCCGTCAGCTCGGTGCCCACATGGCTCTGAATCCACGTGCGGTTTTCAGCAAGCTCCGCCCCGTGCCGGGAAAGCAGCACCGTAAACGAATCGGCCTTAACGATAAATTTCGGCCTTCCAAGCGAACGAGACTCCATCTCGCGAATCATAGCCGGGATACCAGATCCCTGGCTTTCTGCAACGGGCCCCTCGGCATGCTCTAACGGCGTCGCCCCCATTAGGCTCATGAGCTTTGGGTTTCGGCAGCGCGATTCCCCGTCTGCAAGATTGTCCACCGTCTTTCCGCCCCAAAGCCCACCGGGGTTTTTGATCTCTATTCTGTCTGGATAGATATCGACACTCACGGCCTGCCCCACAAACATGGGCGAATATTCTCGATGGATGCAGGCGTTTGCCAAGGCCTCGCGCAAAACCTCCTGGGGAACTTCCCAATCCTCCCTTCTGCCAGCGCCTTGCACTATCGCCGCTTTGCGCAAGTTCCGTCCAATCGCGACAAGGGCATCTTCGATGCAAGCCGGAATCGGGCCATCGCACAACTGGCGGTCAATAAACCGGGGTTGCCCGGGTGCAGATTTTTCCACATCGGAATGAACGGCGACATCAATCATGAGTTTGGGATAGAACTGCTGGGGGTAAATTCCCGCCGACAGAAGCCCTGCGAGCTTCACCGCACCATCCTTTGTAGTGATATTGAGTCTGACCAGCTGCTTTTCCAGCGTATCGGCCCCGCGCAAAACGCGGGGGGTCTGCAGCCGGCGATTTGCGATAATAGACCGCACGACATCTGGATCCAAATCCTCGACTGTTGCCTCCGAAACCACCGTGCCGTCTGCATCGCTCGGAAGCAACGCACTCTGCAGCTCATATAGCTCAGCGGGTGACATCTTGATATCTTTATCATCCACGCGCTTGTAGCTACCGTTCTGCACGCCGCGCGCGCCGATATAGCAAGGCTTCGCTTTAAGCTCAAGTTCAAAGATGCGCACCAGAAGCACCTGGAGCCCGTCGACCTCGCCTCGATCAAGCTCGTACCGTGGCGCATGGGTCACCACTGCCGCTGAGCCTCCGTCTCCGATACCCGAAACAAACTGATCGCGCACCCTATCGATAGCAAAGTTAGCCGAAGGAACAAATCCTTCGGCTTCGTTTAGGCCCAAAATAATGAGCCCACCCGCAGTGTTCGCAAAAGCGCTCACTGTCTCCCATACGTCTGCGCTCAATTTATTCGTGCAGGCTTTAACTTCTACCGATGCGTCATCAGTCCCCCGCCTGCGAAGGCGCTCAACGATAAGGCCAAGAGGTTCATCCAGCAGCATTGGCATTCCGTCTCTCTAAAACGATAGATTTATCTCTCTATAGTATAGTATATCTCTCTATCTTTAGAGAGATAAGCACCTTATTTTAGAGAGACATTTAGAGAGATGTATCGAATTCACTGTTAGATAGCCCAATGTTATCTCTTTAACTGGCTTTCTCTTTAGAGAGACAATTAGAGAGACGAGCGCGACCTCTCTAATCAAGGGCACCACTCTTTAAGGTGCACACTCCCTAACCGTGCCCTAAGTTGCGGTGAAATAGTCCCCCGATTAACCTGCCAAAAAGGGACAGGTTTATTTTGGCGGGTTTTATCTGGGGAAACGCAAAATAGCCCCACATACACAACCACCGCAGCTCCATATGAGGCAAATGAATCAGTAGCGTCTATCCCAAATCTTGAGTATTTGTTCGACAGAACGGCCCCTGCCGGCTCCTGCTAGACTGGTAGATTCCCAACCGTCCATCCAGGAGCCGCAATGTCGCGCAAGTCCGCCTACAAGCAAGTACTTTCCATCGGCGCCGCCGTGGTGCTGGGGTTTGCGCTGTTCACAGGGTCGCTCGACGGAGCGCCCAAGTTGTTGTCGCCGCAAAGTGATGAACAGGCGGCAGCTCTGGCCGAAAAACAAAACGAAAGTCCCAGCCGCACCGACGACGAGGCGGACCTGGTCGATCGGCTCGAATCAGGAACGGCGAGCTCCCCGGACCCTCAAAACAGCCAGGACTCTGGCGATGGCTCCGATTCCGCCACAACCGACACCGGCGACGGCGCTTCCGCGGACAGCGCCGCCACCCCCATCGACGAGGTCGAAAACCCCGACCTCAACCGCGCCCGCGGTGTTTATCTCAGCAGCATTCCCGACTACGCCGGCAACCCCTACGTTGCCCTGCGCGCCGACAGCACGCACCCGCTCGGCACACCATCATTCACGCTCGATGAATACGAGCGCGCTACAGAAGAGGGTTGCTTTAAGAAGTTCTCCAAGCTTGACAGCCTGGGCCGCACCCGCAAAGCGCTCGCCTGCGTGGGCCCCGAATCACTCGGTCAAGGCGAGCGCGGCGATATCTCGCGTATCCATCCCGCTGGATGGCGCCAGCAGCGCTACGACTTTATTCCGGGCCAGAGCCTCTACAACCGCTGCCATCTCATCGCCTGGTCGCTCTGCGGCGAAAACGCCAACCGCAAGAATCTCCTCACCGGCACGCGTTATCTCAACGAGACAGGCATGCTGCCGTTTGAGGAGCAGATTCTCGGCTACATCCGCGAGACGGGCAACCACGTGCTCTATCGCGTCACACCCATGTATAACGAAGAGGAACTTGTCTGCCGCGGCGTGCGCCTTGAGGCGCAATCGGTCGAGGACCACGGCAAGACCCTCTGCTTCCACGTGTACTGCTACAACCTGCAGCCGCACGTGCAGATCGACTACGCCACCGGCCGCAACCAGGCATCCGGAGACTAGTGCCGACCGCACCGCCCGTAACCCAAAAATGATTCGTTTTCCTCCGTCCCCATGGGATCAAAAAAGGCCGCCCTGGATTACCCAGGGCGGCCTTTTCGTCAGCGTCCACATTGCAGGCAAAACCACACGCTACTTGGCGCGGCCCTCCTCATAGCGCTCGACCAGCTTGGCCTGAACATCGTAGGGAACCTGCTCGTAGCCAGCGGGCTTCATGGTAAAGTCACCCGTGCCGCGCGTGATAGAGCGCAGGCGCGTCGAATAATCCGTCAGCTCTGCCAGCGGCGCCTGGGCAATGACCACGGTGTCGCCGCGCTCATCGGTCTCCATACCCGTCACGCGACCGCGCGATGCCGAGATGTCGCCCATCACAGCGCCGGCGTAGCTTTCGGGAATAGTCACCGTGATTTCCTCGATGGGCTCCAGCACCACCGGGTCGGCATCGGCGCACGCCTTGCGCAGGCCGATGCGAGCCGCCGCGCGGAACGCCATCTCGTTGGAGTCGACGCTGTGATACGAGCCGTCGTACACAGCCACGCGAATGCCCGTGAGCGGGTAGCCGGCAATGATGCCGTCCTTCATGGTCTCCTGGACACCCTTGTCCACGGCGGGGATGAGCGAGCGCGGGATGCGGCCACCCACGACCTCGTCTACAAACTCATAGCCATCGCTCGTGCCGTCGGGCCCAATGAGCGGCTCAACGCGCAGCCAGCAGTCGCCATACTGACCGGCACCGCCAGTCTGTTTCTTGTGGCGGCCCTGCGCGCTTGCCGTACGGCGAATGGTCTCGCGATACGGAATGCGGATCGGCACGCTCTTGGCCACGACCTTGGTGCGATCCTCCAAACGGTTGAGCAGCACCGAAACCTGCGCCTCACCAACGGCGGAGATAATGGTCTGGCCCGTCTCCTCGTCACGATCGATGCTCATGGTCGGATCGGCCTTGCAGGCCTTCTCGATAAACGTGTAGAGCTTCTCTTCGTCGCCGCGATTCTCGGCCTCGATGGCGATGCGGTACTGCGAGTTGGGGAACTTAAACGCCGCAGCCTCGACCTTGCCGGTAATCGAGAGCGTATCGCCCGTCTCGGCCGCCAGCTTGGGTGCCACGATAATGTCGCCGGCATAGGCGTGACCGACCTCGGTCATGTCGCGGCCGCACATCACATACAGGTGAGCCAGACGGTCGCCCTTGCGTGTGCGCGCGTTGACCAGCTCAAGGCCCGGCTCAAGCGTACCCGTCAGCACCTTAATAAAGCTGATGCGACCCTGCTGCGGATCGGCCAGGGTCTTAAACACAAACGCCACCGGACGATCATCGTCGCTTGAAATCTTGAGCGAATCGCCGTCGATAAGCGGCATCTCGCCGTAGTCGGTCGGCGCCGGGAAGTATGTGGCGATGTCGTCCATCAGCGAGTTGACGCCCTGCTCCTTAATGCAATCGCCCGCAAAGACCGGCACAAAGATGCGCTCGGCGATCGCCTTCGACAGCAGGCCTTCAAGCTCCTCCTGCGTCAGCGTCTCCTCGCCTTCCAAGTACTTCATCATCAGTTCATCGTCAGCCTCGGCCACCAGCTCGCACAGATGGTCATGGGCTTCCTCGGCCTGGGCACGATACTCCTCGGGAATCTCCGACTCAACGGCTTCGGTGCCGTTGCAATGGCGCGCCTTCATGCGCACCAGGTCGATGATGCCGTCAAAGTCCTCGCCCTCGCCCCAGGGAAGGGTCACGGCGCCCAGGCGCGTGCCAAAGCGCTCTTGCAGCAGGTCCATCGTGGTCGCAAAGCTGGCCTCGGAGCGCGACAGGCGGTTTACGAACACCGCACGCGCCAGTCGCAGGTCCTCGGCGGCATACCAGAGCTTAACCGTCGTAGGCTGCGGGCCGGCCTCGGCGTCGACCACAAACAGAGCCGTCTCGCAGACGCTCATCGCGGCAAAGGCGTCGCCGATAAAATCGGGGTAGCACGGGGCATCGAGCACATTGATGCGCGCGCCCTTCCAGTCGATCGGCGCGATGGTCGTCGAGATGGAAAATGCACGCTTGACCTCTTCGGGGTCATAGTCGAGCGTGGGCTTGGTGCCGTCGTGGCCGCCCAGGCGGGCGGTCTTGCCGGAAAGGTGGAGCATGGCCTCGGCGAGTGAAGTCTTGCCCACCCCGCCTTGGCCTACGAGCACCACGTTCCTTACGTTACCGGTCTTGGGAGCACCCATGATGACCTCCTTGCAGGGCCGCGCGCAATGCGCGACGCCAACGGGGAGAGTTCGCGGTCGGTGCCATCCCGGGAGCAGCATGGTCGGCAGCCGAGCCGACTCACCCTCCAAATGTCCTATGCCACCACCCTACCCTCACGGGCGGCTGTCCATGCATACCTTTCGGCGCTCGTATGAATACAGGCGGCGAGAGGACAGAGCAAGTATGCCAGGCGATTATTAAACCCCATCGATACAAATAAAAGCCGCCGCAGTCCATAAGACCCGCGGCGGCTTCTTCTCAATACATAGCTGAGCTTAGCCCTCGATACGACTCAAGAACTCACGGGTACGTTGCTCACGCGGATGATCGATAACCTGCTCGGCCGGGCCCTCCTCGACAATGCGGCCTCCGTCCATAAAGACCACGCGATCGGCAACATCGCGCGCAAACTGCATCGCATGGGTCACGATCACCATCGTCATATTCTGCGCCGCCAGGTCTTTAATGACACGCAGCACCTCGGCCGTTAGCTCGGGATCGAGCGCCGAGGTCGGCTCGTCAAAGAATAAGATTTCCGGATCGAGCGCCAGGGCGCGGGCGATACTCACACGCTGTTGCTGACCGCCCGAAAGCTCACACGGCACCTTGTTCTCGTTGCCCGTCAGCCCCATTTGTGCAATCAGCTCGTGAGCGCGGGCTTCCGCCTGCTCGCGCGGACGCTTAAGCACGCGAATCGGCGCATCGGTGATGTTTTTCATCACCGTATAGTGCGGGAACAGGTTGTAGTTTTGGAACACCAGGCCGAATCGCGAGCGCGCCTGCTTGGGCACATCGCCCTTCGCATAGACCGCGCCCGAACCCGCATCCGTCGCAACGGCAAGGTCGCCAAACGAGAGCGAGCCTCCGTCGAGTGTCTCGAGCAGCGTGGCACACCGCAGCAGCGTGGACTTGCCGCCACCCGAAGGCCCGATAATCGCCACGACCTCGCCACGCTTCACCTCAAGCGAGATATCCTTGAGCACCTCATTGCCGCCAAACGCCTTACGCGCGTTCGATATATTCATTACCGAATTAATCATGGTAGTAATCCAATTTTTTCTCGGCGGCGCCCAGCAGCATCTCGACGACGAAATTAAAGACCCAGTAAATCAGCGCCGCGATCGCAAACGGCACCATGCTCACCTGCGAGGCGACCAGCGCCTTGGCCGTCGAGAACATCTCACCCACGCCAATGGCAAACGCCAGCGACGTGTCCTTGACCAGCGTGATGATCTCGTTGCCCATCGCCGGCAGAATACGCTTGGCGACCTGCGGCATCACGATATACAGAAACGTCTGCACGCGCGAATAGCCCAGCACCTCGGCAGCCTCGTATTGACCGCGCGGAATGGACTGCAAGCCCGAGCGATAGATCTCGGCAAAGTAACCGGCGTAGTTGATGATGAACGCCACGACGCACGCCGTCCACTTGGAATCGGGCGTGAGCGAAATGCCAAACACGTAGTACGGGGCAAAGTAGATGGCAAACATCTGCAGCATGAGCGGCGTACCGCGCATGACCGAAATGTAGATGCGCGCAATCCAGCGAAGCGGCGCGATTTTGCTCATGCGCATAAACGCCACGGGGATTCCCAGCGGAATCGACCCCAGCAGTGTCAGCACAAACAACTGCAAACTGACCAAGAATCCCTGGCCAAGCATCTGCATCATGACCTGAATAGACATTACTTGAGCACCCAATTATCGAAAGATAGACCATAGCTTGAATACTTGTCGCAGAGATCCTTAACCGTACCGTAATCGTAGAGTGCCTTGAGCGACTCGGTCACGGCGTCGGCCGACTTGGTGTCGCCCTTCTTAAAGCCGACGGCGTAGTGCTCGCTGGACAGCGGCTCATCAAGCTGCGTATAAGCATCGGGCTTGGCGGCAAGCTGATACTGGGCAATCGAAAGGTCGCAAGCCACGGCATCGACCGCGCCGCTCTCGAGCTGCATAAACGCCGTGTTGTACTCACCGATGGTGTCGAGCGTGGCAAACGTCGCCGCCAGATCCTTCTGGTCACCCTCAAGCACATCCTGCGCAGCGGAATCGGTCTGGGTAATCACGGTCTTGCCGGCAAGATCGTCCCAGCTCTTGATGCCTGCATCCTTCTTTACCACCAGCACCTGCTCGTTGAGCATGTACGGCTCGGAGAACGTGTAGTCGTCCTCACGGCCCTCCATGGTAAAGCCATTCCAGATGCAGTTGATGGCGCCCGAGTTAAGCAGCGTATCCTTGGCATCCCAGTCGATGGCCTCGTATTTGACCTCCCAGCCCTGCTTATCGGCAACAGCCTTGGCCAGATCGAGATCAAAGCCGGTGTACTCGCCATCGTCGCCCACAAAGCCGTACGGAGGATAGGACTTATCAAAGCCCACCACGAGCTTCTTGGACTCCGCAGCGCCCTTCACATCCTTGGCTGCAGCAGAACCGGCAGCGGAACCCTTACCGGCACCACCACCGCAGCCTACCAGGCCAAGACCTAGAACCGTAGCGAGCGAACCGGCTAGACCAACAAACTGACGACGAGACATATCGGTATTCATGGTATTCCCCCTTGGTGGCACTTTAGTTAAGTAAAGTGAGTCGTGTAACGTTCAGAATCATACACTTTAGCGTGATAGAGCACAAGGCGAGTTTGCCCGTCGCGTGAGGGGTGTGGGGGTTAAGTTTCCTGCTCTACAGTCCTGCTCATGACGGAGGCCACATTAAGTGGCCTCCTGTTCGTGCGGAACTCGCGATAATCTTAACCCCCACACCCCTCACGCGGCGGGCAACCGTCGTTGGGCTTATCACTGACACGAATAAACCGCTTGTATATCGTCTGCTGGCTTGGCACGGTACAATACTTGCAGCTTTAATTCATGAATAAGTGGAGTTATTGATGGCAGAATCTCGTGCGGAGCGTAGGGCTCGTCGTGCTTTGGTGGAGGCGGTTGAGGGGTCGAAGGAGGAGAAATCTTCTACGAAATCCAAGTCTTCTAAAGCTGCAAAAAGCAAATCGACCAAGAGCAGGGCTAAGACCAAGCGTTCTGACTCTCGTCGAGGCGGAGACAAAGCGTCTCAGACTCGCTCCAAGCGTCCGCATAAAGATCCGGTTTCGCCTGCGCGTAAGGCTGTGGATCCCAAGTCTCCCTGTTCCATCATGAGAGCTTGTGGCGGATGCACGGCGCTCAATCGTCCTTATAAAAAGCAGTTGGCAGCTAAGCAGGCTGCTATGGAGGAGCTTTTTGCTTCGCTTTGTGAGCGTGAGGGCATTGCTGTAGATCCTATTCGTGGCATGGGTGTCACCCTGGGCGACCCGGGCAAATATCCTGCGCCGCGCGGTTTTCGCCATAAGGCCGCCACTCCCTTTGCTCCCGGTAAGGAGGGCGCTGTCCGTTGCGGTTTCTTTGAGCGCGGCACGCACAAGATCGTTGCCGTACCCGAATGCCCCGTCGAGGCACCGGGCGCCCGTCAGATTCTCAACGGCATCGCACGCGAAGCTGAGCGGCTGCATATTCCCGCCTTTAATGAGGACAAGCATCTTGGTTTGCTTCGCTATGCCGTCGTCCGCTGCGGTTGGCGTACCGACCAGGTCATGGTCACGCTCGTGACCGCTCAGCGCGACTTGCCGCATGCGCAGGAGTTCTTTGAGGCTGTCGCCGCACTCGATCCGCGCATCGTCACCGTCGCCCAAAACATCAACGGACGCCCCGGCAACGCCATCCTCGGCGAGGAAACCCGCATCGTGTATGGCGCCGAATGCATGCGCGACCAGCTGCTCGGCTGCGAATTCGACATCTCCCCCACCGCGTTTTATCAGACCAACCCGCAACAGACCGAGCTGCTCTATCAGCTCGCTATCGACGGCATGGATTTGCACCAGGGCGATGTGCTCATGGATGCCTACTGTGGCAGCGGTACCATCGGTCTTTGCGCAGCTAAAGATGCCCAGAACAAGGGTATCGGCATTATGCTGCTCGGCGTTGAGCGCAACCCGGCGGGCATTGCCGACGCACGTCGCAATGCCGAGCTCAACGGCCTCACCCGCAGCGCTTGGTTTATGGCCGACGACGCCACCGACTACATCCTGGATGCCGCCGACAACAACGAACGCGTCGACGTTCTTTCCATCGACCCGCCGCGCGCCGGCTCCACGCCCGAGTTCCTCGAAGCTGCCTGCGCACTTAAGCCGCGCCGCATCACCTATATCAGCTGCAACCCCGTGACCCAAGAGCGCGACCTGCACCAGCTCCTCGACGGAGGCTATCGCCTGCTCAAGATCACGCCAGTCGACATGTTCCCTCACACCGACCACACCGAAACCGTAGCGGTCCTCGAACGCCGCTAACCAACCTCAGTAGATTTTTGGGACAAGAAAGGGGGCGACCCGCCTGGGCCGCCCCCTTCGCTTGGTTTATAAACTCCGCTACATCCCATTGCGCAGATCGCACACGCCGGCTGCCGCCATCTCGCACAGCAGCGTCTCGCGGTCGCGCGTCACGATCAAATCCAGTGGGAAGTGAATCTCGTCGAGCATCTTGCGCGCGTGATCGAGCTTGCCAATGGCCATGCCAATGTGGGCATCGGTCGACACGCCAATGCCCACGCCCAGCTCGGCGCAGCGCTCGGCAATCTTGCGGCATACGGCCCAATGCTCAGCGTCGACACCGTGTTCAAGACTATGGTTGTTGATCTCGATAATCTTGTGCTTGGCCTTAGCTGCCAACAGCACCTCGTCGATATCGAACGGCACGCCCGAACGCCCCGTGTGACCCAGCATGAACACCTTGGGGTGCTCCAGGGCATTGATATACATCTCGGTCGTCTGGGCCAGCGTCGCGCCCTCAGCAATCTGCGGATTATGCACGCTCGCAACCAAATAATCCAAATTACGCGTAACCAAATCGAACAGCGAATGCTGACGGCTGTACGAATCGCCGGCAATATCGAGCGTGACAGGAGTGTCCTCGCCAAACAGGCTTCCGTCCAGCGAAACGATATCGGCCTCGGCACCACGCAGCACCAGCACGCCGCTCCAAATGCGCGGCCAGATATCCTGGTTGATAAAGAACTGGTAACTGCGCAGGTCATTGGGGCAAGCCGTAACCATAGAGCTCAAATGGTCGGCAGATCCGAGCACCTGCAGACCACGCTCTGCCGCCCAGTACACATTCTCCTCAATGGTCGAATATGCATGCGCAGAGAACATCGTATGGGTATGAATGTCACAAGAAAGCAGGTAGGGCATCAGGTCTCCTTATCTGGCACGGCCGTCGCTTATATTCATTGTACGCATAGCCTTCGATAGTCGTAAAACCACTCCATCCCAAAGACACAACGTCCATGACAACGGGGTCCGGCTTAACACCAAACCCCGTTTCACGTAAAACATTGTAGGCAGAGCGCTTTACTTTTAACGATACTCGTCCGCCAACTGTTTCCAAGCGGGTAGCGAATTGACAATCGTTTCGTAGCTCACGCAATAGCCCAGGCGGAACCAACCCGGCATACCAAAGCTGTCCGAGGGAACCGCAAGCAACTCATACTTCTTTGCGCGCTCGCAAAACGCATTCGCATCGGGCTCCAATGCTTTCACCCATAGGTAGAACGCGCCATCCGGCTCAACATAGGTGTAGCCATACTCCGCTAGTGCGTCGGTAAGCGCGGTGCGGTTGCGTGCATAGGCCTCAACGTCACTCGGCTCATCGATGCAGTCGATAATTACGCGCTGAAAGAGCGCCGGCGCGCACACGAAGCCCAGCGTACGGGCGGCACCGGCAACGGCCGGCATCAGACGGGCAGCCTGCGGATTGGTGTTGGGAACCAAGATCCACCCCACGCGCTCACCCGGCAGCGACAGCGACTTGGAATACGAGTAGCACACGATGGTGTGCTCGTAGATCGAGGGCACCCAAGGCACCTCGGCACCGTACACGATCTCGCGGTACGGCTCATCCGAGATGAGCATAATCGGATTCTCGGGATCGCGCTGAGCGTTGGCCTCGCGCAGAACATTGGCCAGTCGCGTCAGCGTGTCGCGCGTATATACGGCACCGGTCGGGTTGTTGGGCGAGTCGATAATGACGGCTGCCGTCTTGTCGGTGATCGCCTTGAATACGTTATCCACGCTCAGCTGGAATGTGTCCTCGTTGGCAAGCGCCTCGACACACGTGCAGCCGGCCTTCTCAATCCAAACGCGATACTCCGGAAAGTACGGGGCGATAACAATAACCTCGTCGCCCGGATTCGTAACGGCGTTGAGCGCGCAGGTGAGCGAAGCCGCGGCACCCACCGTCATAAAGACGTCTTTGCCCTCATAGCTCGTGCCAAAGCGGCGGTTGAGCGATTCGGCCACAGCGGCACGACATTGCGGCAGGCCCGGTGCGGGCGTGTAGCCGTGCAGCTGGTCGCTCGGCAGCTCCAGGGCCTTCTTAATGGACTCCGCCACAGCAGCGGGTGCCGGAACGCTCGGATTGCCCAGCGAAAAATCGAATACGTTTTCCGCACCGATCTGCGCCTTGCGCTCAAGGCCATAGCTAAAAATCTCACGGATGATGGAGCTTTCCGCACCGCGAGCATACATAGTTTCGTTGATCATCTGTTCCCCTTTCGCATAGGCGCTATTGTACGCTTTAGCCGAGCAAAGTGCCGCAGCAATGTTGATTGGGGACAGACTTAAATGCGTGAAAACGCTCATTTAAGTCTGTCCCCAATCAACAGACGGCCCCATATCGCTCAAAAGAAAAAGCCTCCGCAGGTTTCGGCTTATAGGACAAAATGTGTGTCCCGATAGAACACCCGTTTCCATCCATTAAT
>CAJLTA010000009.1 GCA_905209455.1 uncultured Collinsella sp.
ACGAGCGGGGGCTCCTGTCTTTTTAGTGCCCTCGGATTGGGTCATAGTGTCTGTCGGTACCAAAACATCGGTGTTGTCGAAGTAGTCATTGGGGATGTTCTTAAACGACTACATAGTATGAGAGTGGATAATCTCCCGGTTTGAGCCTGCATTCAAGCTCAAAGTGGGAGATTATCCACTCTCATTTGCTATGCGTCCGAAAATCCACGCTCGTTTGTTTTCTGCCTACATTTGGAGGAAAAGCTCGTGGAGGCGCGTGTCGTCGTCGAGCTCGGGGTGGAAGGTGACGCCGAGCTGGTTGCCCTGGCGGGCGGCGACGATACGGCCATCGACTTCGGCCAAGGCCTTGGCATTGCCGCGCACCTTGACGATGCGGGGTGCACGGATAAACGTTAACGGCACTTCACCGTCGATACCGTCTACCCGCCCCTTGGTGCGAAAACTGTCGAGCTGTCTGCCATAGGCATTGCGCTCGACAAGTACATCCATGGTTGCCAAACGCGGCGTGCCCTTATCGTCATGGGCGGCAAGGTCGTGAGCCAGTAGAATCAGGCCGGCGCAGGTGCCAAGGACGGGCATGCCTTCAACGATACGGGCATGAAGCTCCTCGAGCATGCCCAATTCATCAAGCAGCTTCCCTTGAACGGTGGACTCGCCGCCAGGGATGACCAGACGATCAAAGTTCTGCGACAAATCGGCCGCCTGCCTCAGCTCAATACAGTGTGCGCCAAGCTCGGATAGTCTTGCCTCGTGCTCGGCAAAAGCGCCTTGGACCGCCAGCACGGCGACCGTTTGGTCTGCATAATCGCTCATGTGCGATCCTTTCTGCTGGACTAGCGCCCGCGCTCCTCCATGATAATCTCGATCTCGTCGGCGTTGATGCCCACCATGGCCTCGCCCAGGTCCTCAGAAAGCTCGGCAATGAGCTTGGCATCAGTGAAGTTTGCCACAGCCTTGACGATGGCGGCGGCGCGCTTGGCGGGATCGCCACTCTTAAAGATGCCCGAGCCGACAAAGACGCCCTCGGCGCCCAGCTGCATCATCAGCGCGGCGTCGGCGGGGGTCGCTACGCCGCCGGCGGCAAAGTTCACCACGGGAAGCTTGCCCGTGGCGTGAACCTCGCGTACCAGCTCGACCGGAACCTGCAGTTGCTTGGCTGCCTCAAAGAGCTCGTCATCGCGAAGGGCAACAACGTCGCGGATCTGCTTTTGGATCTTGCGCATGTGGCGTACGGCCTGAACGACGTCGCCCGTGCCCGGCTCGCCCTTGGTGCGAATCATCGTGGCGCCCTCGGCAACACGTCGCAGCGCCTCGCCCAGATCGCGGGCGCCGCAGACAAACGGGACGTCAAACTGGGTCTTGTCGATGTGGTAGACGTCATCGGCAGGGGAGAGAACCTCGGACTCGTCGATGTAATCGATCTCGATGGCCTGCAGGACCCGCGCCTCGACAATGTGACCGATGCGGCACTTGGCCATAACAGGGATGGAGACGGCCTCCTGGATGCCCTTGATCATCTTGGGGTCGCTCATGCGCGACACGCCGCCGGCGGCGCGGATGTCGGCCGGGATGCGCTCGAGAGCCATGACGGCGCAGGCGCCCGCCTCCTCGGCGATGCGTGCCTGCTCGGGCGTGGTGACGTCCATGATGACGCCGCCCTTGAGCATCTGCGCGAGCTCGCGATTGAGTTTGACGCGATCGGCCTTGCTGGTCTGTTCTGCCATGGTTGCTCCCTTGGTTGGCATGTGCATTGCTTGACGGAACATCCTATCGGGGAGCTGGGTATGGCGAAATACTCAGTTTTCGAGATAATAATAAGGTCAGCTTAATACCAGATTGAAAAGCTCGATAAGGTCAGGTGGCAAACTCATGCTTGACTACAATTTGGAAAAACGTGGCGAGGCATCGCTTTATGAGTATGTTTACCAGCAAATCCGAGATGATATTGTTGCTGGACGTATTGTGGCGGGGGAGCATCTTCCGTCTAAGCGCGCCTTTGCCAGTCATCTGGGAATCAGTGTCATTACCATCGAGAATGCATATAGCCAGTTACTCGCTGAGGGCTATATTTGCTCAATGCCGCGTCGTGGCTACTACGCTTGCGAGCTTCCGGATGCACCGGTTTTGGCTTCGGCTGCGGAGGGCATCGACCGAGATGCCGTCTCTGTGGACCCCAGCGCGCATGATGTCCGCGGGCGGGTCGAGCAATTCGATGCGCTTTCTCCTTCTGCTTTGGAGGCGGCGCGGCTTTGGCAAAGCGCGCTACGGGCGACGCTGGCATCCGAAGACGAGCGCGAAATCTTTTCGCCCGCACCGGCGCAGGGCACTGCTCGGCTGCGACGCGCAATTGCTCACCATCTGCACGGGACAAGGGGTATGAATGTCGACCCCAACAACATCGTTATCGGTGCGGGCGCCCAGCTGCTCGATACCATGTTGGTTCAGTTGCTTGGCGCGGACAAGGTGTATGCGGTTGAGGATCCGGGCTATTTGCGTCTGACGCGTATCTATCAGGCTATGGGCTGCCAAGTTCGACATATCCCGTTGGATGATGAGGGCGTGGACTTGAGCACTCTGCAGAAAAGCGGGACCGATGTCCTTCACCTGATGCCGTCCCATCAGTATCCGACCGGCCTTGTGACGAGCATTGCGCGTCGCTATGCGCTTCTGAGCTGGGCCGCCGAGCGACCAGGTCGGTATCTCATCGAAGATGACTTTGATTGTGAGTTTCGCCTTGCTGGCAAGCCGATTCCCGCGCTCGCGTCGATCGATGCCGCCCAGTCGGTTATCTACACCAACACGTTTTCGAAGAGCCTTTCATCGGCGTTGCGTTTGGCGTACATGGTGTTGCCCGATGAGTTAATGGAGCGGTTTAGGCGCAACCTTGGTTTCTACGCCTCGTCGGTGAGTTCTGTTGACCAGGTCGCTTTGGCTCGTTTGCTGGAATCGGGTGATTACGAGCGACATGTGAACCGCGTGCGAGTTCGTGCTCGCGAGGCGCGTGATGGTCTGGCGGCGCTTGTGCGGAAGGCATTTCCGGCAGGGGAGGTCTCGATTGAGCATGCAGACGCGGGTCTTTACTGCACTGTGGTTGCGGAGCGCGGAACGGGCGGAAGCTCTTTTGCGCAGGTCCTCACGCGCTCGAGCATCCCTTTTATCGATATCGGTGACTGTTTTTGGTGTGCCGATGGCGCATCTGCCCCTGAAAACTCAACTCATATTCTTGTCCAGTATGACGATCTGAGTCCAAAAGTACTAACTACCTTGGAATTGCAGCTAATGGGGGGCACTCTGCAGCCTAAGTGAGTAGGCTTTTGGCACTTTGGAGACCAGACCGTTTTGCAACAAGGCATTTACCTGCGGGTTTGAAAAGCAGGATGACCGGCCTGCTCGGGATGTTCAAAAAAGTCTACTCACTTGCCGCGCAAAGCTTCTACATGAGAAAAAAATGAGGTTTTCAACAGGGTTTCGTCCAGCTCTTGGCAAACTTTTGGCCAGTTGGGGAGGGCTGTTGAAAACTTGGCAGTCCGTTCGGCGCCATTTTTGGTGCGTTCGCGCCAATGCGTGACTGACTGGGTTGAAATTCGTGTTTTCCTGTGCCTATGAAGGATCTACTTTGTGACATATCGGCTTTTAGGTACTGGCGTTTGCCTCCTCAAGTCCGCGCTTTGTGTCCGCCGCTTCCACGACCGGAAGAAGACCGGCAGCGATATGATCTCGCCCGCAACCCGACGGCTGCGGTCGCGCTCGGTTTTCCGTTGTATACATTGGTTCGGACGAGAAACAAACGGACTTGTCCAGCCAGCATTAGGCAGCGGCTGTTTCTTGGTGAGCTTCCCAGGGAATCCGTGCTGGAAACGGAGCATGGGTTTTTGATTACGTCTCCTCTACTGACGGCATTCATCATGTCGCGGCACCTGACGGATCTCCAGCTTCTTTTGGTATTGGCGGAGATGTGTGGCTTGTTTGCGGTGTGCGCTCTGCCGGCGGCACTTGAGGCGGAGCTTTCGCGTGCAATTGATTCGGGCGCGATTTCGACAACGTTCGGTTGGGTGCGCTGTCCGTCCGAGGGCGGCACCGCCTCAAATTTATGGCGTCGAGACGCTTTGGTTTTGGGCGGAGACCTTGACCGCTTTTGTTCAGATGTTTGCGGGGTGCGTTACGGCAATAGATTTATGGCGGTATCGCAACTCGTCCCATTGGGTGCCGCGTCGCCTTTTGAGGTCGAGGCGTATTTGTTGCTTGGACTGCCGCGAGCCCTGGGAGGCGAAGGGTTTTGCGGTATAGAGCTCAATGTCGAAGTGACGTTAAGCACAAGTGCTCGAGCGATTGTGGGAAAGTCCCGTGTGTATATCGATCTACTTCTGTCTTCGCCGGACGGCAGGCGACAGGTGGCCATTGAATGTCAGGGAAAGGCCTCGCACGGACGCGCAGGGGATGGCTTGCGTGACGCTGACCGCATGACGGCCCTTCAGGCCATGGGCTACGATGTGCTTCTCCTTACACACAGACAGATATCGGATGAGGATAGATTCCGCGCGATCGTTAAGGCCGTATGCAGGATGCTCGATGCTGAATATCGTGATAAAAGCTCGGATGAGCAAAGGGCTGAGGCATTACTCCGGTCTGAACTATTCATTGACTGGACAAAATTGGGAGTAATCGACGGAAAGATGCCCGCTAGACACAAAATGGCTCGATCGTGGACGGCTGCGGTTCTAAGTGAGTAGACTTTTGGCACTTTGGCGACCAAGCCGTTTTGCAACAAGTCATTTACCTGCGGCTTTATAAAGCAATATGGATGGCGTGCTCGGCAAGTTCCAAAAAGTCTACTCACTTAGTTTTTGACGAGAAGCCGATGCCGAAGGCGGTCCTATTTCAGGGCGTTAACAAGTTCGTGAGGCACGAAAAAGGCCCGAACCAATACGGTCCGGGCCTCATCGAGCTTGAGGTTATGTCTCAGGCGGTTGGCTTAGCCAAAGTAGCGCTTAAGCAGGCCGGCAAAAGCTTTGCCGTGGCGGGCCTCGTCACGAGCCATCTCGTGCACGGTGTCGTGGATGGCATCGAGGCCAGCGGCCTTGGCGCGCTTAGCAAGATCGGTCTTGCCGGCAGTGGCGCCGTTCTCGGCCTCAACGCGCATCTCGAGGTTCTTCTTGGTAGAGTCGGTCACGACCTCGCCCAGGAGCTCAGCGAACTTGGCGGCGTGCTCGGCCTCCTCGTGGGCAGCCTTCTCCCAGTACAGGCCGATCTCGGGATAACCCTCGCGATGGGCGACGCGAGCCATGGCCAGGTACATACCGACCTCGGAGCACTCACCCTCAAAGTTGGCGCGCAGGTCGGCAACGATATCCTCAGAGACGCCCTCCATCTTGGCGACGCCCACGACGTGCTCGGCAGCCCACTCGAGCTGACCCTCCTCCTGCTTCAGGAAGCGAGAACCGGGAACGCCGCACTGGGGGCACTTGAAGTCCTCGGGCAGCTGGTCGCCGTCGAACTCTTCCACATAACCGCAAACGGGGCAAACAAACTTCATGATTCGATCCTTTCGATCGATGGCGATTGTGCGCTCGTCCGGTCCCGTAAGGGCCCTCTCCGGACGTGCGTCTTGACGAGTCCTATTATCCATAAATGCAACCAAATGTGAAGCCTATTAGGAATGATTTTTAATAAAACATTTTTGAGATATGAAGATGTTGATTGATTAACGATTGGCAGGCCGTCTTTGACCGCCGCTGAGTACAATCGGTCGAGCAAATGTTGACCTATCAACAAATGAAGGAGTTTCCTTTATGCATCTAGCCCGTCGTGCCTGGTGCCGAACATATCAGACGGTTTTTCGCATTGCATTGCCGATCCTGCCCTATACCGAGCCGCGCATTTTAGAGCATGCCGAGGATGTGCCCGCGGTGCTTCAAAAGCGCTCGATCCAGAAGGTCCTTATCGTGACGGATCCCGGCATTGCCCGTCTGGGGCTCACGGCACCGCTCGAGACGGCGCTCGCATCCAGGGGGATTGGCGTTACGGTCTATGCCGAAACGCGTGCAAACCCCACGGTTTCAAACGTGGAAGAAGCGGCGTCCCTGTATCGAGAGAGCGCCTGCCAGGCCATTATCGGCTTTGGCGGAGGATCAGCCATGGACTGCGCCAAGGGCGTGGGCGCACGCATTGCGCAGCCAAACAAGCCCATCAACAAGATGCGCGGCCTGCTGCGGATTCATCGTCGCCTGCCGCTGCTCATCGCCGTTCCCACTACCGCCGGCACGGGAAGCGAAGCCACGCTTGCGGCGGTAATTACCGATGACGGGACGCACTACAAATACCCCATTAACGACTTTGTGCTCATCCCGCGTTTTGCAGTCCACGACCCCGAGTTTACGTGCGGCTTGCCCGCTTCCATTACGGGGCAGACGGGCATGGACGCCCTGACGCATGCCGTTGAGGCCTTTATCGGGCGAAGCACCACGCCCTATACGCGCAAGATGGCGCGACAGGCGGTGCAGCTTATCCACGACAATTTGCTCGAGGCCTATGAGCATGGTGACGACATGTGCGCTCGTCGCAATATGCTTTTGGCGGCGTATAAGGCGGGCGTTGCGTTTACCCGCTCCTATGTCGGATATGTGCATGCCATCGCGCACAGTTTGGGCGGCCGATACGGAATTCCGCACGGTTTGGCCAACGCGATCATCCTGCCGCACATGCTTCGCGCTTATGGTGACGCCGCCGCCCCCAAGCTTGCCGATCTTGCTCACATGGCGGGCATTGCGCCGGCTACCGCGCAGGATAGTCTTGCGGCCGAGGCCTTTATCGATTGGGTCGACCGCATGAACGAGGCCCTGGGAATCCCCAAATATGTTTTGGGCATTCGCCGCTCTGACATTCCCGAGATGGCGGCGCATGCCGATGCCGAGGCCAATCCGCTATACCCCGTTCCGTTTCTAATGGACCGCTTGGAGCTCGAGCATATGTACGAAGTCGTTGCAGGTGGTATGTTTGAGGACGAAAATTAGGAGGGTCCATGAACACCGAGGAAATTGCGCGCATCGTCGGCGATCAGCGCGCCTACTTTAAGACGCACGCCACGTTTGATGTCGATGCTCGACGTCGCGCGCTCGTGAGTTTACGCGATGCGGTGCGGGCCCACGAGGCCGATATCGCCCATGCGCTCAAGACCGATTTGGGGAAGTCGCATGACGAGGCCTATATGTGCGAGATTGGTACGTCGCTTTCCGAGATTCGACATCAGATCGCTCACGTGGCTCGATGGAGTCGTCCGCGCCTGCGTCCGTGCGATCTCGCTAACGCCGTGAGCGTGTGCAAAACGCAAGCCGTGCCCTATGGCGTCACACTCATCATGGCTCCGTGGAACTACCCGTTTTTGCTAACACTCGAGCCGCTCGCCGGCGCCCTTGCCGCGGGCAATACCGTGGTCATCAAGCCGAGTGCCTATGCTCCGGCATCGAGCGCGGTGCTCAAGCAAATCTGTGAAGAGGCATTTGATCCGTGCCTGGTGACGGTTGTCGAGGGCGGGCGCGCCGAGAACGAAGCGTTGCTCGATGAGTGCTGGGACAAGATCTTCTTTACCGGTAGCGTTCCGGTCGGCAAGCTCGTCATGGAGCGCGCAAGTAAAAACCTTACGCCCGTGACGCTTGAGCTGGGCGGAAAGAGTCCCTGTATCGTGGATGCGACGGCAAACTTGAAGGTTGCGGCACGGCGTATCGCCTTTGGTAAGTGGCTCAACGTGGGGCAGACCTGCGTGGCGCCCGACTACCTGCTGGTCGATGCGCGCGTGCACGACGAGCTGCTGGACCTTATCAAGGAGGAGGCCCGCCGTATGTTTGGCGAGCATCCGCTCGATAACGAGGACTACGGGCATATCGTCAACGCCAAGCATTTTGCGCGCGTGCGCGGGCTGATCGATCCCGATAAGGTTGTGCTTGGAGGTACCGCGCGCGAGACTTCGCTCAAGATCGAGCCGACGATTTTGGACGGCGTGACCCCCGATGACGCCGTGATGCAGGAGGAGATTTTCGGCCCCATCTTGCCGGTGCTGACGTTTGAGAGCCTAGACGAGGCCGAGACGTTTATTACGGATCGTCCGACGCCGCTGGCCCTGTATATCTTTAGCCAGGACCGTTCGGTTCAGCAACGCTTTGTGCGCTACGTGCCCTTTGGCGGCGGCTGCGTCAACGACACGATTATGCACTTGGCTACGAGCCATATGGGCTTTGGTGGCATGGGTGCGAGCGGTATGGGGCGGTACCATGGACGCGAGAGCTTCGATACGTTTAGCCACAAGAAGAGCATCGTGAACAAGGCAACGTGGCTGGACGTGCCATTCCGCTATGCTCCTTACGCAAGCTGGAAGCACAAGTTCGTGCGCATGTTTGTGCATTAGAAAAGGGCGCAGGTAATACGAACAAGTGTTCCTATTACCTGCATTTTGCGTTAGACTACTGTTATGGAGCACGGATGGGCCAACTCCCTTTAGAAGGGATTTGGTATGAACGTAAGCGATGTTATTTCGTTATTGGCGTTGTTGATTGCGGCTATCGAACTCGGTCTGTTTATCGGCCGAATGAAATAGCCGCCCCCGCGTAAGCGAAGACGGCCACTTCTCACGATGAAAACGTGTATCGGAGTTGGCAAGACCCGCGGCAACGGGTGCCATCCGTGTTCCTATCTTATCTGCAAGCGTTCTGTCGCGCAAGCGTTGAGGCAAACGATTGAAGGACGCAGACAGGATGTATTTGTGTCCGCACGGGACCGTAGACTTCTCAATAAGGTTACACACCGGTTTATCCGGCCGTTAGAGGAGCTGCTATGTACGAGCCTTCACGTGTTCTTCTGTCGTTTCACATCGCGGGATTTCAGTATGCCGACGGTGCCTTGGTCCTGGGCGATCTTAAGGTTGGCGATAAGCTGAAACTGTGTGCCGAGCGCGATAACCCTCATGATCCCGAGGCGGTTGCGATCTACTTCGGCAACACTAAGCTTGGCTATGTTCCGGGAAACGAGGTCGGCCCGCTGTCCTTGATGATGTATTACGGCCACGAGGACGTGTTTGAGGCCCGCGTGCAACAGGTTGCCCCCGAACGCAGCCCGTGGCACCAGGTGCGCGTTGGGCTCTATGTGGTGGATGCTCGCTAATCGGTATGGGAGACTGCCATGTTTGATGACGATGACCTGTTCGATCTGACAGACGATCCGTTTGAGTGTGATATGCTACTCGATGACGATGAGCTGGAGCAGGATCGCAAAAAGCAAAAGGATAAGAACGCCCAGGGCAAAGGTTCGAATAAAAAGGACAAGCGCCGCCGCGGACTGTTCGGCGGGCTCTTTGGCTAACCGCCGCATCGCTGCGTCTGTATACTTAGCACGAGTTGAAGGCGTTGCGAAATGAGGGCATAGACGATGATGTGGTTTACCGCCGACCTGCACCTGGGCGATACGAATATTTTGCACGACATGGACCGGCCATTTGGCTCGGTCGAGGAGATGAACCGCAAGGTCATCGATGCCATCAATGAGTGCGTGGCTGCGGACGACCGCCTCTATATTCTGGGTGACTTTACCTATCGTTTGCCCTTGGCGGAGGCGGTGCGCCTGCGCGAGCGCATCGAATGTCAGAACGTGACGCTCATCCGTGGCAACCATGACGGCGACTGGGAAGATTCCGACGTACCGCAGATTTGGGAAGACGTGCGCGATTACCTGGAGATTGCTCCCGGCTATGCCAAGGGCCATCGTCTGGTTATGAGCCACTACCCCATGCTCAGCTGGAACGGCAAGGCACGTGGCGCCATTATGCTGCATGGGCATATCCACAGCAGGGGTGACCGCGCCAACGCACGCAACCGCGATCGCGAGCGCCCTATCTTTCGCTACGATGTCGGTCTCGATGCCAACGAGTACAGGCCCGTAAGCCGTGATCAGATTCTTAGCTTCTTTGGGTTATAGGGCGCCAGAGCCACCACAAAGGGGACAGGCACCTTTGTGGTGGCTCTGGCGCCGTTGCCATTATGGCAGCGGCGCCTTTTTTGTCCGTGCGGCGCGGTAGAGTGTAGGCGGTCGAAATTTGCGTCCATCGAGGAGCTGCTATGAACGAGATTAAGTGCCCGCATTGCGGCGAAGTTTTTAAGGTCGATGCGTCTGGCTATGCGGATATTGTCAAGCAAGTGCGCGATGCCGAGTTTTCGCGCGACCTGGATGAGCGTGTGAAGGCAGTCCAGCGCGAGGGCGAGCAGGCGCTGGAGCTTGAGCGCTCGCGTTTGACGGCTGCCTTGCAACAGGCAGAGTCTCAGCGCAACGCTCAGCTTATCGAGCAGAAGAACGCTGCGGCTCAGAAGTTGGCACAAGAGGTCGCCACGCGCGATGCTGAACTCGCCGAGCTGCGCGCCAAGCTCGAGGGCGCTGCCGCAGAGCGCGAGAGTGCAAGTCAGCGCGCGGCGGTTGAGGCCCGTGCCGACGCTCAAAAGGAGAATGCCGAACTCCAGCGTGAGATTGATAGCCTACGTGCGCAGCTGGGACGCAAAGATGACGAAGCAAAGCTTGCCGAAGCCGCGGTACGCAATGCGACTCAAAATGACCTCGCCGCGCGCGATGCTCAGATTGCGGAGTTGCAGGCAAAGCTTGCCGCCGCAGATAAGGCTCAAGAAATGGCACTCGCAACTGCTGCGGCCGAGGCGCAGCGTAAGCTCGAGGCTGCGCAAAACGAAGCGAATCGTAAGCTTTCCGATTACCAGACAGAAGTGCGTGAGAAGTTCTCGAATGCTAAGACTCAGTCCGAGCGCGAGGCCGAGGGCCTTCGTGCACAGCTTCGTGAGCAAGATCTTTCTGCAAAAATGGAGCTGTCGAAGGCGGTCGCCGCGGCGGAGCGAGAGCGCGATGAGGCACGTGCCAAACTGACGAGCGAGCTGGCGGTGCGCGATTCTCGCGAGGAACAGGTCAAGGCGGCACACGAGCTCGAGCTTGCGCAGGCCAAGCGCGCGAGCGATGACCTGATTCGCTACAAGGACGAAGAGATTGAGCGCCTTAAGGACATGAAGGTCCGCCTGTCCACCAAGATGGTGGGCGAGTCGCTCGAGCAGCACTGCGAGACCGAGTTTAACCGTCTGCGCATGACGGCGTTTCCTAACGCGTACTTCGAGAAGGATAACGATGCGTCCGAGGGCACCAAGGGCGACTTTATCTTCCGCGAGTGCGACGCAAGCGGTAACGAGGTCATTTCGATTATGTTCGAGATGAAAAACGAGAACGATGAGACCGCGACCAAGCATAAAAACGAGGACTTCTTTAAGAAACTCGACCACGATCGCCGCCAAAAAGGCTGCGAGTACGCGGTGCTCTGCACGTTGCTCGAACCCGAGAGCGAGCTTTACAACGCCGGCATCGTGGACGTGAGCTATCGCTACGAGAAGATGTACGTGATTCGCCCACAGTTTTTTATTCCCATGATCACGCTTCTTCGCAACGCCGCCATGGGTTCGCTGCGCTATAAGCAGGAACTGGCGGAGTACAAACAGCAGAATATCGACGTCACGAACTTCGAAGCCAAGATGGAAAAGTTCAAGAATGATTTCGGTCGCAACTACGAGATCGCGAGCCGCAAGTTCCAAACGGCGATTGATGAGATCGACAAGACGATTAGCCACCTGCAGAAAACCAAGGAGGCGTTGCTGTCCTCCGAGAACAATCTGCGCCTAGCCAACAAGAAGGCGGACGATCTTACCATTCGCAAGCTCACGTGGGGCAACAAGACCATGAAGGCCGCGTTTGACGAGGCGCGCGGGGCTGCGACAGAGACAAACGATGAGCCAGCCGAGGCGGATTCGTATGAGGTCGAGAGTGCCGAGTAAGGCATAGCGTATAGCGCAAAAGCGGGGCCGCTGGCTATATTGCCAGCGGCCCCGCTTCGTTTCGTTCCAGTATGATCGGCTAGTCCTCGAGCAGGTCCTCGATAAAGCCGACGCGGTAGTTTTTGAAGATGACCTCGCCGCCGTCTTGCGTGGCGTCCAGATCGACATCGCCCATGATGCCAAAATCGTGGTCGCCATCCTCGTCGGCAAAGATCTGGTGCACGTGCCATACGTGCGCGGTCTTCTCGTCGGACTCGTCAATGGAAAACATCGCGGCGCTGTGGGCATCTCCGTCGGTGAGGATTTCCTCGTGCTGCTCGTGGTAAGCGTCGAGTGCTTTTTGCCAGCGGATCTCGCTCATGCCCCAGTCCTCGTCGAGTTCGCCCAGGTCGCGAACGTGCTCGCGGGCGGCAAGGGTCACGCGGCGGAAGAGCGCGTTGCGCACCAACAACGTGCAGCCGCGGCGGTCCGCCACGACCTCGTCGATGCCCTGCGGCGGCGCGGCGTCGAGGGCTGCCGGGTTGCCGGCGTTCTCCCACTCGTCCACCAGGCTCGAGTCCACCGAGCGCACCACAAAGCCCAGCCACGAGATAATGTCGCGTAGGCGCTCGTCGCGCTTCTCGATGGGCACGGTACGGTCGAGCGAACGGTAGGCCTCTGCCAGGTAGCGAAGCAAAATGCCCTCGGAGCGGGCGATGCCGAGCTTTTGAATGTAACCCTTAAAATCGCTCGCGCTTTCCAGCATGTCGCGCAGGACGCTCTTGGGAGAGAGCTGGTAGTCGTTTGCCCAGGGCACTTCCTGGCAGTACTTGTCAAAAGCGGCGTCGAGCAAATCCTCGAGCGGCTTTTCATACGTGACGTCTTGGATGTGCTCCAAGCGCTCCTCATACTCGACGCCGTCAGCCTTCATTTCGGCCATCGCGCGGTCGCGCGCGGCGCGCTCCTGAGCGCGCAGCACCTGCTTGGGATCCTCGAGCGTTGCCTCGACCATCGAGATCAGATCCATGGTATAGGTCTCGCTCTCGGGGTCGAGCAGCTCCAACGCGGCAAGCAAGAACGGCGAGAGCGGCTGATCGAGTGCGAAGTCCTCGGGCAGATCGACCGTCAGCGCGTAGTCGATGTCCGGCGCGGCGTCAGCCGGAGCGTCGGGCGCGGGCGGCACCTCGGTGCGAACGACGACGCCGGAATCGATGAGTGTGGCGAAGATTTCGTCGGCGCGAACCTCGAGCTTGGCCTTTTCCTCGGGAGTCTGCAGGCTCGTTTCGATGAGGTCGTGTACGCGGGCTCGGGCATCGCCGCCCTGCTCGACCACGCTAATCACCATGGAGTGTGTGATGCGAAGGCGCGGCTTGAGCGTCTCGGGCTGCGTCTCGATCAGGCGCTCAAAGGTCTGCTTGTTCCAGGTGACAAAGCCCTCGGGGGCCTTTTTCTTTTTAATCTTGCGGAGCTTCTTGGGGTCGTCGCCCGCCTTGGCCATGAGCTTAGCGTTCTCGATCTCGTGCTCCGGGGCCTCGGCGATGACCATGCCCTCGGTATCGAAGCCCGAACGGCCGGCGCGACCAGCGATCTGATGGAACTCACGGGCGCGCAGGCGACGCATCTTGTAGCCGTCGAACTTGGTGAGCGCGGTGAGCACCACGGTGTGGATGGGCACGTTGATGCCGACGCCGAGCGTATCGGTACCGCAGATGACGGGCAGCAGGCCCTGCTGCGCCAAGCGCTCGACCAGCAGGCGATAGCGCGGCAACATGCCAGCATGGTGCACGCCGACGCCGCATCCAAGCAGGCGTTTGAGAATCTTACCAAAGGCCGTCGAGAAGCTCGTTCCCTTTGCTGCTTCTTTGATGGCCTCGCGCTGCTCCTTGCTGGCGATGCCAAAATTGGCGAGCGACTGTGCCGTCGCAAGGGCGGCATCCTGGCTAAAGTGCACGATATAGAGCGGGGCCTCGCCACGGCGCATGGCGAGCTCGACCGTGCCCTCGAGCGAGGTCGTCACGTAGTCGTAGCTCAGCGGCACGGGGCGCAGGGCATCGACGACCAAGTCGCAGGTAGCACCGGTGTGTTCCTCGAGTGAGGCGGCGATCGCGGTGACATCGCCGAGCGTGGCGCTCATGAGCATAAACTGCGTGTGGGGCAGGGTGAGCAGCGGCACCTGCCAGGCCCAACCGCGGTCGGGGTCGGCAAAGTAGTGGAACTCGTCCATGGCCACGCAGCCCACGTCGGCATCTTCGCCCTCGCGCAGTGCGTCGTTGGCAAGGATCTCTGCCGTGCAGCAGATGACGGGTGCCTTGGTGTTGATATGCGTGTCTCCGGTAATCATGCCTACGTTATCGCGGCCGAGCACCTGCACAAGGTCGAAAAACTTCTCGCTGACCAGAGCCTTGATGGGAGCCGTGTAGTAGCAGCGCTTGCCCTGCGCCATGCCCATAAAGAGCATGCCCAGCGCGACGAGCGATTTACCCGATCCGGTCGGTGTGCCTAAAATGACGTGATCGCCGGCAGCCAGGTCCATGAGGGCTTCTTCTTGGTGATCCCACAGCTCAATGCCGCGATCGCTTGTCCATTCAAAGAAGCGTTCGAAGGCTTGATCGGGCGTGAGCCATGGTTCGGGCTCGCTGCCGTCCTCGGGCTCCCACCAGGTGGGGGAGAGCGCACCGAGCGAGCCGAATTCGGCTTCGGTTCCCGTGCCGCCCGAGAATGAACTGGCGGCTCCGGCGCCGGAGACGGTGCTGGCGGCGATATCTGTCGTGGTCTGTGCCATGTGGTTGCTTTCTCTCGCGATTGTCCGCCAACTATTATGGCGTAGCGGCGGCGCGGGGTGCCAGCGCGCGAGAAAATGCAGGAAATGGGCGTTCTGCCCGGCCGTTTGGTGCAGTTGCCAGCTAAGTGAGTAGACTTTTTGCGATGTCGCGAGCACATGGCTTTTGCGCAAGGGCTCTACCTGCGGTTTTACTTTTCGCTATGCGGGCTGTGCTTGGCTATTGCAAAAAAGTCTACTCACTTAGGTTTGAGGGCCGTTCGCTGGCGCCTATTTGCGCTTGTTTGTCGACGCCGCGACCATCAGAAGCCCCTAGGACTCTTGCGGCAGGCGCTTCTTGCCTTTGCGGGCGCGGTTTCTAAAGTTCTCGACGGCTTCTTCCATGCCCAGAGGTACATAGGTGAGCTCATCGAGGTTTTCGGGCAGGTAGCAGGCAAGGCTTTGCTCCTGCGCGCGGCCCGCCGCGAGCTGTTCATCGCTGGGCTGCGCGCCGGGCGTGGCGCAAATGCCATAGACGACGGCACCCATCTCGCGCGTGCGGCATTCATATTCGGTCTCGGGGTGCTCGGGATGGTCGCGGCGGACGTCGTCACTAACCCAAAGCGTGTCGTAGCCGGCCGCGGCAAACTGCCCCAGGGCGTAGTCGCGCAATGGCTTGCTATCGGTTCGCAGCGTGACGGTAGCGCCGGCTGCAAAGAGCGAGCGGTAGAGCATCAGATGGTTGACATGGACGAGTCGTTTTTTGGCGTACTTGGCCTTGGGCTGCGGCGTGGGAAAGTTGATGGTGATGGCATCGAGCTCGCCTGCGGCAAACAGCTGCGGCAGCGATGCGGCGCCTCGGGGCAGGACGAGTGCATTGGGCAGCTCCTGCTCGCAGATTTTCTGTGCGGCATAGGCGATGCAGATGGGCTCCTGGTCCATACCGATAAAGAGGGTGTCGGGCTCGCGGTGGGCGCGCTCGACCAGATAGGTGCCTTTGCCGCAGCCAAGATCCAGGTGAAGGTGCTCGAAGGGCTTGCTGCCAACTGGCGTGCAAGCCTCGCGCCAATCTCCGGCATAGGCCTCGGGGTTCGTCTCAATCGCATCGGCGTAGCGCTCCAGGCGCTCCTCGAGCACAAAGTTCTTAGGCGTGCGAACGTGGACGGCTCCCATGAGGCTCCTTGGTCATAAGTAGGGAACGCATAGCTGCGCGTTCCGTCAATGGGTTGAAAAAGGGCGGGCATGGCTTGCCCGAAAGATGCCATGCGGCTCGGCGGCGAGTCGTCGGTGCCTACAGGCGCTTAAGGATCACATAGCGGTTGAGCTTGCCGCTGCGACCGTCGGCATGGAAGCGCTCAAGCTCGCGTACGGGGACCTCGCCGCTCTTGTAGAACGTACGCACGCCGCGCACCAGGTCGGTGATCTGCTGATCGTCAAAGTGGTGGCAATAGCGGTAAGCATGGCGGTCGTTTTGCCAACCGATGAGGTGGTCGCCGGCTTCAAACTGCGCTGAATCGTAACCCTCAAACGGCGGGGTGAGCTCGGCGCGGGCCTCGGCTCGAACGGCCTTGCGCGCCATGCGCTCGTCGTTCATAAACTCCCAAAAGCTGATGGCGATGATGCCGCCCGGGCGCGTCTGGCGCACCAGAGCGTCGAGCACGCGTACACGGTACTCGCACGACGGCACATGGTGCATAAAGCCAAAGCAGACCGAGATGTCGGCGAGTGGGGCGTCGAAAAGCACGTCGGGCGTCTCGGCGGGGTTGAGCTTCATAAGGGCGTCGAGCACGTCGAGTTCCTGGAAGTGCAGGTTGGGAATGCGCAGCGCGTGGCCATGTGCATCGATGGCCAGGTCTTGGCACGAGTCGACACCATAGAACTCAAACGGGCAGCTGGCATCTGCCGAGGGGTTTGCGCCATCGACGCCCTTGGCGGCAAGTGCGCCGCCGGCGGCAAAGTTCTCGAATCTCATATTGCCACAGGCAAGATCGAAGACGCGGACGGGATGCTCGATCGTGGCGACGTCGAGCTGTTCGAGCGCGATATCCATGGTGCGTACCCAGCCGGGCCACGGGGCCTGGCGCGTATCGGAAAAGGAAGCGGAGTGCTCGCGATAGAACGTGTTGTTGAGCTGGATGAGCGATGAGGCGAAATCGCGGTTCACGGCGCGGAACTCCCTCCGTTGGCGGTGCGGAATAAACAGTACGACCATACTACCGTTAACGCCGCAACGGGGACAACCAAGCTACGGGTCATTGCTTTGTTTGGACACATTTCCGCAGCTCATATGCGCCCGCAACCGCCGGTTGTCAAAAATCTCACTAGAATAGGTGGCATGCTTTTGGCGGTGGCGGATAGATTTTTAACTGTGCAAGGCGCCTTAAGAACAAAAGCGGTCCGGCGGTACGGCTGGCATCACATAGGAGGAACCATGAATGTAGAAACTGCGCAGCGGCTCGCCGACCTTCGCCGCAGCAAAGGCTTTAGTCAAGAAGGACTGGCACGAAAGCTGGGACTGTCGCGCCAGGCGGTCAGTAAATGGGAGCGCGCGGAGAGCTCGCCCGATACCGAGAACCTGATCTCGCTCGCCAAACTCTATGGTGTGAGCCTGGACGAGCTGCTCAATCCGAGCGACGAGATCGAGGACGATATCGAGTTTGAGAACGAGGACCGCGCTCGTCAGCGCGAGGCCGAGGCGGCAGAGCGCGCACGCACCCATGAGGCGGCGGCACGAGCTACCGAGGCGGCAACACAGGCGAGTGACGCCGCCGCCAAGGCGGCGCAGGCGGCAAGCTGGAGTGCGCAGGCTGCCAATGCGGCGACGGCTCAGGTGACGGGTACCGGTGCGGCTGGTCCGACTCCGGTGAAGGGTCCGTTCCAGTCATTCCCGTATTGGGCCGTGTGCTGGCTGCTGTTCTTTTTACTGATGTTCCTGTTTGGTGCCGGCCCCTTTGCTGCGCTGATCTTCTTCACGATTCCCATCTATCACTGGGTGGCGCGTGCACTCGATGGCGATTGGGCGCGCGGGGATATTCAGGTTGGTCCGGCACCGGTGGCGGTCAGGGCCCAGGGGAAGGATACTTCTGCGGAACCTGATGCTGACGTGGCTACCGCGGCCACCGCTGAGCCATGTGCCAAAGAAGGTGACGAATGATGAAGCTTTCGCATGAATCCAAGCTGCGCCTGGGCGTCGGCATCGGAGCGTTTGTACTGATTATCGGGCTTGTTTTTGGCGTTTCGCGGACTTTGATTCATTTTGATGGCCCGTGGGATTTCGACGATGTTATACCCGGCTTGTCCGGTATGGACGATGTGGTTGATGACGACGATTTTATGAACGATGGCGGTAACTATTCCGCTCGGCCTCAGCAGCTTTCGTGTACGACCTTTGATGCCGATGAGTTTCGCTACCTCGATTTCGATATCGATGCGGCTACGGTGGACGTCAAGGTTATTGATGGTAACAAGGCTCGCGTTATCGAGCGGGGACGCGTTGCCAATGGTATGGATGCCTCCAAGGCCGCGACGCAGAACATCGCATCCGTCGAGGACTCGACGCTCAAGGTTTCCCAGTTTGGAAGTGATGACGGTAAGGCAATCGATCGCTCAGTTACGGTCGAGCTGCCGCGCCGTGTTGCCGAACATCTGAAGGGAGTCAACGCGCACGTGGGCTCGGGTGATCTGCAGATTGCCGGTGTCACCTGTGATGGTTTCGACCTTTTCCTGGGTGCGGGAGATGTAGAGTTTGCGGGCAGCGTGACTGATGCGCTCAGTGCTGAGGTCGGTTCGGGCGATGTGACGTTCGAGCTCTACCAGGCCCCCGCGAAGTCGATGGACGTGAGTGTGGGCTCGGGCGATGTGGAGATGATGGTTCCGAACTCGACGGGCTTTAAGGCGAGCCTTACCTTGGGCAGCGGCGACTTCGAGAGCGATTTCCTTCCGCTTGGCTACGACGGCGAGACCATTTTGAATCTTGAATTCGATAACGGCGATAAGTCTGCTACGTATCGTTTTGAGGTCGGTTCGGGCGACATGTCATTTAATTCAGAGTGACGGGCGGTTATCGAAGACTTATATACCATAGCTGCGCTGTTTGATGGAGGCGTCGGAGCCGTGACGGGCTCCGACGCCTTTGCCTTTACAATGGGGTCATGGAACAGATTATCTTGAACATACTCGAGGCTCTGCGTCGCGGCGAGACCGTGGACGACAAAGCGCTCGTCAAACTGATACATGCCGAGGCGCGCCGTGAGGGTGCCGACAAACGCGATTTGGCCAAGCGCCGTCTGCTGCCGTTCTACCAGCGGGTAAAACGTGAGGAGCCGGCTCGTTGGGCTGGGTGGAATGTCGATGCCGAGCTGGAACGTCGACTGCTGCAGGTGCTGCGTATGAAGCCTCGTCGCACGGCTTCGGGCGTGGCGACCATTACCGTTATCACCAAGCCCTGGCCATGCTCGGGCGATTGCCTGTTTTGTCCCAACGATCTGCGCATGCCCAAAAGCTACCTGCACGCCGAGCCGGCGTGCGCCCGTGCGGAGCAAAATTGCTTTGACCCGTATCTGCAGGTGAGCGCTCGTCTGACCGCGCTTTCGCAGATGGGGCACGCAACCGATAAGATTGAGCTCATCGTGCTCGGTGGCACCTGGAGCGACTATCCGCAAGGGTATCAGACGTGGTTTATGTCGGAGCTTTTCCGTGCGCTCAATGACGATGCCGTCGCCGGCGTGGCGGCCAACCCCATGCTGGCGCGTCCGGGCATCAGCCGTGCCGAGGCGGGGCGCCTGCTCGATGACGCTCCCGCCGATGCGCTGCCGCCGGTGGTAACAGAGCGCCGCGAGCGCTATCGGGTTGCCGGCATTGCGACAGACGAGGCTGAGCTTGCTGCTGGCGTTGCCGACGAGCAGGAGCGTGTGGATGCTGCCGTGGGCGGCTACAACCGCGCGGTGCGTCGTCTGTACGGCCCTGGTACGCCGTGGGGCGAGGTTGCCAAGTGGCAGACGGCAACGATGGAGGAACTTGAGCGTCAGCAGCGCATCAACGAGACGGCGAAGCATCGCGTGGTGGGGCTCGTTATCGAGACGCGCCCCGATGCCGTAACGCCGCAGGCGCTTACGCTCATCCGCCGCCTGGGCTGCACCAAGATCCAGATGGGTATTCAGAGTCTCGACCAACATTTGCTCGATATCAACGAGCGTCGTATTTCGGTGGCGCAGATCGAGCGGGCGTTTTCGCTTGCGCGCCTGTTTGGCTTTAAGATCCACGCGCATTTTATGCTTAACTTGCTGGGCGCCACGCCCGAGGGGGACAAGCGCGACTACGAACGCTTTATGACCGAAGGGGCCTTTATGCCCGACGAGGTCAAGGTTTACCCGTGTGCGCTCATCGAGGGCTCGCGTCTGGTGGGCTGCTACGAGCGCGGCGAGTGGCGTCCCTATACCGAGGAAGAGCTGCTCGATGTGCTGGCCGACGACATCGTGGTGACGCCGGCGTTCTGCCGCATCAGTCGCATGATCCGCGACTTTAGTTCCGACGACATCATGGTGGGCAACAAGAAACCCAACCTGCGTCAGCTCGTCGAAAACCGCTTGGCCGCTCGGGGTGACGGTGCGACGGTGCGCGAGATTCGCTATCGCGAGATCAGCACGGCGGGTGCCGACTTGGATGAGCTATCTCTTGATGAGGAGGTGGCGTACGAGACGCCGGTGACGCACGAGTGCTTTTTGCAGTGGGTGACGCCGCAGGGCAAGATCGCGGGCTTTTTGCGGTTGTCGCTGCCCGACCATTCGTTTATTGCCGCGCATGCGGACGAGTTGCTGACGATGCCGGACGAGGCGATGATTCGCGAGGTACACGTGTATGGCATGGCGGCGCGCGTGGGGTATCAAGGCCAGGCGGCCCAGCACCATGGGTTGGGGCGTCTGCTCGTAGAGCGTGCGTGCGAGATTGCCCGGGATGCGGGTTATACGCGCATCAACGTGATCAGCGCGATTGGTACGCGCGAGTACTATCGCCATTTGGGTTTTTACGATCATGGACTCTATCTGCAAAAGGAGCTCTAGATGAACAAGCCGAGTGTTTCTGCTGGCGTCGTTGCCGGCGTTGCCCTGGGAGCCGCGGCGCTTGGTGCGGCCGCCGTCGCTGTTCGTGCTGCCTGTCTGCAGGTTGCGCGAACCCGCAATGGGTTGGCGCGTGTGAAACGCGTGCACGATGGGGACGGCGATGAGATTCGCGTGTTGGTGCAAGGCGGCGTCTACCAAAGCGCAAGCTACGTTGGTGAGCGTTGGGCGGAGCCCGTCTTTGCGTACTATCGTGCGTTTGACGACGTGTTTGAGTCCGAGGATGCGATGCACGATGCTTATGGTCACGGCATCAACCGCATGCTTGTGCTGGGTGGCGGCGGGTTTGCCTATCCTAAGTTCGCGCTGATGTCGCACGAGGGCTTGCGCATGGACGTCATCGAGTATGACGGAGAGATTACGCGCCTGGCGCGCCGCTGGTTTTACCTAGACGAGCTGGAGCGCGCGGCGGGCGATCGCCTGCGGGTGATAACCGCTGAGGCTCGCTCGTATTTGGGTGTGACGAGCGTGGGCCATCGTCGCTACGACGTGGTCGTGAGCGATTGCTTTGGCGGTGCCGAGCCCGTACGCGAGCTGGCGACGGTTGAGGCATTGCGTTTGGTGCGGGGCAGCCTAAATGTCGGTGGCGTCTACGTTGCCAATATCGTGAGTGCAAACGAGGGGAGCGATGTGACGTTCCTGCGCGACTGTGCCGCCACGGCGCTTGAGGTGTTCGACCATGCTTGGGTGGTCCCATGTGGCGATGCAGAGTTCGGCGGCGAGGAGAACTACCTGCTCATCGCCAGCGACGGCAACTACGCCTTTGCCGAAGCCGTGCCCTTCGACACCGACTTCCTCGGCACCGTTCTTCACGACAAATAGGTCTCCCCGTCCCAAAAAGACTGGTCTTAGGCGTGGTCGCGCCAGCCGAGAACGCGCTGCTTCATGTCTTCGATGTCGAGCACGCCTTCGGCAAAGCCTTTGCGCACGAGCTCTTCTGGAACGAATTCGTCGTACCGATCAAAGTAAGGCACCTCGCCGGGATAGACGAGGTCGATGGGGTCGAAGTCTTTCTCGGCTTCGGCGGCGAGCACTTCAAAGAACGTCTCCTCGTCGGCCTTCATCTTAAACTGCATAAAGTACGGGCGTGACGGGTCGAGTCCGCGAAGGCCCAACTCAGCGGCGCATTTAATCTTGAGCATGCGCTCGAGCGCCAAAAAGGCGTAGCTGCCCAACCAGGGGAAGAGCACCCAGGTGTCGCCGCCCAGGTTAATGAGCGGCTTGGTCCCCGCGCCCGAAATCTCGGCCGTATGGCGAGCCTGCGCCAAGCGGGCCCGTGCGTTACCCATCAGGTACGGATACGCCGCGTGCTCGTTGAGCGCCTTGCGCATACGCTCGAGTACGTGTGTATTGATGTCGCCGGGGCAGTCGCCAAAGTAGGCCGGCACCCGGCCCTTGACCTGCGTGGCAAAGACGGTGTGACGCTTCCAGTCCACTTCCTCGACAATCCAGCAATGGCCGGCGATGGCAATGCGCTCACCGGGCGGGGGCGGGTTGACAATCGTGCCCAGCTCGGCCGATTCGCTGCGAACGGTGAACTCCTCGTTTTCCTGGAACACGGCGTAGAACTTAAAGTTGTTGATGATGCGCTCGCCCGCGAGACCCACGATGAGCCCGCCGCCCTCGGTGACTTGGATATGGTCGATCTTAATGAGGTGACGCAGCAACACGCGATAGTCATCGGCCGAGATGCGATGGAAATAGCTGAGTGTGAGCACGCGCTGGGCAAGCTCTGCCGGCGTGAGTTCGCCGGTGCTGGCAAGCGTCGACATAGTCTGGTGGTAGAGCAGGCTGTAGGGGAGTCGATCGAGCTCGGGCGGCTCGACCCACTTTTCCTCGCGATAGAGTTGTACGAGCGCGATGCCCTGCAGGAGCTTCCACGGAATGGTCTCGGGCATCATCGTGCGCGGCTCGGGTTCCTCCTCGCGCATGACAAACCACATCTCGGGCGGAAGATCGCGGCGCCCCGTGCGGCCCATTCGCTGCAAAAAGGAGCTGACGGTAAACGGCGCGTCGATCTGAAACGCACGCTCCAGACGGCCGATATCGATACCGAGTTCCAGCGTGGAGGTGGTGACGGTTGTCTGTGCCTGCTCCTCATCGCGCATGAGTTCCTCGGCCGTTTCGCGCAGCGATGCCGAAAGATTGCCATGGTGGATGAGAAAACGGTCGGGCTCGTGCCGGCTCTCGCAGTAGCTGCGCAGCATGGAGCACACGGCCTCTGCCTCCTCGCGCGAGTTGGCAAAGACCAGGCACTTGCGCCCGCGGGTGTGTTCAAAGATATAGCCCATGCCGGGATCGGCGTTTTCGGGCGCGGTGTCGGTGGGGTTGAGGAGCGCCTGCTCATCGGCCCGGGGGATATCGACTTCGCCCTCGGGGGCCGAAGAAGTGCGACGGTCTTTGGGAGCGGCCTTGCCCCGTGCCCGCTCACGACGTTGACGGCGTTCCTCCTGTGTAAGCTGTCCGCTGTGGCGCACGTCTTGGGCGCCAGCCGGCAGCGCCGCGGGCGCCGCCGGCTCAATACGCTCGCAAGCAAGCATCTCGGCTTCTTGTGGACCCGTGCTCTCGAATCCCCGCTGCTGTGCCTGGGGACCCGAGTTGTAGAAGTGCTCCATGGAGATGCGCCACACGCGGCGCGGTTCCTCAAAGCGGGGGATGATGCAATCGCGTCCTGTTCCCTGTGAGAGAAAGGCGCCCGTGCGCTCGGGGTCGCCGATGGTGGCAGAAAGGCCGATGCGGCGGGGCTGCACGCCCGCCATGCGCGAGAGGCGCTCGATAAGACAGAGCGTCTGCCCGCCGCGGTCGCCGCGCATGAGCGAATGGACCTCGTCGATGACGACGTAGCGCAGATCGCAGAACATGCGCGGAATCGCCATGTGCTTATGGATCAGGAGCGCCTCGAGCGATTCAGGCGTAATCTGTAGGATGCCGCTCGGCTTTTTGATGAGTTTTGCCTTGTGTGATTGTGAGACATCGCCATGCCAGTGCCAGACGGGGATATCGGCCTCTTCGCACAGGTCGTTGAGGCGGACGAATTGGTCGTTGATGAGCGCTTTGAGGGGGCCGATGTAGAGGGCGCCCACGCTTGCGGGCGGGTTCTCCCAAAACTCGGTCAGGATGGGAAAGAAGGCCGCCTCGGTTTTGCCGGAAGCCGTGGATGCCGTCAGGAGCACATTGTCCTGCGTGTTAAAGATGGCATCTGCCGCCGCAACCTGGATGGAGCGCAAGCTCTCCCAATCGTGGGAGTAGATGAAGTCTTGGATAAACGGGGCGTAGCGGTCAAAGGCGTTCACGGGGCCTCCTTTCAAAAGCGAATCTCTCAACGCGGCGGGCAGTGGCTTGCTGCATTACTGCTTCAACGTTTGCCCAGATAGAGCCTGCCAAAATAAACCTGTCCCTTTTTGGCAGGTTAGATGGTGAATTCGGCGAAGTTACGGTCGCCGCCTGCGGTATCGGTGTCGCCTGTTGCGGCTGCCGGCGCCAGCGCGTCGCCGCCGACGCTTTGCAGCAGCTCGGCCACGTTGGCGTCGGGGTTTTGGCATAGGATGTCGAGCAGCTCGATAAAGTCACGAATGACTTCACGCGGCGTCAGATGCGTGTCGGCTCCCACGCGACCGAACTCGATCTTGAGGAAGTTCACCAAGTCGTTCTCGGTAAGCGTGGGCGTCCAGCCAAAGTAGCCGGCGTGAATTTGCATGAGTTTTTCGATCAGCACCAGCAGCTCCTCGTAGGTGAGTGGCTGCAGACGGATGATGGGCGCGAGCATGTCCTTAAGGTCCTCGCGCGCAAAGCGACCCTGAGCGAGTCGGCTGCGCAGAGCCTCGTAGGAGAACACGCCGCGGCGGCGGTCTTCGATGGAGGTTGGCGTGCCGCCCATAATCATGCCCAGATACTGCGCCTTGCCCTGGAGTGTGTCGTTGTACATGGTCAGGATTTTCTCGTAGTTGTACTGGCGCGTGATGGCGTTGGGAATCTTATACAGATTCACGAGCTCGTCGATGAGCACCAACATACCCTTGTAGCCGCTGCAGACCAAAAAACGCGCGATGAGCTTAACGTAGTCGTACCAGTCGTCGTCGCTGATGATGGTCGAGGAGCCCAGCTCGGCGCGAGCCTCGCTCTTGGTACGGTATTCGCCGCGGATCCATTTGGTCACGCGGCTCATGGCTTCTTCGTCGCCCTCGGATACGGCCGTGCGATAGCGGCGGAGCATGCGGGTGAAGTCGAAGCCGTGGACCATTTCCTCGAGCGGGGCCAGTTGGGCATTGACGACCGACTCGTCGACGTCGGCGCACGAGGTGACCCAGCGATCAAGAATAAGGTTGAGCGCACCGCCCTCGGGGCGCGTCTTGGTCGATATATTGCGTATGAGCTCGCGGTAGGTGGCAAGGCCCTGCCCCTGCCCGCCCTGCAGACGGCGCTCGGGGGACAAGTCTGCATCGGCGACGACGAATCCCTCGCCCATGGCATGCGTTCGGATGGTTTGGAGCAAAAAGCTCTTGCCGGCGCCGTAGCGACCGACCAGGAAGCGGAAGCTCGCCCCACCGTCGGCGATGAGACTCAGATCGGTGAGCAGGGCGCGGATCTCGACCTCGCGCCCTACGGTAATGTAGGGAAGGCCGATGCGCGGGACCACGCCGCCCTTGAGCGAGTTGAGAATGACGGCAGCGACGCGCTTGGGCACGCGGGGTGCTGCGGATGCGGTATCACACATGGTCTAGGTATCCTCTCACGTCTGCTTCGTAGTCCTCAATAATCTGCGGCCCTGCCGCGCTAAATTCAATTACGGTGTCGCCCACCAGGTCAAAGAGCGCCTCGTTGATGGCATCGACGAGCATGTCCTCGCTCTGCCCCGATTGCGCTACCGCCGATTCCGCCTGTACTGCGTTTTGCTCGAACAGTGCGCGAAGGAAGGCATCTGCGGCGGGCGCGAGTTCGTTTGTGGCGTCAGCGGGCGCAGCAGCTGCGAACGCGGGCATCGGCGCGAGAAGCGGTGCCACGACACCAAACTGTTCGGTGGATATGGTCGGCTCGTCGGTCAAGTCCTGCCGAATGGGTGCCACGACCGGTTCGACAATCGCGTCGGCTACGGGCTCGGCTTCCGGTTGCCCCGAGTCCGCTGCCTCGGCTTCTGCGGATGCGTCGTTCTCGCGCTCTTCGTCGATCAAAAGCGCTTCGCGCGTTTGCGCAGCGGCGCTCCGAATGTGCCCCAGCTGACTCAGATCGATATCGATCTTGACGGGCTGGTGTGCGGCGTCCCACGAGAGCCATGCCACAATCTCGTCATCGATAATCTTGGCCAGATATTTGGGGACCTTTTCTTCCTTAAGGGGATGGGCGGGGTCCAGCGCCAGGCGCAGGCGTTGGTCGCAGGCGCGCATCATTTCACCGAGCTTGCTGCTCTTTTGCCTACTACCGTGGATACGCATGCATTCCCAAAAGCCGTTTTGGCAACGGTAGATATGGATAGGATCCAGGCGGTATTCGCAGTCCTCGTGGCGCTCGGGCGCAAAGAATACGGCCGAGGCAAACATGGTGTAGGGCATGGCCGTCTCCTCCCCAAATAAACTCGTCACGATGCCAGTCTTTCGGTGCGTGTCATAGTAGCGCGCCATGCGGACATACACGGCGCATGCCACGTGGCGCAGATCGCGGTGGTGGCTGCGGTCGAGCCGCGAGTTACTTAGGTTGTATGTGGAGAGTGCGTCGATGGCAGCCATGAGTCGCTCCTCGCGCACCTCATCGGGCGGAAGGGGGAGCGTGGGCTCGGAGGTTTTGCGACGCTTAGGGGTCTGGCCGGACGGTGCCGGTGCTGGGACAAGGTCTCGTGCCGCGCGTCGCAGCTCGATAAGGGCGTTATCGAACATGACGGTTTTAGAGTCACGAAGCAGCTTGGGGTCGAGCCCGTGGAACACGGCGTAATCCTGCAGCCACACGCGCGCAAACCGGTCGATGCCGGGCTCGAAGGCGCGATAGACATCCCAAAAAGCCTTGATCTTGTTAAAACCATCGAGCGGATTATCTACGCCAATGCCGCAGATCAGCTCATAGAGATACAGAAAGGCAAAGGACGTAGACGTTTCCTCGACGGTTCCGCGGCGCACTTGGGCACGCCAGGTAAAGTAGCCGCGCAGCTGCCGGTCGCTCATGGCGTTGTAGGTGGGAAAGTACGACTTAAAGGTGCCGTTGTAGGGGCAGTCGTCCTCAAAGTCGGCCATCAGCAGGCCCTGGCGGTAAAAAAGCTCGGCTTCCGAAAGCCAGCGGCCCGCACCGCCCTTGGGGTCATCCTGCCAGCGCGATATCTCGCGCATTTTACGGTACTGGTCGGGGAGGAAATTCTGCATCTGTCGGCCGGTTTTGAGAATCGGCTCGTCTGCGTAGATTTCGTTTGAGAAGCGGGCGGACTGATGGGTCCGGGCCTCGGCCATAATACGCTCGATGAGCATCTTGATGTCCTGGTCGGCCACCGCTCCTCCTCTCGAACGCAGCTACGGTGACCTCATATCATAGCACAGCATCAAACAGGTGTTCGAGATACCGCTGCGTTGATAGATTTAGAACAGGAGGGCGTAGATGACGGCGATGACGACGGAGGGGAGCATATTGGCCGTGCGGAAGGTCTGAGGACGGATGAGGTTGACGCCGACGCAGAAGATGAGCATGGAGCCTACGAGCGAAAGGCTGTTGAGGGCTGCTGTGGTCATGATGGGGGAGAGCGCGCCGGCAAACAACGTGATCGTCCCCTGGAACACGGCGACGGGCAGGGCGGAGAAAATGCAGCCGCGGCCAAGCGACGCCGTCATGGTGCAGACGATGATGCAGTCCAATGCGCCTTTCAGGGCAAGCGTTGACCAGTCACCGAGCAGACCGTCCTGGATCGATCCCACAATGGCCATGGCGCCGATACACACGGTGAGTGAAGTCGAGACAAAAGCGTTGGTGAACTCGTTATCGCCCTCGCTGCCGGTTTTGCGCTTGAGCCATTCGCCAAGGTTCTCGATGGCGGCTTCCAAGTTGACGGCCTCGCCGATGAGCGAACCGAGCGCAAATGAGACGATGAGCATGGTGGTACCGGTGGTCGCTAGCGCCTTTCCATCGATGATGAGCATCTTTTGCATGGTGCCGCCCAGGCCGATAAACAGGACGCACAGCCCCGATGCTTTCATGAGCGTGTCTTGGATGCGCGGTGTAATGAAGCGGCCGCCCGCTAATCCTAAAAGACCGCCCGCAACTAAAAGCACAACGTTGATGATTGTTCCCAAGCCCGGCATGAGCCCTCCTGTATTGATGCCAACGTGGCAATCGTAGCAGAACGAAATGCGAGGCACATCGCAACCCATCTAATACGTTATATAAGTGGTATTAGGAATGATGCGCAGCATTTAAGCCTCAGGTGGTTGTCGGGACATAGGGATAGTATTCAAAGCGCAGTGTCATAAGCCGCTGCGGGGATTCAATAGCCGCGGCGATGATATTGGCATCGCGGGCACGATCAAACCCTTCGAGCTCGATCTGGTACGAGACGTCTTGCATAATGTCCAGACGTCGCCAGGCTAGAAGTGTGTCGCCATCGAATTCCAGGGTCTTGCTTCCGTTTGCGGCAACGGCGTATAGACGCAGCTTGGCGGTGGTTGCAGGGTCGACAACTGTGACCTTTTTAATTTCGTTTCGAGTATTCTTGGCGCCCAACAAGGTGAGCAGTGTTGGGGCCACGACCTCGCCCGATGGCAAAAAGACGACTTCGATGGATTCAGGAAATGCGATGATGGCCGACTTGCGGACGGGCTGATTGGCGGCGGCAACTTCGATGTTCGCAGCGTCGATGACCTCTGTGTGGTCGAGCGCGGCAAGCACGCAGCAGTTACCTTCATCGATCTCTTGAGGATCAGCAAGTCCCAGACTGTCTGCGAGCTCGGTATCGTTTGGATCGGTAGCGGGCTCATTCGGTGCTTCGAAAGAAGCTGGGACGCTGTTTGTCGGCGGCGGCGTGTCGCCCGCATCTGCTTCTTTGTCCGCGCCCTCTTCTTGTATGGTTGCGTTAATGGGTTCGTCGTTTGAGGGGAGCGTCTTGGCGTCAAACGCGGAGGGGAGAATTCCGATGGCTCCGGATCCGTTCCACTCCATTTCGAGAAGCGCCGGGTCGGCAAGAATGCGTTGCCTGCTTTGCGCGTGGGCATCGATTTCAATAGGGCCTGCCTCTAACCCTCGTGTAAGGCTGAGTGATCCGGCTGGCTTCTCGAAATGAGCGTCTGTGTCTTTGGCGCTGACGGTGTAGAACAGCAGGGACGCTTCTCCCGCCGCGATGGCATCGGTACCGGCTTTGGTCAGCCGCAACGATGCCGTGAATGAGAGGGTGGGCTGCGTGTCGTCTGCATTCGCGGCGGCGCAGCCCAGACATATACCGCCTCCTTTCTCAAAAAACGTACCGTCGAAGGCGACCTTCGCTCCGTTCGCCGAGTCATCGACCGAAGCGATGTCGATGCGCAGCTCTAAATTGCATGGATCGCCATCCGCATCGAGCACAACCGAGCGCCACGTGCAGACGGCACACCCCGCCTGGGAGCCGTTTGCCTTGTTCGAACGCTTGATATCCACGACTATCGAGCCGTCCGTATTACGACGAAGGCATCCCGAGGTTGAGATCGCGGCCTGTGCGATCGAAAAACGCTTGCACGCAATGGCGCTCGACGGATTTGGTGCGGAACTTAGGGCTGCTGGTAAGGAGTCTGCCATGGCGGGAGTCGCCCAAGCGGCGACAGGCGTTCCGGTTGCGAGCGCGCCGCAGAGTGCGACGACGGGCAAAAGGTTCTTCGATGCCATGGGGTCTCCTTAGCTAATTTAGTGCGGTCTGTCCGTGTTTTGTTTCTGGCTGCGTTTGATGTGCAGACCGAGGCCGGCGGTTCCCGCGCCTGCTGCTGTGGCGCCTGCTGCCAAGAGCCATCGTCTGTCGCCTGTCTGCGCCAACGGTTCCTCGCGGTCGCCGCGGTCGAGCTCCGAGAGGTCGACCGTCACTTGCGTGGCGGCCTGAGCCTGTTCTTGCTGGGCAAAGGCCATGGCTGGCCCAAACGCTAGGATGCTGACGGCGGCGGCCAGGGCGACGGCCTTATGCCGTGTGCGCACCGGGCTCGACCGTCCAGGTGATCGTTGCAACCTGATCGCCTTCGCCGGTTACGCGGAAGATGTCGCGTGTGACGCGGGCGACGTTTCCGCTTGTCTTGAGCTTAATTTTGTCCGTGCCGCCGGCAATGCCCTGGTAGCCCATGTCGAAGGCTGCATTCTTGGAAAGATCGAGGCCCGTCCCTTGCATTGCGGCGCTGGCGTTCTGGAGTGCGCCGTCGGGGCCGACCTTAAAGTCGATGGAGTTCTGTGCGGTTCCGGCCTTGGCGTCGGCAGCAATGGTCCAGGTGTTCATGGCGTCGATCTTCATGTTGGTGACATGGATGCCGTAGGCCGAATGATTGTCGATGGTGGTCGCGTCTTCAGAGGGGCCCTGAAGCGTGCCGTCGGCCTTGGCGACGAAGGGAATAACCGTCGGAACTTTGAACTCAACGTTGTCGATCTCGGTCCTGACCATTACTTTCGTGGTTCCAACGCGTCCGGCTGCCATAGCTGGCGTCGGGGCGGCGCCCATTGCGAGCGCGAGCGCGAGCCCTGCGCCCACGACGAGCGCTCTGGCTCCGTTCATGTTCCTGGTGATGTCCATGGTCGTTCCTTTCTATTCGCCGCGGGCCGTCCCCGCGATGATTGGACGAATGCTGGTGAATTGCGTGCGGTGCCGCGTCGGCCGGAAAGCTAGTTCTCGGCTTGCTCAACCCGTACCTTGACACGTGTCGGATTGCCGTGGCTGTCGAGGGTCTTTGCATCGAGTGCCTGGATCTCGATGTACGCCTCGCCTTCTTTGATGTCGCCGGCGGGGCACGTTTCGATTGTCTTGCCGGTCTCGACCACACCGGATTCGTACATGGTCTCGTCGTTTTGGATGACGCGGAATCGCTGGGGAAATTTATTGTCTTGGACGTTTTGCACGTTGACGCGCAGCTTGCCGTCCTCCTGTAGCTGAGCGACCGGTGCGACCGAAATCGTCATCATGTTGTCGCGGACGATGGCGTCGAGCTCATCTTGGATTTCCTGACGCGTTTTGCCCTCGGCCGTCGTAACCGAAGCGCCCGCCTCGGGTACGGGCTGCGACTGCCAAGCGTATAGTCCTACGGCGACAAGGGCACAGACGATGGCCAAGCAGGCAACGATGAGCTTCTTGCGACGACCCAGGCCTGCAAAGCGGGGTGGCTTCTTCGCGCTCATGCGGCATCCTTGGCGGTATAGATGCGCGCAAAGGTGGACGGGTCCGCTCCAAAGAGCATGTGAAGCATCAGGCGGCGCGAGTAGACGAGCTCTTCGAAGTCGGGAGGGAGCTCGATGTCGTGGATATGCGCGATGTGGTGGGCGAGCGCCGAGAACGACTCGGGGTCGCAGATCACATCGGTGGTAACGTGGTAGACCGTCGTATCGGGGAATGCCTCTTCGTCGAAAGGCAGGAGATGGGGATCGTCGTCGACTTCGATGGCGATGCCGTACTGGGGCCAGTAATATGCCATGGGAACCTCCCTGCTTCTGGGCCAAAACTTCTATCGGTTTTGGCTGTCGACGCCGACCGTATCAGCCGCTACTTGACCAATTTCTGACCAAATGCTTGACGGATTGGCGTCTCCGCAGATAAAAGGCGGCAAAAAATACTTCAACTTTTTTCGAGCGACAATCGAGCGATCGGCGACGGCAGGGCGATATGTGTCAAAAGCATCGTCTGTCGAGGAAATCCAGCCGCTCACCGAATTACACGAACGTAAAAAACGCCAATTATGGAGACGGTCTCGAACACGTCGACGAAACGATGCGGTAACATCTCCCTGCAAACACTGTAGTTAGCTAAAGGGGGAGTTCGCGTGCCTGCAACCATTAAACCCTTCACCGACGAGTTCGAAGAGTATGGTCGCGATGAGTCTCGCACATCGGGCGAGGCCTCGAGCATCTCGTTTCCGACAACGGAGGACGAGGTCCGCGCCATTTTGAAAAAGCTCCATGTCGAGCGTGTCCCGGTGACGGTTCAGGGCGCCCGGACCGGTCTTGCCGCCGGCGCCGTGCCTCATGGCGGTCACATTCTCAATACTTCCCGCATGAATCGCTACTTGGGCCTTCGCCGCGATGAACAAGGCCAATTTCTGCTGCGCGTGGAGCCGGGCGTTGTGCTTTCGGAACTGCGCAAGCAGCTGGGCAAGAAGGTGCTGCCGACCGCTGGTTGGGACCAGGCATCGCTTGAGGCCTACGAGGAGTTCCAAGAGGCCCCCGAGCAGTTTTTTCCCACCGATCCCACCGAGGCATCTGCCTGTCTGGGCGGCATGGCGGCATGTAACGCCTCCGGTGCTCGCAGCTACGCCTACGGCCCCATGCGCCCACATATCACGGGACTCCGCGTCGCGCTGGCTGATGGCGATTTGCTTGAGCTTCAGCGCGGCGAGGCTTTTGCCCAGGGTCGCCACCTGTCGCTTGTGACGGCAGAGGGCCGCGCGCTCGAGCTCGACCTTCCCGACTACACCATGCCCAAGACCAAAAATGCCTCAGGCTATTTCGTTGTTGACGATATGGATGCCATCGATCTGTTTATCGGTGCATGTGGCACAATCGGCGTCATCACCGAGCTCGAGATTGCCCTGCAGGCGGCGCCTGCGGTCGTTTGGGGCGTGAGCTGTTTCTTTGACAGCGAAGACAAGGCCGTGTCCTTCACCGATTCTATGCGTCCCGTCCTGTCCCACGCGGCTGCCATCGAATATTTCGATGCGGGCGCCCTGGATATCCTTCGCCGCCAGCGCGAGCGGTCGACCGCGTTTGCCTCGCTGCCGGCGCTCGACAAGGAGGCAAAGGTCTGCGTCTACGTGGAACTCGACTGCGACGACGAGGCGCAGGCGACCGAGGAGCTGTACCACTTGGGGTGGGTTTTGGAACTTGCGGGCGGCCGCGACAACGCGACTTGGGTCGCGCGCACCGAAGTCGATCGCGAATGCCAGCGGTTTTTCCGCCACGCGGTTCCCGAGAGCGTCAACATGCTCATCGACGAGCGCCGCCGCACGAACCCCACCATTACCAAACTGGGCTCGGACATGTCGGTGCCCAACGCACGCTTGGGCGATGTCATCGCCCTTTATCGCCGCACGTTGGCCGAAAGTGGGCTTGAATCTGCCGCCTGGGGGCACATCGGTAACAACCATCTGCATGTGAACATCCTGCCGCGCGATGCACAGGATTACCGTCGCGGTGGCGAGTTGTTTGCCCAGTGGGCTGCCGAGGTAACTGCTATGGGCGGCGCCGTCTCTGCCGAGCACGGCGTCGGCAAGATCAAAGCGGGCTTCTTGGAGACGATGTACGGTCACGAGGCCATGGTCGAGTCGGCTCTACTCAAGCTCCAGCTCGATCCCGACGGGCAGCTGGGTCGCGGCAACCTGTTTTCGGAGAAGCTCTTGGATGAGCTCGTCCAGAAAGGGGGCGCGTGAAGATGAGCGATTTCCATATGGTGGTGTGCGTCAAGGCCGTGCCGGGCAGCACCGAGGTCAAGATGGACCCCAAGACCAATACCATCGTGCGCGATGGCAAGCAGGCGGTCATTAATCCCTTTGATGCGAGCGCTTTGGAATGCGCGCTGGCGCTGAAGGACGACTTTATCGGCTTTGGCATGGATGTGCGCGTGACGGTGGTGTCGATGGGCATCCCCGCGACCGAATCGCTGCTGCGCGACTGTATCGCCCGCGGTGCCGACGACGCGCTGCTGCTGACCGACCGAGCCTTTGCGGGTGCCGATACCCTAGCCACCACCTATGCCCTCAAATGCGGTATCGAGGCGCTCGATGAGGACTTCGACCTGCTCATCTGCGGCAAGATGGCAGTGGACGGCGATACGGCCCAGATCGGCCCCGAGCTTGCCGGTGCCTTTGAGATCCCCTGCGTGACCGACGTGAGCTGCGTGCAAAGCGCGGGCTTTACGACGTGTGGCTCGCTGGCGCTCGTTCACGGATGCGATGCCGGCGAGGAGACGGTGTACCTTGAGATGCCGTGCGCGATGACGACCGCCAAGGAGATTGGCCAGTTGCGTATGCCGAGTATTGCCGGTATTCGCGCGGCAGAGGAGGCGGACGTGCGCGTGGTCAGTGCCGCCGACGTGAACGCCGATCCCTCGCGTTGTGGCCTTGCCGGATCACCGACGCAGGTCGTGCGCTCGTTTGTGCCCGACCGTGATCAAACGTGCGAGGCCGTTGAGGGAACGGCGTCCGAGCAGGCGGTAAAACTTGCCAAGATTATCGAGGGGATGGCATAGATGAGCGGACTGATTATCGATAGCGAAGCCTGTATCGGCTGCGGTCGCTGCGTTCGCGCCTGTGCCTCGGGCGGCATCGTAGTGGAAGGCGAGCGGCCCAACCGTTGCGCCCGCGTAACCGACGGCTGCATCCTATGCGGCGGATGTGTCGACGCCTGCCCCGTCAACGCTATCTCGATCGAGCGTGACGAGGCCGCTGGTGCGGTGGACCTTGATGCATATCGAGACATTTGGGTCTTCGTGCAGACTGACGAGCACGACGCCGTGGCTCCCGTGGCCTACGAGCTCATGGGCAAGGGGCGCGAGCTTGCCGATGCTCGCGGCTGCCGTCTGGTGGCACTGGTCGGCATGAGCCCCGAGGGCTCGCTCGGGGACCTGGAACATCTGGTTTGCGCGGGCGCCGACGAAGTCCTGGCCTGTCGCGACGAGCGTCTGCGCCAAAACGATGCGGAGGTCTACGCCCACTTGATCTGCGATTTGGTAGCCGAACGCAAACCCGAGGCCATCCTATACGGTGCGACCGCTTTTGGTCGCGAACTGGCACCCGGCGTTGCCGTGCGTTTGCAGACGGGTCTTACGGCCGACTGCACCGTGCTTTCGATGGATGCGGAGACGGGCCTACTGCAGCAGACGCGCCCGGCGTTTGGCGGCAACTTGATGGCCACCATCATTTGCCCCAACCACCGTCCGCAGATGGCAACGGTGCGCTCCGGTATCTTTAAGGCTCCCGACTTCGACTACGGCCGTTCCGGCACGATCACCCAGATATCACTTGCGGATGATGCTAAGGCTCGTGTCGAGATCTCGATTCCCGCCGAGGAGTGGGGACAGCAGGCTTCGATCGCCGATGCCGAGCGCCTGGTCGTGGTGGGTCGCGGCATTGGCTCCAAGAAAAATCTGCCGCTGATGCGAAGGCTCGCCGAGGCTCTGGGAGCCGAGCTTGGCTGCACGCGACCTGTCGTGGAGGCCGGCTGGTTGGAGTATCGCCATCAGATTGGCCAGACGGGCGTATCGGTTTCGCCCAAGCTTCTCGTGAGTATCGGTGTTTCGGGCGCCATCCAGCATCTTGCCGGCATCGGTGGGGCTGAGTGCATTATCGCCATCAACGAGGACCCGGATGCCCCCATTTTTGGTACTGCCCAGTACAAGGTTGTCGGCGATGCCGTCGAGGTCGTCGAGGAGCTGCTGGCTCAGCTTGAGCGCTAGGCGCGCGCCAGCCAGTCGCGCATCTCGTCCTTAAGGCGGCTCCAAGTTGCCTGCGTGGCGGGGTCGGTAAAGGGCCGCGTGATGCCAAAAGGCGCGTCGAGCAGGCGGTAGATATTGCCCTGCTCGCGCGCCAGCGCGCGGCTCGCTGGATAGACGAGCTCAAACATAAAGCAGATGAGCCCCACCAGGTAGTCCGCCGGCTCGTTGCGCTCGTCGCGCGCGACGCAGCGGTGCTCGTCAAAGGCGGCAAGTGTCGGCGACGAGAAACGGCTGCCGAGAAACGTCTTCTCGTCCACCTTGAGGATGGTGTCGACGGTGCTGTCGGCGATGGTACGCATAATGTCGATCTTGTCGCCATCGCGCACGATATCGCAGAAGCTCCGTGTGCGCTCGTCGAGCTGCGCGGGTAGACGGAAATCGCTGTGATAGGCAATGCTCGCTCGGATGAGCTCATCTTCTGCCGGGTCATCGATAAAGTCGCGGATGCTCGTTACGGCGGGTGCATCGGCGGGATTCTCGCCAAAGAGGATCTCGATGCCCAGCACCGCATGGCTCATGCTCTCGGCGTCCTTAAAGGTGTCCCAGCGTCGCAGCTGCTCAAAGCGGCCCATATCGTGCAGCAGGCCGCAAAGCCATGCCAGGTCAATATCTTCTGACGACCAGCCCTGCTCGCGCGCTACGGCATCGCATGCCTCGGCCACGTGGTACGTATGCTCGATTTTGAGCGCGATGCGTGGGTTGGTGGCGTCGTAGGCATCGGTGTAGCTTTTGAAGGCCGCGCGCGCCCGGTCTCGATCGATAGCTGTCATAATGACTTCCTAAAAAGTTGTGTCTTTCGATCCGGTGGCAATTGTAGGTGAACTCGGTTGCTGTCGGATGATGATTCTGCCGTATCGCTACATGCGGCTCGGAGACCTTGTCAGGATGAGAAGCGTATGGTGCTCAAAATCGTTAGAACCGTCTGGCCGGTGATGCTTACCTATGTTGCAATAGGCGCGCCGTGCGGAATGATCATGGGGCAGACGGGAATGGAGCCCTGGATGGTCTTTGCCCTGAGCAGCACGTTTGTGACGGGCAGCGGGCAGTTTATGATCTGTAACCTGTGGCTGGCGGGTGTGCCTGCAGCATCGATCGTCGCGAGCGTCGCCGCAATCTCCTCGCGCTTTGCGCTTTACTCGGCATCGATCGCACCGCATCTGAGGGGTGCCTCGAAGCGTCAGACGCTGGCTGTTGCCGCGACACTTACCGAGGAGGCATACGGCATCTCGCTTGCCAAGTTGGTTGAAGGGGAGGATTGGGGCCCGCGTGAGTCCTTCGTGCTCAACGTGACCCTTATCGCAACATGGGGCGTTTCGTGTACGACGGGCGCCATCGTCGGCGCCGTTGTCGATGTTCCCACCGCCATTGCAGCCTTTGTCTGCACCTCGCTCTTTATCTGCCTGCTCTTTTCGCAGCGGCTGTCGCGCGGCAACGTTGTCGCGGCGGTTTCGGGCGCGGTGTCCGTCGCCGTATGCAAGTTCTTGGGCCTCACGAATATTGCCGTGCCGGCAAGCGTCGTGGCCGGCATTGCCATTGCGTTGGCGTGCGATGCTGTATTTGACGGAAGAGGTGCCCGCGATGCCCGTTAACGAGTTCTTGGTTCTGTGGCTGTCGTCGTGGGCTGCTATCGCGTTCTTTCGCATCGCGCCGGCGTTCGCCTTGCGCGGGCGGACCCTGTCGCCTCGCATTACCGAGGCCCTGGGCTATATCCCGCCCGCTGCCTTTGCCGCGCTGGTCGCCAACGACTTGGTGAGCCCCGGCGCGTTCGACGCGGGACTCTGGCCTGCCTTGGTTCCCTGGATTGCGGCCGCCGGCGTCGTGGTCGTGGCGGTCAAGACAAAATCGATGCTGTGGTGCTGCGTCTCGGGCATCGTACTCTATATTGTCTTGAGCCTTATATAGGGGTGGCGTCGCGGGCGCCGAATCTCGTTCCATCCCAACTTGTCGGATTTTTCACCGAGCTGGTCTATTTCTTCTGGTACCATGGTCAAACTTTACTGTAGCAAAGCGTGACGTGGGCTTTTGTACCCCGTCAGCGGAAATGGGGTTTCATGGCACAGGAAGCAACCACCAACGAGCAAAAGAAATTCAAGGTCCCGCGCATTCCGGGCGACATCATGATCTATCCGATGATCGTCGGTCTTTTGCTCAACACCTTCTGCCCGCAGGTTTTTGAGGTCGGCGGCTTCTTTACGGCTGCCTGCCGCGGTGGCTCCAATACCATCGTCGCCGCGATCCTGCTGTTTGTGGGCGCCGGCATCAGCTTCAAGTCCACGCCGGGCGCCATCAAGACCGGCATCGTCGTGCTGATTCCCAAGCTGGTCGTCGCAGCGGCTCTCGGCCTAGGCGTGGCATATTTCTTTAACGACAACTTCCTGGGTCTGAGCTCCGTGTCTATCATCGGCGGCATTACGTTTTGCAACATGGCGCTCTATACGGGCATCATGGGCGAGTTCGGCGATGAGTCCGAGCAGGGCGCCGTCGGTATCCTGTTCTTTACGGCCGGCCCCGCCGTCACCATGATCATCCTCGGTGTCTCGGGTCTCGCCAACATCCCCGTCGGCACCATCATCGGATCCATCCTGCCGCTCGTTATCGGCATGGTTCTGGGTAACCTGTTCCCGTTTATCAAGAACCTGCTAGTTCCCGGTGCCAACCCCGCGATTGCCGTCATCGGATTTCAGCTCGGTGCGTCCATGAGCCTGTCGAGCTTTATCACCGGTGGCATTTCCGGCATCTTGCTGGGCCTTGTCACGCTGTTTGTCGTCGGTCCCATCACCTTTGCGTTCGAGCGCCTGTGCGGTGGTAACGGCAAGGCTGCCGTGGCTTGCTCCACCATCGCCGGCACGGCTATGACCACGCCGGTTGCTCTCGCCGAGGTCGCGCCGCGCTACGCCGAGCTTGCACCCACCGCGTACGCCCAGATCGCCACTGCCGTTATCATCACGGCAATCATAGCTCCGATTCTGACCGGCTGGGTCGACAAGAAGTTCTGCCAGGGCAAGGAGGACCTGTCGCCTGCCGGTGTCGAGGCCATCGAGGAGGCCGTCGCGACCGACATCGATGGCGAGTAACGGCCGTTACCGATAATTGATTCCGGCGTGCAATTCGCGCCGTCCGAGCGCCCGAACAGAAACTGTTTTGCAGTGATGTTCGGGCGCTTTGCTATGATTCCCTTTACCCCTGCGGAGTAAAGGGGTGTTTATTGCCCTGATTCGAATTGGGCGATTCTGCCCATTCGGATATTGAAGGGATGGCGTCTAGTGGTTAAGGCACTCAAGATTGAGATATTCCTGCTATGCATGATTGTTCTTATCGGGCTTGCCGCGCGAAGTCGTCGCTCCTTGTTCTCGAGCACCCTGCAGCTATTGTTTAGCATGCTTGGCTACACCTCTGCCGCGTACATATTATTCGATATGATCTGGACGCTTTCGGATGGTGCGGACGGCACGTTGGGTATTGCTGCCAACTGGATTTCCAACGCGGTTTCGTTTTCGCTCTTTGCCATCGCGTGTCTCATTTGGTTTATCTATTCCGAGACGATGCAGGGCTCTCGCCTTGTGACCTCACGCTATAGGGTGGTGCTTGTAACGTTGCCTACGGCTCTGGTGGTCGTGCTGGCTTTTACCAGTTACTGGACGCACGCCTTGTTCTATATCGATTCGCAGGGCGTGTATCGTCGCGGCTTTGCCTATATGACCCAGCCCATTGTCAGCTACTGTTACGTTATACATACGTCCCTGCATGCGTTTGTGCAATCTCGCAGGGTCGAGAGCCTGCAGACGAAGGCTATCTATCGAACCTTGGCATTTTTCGCCATTCCGGCCCTGGTGGGCGGTACCTTTCAGATCGTATACTCGGTGCCTGGCCTTTGTGTCGGCATAATGATTAGCATGTTGCTGCTCTATATCATCTGCCAGGAGCAACTGATCTCGACTGACCCGTTGACTGGACTCAACAACCGCAACCGTTTTGAGACCTATATGCTGTCGCTCTTTTCAAATGTGGATCAGGCCGAAGATGTATATCTGCTTATGATGGACGCTGACGGCTTTAAGCAGATTAACGATCGCTATGGACATGTGGAGGGCGACCACGCTCTTCAGGTCATATCCGCTGCGCTCAAAGAAGTCTGCTCGGTGTCTGGTGGCTTTATCGCACGCTACGGTGGCGATGAGTTCGTGGTGCTCCAAAAGGCGGCGGCGGAACAGGACATCATAGATCTGTGTTCGGCGATTAACGACGAGCTCGCGCGCGCTGAGGTTCCGTATCTGTTGCGGATGTCCATCGGCTACGCACGGGTTGGTGATGGCGTCGATACCTGGCAAGACTTGCTTCGCGCTGCCGACGCGGAACTCTACCGCGTCAAGGCCGAGAAAAAGAAAGCCGGCGCCCAGATACGCTAGAAAAAAGGGCGCACGACCGTTGCGATGGTTGTGCGCCCTTTTTGCGTTTGCGGGGGCCACCGGCCATAATGCCCAGGCGCGGTGCGGCAAGACGGGCGTCTGCCGCCGCGACTCGGTACGAAATCAACGAGAATCAGTGAGCTCCATTGAGCTAAAGTGTGCGAACGCCCTCTTTAAAAAGGTGAGCTCGCTAGGCTTTTTTGGGTTTGTTGACGATGATGATGCCGCCGCAGACCAACAACAGGGCAACGATGACGGTAACGGGGCTCGTGCCCGCGCCTTCGCCGAGCAGCAGCGCGCTCAGCAGCACACCAAAGACGGGGTTCATAAACCCAAAGACCGAGACGCGGCTGACGGGGTTGACGGCAAGCAGGCGCGACCACAGCGAGTAGGCGACCGCGGAGATAAGCGCCATGTAGATGATGAGCGCGATGGCGGGGGCAATCGCCGTGGGGGAGAGCGCGCCACCCATCAAAAAGCCGATGGCGGTGAGGACAAGGCCGCCGACCAAGAACTGCCACCCGGCAAGCAAGACGCCGTCGTGCTCGCGCGAGAAGATGCCAATCAGGCAGGTCGAAAGGGCACCCGCGACGGTGGAGGCTAGGATAAAGCCCTCGCCATCGAGCCTGAAGCCAAAGGTGCCATCCGCGCCCGAAAGGTTGACGAGAGCGACGCCGGCAAAGCCCAGTACGCAGCCGAGCACTTTGGCCGCATTGAGCTTCTCGGTGTGAAATGCCAGGGCGGCAAAGAGGATTGCGAGGAAGTTGGCGCTGGCCTCGATGATGGAGCTCGACATGGCGCTGGCGCGCGAGAGGCCCAGGTAGAAAAAGAAGTACTGCCCGATAGTCTGGAAGAGCGACAAGATGCAGATGGGCTTGATATCGCGCGCTTGCGGAACGAGCGGTCGGCGTTGGGCCGCACTCATCCCAACGATAACCAGGGCGCCGGCAAGCGTGAAGCGCAAGCCCGCAAAGAGCAGCTGCGAGGCGCTATCGTGCGCTGGGATACCAAAGAGTGCGTAACCGATCTTGATACAGGGAAAGGCCGATCCCCAGAGTGCACAGCAGACGAGGCAACCCAGGATGAGTCCGGGTAGGGTGGCGAGATACGGCTTGCGGCTTTCCATGATGTCCTTCCTACATGCGCGAAGCAAAAAAGAACCCGCCACCGGATGTGCCGGTGGCGGGTGTTGTTACCCGAAGGGATTGTACCCGATGGGAAAGGTTTAAGCGAAGTAGGCCACGCCGCTCTCAAAGATCGGCATGAACTTATCGCCGGGGACATGCTCGGGCACGTTGCGGTACAGGTTGTCGCCGCGACGCTCGGCATGGCCCATCTTGCCCAGGACGCGGCCGTCGGGGCTCGTGATGCCCTCGATGGCGAGTGCGGAGCCGTTGGGGTTGACGGAAAGGTCCATGCTGGGCTTGCCATTCTCGCCCACGTACTGCGTGGCGACCTGGCCGTTGGCAATCAGCTGGGCGAGCACTTCGTCATTGGCGACAAAGCGGCCCTCGCCGTGGCTGATGGCGACGGTGTAGGGGTCGTCCAGGCTGCACTGCGACAGCCACGGGGACAAGTTGGACGAGATGCGGGTGCGCACCAGACGGCTCTGGTGGCGACCGATGGTGTTGAACGTCAACGTGGGCGCATCGGGCGTGGCGTCGACGATGTCGCCATAGGGCACCAGGCCGAGCTTGATCAGGGCCTGGAAGCCGTTGCAGATGCCCAGCATCAGGCCATCGCGGGCCTTGAGCAGGTCGCGGACTGCCTCGGTGACCTCGGGAGCGCGGAAGAACGCCGTGATGAACTTGGCAGAGCCGTCGGGCTCGTCGCCGCCCGAGAAGCCGCCGGGGATCATGACGATCTGGCTTGCACGGATGCGGCGGGCAAGCTCGTGGGTGCTCTCGGCGACGGCCTCGGGTGTGAGGTTGTTGATCACGAAGGTGTCGGCCTTGGCACCGGCGGCACGGAAGGCGCGGGCGCTGTCGTACTCGCAGTTGTTGCCGGGGAACACGGGGATGATCACGCGCGGGCGGGCGATCTTGGCGCCGCCGTACACGTGGATGTCCTTGGCGCGGAAGTCGATGGTCTCGACCTCGGGGGTCTCGCCGGCGCTGCGGTAGGCGAAGACGCCCTCGATGCCGCTCTCCCAGGCCTCCTGGAGCTCGGCGAGCTCGATGACCTCGGAGCCGGTGTCGATGACATAGCCCTCGACGGTGGTGCCCAGGGGCTCGAGAACAATGCCGTCGGCGACCTCGGGCAGCTCGGCGTCCTCGGCGAGCTCGACGATAAAGCTGCCGTAGAGCGGGGTGAAGAGGCTCTCCACGTCTACATCCTCGGCAAGCTCGATACCGATCTGGTTACCGACGCACATCTTAAAGAGGCTCTCGGCGCCGCAGCCGTAGCCGGGCGTGGAGATGGCCAGGGCGTTGCCGGTAGCAGTGAGCGCCTCGACGGCGTCAAACGCGGAGAGCAGCTGCTGAGCGTCGGGACGGTAGTCCTCGCCATAGGTAGCGGGGGCGATGCGGACGACGCGGTGCGTGAGGCCCTTGAACTCGGGCGAGACGGCACGGGCGGCCCTGCCCACAGCGACGGCGAAGCTGATCAGGGTCGGCGGAACGTTGAGTTCGCCGGCCTCGTCCTCAAACGAACCGCTCATGGAGTCCTTGCCGCCGATGGCGCCGGCACCCAGGTCGACCTGGGCCATGAGGGCACCCAGGACGGCAGCCATGGGCTTGCCCCAGCGCTCGGCCTCGGTGCGCAGGCGCTCGAAGTACTCCTGGAAGGAGAGATAGGCGCGCTTGTGCTCAAAGCCGGCAGCCACGAGCTTGGCGATGGACTCGACCACGGACAGGTAGGCGCCCGCAAACTGGTCGGCTTCCATCAGATAGGGGTTAAAGCCCCATGCCATGGCGCTCGCCGTGGTGGTCTCGCCGTCCACGGGGAACTTGGCGACCATGGCCGAGCTCGGGGTGAGCTGCGTCTTGCCGCCAAAGGGCATGAGCACGGTTGCGGCACCGATGGTGGAGTCGAAGCGCTCGGAAAGGCCCTTGTTGGAAGCGACGTTGAGGTCGGTGACGAGCGAGGTCATGCGTTCAGCGAGCGTGGTGCCGGCCCAGCTGGGCTGCCACACGCTACGGGCGCACACGTGGGCGACCTGGTGCTTGGGTGCGCCGTTGGAGTTGAGGAACTCGCGGGACAGGTCGACGATGGCGACGCCGTTCCAGGCCATGCGCATGCGCGGCTCGGCGGTAACCTCGGCGATAACGGTCGCCTCGAGGTTCTCCTCGGCGGCGTAGCCCATGAACTCCTCGACGTCACCGTCGGCGACGGCGCAGGCCATACGCTCCTGGGACTCAGAGATAGCGAGCTCGGTGCCGTCCAGGCCGTCGTACTTCTTGGTCACGGTGTCCAGGTCGACATACAGGCCGTCGGCAAGCTCGCCCACGGCGACCGAGACGCCGCCGGCGCCAAAGTCGTTGCAGCGCTTGATCAGGCGGCAGGCGTCGCCGCGGCGGAAGAGGCGCTGCAGCTTGCGCTCGACCGGGGCGTTGCCCTTCTGGACCTCGGCGCCCGAGGTCTCGACGGACTCGGTGTTCTGGGTCTTGGAGGAGCCGGTGGCGCCACCGATGCCATCGCGGCCGGTGCGGCCGCCCAGCAGGATGATCTTGTCGGTGGGGGCGGGGCACTCGCGGCGCACGTGGTTTGCCGGGGTAGCGCCCACGACGGCGCCGACCTCCATGCGCTTGGCCACGTAGCCGGGGTGATAGAGCTCGTTGACCTGATCGGTGGCAAGGCCGATCTGGTTGCCGTAGCTGGAGTAGCCGGCGGCGGCAGTGGTCACGAGCTTGCGCTGCGGCAGCTTGCCCTCGAGCGTCTCGGAAACCGGGACGGTGGGGTCGCCGGCGCCGGTGACGCGCATGGCCTGGTACACGTAGCTGCGGCCCGAGAGCGGGTCGCGGATGGCGCCGCCCACGCAGGTGGCGGCACCGCCGAAGGGCTCGATCTCGGTCGGGTGGTTGTGGGTCTCGTTCTTAAAGAGGAACAGCCAGTCCTGGTCCTCGCCATCGACATCGACCTTCACCTTGACGGTGCAGGCGTTGATCTCCTCGGACTCATCGACATCGGTCATGACGCCGGTCTTCTTGAGGTACTTGGCGCCGATGGTGCCCATGTCCATGAGGCAGACGGGCTTGGCGTCGCGACCGAGCTCATGGCGCATCTCCATGTAGCGGTCGAAGGCCTGCTGCACCACGGCGTCGTCGATCGTCACGTCGTCCAGGACGGTGCCGAAAGTGGTGTGGCGGCAGTGGTCGGACCAATAGGTGTCGATTACGCGGATCTCGGTGATGGTGGGGTCGCGGTCCTCATCGCGGAAGTACTGCTGGCAGAAGGCGATGTCTGCCTCGTCCATGGCAAGGCCGCGATCGGCGATAAAGGCGGCAAGGCCGGCCTCGTCGAGCTTGCGGAAGCCGTCGAGCACCTCGACGGGCTGGGGCTCGGGAGTCTCCATGTACAGCGTCTCGGGCAGGTCGAGCGAGGCGATGCGCGCCTCGACGGGGTTCACCACGTAGTGCTTGATGGCCTCGATGGCGGCTTCGTCCAGAGCGCCCGAGATGATATAGACCTTGGCGGAGCGCACGGCGGGGCGCTCGCCCTGGCTGATGAGCTGCACGCACTCGCTGGCGGAGTCGGCGCGCTGGTCAAACTGGCCAGGCAGGAATTCGACGGCAAAGACGGCGCCATCGCTTGCGGGGAGCTCGTCGTAGGTCACATCGACCTGGGGCTCGCTAAAGACGGTCGGCACGCAGGAGCGGAAAAGCTCCTCGTCGATGCCCTCGACGTCGTAGCGGTTGATGATCCTCAGGGCCTCGATGCCCTTGATGCCGAGAATTTCGGTCAGCTCGCCCTTGAGCTGCTGAGCCTCGACGTCGAACCCGGGTTTCTTCTCCACGTAGATACGAGAGACCATTGGTTCCTGCCTTCCTGATCGGTTGGGCGTACGGTACGGTATGCGGCAGCGGTCGGTTTGCGGGGTCTGCCCTGCGGTCGCCTTGAGCCACATGTTTGTAAACCTCACTATGATACGACAGCTCGCGGCGCGTTGAGGACGGCGAGGGTGCTACAGTGAAGCGCAAACAAGAGAAAGGCATCACATGGCATTCGTTTCGCTCGCCATCATCGCACTCGTGGCCTTTGCGAGTCCTTTTATCGCCTCGGCGATTCCCGGAAAACCCGTTCCCGAGACGGTCTTTTTGCTCGTGCTCGGCGCGGTGCTGGGACCCCATATGCTCGGCGTCATCCATGTAGATGCTGAGGTCTCGCTTGTGTCCGAGCTGGGCCTGGCCTTTTTGTTCCTGCTTGCCGGCTTTGAGATCGACCCCAAGAGCATCACGGGCGTCGAGGGGCGCTACGGCTTGGCGACGTGGGTCGTCACGTTTGGTATCGCCTGGCTTGCCGTGCGCTTTACCCCGTGGTTCTCGGTCAGTCATTTCGACGGTATCGCCGTGACGCTTGCCCTCACTTCGACGGCGCTCGGTACGCTCGTGCCCATCATGCGTGAGCGCTCGCTCACCGGCACGCGCGTGGGCGACTCGATTCTCGCGTATGGCACTTGGGGCGAGCTCGGTCCCGTGCTCGCCATGTCGGTGCTGTTGTCTGCCCGCACTGGCATCCAAACGCTCGTTATCCTTGGCTTGTTTGCGGTGGTTTGCGTGTTGCTGGCCGTGGTCCCGAGCCGCTCCAAGCGCGTCGGCAGCCGCTTCTTTGCGTTTGTTGAGGAGCGCGCCGATACCACGTCGCAGACCTTCGTGCGCCTGACGGTGCTCATCCTGGTCACGCTCGTGGCATTCTCGGCTGTCTTTGATCTCGACATCGTGTTGGGTTCTTTTGCCGCCGGCTTTGTCCTGCGCTATATCATCCCCGAGGGCAACCATACGCTCGAGACCAAGCTCGACGGTCTGGCCTACGGTTTTTTGATTCCGGTGTTCTTTACCGTATCGGGCGCAAAGATCGATCTGACGGCCGTGGCGTCGCGCCCGGGTCTGCTCGTGGGCTTTATCGTGGCGTTGTTGATTATTCGTGCCGTGCCCATTCTTATTTCCATGAGCATTTGTCCTGCGACGCGCGATGTGTCGGCGTATGGTCGCATTACCGTGGCTCTGTACTGCACCACGGCCCTGCCGATCATTGTTGCCGTGACGAGCGTTGCCGTCAACGCGGGCGCGCTGTCGCAAGACATCGCGTCGGTTATGGTTGCCGCCGGCGCCATCACGGTGTTCTTGATGCCATTGCTCGCGCAGCTCTTCTACCGCGTGGTGGATGCCGCGCCGGTCGCCGCCGTGGCAGAAGTTGCCGAGCATCCATCCGATGCGCTCGACATCCTGCGCGCCCACCACGATTTGGCGAGTCTGCTCGCACGAGAGCACGAGCTGCTGACTTCGCATGGCCATGGTCGCGTATTCGAGGGCCTGCCTACGCTCGATGCGATTGCCGAGCGTCTTTCCGCCGAGGCGGCGAGCGGCCACGTCGATGCCCGCATCGTGGACGCGGCGCACCTACTTGCCGATAAGACCTATGGAGACGAGGTCGACCCGTCCGAGCTGACCCCGCGCGAGCGCCGCCGTCTGGAGCGCGCCAAGCTCGCCGTGCGCGAATACCGCCGCCGCATGCTGGAGCTCTATGCAAGAGAAGAAGCCGAGGACGACGACGGCAAGTAGTCGATACTCTCTCGGGGAAGCCGCGTCCCGCTTTGAAGGCTCGGAACGGGATGTGGTTTCCGAAACGGGGGCCGTTGGGAAACTGTGTCCCGGAATGGGCGCTCAGAGTGGGATGCAGTTTCCGCGAGAGACCCGTTGCGGAAACGGTATCCCAGAATCGGCGTTCAAAACGGGACGCATTTTCCGCAAGGAGGTCCTGGGGAAAACCGTGCCCCGTTCTGATCCGAAATACTGGGACATAGTTTCCCTTTCATAACAAGAGAAAGCGCGCTGCCTGCGGTTGATGCAGACGGCGCGCCTTTTTGGTTGAGCTATGTTGAGGCTTGAAGCCAAAGCTTGTGGCTCCCTAGGAGCGGGCGGCTCCGTCGACGGGGAGCACGGCGCCCGTGACGTAGGAGGACATGTCGCTCGCCAGGAAAACAAAGGCGTTGGCGACATCCTCGGGCTCGCCCATGCGACCCAGCGGAATGGTGGCGACGATGGGCTTAATAACCTCTTCGGGCAGGTTGGCGACCATATCGGTTTTGGTTACGCCAGGTGCGACAGCATTGACGCGAATACCCATGGGGGCGAGCTCGCGCGAGAGCGACTGGACCATGCCGTTGACGGCAAACTTGGACGTGGGGTAACCGACGCCAGAGGGCTGACCGTACTTGGCGACCATTGAGCTCGTGGTGGTGATGGTGCCGCCGTGGCCAGCCTCGGTCATAATCTTAGCGGCTGCCCGGTGGCCGTTAAAGACGGCGACGACGTTGAGGTCCATAACTTTGGCGAACTCCTCGGCCGTGTAGTCCAAGAGGGGTGAACGCTGGGAAATACCGGCATTGTTGACGACCGTGTCCAAGCCGCCCATGTCGGCTGCAGCCTGGGTAAAGGCCTCAGTCACGGCTTCGAGTGAGGTGAGGTCGCAGGAACGGCCCCAGACCTTGGCGTCGGGATAGGCGGCTGTCAGCTTCTCAACGGCCGCATCGGCGGTCTCTTGACGCGAGCCAAAGACGGTGACGGCGGCGCCCTCCTCGATAAAACGGCAGGCGATGGCATAGCCGATGCCGCGCGTGCCTCCGGTGATGATTGCTTTCTTACCCTCGAGCAACATGGTGCCTCCATTCTTCGGGGGTGGACATACGCAGCACAGCATAACGGCGCGCAAAATCAACTTCGTTCGCATATCGGTAAACGGCACCCTCGGTTGTCAGCGAATGGCCAAGTTGTTCAAACTTTTGCTTGATGAACGTCAAACAAAGGGGCTCCCATCCAAACGGACGGGAGCCCCTCAGGTGCTATGTTGTGTGCCAAGGACTGGACTAGTTCGCCATAACGCCTTCGGTCCAAGCCTCAACGTCCTCAATGCGCAGGACGTTGGCGACCTCGGCCACGCAGTCGACGCTGGCAAGCTCGGCGGCGGCAGCCTGGACATTCTTCTCGAGCGCGCGGTGCGTCAGGAAGATGACCGAGCAGGCATCGCTGACGCCCGACTTGCCGTCCTCGACCTGGTTGATGAGCGAGATCGAGATGCTGTGCTTGGCAAAGATGTCGACCGTCTCGGACAGGGCGCCCACGCGGTCGGCGACCTTCAGGCGCACATAGTACTTGGTCTGGAGCTCGTCCATGGGCTTAAAGGCGAGATTGTGACCATAGGGCTCAATCTCGGGCAGCGGAGCCACGCCGCGGCTGATCTGCTCGGAGAGCGACAGGATATCGCCCACGACGGCGCTCGCGGTGGGGAAGGAGCCTGCGCCGGCACCGTAGAACATGGTCTCGCCCACGGCGTCGCCTACCACGTAGACAGCGTTCATGGCGCCGTTGACCTTGGCGAGCATGTGATCGGCAGGGATCAGCGTGGGGTGCACGCGAACGTCGACGCCGGCGTCGGTGTTGCGGGCGATGCCGAGCAGCTTAATGGTGTAGCCGAGCTCGCGGGCCTGGGCGATGTCCTCGGCGCCGATGGTACGGATACCCTGCTGGTACACATCATCGGTGGTCACGCGGGTGCCAAAGCCGATGGAGGCGAGGATCGCCGTCTTGCTGGCGGCGTCGAAGCCGTCGACGTCGGCGGACGGGTCGGCCTCGGCGTAGCCCTTGGCCTGGGCGTCGGCGAGCACGTCGGCGTAATCGGCGCCCTCGGCGTCCATGCGCGACAGGATGTAGTTGGTGGTGCCGTTGAGAATGCCGGCGATGGTCAGGATCTTGTTGCCCACCAAGTCGTGCTCGAGCGTGCTCACGATGGGGATGCCGCCGCCGCAGCTGGCCTCGCACTTAATTTGCACGCCGCATGCGCGCGCCTTCTCGGCGAGCGTCTCGACATGACGGCCCAGCAGGGCCTTGTTGGCAGAGACGACGTGCTTGCCGTTCTCGAAGGCGGTGGTAAAGATCTCGGTCGCGGGGTGCTCGCCGCCGATCAGCTCGACGACGATGTCGACGGCGGGGTCGGTGACGACGTCGTGCCAGTCGCTCGTAAAGGCCTCACGCTCAATACCGGCTGCCTCGGCCTGCTCCCAGGCAAGCGCGCAGGCGCGGGTCAGCTTAAGGTCGATGCCGTAGGCTGCCAGGTACTCATCGTGGTGGCTCTTGATCAGACGGGCCACGCCGCCGCCGACGGTTCCCAGACCGATCAGACCGACGTTCACGGTGCGCAGGGGTTCGCTCATAGATAGCTCCTTCGTGCATCTTATGGATGGATTAACCGCTTAAAGGTTGAGTGCATTCTAGCGTGAACCGAGGGCGCGTGCTCGCCAGGCAACAGGAGTCGCACAAAACGGCACCCCCGAAACGCTGCGGAAACATTGGAAACATGCTCGCTACAAACGTAACCGTAACAAACTGTCAACGTTTGCACCATAAGGTTTGCCCTGTACCGCAAGACGGCCGCACCGCGGCCAGCGAAAAGGGGGACACCATGTTTAGCATCAACAACGTACTTAACCGCAGGAGTTTCTTGGCTGGCGCCGCGGCGCTCGGTGGCACCGCGGCGCTCGCTGGTTGCTCGTCGGGTGGCTCGGAGGGCGGCTCCGCCGATGACGGCAAGACCTTCAAGATCGGTGTCATCGGCCCTCTGACCGGCGCCGCGGCAACCTATGGCGTTTCGGCCGAGAAGGGTGCCAAGCTCGCCGCCAAGGATTTCTCGACCAAGGACCTCAAACTCTCGCTTAAGTCCGAGGATGACGTCGCTGACGGCGAGAAGGCTATCAACGCCTTCAATACCCTGTGTGACTGGGGCATGCAGGCGCTCGTCGGTCCGGTCACCACCGGTGCTGCCGTCGCTGTCTCGGGCGAGATTGCCGACGACATGCTCATGGTCACGCCCTCGGCCTCGTCTCTCGACGTCACCAAGGATAAGACCACGGTCTTTCAGGTTTGCTTCACCGATCCCACCATGGGCGCCAGCGCCGCGAAGTTCTTGGCCGAGAAGTACGCGGATGCCAAGATTGCCCTGTTCTACAACTCCGGCGATACGTACAGCTCGGGTGTTGCCGATGCCTTTGCCGAGCAGGCCAAGGAGTCCAAACTTGATATCGTCGATACCGAGACCTTTAAGGACGATTCCTCCACGAGCTTTACCAACCAGCTCACCAAGGCCAAGGAGGCCGGCGCCACGCTCATCTTTGCGCCGATCTACTACACGCCGGCGTCCGTTTTGCTCAAGAACGCCAAGGACATGGGCTACGACATGACCCTCATGGGTACCGACGGCATGGACGGCCTACTCTCTGTGGAAGGCTTCGATACCTTTCTTGCCGAGGGCGTACTGCTCATGACCCCGTTTTCGGCTGACGATGAGAAGAATGCCGACTTCGTCAAAGCCTATAAGGATGCCTACGACGAGACACCCAACCAGTTTGCCGCCGACGCCTACGATTGCGTCCACGCCATTGTCGAGGCCATCGACAAGGCGGGGATTGACATTACGGCCGACGGTGCCGACATTGCCGGCGACCTTGCCCGTGCCATGCGCAAGATCAAGATCGAGGGCCTGACAGGCGAGCTGACGTGGAATGACGAGGGCCAGGTCGAAAAGCCCGCTACGGCCTATGTGATCCAGGACGGCAAGTACATCGCCGCCTAAGTGCGCATAAAGCGCGACCGGTGAGGCCGTTTTATTCAGGGAAGGGACGCCTGTAACAGAACGGAAACATTACTTTCACACAATAAAGTGGCCTTACTGCATAAAGTAATAGAAATACGCAGAATTATGGATAAATGAACAAATCCAAAGAAAAGTTGAAATAATCGCCACTTTCCTTAACTAAAGCGTCTAGTATTTTGCGAACGCCGAACACGGCGAAGGATGGCCTGTCGGGTAACCGAAACCCGACGAGATTTGAGAGGAGAGCCGCATGTCGAGCCTCACCGGTAAGTCATTGAACCCTGTTATGAATCGCAGGAGCGTTATCGCGAGCGCAGCAGGTCTGGGGGCGATGTCCATTCTAGCCGGCTGCTCCTCCAACGGCGGCGATAGCGGTTCCGCTTCGGGCGACGCTTCGTTTAAGATCGGCACCATCGGCCCGCTGACCGGTGCCAACGCGTCCTACGGCAAGTCCGTTACCCAGGGTGTCGAGCTTGGCTGCAAGGATTTCTCGACCAAGGAGCTGCCGCTTGCCAGCAAGGCCGAGGATGACCAGGCCGACGGCGAGAAGGCCGTCAACGCCTTCAACACCCTGCTCGACTGGGGCATGCAGGCCCTCGTCGGCCCGACCACCACGGGTGCGTCGGTTGCCGTTGCCGCCGAGTGCGGTAACGACCCCAAGACGTTCATGATCACCCCGTCCGCGTCCTCCGAGGACGTCACCGACGGCAAGGATTGCGTCTTCCAGGTTTGCTTCACCGACCCCAACCAGGGTGTCAACGCTGCCAAGTTCCTGGCGCAGAAGTATGCGGACGAGAAGTTCGTGCTGTTCTATAACTCCGGCGACGCATATTCTTCGGGCATCGCAGATTCCTTTAAGGCCCAGGCCGCTGAGTCCAAGCTCGAGATTGTTGACGAGGAGACCTTTAAGGACGACTCCGCCACGAGCTTTACGAACCAGCTGACCAAGGCCAAGCAGGCCGGCGCCACCATGATCTTTGCGCCGATCTACTACACGCCGGCGTCCGTCCTGCTCAAGAACGCCAAGGACATGGGCTACGACGTCAAGATGATGGGCTGCGACGGCATGGACGGCATCCTGGGCGTTGAGGGCTTCGATACCTCTCTTGCTGAGGGTCTGCTGCTCATGACCCCGTTCTCCGCCGACGACGAGAAGAACGCCGACTTCGTCAACGCTTACAAGGATAAGTACGGCGATACCCCCGACCAGTTTGCCGCCGACGCCTACGATGGCGTGCACGCGGTGGCCGAGGCCCTCAAGGAGGCCGGTCTTGGTGTCGACGCCGACCCGACCGAGGCCGCCGAGAAGCTGTCCAAGGCTATGCTCAAGATTACCGTTGACGGTCTGACCGGCAAGCTCACCTGGAACGATAAGGGCCAGGTCCAGAAGGAGCCCACGGCGTACGTCATCACCGACGGCAAGTACGTACAGGCCTAATTGGCCGCCTTACATAGAGCGGTTTTGATCCCAAGCAGGGGAGGTTTTGGCCTTCCCTGCTTGCTTGGTATCTAGGGACGATGTAACGTCCCTGTTTCATACATCAACTGGAAACCTATTCGAAAGGGGGATGTGGAACATGACGGTCTTTATCCAATACCTGGTCAACGGCCTGTCCATGGGCAGCGTCTACGCCATCATCGCGTTGGGCTACACCATGGTCTACGGTATCGCCAAGATGCTGAACTTCGCTCACGGCGACGTCATCATGGTCGGTGCCTATGTCTCGTTCTGCGCCACGTCGTATCTCGGCCTCCCGGGCTGGGTATCTGTAATTCTTTCTTGTGTGGTCTGCACGGTTCTCGGCGTTCTCATTGAGGGTCTGGCCTATAAGCCGCTGCGCCAAGCAGGCCCGCTGGCCGTTCTGATCACGGCTATCGGCGTGTCTTACTTCCTGCAGAACGCCGCGCAGCTTCTGTGGGGCGCCACGCCCAAGAACTTCACTTCGCTCGTCACCTTCCAGGTGCCGGAGTTCTTGGCCAAGTTCAACGTAAGCGCCGTCTCGCTCGTCACCATCGTCGCCTGCCTGGTTATCATGGCCGGCCTGATGTTCTTTACAGGTAAGACCAAGATGGGCAAGGCCATGCGCGCCGTGTCCGAGGACAAGGCCGCCGCTCAGCTCATGGGCATCAACGTCAACCGCACCATCTCGATGACGTTTGCCATCGGCTCGGCGCTTGCCGCCATCGCCGGCGTGCTCCTGTGCTCCTACTCGCCGGTGCTGCAGCCCACGACGGGTGCCATGCCTGGCATCAAGGCCTTCGACGCCGCTGTCTTCGGCGGCATCGGCTCCATCCCCGGTGCCTTTGTCGGTGGCATTCTCATCGGCATCATCGAGGCGATGGCGCAGGCTTACATTTCCACGAGCCTTGCCAACTCCATCGTCTTTGGTGTTTTGATCATCGTCCTGCTCGTCAAGCCTGCCGGCCTCTTGGGCAAGTACGTCCCCGAGAAGGTGTAGGTGAGCGTTATGAAGTTTCTTAAAGACAGGCAGACGCGTCACGATTTTGTTACGTACGCCATGTGCCTTGTGGCGTTCGCCATCGTGTTCTTTATGCAGTCTAACCACATGATTCCGCGCATGATTGCCGGTCAGCTGGTTCCCATCACGGCCTATATCGTCATGGCCATCTCCCTTAACCTCGTCGTCGGCATCGCGGGCGACTTGTCGCTGGGCCACGCGGGCTTTATGAGCGTCGGCGCCTATACGGGCATCGTCACTGCCGTCGCGCTGGAGAGCGCCGTTCCCTCCGATCCTGTGCGCCTTATCATCAGCATCGTGGTCGGTGCCATCGCCGCTGCCATCCTGGGCTTCTTGATCGGCATCCCGGTCCTTCGCCTGAGCGGCGATTACCTGGCTATCGTGACGCTGGCCTTTGGCGAGATCATCAAAGAGATCGTCACCTGCCTTATCGTGGGCGTCGATTCCCGCGGCCTGCATGTGATCTTTAACATCACGGGTAACTCCACGATCGACGACCTGCACCTGCTCGAGGACGGCACCGCCATCATCAAGGGCGCGCAGGGCGCATCGGGCGTGTCGACCTATTCGACCTTCCTTGCCGGCGCAATCCTGGTTATGGTCGCGCTCGTGATTGTGCTCAACCTGGTTCGCAGCCGTACCGGCCGTGCCATTATGGCCGTGCGCGATAACAAGATTGCAGCCGAGTCCGTAGGCATCTCCGTCACCGAGTACCGCATGATCGCCTTCGTGGTTTCCGCTGCCCTCGCCGGTGCTGCCGGAGCCCTCTTCGGCGGTAACTTCTCGCAGCTCTCCGCCACCAAGTTCGACTTCAACACGTCCATTCTCATCCTGGTGTTCGTGGTCCTGGGCGGTCTGGGCAATATGCGCGGCTCCGTCATCGCGGCGGCGCTGCTCACGGTGCTTCCCGAGCTGCTTCGTCAGTTCTCGGACTACCGCATGCTCATCTACGCCATCGTGCTGATCCTGGTCATGATTTTTACCAACAACCCGCAGCTCAAGGCGTTCTTCGGTCGCGTCAAGGACCGCTTTGCTTCCAAGAAGGAGGTGGCAGCCGATGCCCAGTAAATTTGAGTTCAAGAAGGGCAAGATGGTCCCGTATCCTTCTGGCGCCATCGTTCCCGATCGTGACCTGGGCGAGCGCCCTGCACTCGAGTGCATCCACCTGGGCATTGAGTTCGGTGGCCTTAAGGCAGTCGACGACTTTAGCCTGACTATCGGCAAGACCGAGATCGCCGGTCTGATCGGTCCCAACGGCGCCGGCAAGACCACGGTCTTCAACCTGCTCACCAAGGTGTACCAGCCCACGCATGGCACCATCCTGCTCGACGGCGAGGACACTTCGGGCAAGTCGGTCTACCAGGTCAACCGCATGGGTATTGCCCGTACCTTCCAGAACATTCGCCTATTCAACACCATGACGGTGGAGGATAACGTCAAGGTCGGCCTGCATAACCAGGAGCGCTACTCCGGTTTTGAGGGCGTGCTGCGCCTGCCTACGTATTGGAAGCACGAGAAGGCCGCCCACGAGCGCGCCATGGAGCTGCTGTCCATTTTTGACATGGAGCACCTGGCAAATGAACAGGCCGGCTCGCTTCCTTACGGCGCCCAGCGTCGTCTGGAGATCGTCCGCGCGCTTGCAACCAACCCCAAGCTACTGCTGCTCGATGAGCCTGCCGCCGGCATGAACCCGTCCGAGACCGCGGAGCTCATGGAGAACATCGTCAAGATTCGCGACACCTTTGGCATTGCCATCATGCTTATCGAGCATGATATGTCGCTCGTTATGAACATCTGCGAGGGCATCTGCGTGCTTAACTTTGGCAAGGTTATCGCCAAGGGCACGGCAGAGGAAATCCAGAACAACGACGCCGTTATCGAGGCGTATCTGGGTAAGCAGGATAAGGGGGAGAACTAAATGGCAGAGCCGATGCTTTCCGTCTACATCATCAACGTCTGGTACGGCGCCATCCACGCCATCAAGGACATCTCCTTTAACGTTAACGAGGGCGAGATCGTGGCCTTGATTGGTGCCAACGGTGCCGGCAAGTCCACAACGCTCAAGACCATCTCGGGCCTGCTGCGCTCCAAGACCGGCTCCATCAAGTTTATGGGCGAGGACATTACCCATACGCCCGCCGACAAGCTGGTTGGTAAGGGCCTGGCTCAGGTTCCCGAGGGTCGTCGCGCCTTTTTGCAGATGACGGTTGAGGAGAACCTGGAGATGGGCGCCTACACGCAGCCCAAGTCCACGGTGGCTCCGGGCCTCGAGCGCGTCTACGAGCAGTTCCCGCGCCTGAAGGAACGCCGTCGCCAGGTCGCCGGCACCCTTTCGGGCGGTGAGCAGCAGATGCTTGTTATGGGGCGCGCTCTTATGAGTAACCCCAGACTGCTTATGCTCGACGAGCCTTCCATGGGTCTGGCGCCGATTCTGATTGAGCAGATCTTCCAGATTGTCGAGGACCTGCACAAGGCCGGCACCACGGTGCTTCTGGTCGAGCAAAACGCACAGATGGCTCTTTCCATCGCCACGCGCGGCTACGTGCTCGAGACCGGCAAGATCACCATGACCGGCACGGGCCAAGAACTCCTGCACGACGATAACGTGCGTAAGGCCTACCTGGGTGGTTAGGCGGTTCCGCCGTTCTACCGAACGGCGGACCAGTCGACGCTGCGCGGGCACCAGGGCGACAACTTGTCATTCAAAGAGGACGGCATGACCAGAAGGTCTATGCCGCCCTCTTTTCATGCCAATTTGTTCGCCCTGGCGCCCGCTCGCTGTCGGTCCCCTGCCTGCGGCGTTACTTTGGTCTGCCCCCCTTTATGTTGCGGTGGAATAGGGACTAAATGGGAGTCTCAGAGGCCAAAACAGTCCCTATTCCACCGCAACTTCATGGGGATGTGTGACAATGCCCGTCGGAAAACGTCTGTTGTCTTTGGGGGTCCATCTATGCTGTACGAGTTTTGTGCCGAGAACTTTGAGCGAGTGCCAGCGGCCATCGAGGCCGGTGCGAGGCGCATTGAGCTGTGTGACAACCTCGCCGTCGGTGGCACCACGCCTTCGGCCGGCGTTATCAGCGCTACAACCAACTATGCCCACGAACAAGATGCACGGGTGATGTGCATGATCCGTCCGCGTGGCGGCGACTTTCACTACAACCAGGATGAGCTGCGCATGATGGAGATGGACTTGGGCCTTGCCGTGAGTGCGGGCGTTGACGGCTTGGTCTTTGGCTGCTGCAAACCCTGCGCTGGCGGATGGGCGCTCGACGAGCTTACGCTTGGCGCCCTCGTGATGGCTGCGGGCTGCGCGACCGAGGAATGTAAGCGTGAGCCCATCGACATCACCTTCCACATGGCATTTGACCAGCTCTCGCCCGAGGCTCAGCTCGATGCGATTGATACACTTGCCGACTGCGGCGTTACGCGCATCCTCACGCATGGCGGCGCTGCCGGTACGTCGATCGAGGATAATTTCGATCACCTGACTCGTTTAATCGAGTATGCGGGCGATCGTTTGACCATCCTTCCCGGCGGCGGCATCACTACGGCAAATCGCGACGCGGTCGCGGCGGCGCTAGGCGTCTCCGAGCTCCATGGCACCAAGATCGTGCCGCTAGAGGTATAACCCGTGGCGCTGGTATTTGACGTTCAGCAGGCGAGCGGTAAGCCCGACGATAATCGTCGCCCTGGCACCGCGTGCCCCTTTTGCGACACGGAGGGGCTTGCCAACATCATCCAGCGCGATGGTGACTGCATCTGGCTCGAGAATAAGTTCAAGACATTGCGGGCCACACGTCAGACCGTATTGATCGAGTCTGCCAATCACGACGCCGACCTGGTGACCTATGAACCGGATGAGCTGCATCATGTGATGCGGTTTGCCCTGGGCTGTTGGCAGCAGATGATCGATTCCCAACAGTACTGCAGTGTGCTCATGTACAAGAACAAAGGCCCGCTTTCGGGCGGCAGCCTCGTCCATCCGCACATGCAGATTGTGGGTTTGGAGCAGGAAGACGGCTATGCTTCGCTGACTTCTGCCAATTTCGAAGGCATCAATGTCTGGCGACAGGGGAGAATCGCGGTCAACATCTCAACCGAACCGATCATGGGGTTCTTTGAGATCAACGTTTCAGCCCCGCAGGGAATCGCCGCCAGCGATGACACGAGAGACCAAGCCGAGGCGGATCTCTTCGCCGACGCAATCCAGGTAGCTCTGCGCTATATCTTGCACGAGCACCATGGCGGTCGTGCAGAGTCGTACAACCTGTTCTTCTATCACATGAGCGGCCGGACCATTGCCAAGGCGCTTCCACGTTGGGTGGTTTCACCCTACTTTGTCGGGTATCGGCTGGCTCAGGTCAATGCTGAGACCACGCTCGATGTCGATGCGGAGCGACTCCGCGCACATCTGGAGGCGCTCACATCGTAAAGTGAGCGCCCGCACACTGCGGACGGTTTAGCGCGCCATTGCATCGCGGCCGGCCTCGACCCGCTTGCGCTGGGCGGCGCGCTCCTCGCCGGTCAGACGTTCAAAGAGATGTCCGATAAGCGAGGCGAGCACCTGCTGAAACAACGTTCCACACATGACGGGAAACACAACTTCGCCCGGAAAGTATTGCGTGGCGATGACGGCGCCCGAAGAGATATTGCGCATGCCGCAGGTAAAGCACATGGTGGTCGTCTCGCTATACGGCAGGTGCAACGCGCGGGCGACCAGAATGCCCACGACAAAACCGCTGATGGCGAACGCCAGAATAAAGAGGGCGACTTCCAGGCGCACCGCGTTCATGTGTAGCACGTACTCGCTCATGGCGGTGGAGTTGGAGGCAATAACGCCCATCATCATGAACTTGCAGGCGGGCGAGAGCGCGGGGGAGAGTTTCTCGTGTCCCCAGCCGTGCGTGAGCTCGTTGATCACGATGCCGAGCACGGCGGGGATGGCAATCATAAAGGCCATGTTCTGCATCATGCTCGGAACATCGATTGCGACGGTGGCGCCCAACAGGAGCTTGAGCGTGAGCGGAATCGTTACGGGCGATATAACCGAGGACGTCAGGATGATGGTGAGCGCGAGCGGGCCGTTGCCGCCGAACATGCTGATCCACATAAAAGCGGTGACTGCCACGGGCACACTGTATTCGAGCACGATGCCGCAGACAAGGTTGGGGTTGGAACCAAAGAACAACGATCCCATGGCATAGGCCGCGATGGGAATAAGCGCCGCCGAGACCAACAATGCCACAATCAGGTGCAGCGGACGGTGGAACACCTCGGCTACCTGGTGAAAGGTGTTGCTAAGCGCACCTTGGAACGTCATAAAGGCAAACAAGGTGGGAACGATGGGCTTGAGAACGCCGATCTGTTGAGGAAAGAGCACGCCGAGCGCCACGCAAATCGGAACGATGATTTGCATGTGCCCCGCGAGAAACTTGCCCAGTCCAACCCATTGCTTCATATGCTCTTGTGACTCCCTTTGCTCGTGAATCCGTTTTGACTGGATATGCTAGACGCTCACATGTGTCCGTGCGTCAGAAACGCTCGATTATTTCGAGGGTATTACCGGCATCGTTTACCGAAACCGCGGCGTGCTGCGGCGATTTGCGTCCGCGCCGCACGGTATAATAAATCCGTTCAACAGATCTGCCTGCCGAAGCGGGCATACACAGAGGACTCATCGCTATGAACCGTGAGAGGTATCGCGGCGACCTGCCCCTATCGGGGGTGGGTGCCTATGTCATCGCTTAAGACGACGCATCGCTGGGCGGTCGCTCAGCAAAACCCCGAGCTCGAAAAGGAGCTTTCGGCTGGCCTGGGCATACCCGGGCTGGTGGCGCGCATTATGGTTGCGCACGGCATTACATCCATCGAGGAAGGCCAGCTGTTTTTGACGCCTTCGCTCGATCGCGACTGGGCGGACCCACTCGTTATTCCGGGCATGGTGGTCGTCGCCGACCGCGTTGAGCGTGCTATTCGCAGCCACGAGCGTATCGCCGTCTTTGGCGATTTTGACGTCGACGGCATTACGTCGACTTGTCTGTTGACCGAGGCGCTACGTTCGTTTGGCGCCAACGTCACGCCGTTTATTCCGCACCGCTTTGACGAGGGCTACGGCCTGTCGCGTGCGGCGCTCGACCGCGTCAACGAGCTCGCTCAACCCAACCTGATTGTGACCGTCGATAACGGTATTGCTGCCAAGGAAGAGGTCTCCTATCTGGAGAGTCTGGGGATCGATTTGGTGGTCACGGACCATCACGAGCCGTCCGACCAGGTGCCGCAGGGCGTGCCCCTGACCGATCCCAAGCTCGAGGACGAGGGCCCCTCGCGCGAGCTTGCCGGTGCCGGTGTGGCGCTTAAGCTGGTGCAGGTCCTGGGCGAGCGTTTGGGCAAGCCGTCGTATTGGCGTTCGCTGATAGAGGTCGCGGCGCTGGGCACCGTGTCCGACATGATGCCGCTCACGCCCGAGAATCGCGCACTGGTCGCCGAGGGCATCCAGCAGATGCGCGTGACGGCCCGCCCCGGTTATATCGCGCTTGCCGCACTTGCCAAGGCCGACCTTTCTACCATTACGGCCGACGGCCTGTCGTTTTCGCTCATCCCTCGTCTGAATGCTGCCGGCCGCATGGCTGATCCCAAGCTGGCGCTCGATCTGCTGCTTGCCCGCGACCCCATCGAAGCGAGCGCGCTTGCCGCCGAGCTCGAGGAAATCAACCGCCAGCGCCGTGAGATCGAGGCGGAGCTCACGCGCGATGCCATGGCAAAGGTCGAGGAGACCTATGACGGCGGACGCGCGATCGTCGTGGGCGGCGAAGGCTGGCACGAGGGCGTCAAGGGCATCGTGGCAAGCCGTCTGACCAACCGCTACCACGTGCCGGCGCTGCTGTTCTCGATCGAGGACGGTATCGCGCGCGGCTCTGGTCGCTCGGTGGGCAAAGTTAACCTGTTTGACGCCATCGAGCGCTGTTCCGACCTGATGATTCGTCGCGGCGGACATGCCGGTGCGGTGGGTGTGACTATCGAGGCATCCAAGCTCGACGAGTTCCGCCGTCGCCTTTCGGCCGTGCTATCGGAGCTTCCCGCCGAGGACTTTGAGGACACTGACGAGGTTGCCGCCACCGTTGACCTCTCCGAGCTAAATATCGAGACCATCGAGCAGATTTCCCGCCTTGAGCCGTTTGGCCAGGGTAATAAGGTGCCGCTGCTGGCTGCCGAGGGCGTGACGATGTGTGATCGCGCCGTGGTGGGTAAGACCGGCGAGCACATGCGCTTCGTGGCGACGGATGGCGCCGCGAGTGTGCCGGCCATCATGTTTCGTGTACCGCAAATCGATAAGCTCATCAACTGCGATAGCGCTGTCGATTTGGTGTTCGAGGCCGTTGCCGAGCATTGGCAGGGTCGTGTGAAGCCCAAGCTCATGATCAAGGATGTTCTGGTCCGCGATACCACGCTGCCCAGCATCGACGATCCGGCATGCGAGCTTCGTCGTGGCGTGCAGCCGGCGGATTCCGGCCTGCGCCTGGAGTCGCGTAAGCGCGAGACGCTCGCCCAGCTTTCCTATACCGAGCTCACGCGCTCGCTTATCCATAGCTTTATCGGCTCGAACCAGCCGCACCGCGCGCAGGTCGAGGCGCTCGATGCCCTGGCCGATCACCAAAGTGTTCTGGCCGTTATGGGAACGGGGCGCGGCAAGTCGCTCATCTTTCATGTGCATGCCGCGCGCGAGGCGGTTCTTCGCGGGCGTGCGAGCATCTTTGTCTATCCGCTGCGCGCGCTCGTTGCCGACCAGGCCTATCACCTCTCGTCGACGATGGCATCGCTTGGCATTGGCGTTGGCGTGCTGACCGGCGAGACCGTGGAGGCCGCACGCGATGACGTGTTCGCCGGCCTAGCTTCGGGCCGCACCGGTATCGTGCTCACGACGCCCGAGTTCCTATCTATCCACCGTGACCGCTTCGCGCGTTCGGGCCGCATCGGCTTTGTCGTTATCGATGAGGCGCACCACGCCGGTCTTGCCAAGGGCGGCGACCGCAGCGCCTATCTCGACATGCCCGATATCCTCAAAGCCCTGGGCGACCCGGTCGTTATGGCTGCGACGGCCACCGCGACGGCTCCGGTTGTGGCCGAGCTTGCTCGCATGCTGCCGATCACTCGCACGGTGGTCGACGAGACGGTGCGCGAGAACCTGCAGCTCGAGGACGACCGCGATCTTGCAAGTCGCGAGAACCGTTTGGTGTCGATTGTGGCGACGGGGGAAAAGACCGTCATCTACGTCAATTCGCGCGACCAGTCCGTGGCGCTCGCCAAGACGTTGCGCAAGCGTGTGCCCGATTGCGCAACCCATATCGCGTTCTATAACGCGGGGCTTGCGCGTTCCGATCGCCGTCGCGTGGAGGAAGCATTCCGAGACGGCAGCCTCAGCTGCATCGTCTCGACATCTGCCTTTGGCGAGGGCGTCAACCTGCCCGATATCCGCCATGTCGTGCTCTATCACATGCCGTTTGGCGGCATTGAGTTTAACCAGATGAGCGGCCGCGCCGGTCGCGATGGCCAGCCCGCCGTGATCCATCTGCTCTATTCGTCGCGCGACGCCCGCATTAACGAGCGCCTACTCGACTGCTATGCGCCCGAGCGCGACGAGCTCGTCACGCTCTATCGAGCGCTGCAGACCATGTGGCGCTCCAACCGTGGCAAGACGGGGGACGATTCATTCTGCGCAAGTGATATCGACATCGCGCAGATGTGCCTTGCCATCGATGCCCGCACGCCGGTCGACGAGCGCTCGGTGGAAAGCGGCCTGGGAATCTTCGAAGAGCTTGGTTTCTGTCGCGTTTCGGGGTTTGACGACACTCGTCGTATCGCGATGGCCGAAAACCCCGGCCGCGTGCAATTGAGCAGGTCAATTCGCTATTTGGAGGGCTTGCGCTCGCGCATGGAGTTCTCGGCTTTCCGGAGCTGGGCGCTCGATTCGTGCGCTTCTGATATGCTAGCCAAAGTTAACCGCCCGATCGTACCGCGGGCCTAGGGGAAGGGGACCTCGATGGATGCCGCAGCCCGTACCGCCCATGATTCCACCCTCCAGCCGTTTTCGGAGATGGAGCACTATAAGCATGCCGATGAGCTGCCGCCCGAGATTATGGCGGACAGCTACGACAAGCTGGAGCGCCTGTGCCTCAAATATATGAATGAGGACGACTTTTCTAAGGTTGAGCAGGCCTACTGCTTTGCCGCCGAGAAGCACTGCAACCAAAAGCGCCGCTCGGGCGAGATGTACATTAACCATCCCGTCGAGGTTGCCATCATTTTGGCCGATCTCAAGATGGACTGCGATGTGGTGTGTGCCGCGCTGCTGCACGATACCGTCGAGGATACCGAGACCTCGCTCACCGATGTTTCCGGCCTGTTTGGCGAAACCGTTGCTGAGCTCGTCGATGGCGTGACCAAGCTCACCAACATCGAAGTCGACAGCATGGACGAGAAACAGGCCCTCACGCTGCGCAAGATGTTCCTCGCCATGTCCAAGGACATTCGTGTCATCATCGTTAAACTTGCCGACCGTCTGCACAACATGCGTACGCTGGCGGCCCTGCGTGAGGATCGTCGCCTGTTTAAGGCTCGCGAGACCATGGACGTGTACGCGCCCTTGGCCGACCGCCTGGGCATGAGCTCTATTAAGTGGGAGCTCGAGGACCTGTCCTTCTTCTACCTGGAGCCCGATGCCTACCAGCGCATCGCGCGCATGGTGGCTGAGTCGCGCGAGGTCCGCGAGCGCTACCTTGCCGAGACCATCAAGACGCTCACCGACGAACTCAACCGCATTGGCCTGGAGGGCTTCCAGATTAATGGCCGCTCCAAGCACTATTGGTCCATCTACCAAAAGATGAAGCGCAAGGGCAAGGAGTTCTCCGAGATCTACGACCTGGTGGCGCTGCGTGTTATTACCCATTCGGTGCGCGATTGCTACTCCACGCTCGGTGCGGTGCATACGCTGTGGCATCCCATGCCTGGTCGCTTTAAAGACTATATCGCCATGCCCAAGGTCAATAACTACCAGTCGCTCCACACGACGGTCATCGGCCCCACGGCTCGTCCGCTCGAGATTCAGATTCGAACCTACGAGATGCATGAGCAGGCCGAGTATGGCATTGCCGCCCACTGGCTATATAAGAAGTCGGGCGGATCGTCTGCTTCCAAGACCAATGACGCTCAACGTTTGGACGACCAGATCAACTGGCTCAAGCATTCGCTCGATTGGGCGGCTTCCGACGAAATCACCGATGCCAAGGAATACCTGCATTCGCTGAAGGTCGACCTCTTCGATCAGGAGATTTTCGTCTTTACGCCCAAGGGCGAGGTCATGGCGCTTCGTGCCGGCTCCACGCCGCTCGACTTTGCCTACGCCGTTCACACCGAGGTGGGAAACCACTGCGTCGGCGCTAAGATCAACGGTGCGGTGGCCCCGCTCACGCACGAGATCAAGACGGGCGACCGCGTTGAAATCCTGACGAACAAGAGTTCCAAACCGTCGCGTGATTGGCTCAAGATCGTCAAGACGCCTTCCGCCAAGTCAAAGATCCGCCGCTATTTTGCCGCTGCGACCAAGGACGACGACGCTGCCGCCGGCCGCGATATGCTGGCCAAGGACCTGCGTAAGCGTGGCTATGGCATTTCTACGCCGCGTTCGACGCGCGCGCTCAATGCCGTGGCGGAGCAGTTTAACTTCAAGCAGCTCGAGGACCTGTTTGCCGCCGTCGGCGCCGGCAAGGTTGCCCCGCGCGCTGTGGGCAATAAGGTCGAGCAAATCTTGGACCCAAAGCCCGAGGAACAGCTCACCAAGGCCGAGGCTATCGCCGAGGTCGTGAAACAGCCTGCTCGCGGCTCCAACCGCAAGCCGCAAAAGCGCGGCAAGAGCGCCAGTAACGGCATTATCGTCAAGGGCGAGAGCAACAGCGGCCTGCTAGTCCGTCTGGCTCATTGCTGCAACCCCGTGACGGGCGACGACATCGTCGGCTTTATCACGCGCGGCCGAGGTGTCTCAGTGCATCGCGCCAACTGCCCCAACGTCAAGGGCCTCATGGAGCACCCCGAGCGCATGATTGACGTAGAGTGGGATGGTGCTGCCGACACTCTCTTCCAGGTCGAGATCGTGGTCGAGTGCCTGGACCGCATGGGCCTGCTCAAGGACGTCACCATTGCCATTGGCGATGCAGGCGGCAATATCCTTTCCGCCGCCACCTCGACCAACCGCGAGGGTATTGCGACCCTGCGCTTTATGGTCGAGATTTCGGATGCGAGCGGCCTGGATCCGCTGCTGGCTTCCATCAGCAGCGTCGACTCGGTCTACGACGCTCGCCGTCTTATGCCCGGCGAGGGCGGAGCGCAACTCAAGCGCCGTGTGTAGGTGCGAGAGCCTCTCAGCATCATAGATATTGGTTACGTTCGAGGCATCGTTTGGTGCCTCGAACGTATTTTAGAAGGAGGGTATGCGCATGGGCGATATGACTTTGGACCTGACACCCCGAGGCGCGGCTTCGATTGAGGCGCTCGTCAACGGCCCGATTCAGACCAACAGCTACGCCGTGATTTCGAATGACGAGTGCTTAATCGTCGATCCGGCGTGGGAGGGCGAGCGTCTTGTGGAGCATATCCGCACCGCGCATCCCGAGGTGCGCGTGCTCGGCTCTGTCTGCACGCACGGTCATGCCGACCATGTTGGCGGGGTTGCCGGGGTTCGAGCTGTCGTTGGCGACAGCGCACTATATGAGTTGTGCGCTAAGGACGTGACGGTACCTCGCGCAAATATCGAGGAGCAGCGCGCCATGTGGGGTATCGAGACGCCCGATCCGGGTGAGCCGACGCGTTTGCTTGCCGAGGGCGATACAATCGAGGTGGGCGACGTCTGCCTGCAGGTGATCGAGACGCCGGGGCATACGCCGGGCGGCATCGTCCTGTTCGCCGCGACCGAGCAGGGGAACATCGCCTTTGTGGGCGACACGCTTTTCCCGGGCAGTCACGGTCGTACCGATCTTTCCGGCGGTGACGAGGCGGCGATTATGCGCTCGCTCTCCAAACTTGCCAAGACGCTTCCGCCCGATACCGTTTGCTTGACGGGCCATGGCGATTCGACCACGATGGCGCGCGAACTTATGCAGAACCCGTTTATGCAGATGTAGGCTTGAAGCCGTCTTTCGAACCACGAAGACCGCTCAATCGTCAAGCTATTTTCCCCAGTGGGTCGATTCTGTGGGGCAAACGGTCAAAATTTGTCCAATCGGATGGTATTCGTGAACAAACGAACGTTTATGCTCGGGTATGTCGTGGTAAAATCTCAGGCGTTATCGGAGCAACCTTACAGGAGGTTTCTTTTATGCTCGTCAACGCAGCAGACATGCTCAAGAAGGCCGAGGCCGGCAAGTACGGTCTCGGTGCCTTCAACACCAACAACCTCGAGTGGACCCTGGCTATTCTCCAGGCCGCCGAGGAGGCCAAGTCTCCGCTGATCCTTCAGTGCACCGCTGGTGCCGCTAAGTGGATGGGCGGTTTCAAGGTCTGCGCCGACATGGTCAAGGCTGCCGTCGAGGCCACGGGCGTTACCGTTCCCGTCGCCCTTCACCTCGATCACGGTTCTTACGAGGACTGCTTCAAGTGCATCGAGGCCGGCTTCACGTCCATCATGTATGACGGCTCTCACGAGGAGACCTTCCAGCTTAACCTCGACCGCACCAAGGAGCTCGTTGAGCTTGCCCACTCCAAGGGCATGTCCATCGAGGCCGAGGTCGGCGGCATCGGCGGCACCGAGGACGGCGTGACCTCCAGCGGCGAGCTCGCTGATCCTGCTGAGTGCAAGCAGATTGCTGACCTGGGCGTCGACTTCCTCGCCTGCGGTATCGGCAACATCCACGGCGTGTACCCTGCCGACTGGGCTGGCCTTTCCTTCGAGCGCCTGGGCGAGATCAAGGCTCAGACCGGCGACCTGCCCCTCGTCCTGCACGGTGGCACCGGCATCCCCGAGGATCAGATCAAGAAGGCCATCTCCCTGGGTATCTCCAAGATCAACGTCAACACCGATCTGCAGCTCGTCTTTGCCAAGGGCGTTCGCGAGTACATCGAGGCTGGCAAGGATCAGCAGGGCAAGGGCTTTGACCCCCGCAAGCTCCTCAAGCCTGGTCGCGACAACATCGTTGCCCGCACCAAGGAGCTCATGGAGGAGTTTGGCTCCGTCAACAAGGCGTAAGTAGCGGTTTAACTTCCCGCCGGAGGCCCCGTTCACCCTACGCTTATCCCTTGCGCTCACCTGGCTTTGCCAGAAGTCGCGCAATGGGAAAAGCTCCGGGTGAACGGGGCCTCCTTTGTTAACTCGCTACAGGGTTACTGGGCTGAATTCATTTTTAGAGGTACCGTTTATCGGTGTTGAGGGTTCCTTTATTGGGGCTTTCTTTTTATCTCGCTACAATGGGCTTCAAGAGTTCTAATGACTTGGAGTTTGGTATGGCTGTTGTTAATGTGTTGCCTTCGGATGGGAAGGTTATTGACGAGGGTCCTGTTGGTTGCTCTGTTGATGTTTGCAATGATGACTTCCGTTTTCTAGATGTTGGCTTGCCACCCGAGATTCTGCGTTTAAAGGACGCGGGGTATCTTTCGCAGGCTATTGAGGCCTGCGACCGTCTACTTGCCCAAAATCCCGATCCCTCGCTTGCTGCCTGCGTTCGTGCCGAGCGGTATCGCATGCTTGAGACGCCGCTTCATTTTTCGGTGTCGCGCGATCGAGCTATTGCGATGATCCGCGAGGAGTGGCCTGGGTTTACCGAGGAGCAGTTTGACGATCTGATTGACCGTAAGCGTATTGACTGGCGCTTTATCGATGGCGAGCTGTTCGTTCTCGACAACTTCCTCGATTCGCTTCGCGTATATCCCAAAGAGGTTCCCGGCATGCGTCCCGATCCTACGGACGGAATTGCACTGCGCAACGAGATGCTCAAGGAGGTGGAGTCACAAAACGGATTGACTCGCGTTATTACGCTTAAGGCGTCCTTGTCTGTCCCCGGCGCTCTAGAGGGGGAGACCGTTCGCGCTTGGCTTCCCGTAGCCGCCACCTGCCGCCAACAGTCTCAGGTCGAGATTCTCGACATGACGCCGGAGGGTGCTGTTGCTCCCGCGAACGCTTCGGCGCGTACCGCCTCGTGGTCTTCTTCGAGTGAGCGCTCATTCTCGGTGACTTATCGTTATCACATCGATGCTGCTTATTGTGATGTCTACGATGGCGCACTTCCGGTTCATCCGCGTATGGACGCGCCTCTGCCCGAGGATATTTCCGAGGACCGTCCGCACATTGCATTCACGCCGTATCTGCAGAAGCTGACGGCCGGTGTTGTTGACGGACTCGTGGATCCGCTCGATCGCGCCCGTGCTATCTATGATTATCTGACGCAGCATATCGACTATCGCTATCAGCCGCCGTACTTGCTTTTGGGATCTATTGCCGATGACTGCGCGCATTCGCTCCGCGGCGATTGCGGCGTTATGGCGCTCACGTTTATCACCATGTGCCGTATCGCGGGCGTGCCTGCCCGTTGGCAGAGCGGCCTGTATGTTGCGCCCGATTCGGTGGGGTCGCACGACTGGGCAGAGTTCTATACGCCGCAGACCGGTTGGCTCAACGCCGACGTGTCATTTGGATCTTCTGCTCGCAGGATGGGGGAGGAGTGGCGCCGCCGTCACTACTTTGGCAATCTCGACCCATGGCGTATGGTGGCCAACAATCGATTCCAGGCAGAGTTTGAGCCCTCTTTCGACGGCATGCGCGAGGACCCTTACGATAACCAGATGGGTGAGGCTTCGGTCGACGGTCGCGGATGCCGTCAACGCGAGATGCTACGCACGGTCGAACTCATCGAAATGCTCGAAGTTCCATTTTCGGACTAATCGGTAGAAAGCTGTGATAAACTAACTCACGCATTACGTGCCCGAGTGGCGGAATTGGCAGACGCAGTGGACTCAAAATCCACCGTTGGCAACAACGTGCGAGTTCGAGTCTCGCCTCGGGCACCATACATGCAAGCGAGCGTTCAAGGGGGTTGCGGCCCCCTTTTTCGTGCCGAACTCGCGTGAGCGCGCGAAGCGTTAAGCAAACAGGCCTGTGGCCTGTTTGTAGCGGCGCGTGGCGAGGGCGCCACGCGCCCGAAGCCCGGGGCTTCGCGAAGCGAAGGCCCTTTGAGTCTCGCCTCGGGCACCATACATGCAAGTGAGCGTTCAAGGGGGTTGCGGCCCCCTTTTTCGTGTACGTAATGTGATAACGCGCTGTACGTGTTATTATTCGCAAGGCGTTGTTCCCGCAATGCCCTAAAGAGGAACCCGAGGGTTCCCACCTTTTGGCGCAAATGAGCAGCTGACTGGTCATACAACTTAGATTCCCTTCCTCAAATCGAGGAAGTCTATGTGTACGACCTGGTTGCTGAGAAGCGCCGGGTTATTTTTTTATGAATGGAGGTAGGGAAAATAGCTAAGTCTGATGACACCCGCATCAACGACGAGATCACTGCATCTTCGTGCCGTTTGATTGGCGTCGATGGCTCTCAGCTCGGCCTGTTCGCCATCCGCGATGCCCAGCGCGTCGCCGACGATCAGGGTCTCGACCTGGTCGAGATCGCTCCCAACGCGGAGCCGCCGGTCTGCAAGGTCATGGACTACGGTAAGTTCAAGTACCAGCAGGCCATGAAGGCCAAGGCTGCTCGTAAGAACCAGTCCAAGGTCGAGGTCAAGGAAATGAAGTTCCGACCCAAGATCGACGTTGGCGACTACGAGACCAAGAAGGGCCACGTTCTGCGTTTCCTCAAGAAGGGCGCACGCGTTAAGATCACCATCATGTTCCGCGGCCGTGAGATGGCTCACCCGGAGCAGGGCCTTAACGTTCTCGAGCGTCTCGCCGAGGATCTCAAGCCTTACGCTACGGTCGAGTCCAAGCCTAAGATGGAAGGCCGTAACATGCTTATGCTGCTCGCCCCGATTAAGGGCGCCTTCGATGAGGATAAAGCGGCAAGCGATACCAAGTAACTAGTGTTCTGTAACCGATTAAGGAGTATTTCATGCCTAAGATGAAGTCCCACAGCGGCACCAAGAAGCGTTTCCGCAAGACTGGTACCGGCAAGCTTATGCGCGCCAAGGCTTTCAAGAGCCACATCCTGAGCAAGAAGTCCACCAAGCGTAAGCGTGGCTTCCGTCAGGAGACCGAGATCGCCGCTGCCGACCGCAAGGTCATCAAGTCGCGTCTCGCCTAAGTTCGCGTTCCCGTTTTTCGTTTTACCGTCTAGGAGTTGATAGAACATGGCACGTATTAAGCGCGCTGTTGCCGCCAAGAAGAAGCGCCGTACCGTTATGCACCGTGCGAAGGGTTACTACGGTGCCGCTTCGCGTACTTACAAGCATGCTAAAGAGCAGGTCCAGCACTCCCTGCAGTATCAGTATCGTGATCGCCGCAACAAGAAGCGCGAGATCCGTTCTCTTTGGATCACTCGTATCAACGCTGCTGCTCGCCTGAACGACATCTCTTACTCTCAGTTCATGCACGGCCTGAAGGTTGCCGGCATCGAGCTCGACCGCAAGGTCCTGGCTCAGATGGCTTACGAGGACATCGAGTCCTTCAACGAGCTGGCTACCATCGCCAAGAAGGCTCTCGAGGCCTAATAGATTCTCTTGAATCGCTAGGGGAGTGTCGCGTTGTGCGCGGCGCTCCCTCTTTTTATCTGAAGCGCGGTTTACATTGCTAAAAGCGCGGGTAGATATACACTTACAGGTGACCGATCTCTATATATTCCTGAACCAAAGGGTCATCATCTGATACGTGCGGAAGATCCGCACCAGTCTTTCTATTACCTATAGAAAGCAATATGTTGTGTAGGACTTGTGAAGAGTGGAATTGACGTCCCACATCGCTTCGCGGTCTGGCAATATATCTCCTTGCCGCGCGGCCCGGTGGGACCGGATGAGCCGCAAGGCGTGCACCTTGAGAACCGGATACTGCGAGGATGGACACCTACGGGTGTCGCATCCGGGCAGACATCGAACCATTTGAAATGGTCTAACTTGGATTTGTT
>CAJLTA010000010.1 GCA_905209455.1 uncultured Collinsella sp.
CGAGGCCGAGCGCAAAATGAATTCTAAAAAACACCTTGCCAAATAGGAGCGTCAGACCAGAAACGCCCCCGTTCGTAGCTCCGGAGGAGCAGAACGGGGGCGTTTCATTGGTCGAGGACGTTTTCAGGGGTTAGCCCGTACGGCCTTCGGGCGAGTGCGTGCGCTACTCAGCCATCTGAGCCTGGACGGCGGTGATGGCCACGACACCCACGATGTCGTCGGCAGAGCAGCCGCGCGAAAGGTCGTTGACCGGCTTGGCGATGCCCTGCAGGATGGGACCGTAGGCGTCAGCGCCAGCGAAGCGCTGGACCAGCTTGTAGCCGATGTTGCCGGCCTCGAGGTCGGGGAACACGAGCACGTTGGCCTTACCGGCAACGGAGGAGCCGGGAGCCTTGAGCTGGGCGACGGTGGGGACGATAGCGGCGTCGAGCTGCAGGTCGCCATCGATGGCGAGCTCGGGAGCCTTCTCCTTGCAGAACTTCACGGCCTCCTGGACCTTCTTGGCGACCTCGCCACCGGCGGAGCCCATGGTGGAGTAGGAGAGCATGGCCACGTGCGGCTCAACGTTGCCCATAAAGGTGGACCAGGAGTGGGCCGAGGCGATGGCGATCTCGGAGAGCTCGTCGGAGGACGGGTTGATGTTGAGGCCGCAGTCGGCAAAAATCAGCGTGCCGTCGGTGCCGAACTGTGGGGTGTCGGTGCACATCACGAAGAAGGCCGAGACCAACTTGGTGCCCGGGGCGGTCTTGAGAATCTGCAGCGCGGGGCGCAGAGTGTCGGCGGTGGAGTGGCAGGCGCCGGAGACCAGGCCGTCGGCGTCGCCCATCTTGACCATCATGGTGCCAAAGTAGGTGGCGTCCATCACCTGGGCGCGAGCCTGCTCGATGGTAACGCCCTTCTTGGCGCGGAGCTCGGCAAACTTCTGCGCGTACTCCTCGTGCTTCTCGGCATTGCGCGGGTCGATGACGGTAGCGCCGGGAACGTCGATCTCGTCGGGGTTGCCCAGGATGACGATCTTTGCCAGGCCCTCCTCGATGATCTTGGTGGCGGCGACGATGGTGCGCGGGTCCTCGCCCTCGGGCAGGACGATGGTCTTAAGGTCGGCCTTGGCGGCAGACTTCATACGGTTTAGGAAATCGCTCATGTTACTCCTTACAAGCGTTTCGCTAAGCTCCAGGCGCCCGGCTGTACACGAATAAACCCGCTGCTAGCGGGTTTACCTTTCAATAATGTACGCCGCGGTGCTTGAGCTTTCCTTGTGTGGCAAGCTCATTATAGGACGCATTAGCGCTATAATCGCTCTGATAAATATGTCTCGAAGAATGTTCGAGAAAAGCCCAGCTAACGAGCCCGTGGCTTTTGACAAGGAGTATCGATGCAGATTACCTCAGGCCTGCCTGAAGGCTTTAATGCCGGTGCGTACGACGTGATCGTTGTCGGCGCCGGTTATGCCGGTGCCGTTTGCGCCCGCCGTCTTGCCGAAACTATCGGCTATCGTGTTGCCGTTTTGGAACGCCGTAGCCACATTGCGGGCAATGCCTTCGACTGCACTGACGAGGCGGGAATCCTGGTCCACGAGTATGGTCCGCACATCTACCATACCTTTAACGAGCGCGTCCACAATTTCCTGTCGCGCTTTACCAAGTGGACGGACTACCAGCACAAGGTGCTCGCCAACATCAACGGTACCCTTATGCCCGTGCCCTTTAACCATGCGAGCCTTAAGCTTGCCTTTGGCGATGAGCGCGGCGAGGAGCTGTATCAGAAGCTCGTGGAGACCTTTGGCAAGGACGTCAAGGTCCCCATCATGGAGCTGCGCAAGAAGAACGACCCGGATCTTGCCGAGGTCGCCGATTACGTCTACGAGAACGTCTTTTTGCATTACACCATGAAGCAGTGGGGCCAGACGCCCGATCAGATCGACCCCTCGATCACCGGCCGCGTTCCCGTCTTTGTGGGCGATGACGATCGCTACTTCCCGCAGGCTCCTTTCCAGGGCATGCCGCAGGACGGCTATACCGCGCTGTTCGAGCATATGCTCGACCACGATCTGATTGATGTGTTCTGCGACGTGGACGCCCGCGACCTCTTCGAGATCGACGAGACCACCGTCAAGATCGACGGCAAGGTCTATGGTGGCGAGATCGTCTACACCGGTCCACTCGACGAGCTGTTCAACCTCGACCTGGGCGCGCTGCCGTACCGCACGCTCGATATGAAGTTCGAGACGCTCGATATGGACCAGTTCCAGCCCGTGGGCACCGTCAACTACACTACGAGTGAGGACTATACGCGTATCACCGAGTTCAAGAACATGACCGGTCAGGTTTTGCCCGGCAAGACCACCATCATGAAGGAGTACTCCAAGGCCTATACGCCCGGCTCGGGCGAGACGCCGTACTACGCTATCCTGGAGCCCGAGAACCGTGAGCTCTACGAGCGCTATCTTGAGCGCGTTCAGAACCTGACGAACTTCCACCCGGTGGGTCGTCTGGCCGAGTATCGTTACTACGATATGGACGCTGTGACCAATTCCGCCCTCGATCTTTCGGATGAGATTATCGCCTGCCATGCATAAAGTCATAACATTCGGTATTCCCTCGTATAACGCCGCCAAGGACATGGACCATTGCATCACCTCCATCTTGGAGGGGAGCAATTACGCCACCGATATCGAGATTATCGTGGTGGACGACGGCTCCAAGGACGAGACGGCCGCCAAGGCCGACGAGTGGGAGGCACGTTATCCCGGTATCATCCGCGCGGTACACCAGGAGAACGGCGGCCATGGTATTGCCGTCCTTTCGGGTCTGCGCGAGGCGCAGGGCACCTACTATAAGGTTGTCGACTCGGACGACTGGCTCGACGGAGCGGCGCTTTCGACCATGCTGTCGATTCTGCGTGGCTTTGAGGAGCGCGACCAGCGCGTTGACCTGTTTATCTCGAACTACGTGTACGAGAAGGTTTACGAGGGCACGCATACCGCTATTGGCTACAAGTTTGCCCTGCCGCGCAAAAAGATTTTCTCTTGGGACCAGATCGGACACTTCCGTCCCGATCAGAACCTGCTCATGCACAGCCTGTGCTATCGCACCGATGTGCTGCGCGAGTCCAATCTGCCTATGCCGGCACACACGTTCTACGTGGATAATATCTACGCATACGTGCCGCTGCCGCGCTGCAAGACCATGTACTACGCCGACATCGACCTCTATCGCTACTTTATCGGTCGCGAGGGCCAGAGCGTCAATGAGGCCACGATGGTCAAGCGCCTGGGTCAGCAGTTCCGCGTAACGCGCATCATGATGGAATCGTTCCACCTGTACCAGGACGTTGAGTCCTCGCGTCTGCGTTCGTACATGATGGGCTACTTCACCATGATGATGGCGATTTGCTCGGTGCTCACCAAGCTTTCCGAGGAAGATTGTGCCGATGAGCGCCTGAAGACGCTGTGGAAGGACCTGAAGGAGTACGACGAGCGCATGTATCGTCGCGCTCGCTACGGCGTGGTCGGATTCTTTACCAACCTGCGTGGACGGGCCGGAGACAAAACCACACTCGGCCTATACCATCTTGCCTCAAAGATCTTCAAATTCAACTAACTGTTGAGTAATCGCTGCCGATAGGTTGACTGGGCCCCTTGGCCTTTAGTTTGCTACTGCGAACAGTCCTGCTCGCACGGAAAGCACATTAAGTGCTTTCCGGCTCGTGCGGAACTTGTATCAAACTAAAGGCCAAGGGGCCTTTGCTATAAGAATCGATTGTCGGATTATTTGAATTTGAAGATCTTAGACGCGCGGTACACAGGGGCTGGGCTGAAAGGGATCTTGTTGAGTAGGTTGCCCGGTGGGGCTTGGTTATGTTTGTCGCGAGTTCCGCACGAGCCGAAGAGCACTTAATGTGCTCTTCGTGCGAGCCAGGACTGTAGAGCAGCAAACATAACCAAGCCCCACCGGGCAACCGGTCAGGTTAGGTTACTTCGCGGCACCCGGGATGCCGTGGGAGGTTTTGGCGGTTTTGGCTCCGTTTACGATGGCGGTCTGTAGGGCCCTTACGGCGAGCATGCCCAACAGGTCCAAGGGTACGGCGGCGCTTGCCTGGGCACTAAGTTTGCCACTGGCGAGGGTGTAGATGGTGTCGCCGTCGTTGGTGGTGTGCGTGGGGCGGATTGCGTGCGCATAGGCGTCTGCTGCCATCTGGGAGACCTTGGTGGCCTGAGCCTTGGTGAGCTCAACGTTGGTGACGATGCAGCTGATGGTGGTGTTGGTGCGGTCGAGCGGCATTTGCATGGAGCCAGCTGCGGCAAAGGCTGCGAGCTCCATGTCGACAATCTGGTCGCTATCAGCTGCAGCGCGCATGCCAGCTACCCATTCACCGGTGAAGGGGTCGACGACATTGCCGCAGGCGTTGACCGAGACCACAGCACCCACCTTAACAGGGCCGAGCGCCACGGCGGCAGCGCCTAGGCCGGCCTTCATGCAGGTGGCGGGGCCCATGAGCTTGCCCACGGTGGCACCGGTGCCGGCACCTACATTGCCCTGCTCGAGTGTTGCAGGGGTATTGTCGAGCGCCTCGCGCACGGCGGAAATGCCAGCCTCAATGTCGGGGCGTACGGTGGGGTCGCCAAAGGCGAGGTCGAAGATGCAGCTGGAGCACACGATGGGCACCTGCGTGGGGCCGACGGGAAGGCCGATGCCGCGGCTCTCGAGCTCGCGGGCGACGCCGCTTGCGGCCTCCAGACCAAAGGCCGATCCACCCGAAAGGCAGACGGCGTGGACCTTGTCCACGGTGTTCTCGGGACGCAGCAGGTCAGTCTCGCGCGATGCCGGGGCACCGCCGCGAACGTCAACACCGCCGGTGGCGCCCTCGGGTGCCACGATTACGGTGCAACCGGTACCGGCCTCCTCGTCCGTATAGTTGCCAAAGCAAAAGCCATCGACATCGCAAACGTCAATGGCCTCAAGCAGTGTATCCATGTTTTACTCCTATCGGTTTTCCGCCGGGCCTTATGCCCGGTCGGGATCCGTACGGTACGCCGAAATTGTAGGCGCTGGGGGATACCCAGCGCCAGATGCAATTACGATAGTTTTTGAATCGCGCGCGCGACGCGAGCGATGGGCAGGCCCACCACGTTGTAGAAGTCGCCCGAAATATCGTGCACGAGCATGCGTCCTCCTGTGCCCTGAATGCCGTAGGCGCCGGCTTTGTCCATGGGCTCGCCTGAGGCGACGTAGCGCTCAATCTGCTCATCGGTAAGCTCGTAGAACGTCACGTCGGTCACATCGACAAACGACAGGCTCTCGGCGGCGTGTGGGGCGGTGGTGTCTCCGCCCCTAACGATGCAGACACCGGTTGCCACCTGATGCGTGCGGCCCGAAAGCTCACGGAGCATGGCGCAGGCATCATTCTCGTCTGCGGGCTTGCCTAAGATCTTGCCATCGAAGGTGACGATGGTGTCGGCCCCGACGGTCAGCTCGTTGGGCTCGGCGTGTTCGGCGGCAACGGCAGAGGCTTTGGCGCGCGCCAAGCGCTCGACGAGTGTAAGCGGGGCTTCCCCATCAAAAGGCGTTTCATCAATATCTGCGGGAATCACGCGAACGTCATAGCCCGCTTCGCGCATCAACTCGATGCGGCGCGGTGATTGCGAAGCCAAAATCATAGCTGAATGCCCTCGGCAACCTTCTCGACAGCCTTGTCGCCGGCGAGCGTACGCAGCAGCTTAAGCGCAAAGGGGAGCGACTGGGCCATGCCGCTGGCAGTGATGATGTTACCGTCGTGCGTGACCTTGTCGCCGGTATATGCGCCCTCGGGGAAGCTCTTCTCAAAGCCGGGGAAGCACGTGGCGTGGCGCCCCTCGAGCAGGTCGAGCTCGCCCAGGATAAACGGGGCGGCGCAGATGGCGGCAACATGCTTGGTCGCGGCGAACTCGCAGACTACGTCGCAGACGCGCTGGTCGGCGCGCAGGTTGGTGGCGCCGGGCAGACCGCCGGGCAGCACGACGCAGTCATACTCGTCAAAGTTGATCTCGTCAAAGAGCGCATCGCAGGTCACGGGGATCTGCAGCGAGCTCACGACCTCGCGGGTGGGCATGATCGAGACGAGCGTGGCGCGCGCGCCGCCGCGACGCATGACATCGACCATGGTCAGGCATTCAATCGTTTCAAAGCCATCGGCGGCAAGAACGGCAACGCTGGGCATAAGGGTTCCTTTCATAGGGCGGCATACAATTAGCCGTCTTATACCCCGAAGACCCCCGCTTGCCACGCTCGATTTTCCTATGTTTAAAAAGGGACGGGGATTAGATAATCATTCGGTACTAATTGATTATCTAATCCCCGTCCCAAAAATCATCAGCTAGTTGCGCTTGAGGTGGACGACGGTTTCGCAGTGGAAGGTTTGCGGGAATAGGTCGACCGGCGTGATCTTGACGGGGGAGAAGGTGTCCTCCTCGACAAAGCGCTTGAGGTCGCGGGCCAGAGTTGCCGGATCACAGCTCACATAGGCGACATCGCGCGCACTCGTGCTCGCGATGAGGTCGATCGCCTCAGGGGCGAGGCCCGCACGCGGCGGGTCGACCACCAAGACGTCGGCGTCCTGATCGGGGAACTCGCGCACCGCGTCGCCGCCGATGACGTCGACGTTATCGAGCTTGTTGATCTCCAGGTTGCGACGCAGGTCGCGCACGGCCGGGCCGTAGGCCTCGACGGCGGCGACAAAATCACAGCGGCGGGCGAGCGGCAGGGTAAAGGTGCCGGCACCGCAGTACAGGTCCACGGCCAGTTCGTCTTCCTGCGGGTCGAGGGCGTCCATAACGAGCTCAATCAAAATCTCCGCGCCCTTGGTATTGACTTGGAAAAACGACGGAGCAGACAAGCGCATCTGGCCCTCGGCGATATTCTCGGTCCAGGAGCCCTCACCGGCGAGCATCTCCACCTTAGAGACGCAGCGGGCCTTCTTCTCGCCCTTGCTCATGACGCGCACTACGCTCGTGGGGTGTGCGGCGTCTGCCAGAACGCGCGAGACCTGTGAGCGCGGAAAGGAACCCGTGGGCGTCCAGAGCGCGACCTCGAGCGCTTTGGTGCGGCGCGATGCGCGAATGCCCACGCGCTCGAGGCCCAGGTCGTGGCTGCCGCTCAGATAGTTGAGCGCGCCGACGACGGATTTGAGTGCCTTAGGGAATCGTTTGTCGAACAGCGGGCACGCATCGACGGTTACGATCTTGCTGGGATCGACGCCGTGCATGCCAAGGCGAACACGGCCGTTAACGAGGGTGGGCTCCAGCTCAATCTTATTGCGGTAGCCCCAGTCGTCCTTGGTGTGGCGGATGGGCTGCACCAGTTCATCGATCTGTTCGGGGCTGAACTTGCCGATGCGCTCGAGCGTGGAGCGCAGGTTTTGCTCCTTGGCGGCGAGCTGTGCCGTGCGTGAGAGATTGCCCCACGAGCAGCCGCCGCAGATGCCCACGAAGGGGCAGGGAGGCTGAATGCGATCGGGGCTTGGCTCCAGAATCTCGGTGGTGCGGGCGCGCATGAACGACTTTCCGTCCTGTACGACCTCGGCCTCGACGGTGTCGCCTGCCACGGCGCCCTGCACAAAGACGGCCTTGCCGTTGTCGGCGTGCGCCAGCCCGTCGGCGCCGTAGGTCATCGATTCTATGGTGAGCTTCATATTCCTGCCTGTCATTCGCGTTGTTGTCCGCACCATGGTAGCAGGGAAAAGCGCCCCGCATTCGAGGCTTTCCTCAAATGCGGGGCGCTTCTACAAACGTCTATTTCGTCTTGCCGGTAATGAGCGTCTTAAGGCCTAGGCCGATCAAGCCCAGGCCCATGCGCACACGACCGGGGCGATGGCGCTCGATGGCCTTGGTCTTGCCAGCGGGCTTCTCGCGGCGAGAGTTCTTCTCGGACGTGGGCTTGGCCGCCTGCGGTTGGGGCCGAGGAGCGGGCTCGGACTCAGGCTCAATGACGGTTGCCTGGACCTTCTGGACCTCGGGTGCGGCCGGCTGCGGCTCAGGAGCAGGGGCGGGGGCGGGCTTTGCCTCGGCGGCGGCCTCGGCGTTGCGATAGGCACGCTCCAGCAGGGCTTCCTGCGAGTTGAAGGGTTTCTCACCCTCTGCACGCTTCACGGGAACCCAGGTGCCGTCGCTCGTGAGGCTGCGGGCCTTCACGTTGTCGCGCAGCTGCATGCCCATGTACTCGTGTACCAGGGCGCGGCAGGTGGGGTCGAGCACGGGGAAGGCAATCTCCACGCGGTGCTCGGTGTTGCGCGTCATCATGTCGGCTGAGCTCAGATAGATCATGTCCGAGTCCACGCCAAAGGCGTAAACGCGCGCATGCTCCAAAAAGCGTCCGACGATAGAACGGACATGCACGTTCTCGGTCTTGCCCGGAACGCCCGGCTTGAGGCACGAGATGCCGCGGATAATCATGTCCACGCGGACTCCTGCGCACGATGCCTCGGCGATCTTGTCGATGACCTCGCGGTCGGTGAGCGAGTTGAGCTTAAAGAACACACGGGCGGGCTCGCCAGCGAGGGCGCGCTGGATTTCGCGATCCAGGCCGCGCATGATGAGCGGCTTCAGGCCGACCGGCGCCACGCCCAGGAAGCGGTAATCGCCGCGCAGGTTGCCCAGCGACAGATTGCGGAAGAACAAGTTGGCGTCCTCGCCGATGCCGGGATGGGCGGTCATGAGCATAAAGTCGCTGTAGAGCTTGGCCGTCTTCTCGTTAAAGTTGCCGGTGCCCAACAGCGTCAGGCGTGTAAGCGCCGTGCCCTCGCGATAGGTGAGCTGGCAGATCTTGGAATGGCACTTAAAGCCCTCGGAGCCGTAGATGACGGTGCAGCCTGCCTCTTCCAGACGCTCGGCCCACTCGATGTTGTTCTGCTCGTCGAAGCGGGCGCGGAGCTCCATGAGCACCGTGACCTCTTTGCCGTTCTCGGCGGCATCGATCAGCGACTCGCACAGGCGGCTCTGCTTAGCCACGCGGTAGAGCGTGATGCGCAGTGAGATGCACTCGGGGTCGTAGGCGGCCTCGTGCACCAGATCCAGGAAGGGGTTCATGGCCTCATAGGGATAAAAGAGCAGCTTGTCGTGCTGAAGTACCTGCTCGCGGATGGAGCGAGTCATATCGATGGTGGGGTTGGGCTGCGGCTTAAACGGCGTAAAGAGCAGCTCGTTGCGCAGGTGCTCGGGAATCTTGCCCTCAATGCCGAAGACATAGCCCAGGTTGAGCGGGATGTCGCAGGTAAAGACCGAGCGACGCGAGAGCTCGAGCGCCTTGCGGATAGTCTTGAGCGTTGCTTTTTCGAGTGAGCCCGAGACGGCGAGCACTACCGGCTGCAGGCGCAGGCGCTTCTTGAGGATGCGCTTCATATGCTGGCGGTAGTCCTCTTCCTCCTCGACGCCCTCGCCGTCCGGATCGATGTCGGCGTTGCGGGTGACGCGGATGAGCGCGCGGTCGAGCGGCTTATAGGAGCCGAAGCAGCTGTCCAGGCAGGCGAGGATGACGTCCTCGAGCAGAATGTAGGAGTAGGTCCCGGTGGGCGAGGGGATTTCGACCACGCGGTTCATCGAAGCGGGAATCTCGATCAGGCCCAGCAGACTTTCCTCGTCGGTGACGCCGTCCAGGCCGCACGCCAGGTAAAGTGCGCCGTTGCGCAGGTTGGGGAAGGGGTGGCGCGGGTCGATCACCAGCGGTGAGATGACCGGCGACACGTAGGCCTGGAAGTAACGGGTTACAAAGGTGCGCTCCTCGGGCGTAAGCGAATCGGTGCGGGCACGGTGAACGCCCAGGGTGTCGAGCTTGCCCTCGATGTTCTTAAAGATGGACTCCCAACGGGTAAGGAGTTCGGGCATTTCGGCCATGACGGCATCGACCTGCTCCGAGGCGGTCATATTGCTCTTGTTGTCGACAGGTTGCTTTTTGAGCTCGGCGAGGTCGGACAGGCCACCCACTCGCACCATAAGGAACTCATCGAGGTTTGACTCGAAGATCGAGACGAACTTAAGGCGCTCGAACAACGGCACGGACTCATCAAAAGCCTCGTCGAGCACACGGTTGTCAAAGCGTAGCCAGCTGAGCTCTCGGTTCTGCGTGTACGAGAAGTCGCGCGGCGGTTTGCGCAGCTTTGCGGCGGCTTGCTTTTTTTCGATTTTGCTCGGCATATGCATCTGTCCGTTCAGTCCCCGCAGGGGACGGTAGCCTAACTCTATTCACTATTGTCTCAATTTAGTCGACTTGTGGCACGGACGTATTGTGCGAACGGTATCTTAACCTACTTCTTACGCTGTCAAGGCATGCGACTAACTGCCCGACTCGTTTTGAAAACAATCTATATCCATACTCAACTGGTGAGGATGTATGAATAAGAATGATTGCGAGCTGAATATAATCGAATCCAAATCGAATCGTGGACAAACGACATATAATTGCAGAAAACCGTTTTAGCTATGCAATTCCTAAACATGTTAATATTTGTGCAATCTGGCTTAATTCCTTAGAAAAAAGAACGTTTACCTTTGAAAACCTGCTTTAGAGAACTGAAGTGCATCATGGGGGAATCATATGCGATATACCGTTCATCTCACTTTGCTGACCGTTCGGGGGCGAGGTGGAAGTATGGACTGATTTTGGATATAAATATATCGTCAGCAATAACGCCTCACACGGAGGGGCGCTAACGAATCGGCCCTGACAGGGGCCCGAAAGAAAGGTAGGAGGCCATGACGAAAGGTCTGCACGTGCCTTCCGAGATCGGCAAGCTCAGGAAGGTCTGCCTGCACCGTCCCGGCGACGAGCTCCTCAACCTGCCGCCCGACGAGCTCGAGCGACTCCTGTTCGACGACGTCCCGTTCCTGGAGGTCGCGCAGCAGGAGCACGACACCTTCGCCCAGATCCTGAGGGACCAGGGCGTGGAGGTCCTCTACCTCGAGAACCTCGTCGCCGAGGTGTTCGACCAGGTCCCCGGCGCCCGCGCCGAGTTCACCGACCAGTACATCGCCGAGGCCGGCATCCGCGGCCAGCACATGCCGCAGATCGTCCGCGAGAAGCTGGACTCCATCGAGGACAACCTCGAGTTCGTCAAGAAGACCATGGCCGGCATGACCAAGGCCGAGATCGACATGCCCCTCACGGCGTCCACGACCCTCGACTCCCTGGTCAACTCCGAGTCCGAGTCCGACCTGATCATCGACCCGATGCCCAACCTCTACTTCACCCGCGACCCGTTCGCGGTCGTCGGCGAGGGCGTCAACCTCAACCGCATGTACTCGGTCACCCGCAACCGCGAGACCCTGTACGGCAAGTACGTCTTCAAGTACCACCCCGACTACAAGGACGTCTCCCTGTACTTCCGCCGCGACTGCCAGTTCCACACCGAGGGCGGCGACGTGCTGAACATCAACGAGAAGACCCTCGCCGTCGGCATCTCCCAGCGCACCCAGGCCGCGGCCATCGACGTCATGGCCCAGAACATCTTCTGGAACTCCGACTCCAAGGTCGAGCGCATCCTGGCCTTCGACATCCCGGTCTCGCGCGCCTTCATGCACCTCGACACGGTCTTCACCCAGATCGACGTCGATAAGTTCACGATCCACCCCGCCATCATGGGCACCCTGCGCGTCTACGAGCTGACCGCCGGCAAGAACCCGGGCGACGTGAACATCCGCCTGATCGAGGACACCCTCGAGCACGTCCTGGAGGACGCCACCGGCGTCGACCAGGTCAAGCTGATCCCCTGCGGCGGCGGCGACCCGATCGCGGCCTCCCGCGAGCAGTGGAACGACGGCTCCAACACCCTGTGCGTCGAGCCCGGCAAGATCTGCGTCTACGCCCGCAACACCGTCACCAACGACGTGCTGTACAAGGAGGGCCTGGACCTTCTCGTCGTGCCCTCCGCCGAGCTCTCCCGCGGCCGCGGCGGCCCGCGCTGCATGAGCATGCCCTTCTGGCGCGAGGACCTCTAAGGTCTTCAAGGACCCGTACAGGTCTTAATACATACATCTAGCTGCCATTAGATGTCTCCCATTGGGGCGGTGCGGGTATTCGCACCGCCCCATTCTTGTATGAGGAACGTCAACTCGATTGGATGACTGCTTTTGTAAGGAGCTTGGCCATGGATATCAAGACAATCGGCGTTGAGGAATGGCTCAACGTTTGGGAGAAGAGCGCCACGTGGGATATCGCCCAGTCGACGATCTCCTCGCTTACCATGGGCGAGCTTCGCGCGCTCGACGAGCAGGACGGCGCCACGTTCTACGAGCGCCTGGATCGCGAGAAGATGAACTACGGCTGGACCGAGGGTTCGCCTGAGTTTAAGGCCGAGGTTGCCAAGCTGTATCGTCGCGAGGTCAATCCCGATCACATTCTGCAGACCAATGGCTGCACGGGCGCGAACCTCAACGCCATCATGGCCGTAGTCGAGCCCGGCGACCACGTTATCGCCGAGTGGCCTACCTATGCGCCGCTCTATGAGATCCCGCGTACGCTTGGCGCCGAGGTCGAGTATTGGGAGCTTCGCGAGGAGCTCGGGTGGAAACCCGATATCGAACAACTCAAGCGCTTGGTGCGCCCCAACACCAAGCTCATCTGCATCAATAACGCATCGAACCCCATCGGAACGGTGCTCGATGCCGACACGCTCGGCCAGATTGCCGAGATCGCCCGCTCGGTGGGCGCCTATGTGCTGTGCGACGAGGTGTACCTGCCGCTTGAGAACACCGAGGACTTTTTGTCGATGGCCGATGTGTACGAGAAAGCCATCGTCACCAACTCGGTGTCCAAGACCTATTCGACGCCTGCGGCCCGCGTGGGCTGGGTCGTGGCCGACGAAGAGGTGTCCAACCGCATCCGTACCTATCGCGATTACACCATGATCTGCGGCGGCGTGTTCAACGATGCCCTGGCGACCTATGTGCTTGAGCACAAGGCCAAGATCCTCGAGCGCAATCGCAAGATCGTGTTTGGCAATCGCGATATCGCACAGGCTTGGATCGACACGCAACATCGCGTTTCCTGGACGGCCCCGCAGGGCGTGTCTACCTCGTTTATCCAGCTTGACATTCCCGAGGACGACGAGGAGTTCTGCAAGCGCCTACTGTCCGAGAGGGGAGTGCTGCTGGTACCCGGCAGCCGCTTTGAGCTTCCCTGCGGCGCGCGCCTGGGTTACTGCGCGAGCGAGGACGTTCTTCGCGAGGGCTTAAGGCTTTTGGGCGAAGCCCTGGCGGAGCTCGATCGCTAGGATCACGACTCCCTTCGAAGGCCGTATTCAAATTGGCCGAAGATAATCGAAAACGGACCTGTTTCCCTAGGGGATCGGGTCTGTTTTTCTATACCGAGAAGTCAAGTTGTTACAAATGGAGACGCAAGAACGATTGGTTATTCGACGGGCCTTATACTGAGCTTCCGGTGAACGGTATCCAACGTCTGGTAAACGGTAATCTGTTTGCCAAAAATGAATAGGACGAACTTCTTTCTGAATAAAAATCAAAATGGTTGAGACACAGCGAGAATTGCGAATTCTATTCATATCGTTGCGCGAAATATGCAATTTGAGGGTGGTTTAACAAAGATTAGTTTCAATTGATTCCTCGGTTAAAAAGGCGTTTAAGCACGTAAATACACTTTATTTAATCAAAGTGTGCCATGCGTGAAGTATATGTGTATGCCGTTCACCCCTCATATAAAACCGTTCGGGGGCGAGGTGGAAGTATGGACTGATTTTGGATATAAATATATCGTCAGCAATAACGCCTCACACGGAGGGGCGCTAACGAATCGGCCCTGACAGGGGCCCGAAAGAAAGGTAGGAGGCCATGACGAAAGGTCTGCACGTGCCTTCCGAGATCGGCAAGCTCAGGAAGGTCTGCCTGCACCGTCCCGGCGACGAGCTCCTCAACCTGCCGCCCGACGAGCTCGAGCGACTCCTGTTCGACGACGTCCCGTTCCTGGAGGTCGCGCAGCAGGAGCACGACACCTTCGCCCAGATCCTGAGGGACCAGGGCGTGGAGGTCCTCTACCTCGAGAACCTCGTCGCCGAGGTGTTCGACCAGGTCCCCGGCGCCCGCGCCGAGTTCACCGACCAGTACATCGCCGAGGCCGGCATCCGCGGCCAGCACATGCCGCAGATCGTCCGCGAGAAGCTGGACTCCATCGAGGACAACCTCGAGTTCGTCAAGAAGACCATGGCCGGCATGACCAAGGCCGAGATCGACATGCCCCTCACGGCGTCCACGACCCTCGACTCCCTGGTCAACTCCGAGTCCGAGTCCGACCTGATCATCGACCCGATGCCCAACCTCTACTTCACCCGCGACCCGTTCGCGGTCGTCGGCGAGGGCGTCAACCTCAACCGCATGTACTCGGTCACCCGCAACCGCGAGACCCTGTACGGCAAGTACGTCTTCAAGTACCACCCCGACTACAAGGACGTCTCCCTGTACTTCCGCCGCGACTGCCAGTTCCACACCGAGGGCGGCGACGTGCTGAACATCAACGAGAAGACCCTCGCCGTCGGCATCTCCCAGCGCACCCAGGCCGCGGCCATCGACGTCATGGCCCAGAACATCTTCTGGAACTCCGACTCCAAGGTCGAGCGCATCCTGGCCTTCGACATCCCGGTCTCGCGCGCCTTCATGCACCTCGACACGGTCTTCACCCAGATCGACGTCGATAAGTTCACGATCCACCCCGCCATCATGGGCACCCTGCGCGTCTACGAGCTGACCGCCGGCAAGAACCCGGGCGACGTGAACATCCGCCTGATCGAGGACACCCTCGAGCACGTCCTGGAGGACGCCACCGGCGTCGACCAGGTCAAGCTGATCCCCTGCGGCGGCGGCGACCCGATCGCGGCCTCCCGCGAGCAGTGGAACGACGGCTCCAACACCCTGTGCGTCGAGCCCGGCAAGATCTGCGTCTACGCCCGCAACACCGTCACCAACGACGTGCTGTACAAGGAGGGCCTGGACCTTCTCGTCGTGCCCTCCGCCGAGCTCTCCCGCGGCCGCGGCGGCCCGCGCTGCATGAGCATGCCCTTCTGGCGCGAGGACCTCTAAGTCTTTAACGTTCCGGTGCGGTCCCCCTACAACCGCACCGGTTTCGCCCGTCAAACGGGCACCACTACTATTTATGTAATTCATTTCTTCGAAAGGATTCGAACCATGGGTGTTAACCTCTCCGGCCGTAGCTTCCTCAAGCTCCTCGACCTCACCACCGAGGAGATCGAGTACCTGCTCAAGCTCTCCAAGAACTTCAAGGACATGAAGCGCGCCGGCGTTCCGCACCGCTATCTCGAGGGCAAGAACATCGTTCTGCTCTTCCAGAAGACCTCCACTCGTACCCGCTGCGCCTTCGAGGTCGGCGGCATGGATCTGGGCATGGGCGTGACCTACCTCGATCCCGGTTCGTCGCAGATGGGCAAGAAGGAGTCCATCGAGGACACCGCTCGCGTTCTCGGCCGCATGTATGACGGCATCGAGTTCCGTGGCTTTGCCCAGGACGACGTCGAGGAGCTCGCTGCTAAGTCCGGCGTGCCCGTGTGGAACGGCCTGACCACCGAGTGGCACCCCACCCAGATGCTCGCCGACATCCTGACCGTCCAGGAGAACTTCAACTACGACATCAAGGGCAAGACCCTCGTCTTCATGGGCGACTGCAAGAACAATGTCGCTCGCTCCCTCATGGTTGTCTGCTCCAAGCTCGGCATGAACTTCGTGGCCTGCGGCCCCGAGGAGTGCATGCCCGCTGACGACGTCATCGAGGCCTGCAAGCCCATCGCCGAGGCTAACGGTTGCACCATCAAGCTGACCACTGACGTCAAGGACGGCGTCACCGGTGCCGACGTTATCTACACCGACGTGTGGGTCTCCATGGGCGAGCCCGACGAGGTCTGGGCCGAGCGCATCGCTCAGCTCACCCCGTATCGCGTTACCTCCGAGGTCATGGCTATGGCCAACCCGGGCGCCATTTTCCTGCACTGCCTGCCCAGCTTCCACGACACCAACACCACGATTGGCGCCGAGAAGTGCGAGCAGTTCGGCATCACCGAGCAGGAGGTCACCGACGAGGTCTTCGAGAGCCCCGCTTCCAAGGTTTTCGACGAGGCCGAGAACCGCATGCACACCATCAAGGCTGTCATGTACGCCACGCTCAAGTAAGAGCATCTAGCATCTCGCTCGGGGTGTCTTGCTGCACACCCCGAGCGGCTTTGTCTGGTTAATATCTCGCGTCGGGCGGTGGGCACGGCACGGAAGATCCGCTTCGCGCGAGAAAGTTAAATGATTTATGAAGGGGGGATGAGAACCATGACTGAGACCGCTAAGAAAAAGCGCGGTATGCCTTCATCGTTCACCATTCTTCTAGCTCTGCTGGCAATTGTTGCAGTGATTACCGTTATCGTCTCCGGCACGTCCGGCGGCGCGGTTACTGCAGCCCGCCTGAGCGATTTCTGCACCGCCCCGATCCTGGGCTTCGCTGACGCTCTGCCCGTCTGCCTCTTCGTTATGATCCTGGGCGGCTTCCTCGGTATGATGACCGAGACCGGCGCTCTGGACAACGGCATCGCCGTTCTGGTGCAGAAGCTTAAGGGCAACGAGATCATGCTCGTTCCTGTCCTTATGCTCATCTTCTCCCTCGGTGGTACCACCTATGGTATGTGCGAGGAGACCGTTCCCTTCTACGCCCTGCTCGCCGCTACCATGATGGCCGCCGGCTTCGACCCCATGGTCGGCGCCGCTACTGTCCTGCTCGGCGCTGGCTGCGGCTGCCTGGGCTCCACGGTTAACCCGTTCGCCGTCGGCGCTGCCGTCGACGCTCTGACCGGCGTTGGCATTGAGGTCAACCAGTCCATCATCATCGGCCTCGGTGCCGTCCTGTGGATTGTCACTACCGCTATGTCCATCGTCTTCGTGATGAACTATGCCAAGAAGGTCAAGGCTGACAAGGGTTCCACCATCCTGTCGATGCAGGAGCTCAAGGACGCCGAAGAGGCTCACGGCAAGGCTGCTTCCGAGGTCCACAAGGAGGTCAAGCTCACCGGTCGTCAGAAGGGTGTTCTGATCGCCTTCGCCTTCACCTTCGTCGTCATGATCGTCGGCTTCATTCCGCTGGCCGACCTCAACGAGGGCGTCGCCAATTTCTTTGACGCTGGCGCTGTCTACGACGCCGACGGTAACGCCGTCGTCCAGGGCTGGTCTGCCCTGATCACCGGCCTGCCCATTGGCCAGTGGTACTTCGACGAGGCTTCCACCTGGTTCTTCCTCATGGCTATCCTGATCGGTATCATCGGTGGCCTGTCCGAGAAGCAGATCGTTAACACTTTCATCACCGGCGCTGCCGACATGATGTCCGTTGTTCTCGTCATCGCCCTCGCCCGTGGTATCTCCGTCCTCATGGCTAACACCGGCCTCGACGTCTTCGTCCTCGACGCTGCCGCCAATGCCCTGGCTGGCCTGTCCGGCGTGATCTTCGCTCCCATGAGCTTCCTGGTCTACTTCGGCCTGTCCTTCCTGATCCCCTCGACCTCCGGTATGGCCACCGTCTCCATGCCCATCATGGGACCGCTGGCTGTTAAGCTCGGCTTCTCGCCCGAGGTCATGGTCATGATCTTCTCCGCCGCCATCGGTGTCGTGAACCTGTTCACCCCGACCTCCGGCGCCATCATGGGCGGTCTCGCCCTGGCCAAGATCGAGTGGACGACCTGGCTCAAGTTTGCCCTTAAGCTCATCGTCGCGCTCTCCGTCGTCTGCGCCGTCATCCTGACCGTCGCCTGCGTGTTGATCTAAGTACCCAACGGGTACCCCACGGAAACCTTGACGATCCTGTAAAGGATCACCTGGTCATCGTCTGTCCGGTGGGGTCAACCCACCGGTAGACTCCTACCTTTAGCCCCCTCCCGTTCCGTGCGCGGGAGGGGGCGCTCTCATGTTGCGCGGTTCTACGAACCGCGCAACCAGTCGACGCTGCGCGCCGCCCAGAACGACAATTTGTCATTCAAAAGGCAAGGCATGACCAGAAGGTCTATGCCTTGCCTTTTTCATGCCAACTTGTACGTCCTGGACGTCGCTCGCTGACTTATGCTCCACCTGCGGCGCTGCCATTATTGATGCAAAGGGGTCAGGTTAGTTTGCGCCAAAAAGGGGAAGTTGCGGTGGAATAGTTCCTGTTTGGCCGTCTTGAGGGGTTAAACGGGAACTATTTCACCGCAACTTATCGATGGCGTGTTTGGTTGGTGCCTGTTGATGGTCTGGGTATCGGGGAGGGCGGGCTCCGTTATAATCGCCTAGAACATTAAATGGAAACGGGACGGGAGCCATACATGCGCCAGGGTTTCGACAACGCGAAGTATATCGAGCTGCAGGCTGCTCACATTAAGGAGCGCATCTCGCAGTTTGGTGGCAAGCTCTATTTGGAGTTTGGCGGTAAGCTGTTCGATGACTATCATGCGAGCCGCGTGCTGCCGGGTTTTGAACCGGACAGCAAGTTCCGCATGCTCAAGAGCATCGCCGACGATGTCGAGGTTATCATCGCGATCAACGCGAACCACATCGAGAAAAACAAGGCTCGTGGTGACCTCGGCATTACCTATGACGAGGATGTGCTGCGCCTGGTTGACCTGTTTCGCGGCAACGGCTTTGCTGTCGCGGCTGTGGTCATCACCCAGTACGCCGGCCAGCCCGCTGCCGATGTGTTCCGCAACCGCCTGAACGCGCTCGGTATTCCCGCCAAGCTGCACTATCCCATCGAGGGGTATCCGCACGATGTCGATCTGATCGTGTCCGACGATGGCTACGGCAAGAACGAGTTTGTCGAGACCACCCGACCGCTCGTCGTGGTCACTGCCCCCGGTCCTGGCTCGGGCAAGCTTGCCACCTGCCTGTCTCAGCTCTATCACGAGCACAAGCATGGCACGGCCGCCGGCTATGCCAAGTTCGAGACCTTCCCTGTCTGGAATCTTCCTCTGACGCATCCGGTCAATATTGCCTACGAGGCCGCCACGGCTGACCTCGACGACGCCAATATCATCGATTCGTTCCACCTTGAGGCCTACAACAAGACCACGGTCAACTACAACCGCGACGTCGAGGCCTTCCCGGTAGTCCGTGCCCTGATGGAAAAGATCCTGGGCAAGAGCCCCTACCAGAGCCCTACGGACATGGGCGTCAATATGGTCGGCTTTGCCATCACCGATGACGATGCCTGCCGCGACGCTTCCAAGATGGAGATCGTCCGCCGCTACTTTACCGCGGTCGAAAATGTGCGCCGTACCGGCGTGGGCGATGAGCAAGTCGACCGTCTCAAGATTATTATGAAGAAAGCCGGCATCGATAAGAACTACTCACCGGCGCGCTCGGCAGCCCTCACCAGGGAGCAGCTGACGGGTGGTCCCGTGGGTGCCATGGTCATGCCCGATGGCTCCGTGGTGACCGGCAAGACTTCCACGCGCCTGGGCGCCGCGAGCTCGCTCATCATGAATGCACTTAAGCATGTCTCGGGCGTCGACCTTGAGCTCGAGGTCATTAGCGATGAAGCGATCGAGCCCATCAGCAAGCTCAAGACGCATTTCCTGGGCAGCAAAAACCCGCGCCTCCACACCGACGAGACGCTTATGGCGCTGTCGATCACCTCGGCCACGAGTGAGACGGCCGCTCGCGTCCTTTCGGGCCTGGAGCAGCTGCGCGGTTGCGATGCCTTCTTTAGCGTGATTATCTCGCCGACGGACGAGACGGTACTGCGCAAACTGGGTATCAACGTGTGCTGCGAGCCCAAGTTTGAGCGCCGCGGTTTCTTCCATCGCTAAGTTTGAAGCACCGCGGTAATTGCATTGCATTTTGGCCGTATCGGGTTAGCGCCCGGTACGGCTTTTTGATCAATAAAGCGCCTATTTCGGCGAAAAGTAGCTGTTTACCTGCCTAGAAACAATTTGAGCGGTATACAATAACCGTAACTGTTTCATCCTTAGCGGGATGCCGCATGATGGATATTACCTGCCATCGTGAGGTGTGTCGGTCGCGCACGGCGCGTTAGATGCTCGTGCTCGGTTTGAGGAGGCTGCTATGGCGGGCAAGGGTCGTGCGAGTGTCAACGATATGAAGCGTGTCGAGGTGCTGGTATTGATGGAGATCGACCAGCAAACCGAAGACAATGGCGGGCCGTATGGTTTCTCGCGCAAAACGCTTGCCGAGCGCGTGGGGGTTTCGCCGTATCGTGCCCGCGCCGCAATCGATCGCTTGGATTCCGAAGGCATGATTGATGTCGTCTCGCGTTATAGCGACGACGGCGGTCAGCTTGCAAATGGCATTTGCCTCACCGAACGTGGCGAGTGGTATCTTGAGGGCGTCCGTACCGGCATGCTCGTTCAAGAAATGCTTGAGGACGAGGTTTCTGATCGATAGCAGCATGTAACCCTTGCCATAGCGACGCCGCCTGGGAAACCGGGCGGCGTTTTGTTTCAAGATTGAGAAATGCAATCTCACGCGAGAAAAATTGCGAACGGTCCGCGGCGCGAGTATTACAATGAAGACCCGTAAGATGTGGATAAACAACTTCTACGGGAAGCGCAGGTAACTCAATATGACCAAGCATGTGTTCGTAACCGGTGGCGTGGTTTCGTCTCTGGGCAAGGGTATCACCGCGGCCTCGCTGGGCCGTCTGCTCAAGTCGCGTGGCTACAAAGTAACGATGCAGAAGGCTGATCCGTATCTGAACGTCGACCCCGGTACCATGAGCCCCTTCCAGCATGGTGAGGTCTTCGTTACCGAGGATGGTTACGAGTCCGACCTGGACCTGGGTCATTACGAGCGCTTTATTGATGAGAACCTGACCCGCGATTCCAACTTTACGACCGGCGCCATCTATAAGAGCTTGATCGCCCGCGAGCGTCGCGGCGACTTTTTGGGCGGTACCGTGCAGGTGATTCCTCACGTCACCAATGCCATTAAGGACAAGTTCCGCCGCATCGAGGAGCAGACCGGCTCAGATGTAGTCATCACCGAGCTGGGCGGCACGATCGGCGACATCGAGTCCCAACCGTTTGTCGAGGCCATCCGTCAGTACCGCAAGGAGGCCGGCCCCGAGAACGTCTGCTACATCCACGTGTCGCTCGTTCCCTATATCGCCGCCGCCCACGAGGTCAAGACCAAGCCCACGCAGCATTCCGTCAAGGAGCTCCGCAGCTTTGGCATCCAGCCCGATATCATCGTGCTGCGCTCCGACCACCATATCGATGACGCTATCCGCGGAAAGATCGCAAGCTTCTGCGACGTCGACACCGATTGTGTCTTTACCAACGAGGACTGCGCGAGCATTTACGATGTTCCGCAGCTGCTTGCCGAGCAGGACTTTGACCTGCGCATTTGCGAGCGCCTGGGTCTGGACCCGCGTGAGCGCGACATGAGCGAGTGGAACGAGTTCCTGCGCAAACAGAATCACGCCAACCATCACGCCGACAAGGTGAAGATCGCTGTCGTGGGCAAGTACACGCAGCTGCCCGATGCGTACCTGTCGGTTATCGAGGCCCTGCACCATGCGGGCGTCTTCTACGATCGCCATGTGGACGTCCAGCTGGTCGACGGCGAGAGCCTCGACGAGCAGAATGTCTCCGAGGTTCTGGGCGACGCCTCGGGCATCCTGGTCCCCGGCGGCTTTGGCAAGCGCGCCCTGGAGGGCAAGATCCTCGCGGCCGAGTTTGCCCGTGAGCACAAGATTCCGTATCTGGGCATTTGCCTGGGTATGCAGGTGGCCGTGTGCGAGTTCGCCCGCAACGTCGTCGGCCTTGCCGGCGCCAGCTCCTCCGAGTTCGATCCGGACGGCCCGTTTAGCGTCATCGATCTGATGAGCTCGCAGGAGGACGTGACCGAGAAGGGCGGCACCATGCGCCTGGGCGCCTATCCGTGTAAGCTCGCCGCCGATACCCTTGCTCGCGAGGCATATGGCGAGGAGCTCGTCTACGAGCGTCACCGTCATCGCTTTGAGTTCAACAACGCCTTCCGTGACCAGCTCGAGGACGCCGGCTTGGTTATCTCGGGTCTGTCGCCCGACGAGCGCCTGGTCGAGATGGTCGAGCTGCCGCGCGACGTGCATCCGTGGTATGTGGCAACCCAGGCTCATCCCGAGTTCAAGAGCCGCCCGACCAACCCGCAGCCGCTGTTCCGCGAGTTCGTGCGCGCTTCGATCGGCCAGCACGAGGGTGTCGACCGTCTGCAGGTGACGCCCATGAACCTCGCTACGGACTAAGGGTGCCGGCGAATAAGGAACATACCGAAGCTACTCCCTCGTCGCTCGCCGTGGCGGCGGGGGAGTATCTCGATTACCTCGCGGTCGAGCGGGGTTTGGCGCGCAACACGATTGCGGCCTATCGTCGTGACCTGACGACGTACTGCGCCTATCTGGAGCGGGCGGGTATTGTGTCTTTTGAAGAGGTGACCCGTCAGGTCGTGGAGGGCTTTGTCGCCGACCGTCGCGATGGGGGCTATTCGGATGCCTCGGTGGAGCGTGCGCTTGCGGCCGTGAAGGGCCTGCATGCCTTTTTGGTGCGCGATGGGGCTGTGGCCCAAAATCCAACGGCGGCGTTGCGCCTGCCTAAAAAGGCTGAGCGTTTGCCGGAGTATCTATCGGTGGAGGATGTCTCGGCGCTGCTCGATCAAGACTTCCCCGAGGGCGAGATGGGCTTGCGCGACCATGCCATCTTGGAAGTGCTCTACGGATGCGGTTTGCGTGTGAGCGAGTTGGTGGGGCTCGATGTGGGCGATATCCATATCGACGATGGCTTTGTGCTCGTTCGTGGTAAGGGCTCGAAGGAACGCCTGTCCCCGCTGGTAGGAAGCGCGGCGCGAGCTCTGACGCTTTATGTAACTGAGGGGCGTTCTCGCTTGGCGGCCCATGCCCGCGGAACCGAGACCTCGGCGGTCTTTTTAAATAAGAACGGCCGCCGTCTGTCGCGCCAGGGCATCCATGCCATCTGTGAGCGCTACGGGCGCCAGGTGGGACTGGTGGGGCTCCATCCCCATACGCTGCGTCACTCCTTTGCCACCCATATGCTTGCGGGCGGCGCAGACCTCCGTGTGCTACAGGAGATCTTGGGACATGCCGATATATCGACCACGCAGGTCTACACGCATGTCGATCGTACGCAACTGACCGAGGTCTATCTGGCGGCGCATCCGCTGGCACATCGCTAGCACCTCGCTGACCTGCATATTTATAAATATTAAAGGGGACGGGCCCCAGATTGCCGAGACGCACTTTTGCGCGCATGGGCAATCTGGGGCCCGTCCCATTTTTCGCCAGACACCGACGCGGTGGTGGGCCGTGTGTGTCGTGGGTGGGGGAGTTTGGGGGCGATGTGAACGGCGTGTAAAGGGACGTAAAAAACGCCTCAAGGTCAACTTGAAGGTTGAGGTTCGCGGGCGTGGTTCTACAGGTGGCATCACGCCTTTGCTGCAAACACAACATATTGTGTTCTCGAACATATGCTCGGGGGTGTTTTACAACATATTGAGGGTGGAGTGGTGGGGCGGGGTGGGGGAAGGTGTTGAAAAATGGGGCGGTTCCCCATATTATTGATGACGTCGACAGGCGGGGTGGTTCCCCGCGTACGTGCCATCTGAGTAACCGAGGGGAGGGCGCACATGGGAATGACGGGTGCATACGAGCGCAATCTCGATGCAAAAGGTCGTCTGTCCCTGCCTGCACCCCTTCGCGAGGAGCTTGGAGAGCACGTTCGCGTGTTCAAAGCCCTGGATGTCGATGCTCTGTACGTGTTCTCTGCCGAGGCCTTCGATAAGTGGGTCGAAGGACTCTTCGCGGGTCGTGAGGGCCACGAGGGTTTTAACCCGCGTGACATCAACGACCAGAAGCTCATGAGGGCGATCAACAAGCGCACCACGTCGATGGACGTGGACAGCGCCGGTCGTATCGGTCTTTCCGAGTCTCTCCGCAAGCAGGCGAACCTCGACCGCGAGGTCACGGTTGTGGGCAACTACGACCACCTTGAGGTTTGGGATCGCGCCGCGGCCGATGAGGACGATGACGATGAGGCCCTGCTGGACCTCTTCTTCTCGTAAGGGCAAGGCACGGGTAACGGATGGAGCGTGGGATCTTGACACAAGAATATCGGCATGAACCTGTCATGCTCGGCGAAGTGCTTGAGTCGCTGCGGCTAAAGAGCGGCTCCGTTGTCTGCGATTGCACCCTTGGCGGTGCCGGCCATTCGGTAAAGATGGCCGCGCAGGTGGGGGAGACGGGCCTTTTGCTCGGCGTCGATCAGGACGACATGGCCCTCGAGGCCGCTGGTGCCCGTCTGGACCGCGAGGTTCCCGGCGTTCCGCACCAGCTGCTGAAGGGCAACTTCGGCGACTTGGACGAGCTGCTTTGCTCGGCCGAGGTGCCCGGGGTCGATGGCTTCCTGTTCGATTTGGGCGTTTCGTCACCGCAACTCGATATCCCTGGCAGGGGCTTTTCGTATAACGAGGACGCCCCATTGGACATGCGGATGGATCCGGGTAATAACACCTTAAACGCAGCTGAGGTCATCAACACCTATAACGAACACGACCTCGCCCGGATTCTACGCGTCTACGGAGAAGAGAAGTTCGCCTCGCAGATTGCGCGCGAGATCGTGCGCCGCCGCGAGCAAGAACCGATCGAAACCACCGGCCAATTTGTCGAGATCATCAAGGCGGGTATCCCGGCTGCCGCTCGTCGGCATGGCGGACACCCGGCCAAGAAAAGTTTCCAGGCCATTCGCATCGAGGTCAATCACGAGCTCGATGTGCTCGAACGAGGGCTTGATGCCGCCACCAGGTGGCTCAACCCGGGCGGACGTATCTGCGTCATCTCGTATCACTCGCTCGAGGACCGTATCGTAAAGAACCACTTTAAGGAGATGAGCCAGGGGTGCACGTGTCCGCCGGAGATTCCGGTGTGCGTGTGCGGCAACGTGCCGATACTCAAGGTCATCACCCGCAAACCCTTGGTTGCCCAGCCTGATGAGGTTGAGCGCAACCCTCGGGCGAGATCAGCCAAAATCCGCGTGGCGCAGCGTCTGTAGGCGCGACCGCGCGATATTGGACCTCCCGCTCGCACCATAAACGAAGCTTAAACACACTACCAACGTACTCGGGATGGGAGGCGGCATATCATGGGCTACAACACTTCAAGCGCAGCACTCGCCTATGATATGAACGCCATGCCCGCCTATCGTGAGACGCCGCAGGCCCCCGTTGCTCCCCGTGAGCAGCGCGCGCCGCGCTTTGATGTCTACACGGGCGCGGGCCGTCAGGCAAACCAGGCGGTAAGCCCGGTTTTCATGAGCGTTCTTAAAACGTTTTGCATCATTGCGGCTATCTTCATGACGATCGGCGTCGCCCGCGTGGCGCTCGCCGGCGTTACGGCCCAGGTGCTCAACAGCAACGCCGAGCTTACCAGCACGCTCGAAAAGGCGACCGATGAGAGCTCCGACCTGGAGGTCATGCATTCGGTCTATGGCGCCGACACGCGCATTCGCGACCTTGCGGGCGCTTATGGCATGGTGGAGCCCAGCGAGAGCGTTACACTTGACTTTTCGCAGGATGCAGCCGCGGGCGCCAACGCGACCGCGACCGCTCAGTAGCAAGACGGTAGCTGAGTATGACAAATGACTATCGCCGCGGTTCCGATGGGGGCCGCGGTTCTGGACGTCCCTCGTCGCGGGGACGTTCTGGTTATCAAGGAACGGGTCGGCAATCTTACAACGCCGGGCGGTCCCGTGGCAACGACCCGGCGTCGCGACTTCGCGGCTCGGGCGGCCCTCAAGTGCATAACACCAGGTCGCGCAAGAGTTCGTCGACCGAATGGCTCACAGGCGCGCCTCTGCCTCGCCGCAAAGCCGTCATGGGCTTCATCGGGCTTGGCTTGGGCTTGGGCGTCTTTCGCCTTGCCGACTATCAAATTGTCGAAGCCGATAAACTGCGCGAGCGTGCCGATGCGCGCCGCCTGCTTGCGCAGACCCTCTATGCCAAACGCGGCACCATCTACGACCGCAACGGCAACGTGCTGGCGTCGTCGGTCGAATGTCGCAACATCGCCGTGAACCCGCAGCTTGTCGAGGATGTTGACAAGACGGTGTCGGCGCTGGTCAAGGCAACTGGAATCGATAAAAAGACCTGCCGCAAGCTCGTTGAGTCCGATGGAACCTGGGTGTATATCAAGCGCCAGGTGGACGAAGACGATGTTGCGGCGCTGGAGAAGAAGAACCTGCCCGGCGTGCTTTTTGAGCAGGCCATGAAGCGCGTATATCCATACGGCAATCTGGCATCGCAGGTGCTGGGTGTAGTGAATGTAGACAACGACGGCTTGACGGGTCTCGAAAAGCAATACAACAAGCTTCTGACCGGCACGAACGGTTCTCTCGTACGCGAGCGCGCGAGGGACGGCAGCTATATCGCGGGCGGTGCCTATAAAAAGGTGGCTGCGGTCGACGGCGTTGATATCGTGACGACGCTCGACGTCAATATCCAGCGTGCGGCCGAGGATGCCCTGGCAGAGGCAGTTGAGAAGACTAAGGCCAAGAACGGCTCGGCGCTGGTCACCGATCCTACGACAGGCGAGATTTTGGCAGCCTGCTCGTACCCGACCTACGACCAGACCGATCTGGAGAATGCCAAGACCGAGGATATGAATCTGCGCCTGGTCACCGACGCCTACGAGCCCGGCTCGGTCTTTAAGACGCTCGTGGCGGGCGCCGGCTTCGACTTGGGCGTCGTGCGATCGAGTACGTCGTTTGAGGTGCCGGCGAGCATCAAGGTGGGCGACGATACCGTCACCGATGCCGACAAGCGCGACTATGCCATGACCATGGATGTGCGCGAGATGATGCGCCGTTCGTCCAACGTGGGCTTTGTCCTAGTGGGGCGCAAGATCGGTGCCGACGACTTTGCCGCCTATGTGGACAAGTGGGGCATCGGTCACAGCTCGGGTGTCGATTTTCCGGGAGAGAGCCTGGGTATCGTCAAGGAGCGTGACCAGTATGACGGCGCCACGCTGGGCTCGATGAGCTTTGGACAGGCACTGTCTGTCTCGCCGATTGAGATCGCACGTGCCGTGGGCGGCATCGCCAACGGCGGCGTGATGATGACACCGCACTTCTATAAGTCCAGCAAGGGCGACGAGAAGGACTGGGGCGAAGGCGAGCGCGCGATTTCGGAGGACGCCGCATCCCAGGTGACATCGTGCATGCAGACGGTCGTGTCCGAGGGAACGGGCGTTGGCGGCGCGGTTGACGGCTATGACGTGGCGGGTAAGACCGGTACGGCCGAACGTGCCGACGAGAACGGCGGCTACCTCAAGGAGAACTACATGTCGTCCTTTATGGGCTTTGCACCGGCACAATCGCCCAAGGTGCTGTGCTATATCACGCTCGACGGAACGCCGAGCGGCTCAGATGCCGCTGCGGTGCCGTTCCAGTCCATTATGGCCAACGCGCTCGACGTGCTGGGTATCCCGCACACGAAGTAGGGGGTTACAATCTTTGGGGCGTGGTTTGTTGTCCCATATGAGGGTGTTCACATGCCCTGCACCACGCATGTGCGGCGCTGGGATACAATACGCCGATAGCATTATTAGGTTTACAGGGGAGCTGCAATGATAGAGATCGCCGTCAACAACCTCGCGGCCGCAACAGGGGCCCGAACCGTGACGGGAGAAGCCGATCGGGTATGCCGCGGGTGCGTTATCGACTCGCGCCAGGTCGAGGAAGGGACGATTTTCGTCGCCTTTCCCGGTGAAAACGTCGACGGCAATGATTTTGCTTCCCGTGCCGTCCAGTCGGGTGCCGGCGCCGTCGTGATGACGCGTGAGCCCGAGGCCGAGCTGGTCTCGCTGGCGCAGGACAAGGGGTGCGCCATCCTGCTGACCGATGATCCCGAGGAGTTTCTGCTGCGTTTGGCGCACACGTATCGCCTGGAGCTTGGCTGCCTGGTCGTTGGTATTACCGGTTCCATCGGCAAGACGACGACCAAGGACGTGCTCGCCGCCGTGCTCGCCAAGCGCTATCGTGTCTGGGCCACCAAGGGCAATTTCAATAACCTGATCGGCATGCCGCTCACGGTGCTTTCCGCTCCGGCCGATACCGAGGTCCTGGTGCTCGAGATGGGCATGAACCATTTCCACGAGATTGAGCGCCTGTCCCAGTCCGCCAATCCCAACCTTGCCATCGTGAGCAAGATTGGTACCTCTCACATCGGCATTTTGGGCAGCCGCGAGAACATCGCCCGCGCTAAGGCCGAGATTGTCCAGGGTATGTGCGCCGCCGGCGACTTCTTGCCGCTGCTGGTTTTGGGCGGTGAGGACGACTTTACGCCGTTCATTCGCGATACGTTCGCCCAGCCTGCTGGTATCGATGTGATGCTGGCCGGCGTCTCGGACGATGATGAGGTCCGTGCCCGCGACATTCGTGTTGATGACGAGGGCCGTCCGGTCTTTACGCTCGATTTTGGCCAGGGTGAGACGACCGATACCATGCTTGCCATCCCCGGCGTGCAGTCCGTCCCAAATGCCGTTAAGGCCGCCGCAGTTGCCTATCGCCTGGGCGTGACGCCCGAGCAGATCGATGCTGCCTTTAGGGGCCTCACGATCACCGGGCACCGCCAGGAGATCAAGCGCGCCAAGAGCGGTGCCCGCGTCATCGACGATTCCTATAACGCCAGCGCCGAATCCATGGCTGCTGGTCTCGATCTGCTGTGCTCGCTTTCGTGCACGGGGTCTCGCATGGCGATCCTGGGCGAGATGGGCGAGATGGGCGATGAGGCTCCTCGCATGCATGAGCTCGTGGGCGCCTATGCCGCCGCCAAGAAGCTCGACATGCTGGCGTGCGTGGGTGGTGAGCTGGCCCAGCTTATGGCCGATGCCGCGCGCATGATGGGCATGGACGAGGACCGCATCCAGGTGTTCTCCGATTATCAGCAGGTGCTCGACCGCATGGGCGGCGCGCTTGAAAAACATGATGTTGTACTGGTCAAGGGTTCCCGCTTTGTTGAGCTCGACCGCTTTGTGGAAGGTGTGTGCTAGCCCATGTTCGGCAATCCCTCGTATCCAACGTATCAGGCTTTTTTGGGGCTTGGCATCGCCGCTGCCATTGCGCTGCTGCTCATGCCGTGGTGGATCAAGCTACTTAAGGTCGAGGGTATCGGCCAGCAGGTTCGTGCCGACGGCCCCAAGCGTCATTTGGTTAAGCAGGGAACGCCCACCATGGGTGGCGTTGTCATTCTCGTCGCGATTTCGCTGACCTGCCTGCTGATGGGCAAGCTCACCACCGAGCTCGTGCTCGTGCTGCTCGCCACGCTGGCGACCGGCGTGCTGGGCCTGATCGACGACCTGACCTCCGTTACGCATGGGCGCTCGCTCGGTCTGACGCCTCATGCCAAGATGATCGGCCTAACCATTATCTGTGTCACCTTTACGGTACTTGCCGTTAACTGGTGCGGCGTCGCCCCCGAGATTCGTTTTCCCGGCGGCCTGACGATTGACCTTGGCGTGCTTTCGACCACCATCTGCGGCCTTTCGTTCCCGTGGCTCTACATTGTCTTTTGCTGGCTGATGATCGCCGGTCTTTCTAATGCCGTGAACCTGACCGATGGCCTTGACGGTCTTGCTGGCGGCACCTCCATGATTGCCATGCTCGCCATGGCTGCCATGGCGTTTTTGCACGGAGACGTGAACCTGTCCATCTTCTGCACCGCGTGTGCCGGTGCCTGCTTGGGCTTTCTGTGGTTCAACTGCTATCCGGCGAGCATCTTTATGGGCGATACCGGCTCGCTTGCCCTGGGCGCCGCGTTTGCCTGCACGTCCATCATGACCAACACCGAGGTCGTCTCCCTCATCATCGGCGGCCTGTTTATCGTTGAGACCCTGTCGGTCATGATTCAGGTTGTCTACTTCCACTTTACGCACAAGCGCGTCTTCCTTATGGCGCCCATCCATCATCATTTCGAAAAGAAGGGCTGGGCCGAGACCAAGGTCGTCATCCGTTTTTGGATTATCGCTGCTGCCTTTGGTGCCGTTGGCCTTGCTCTGTTCTTCCAGTTGGGATAGTGGTCTTTCATGTCTCTTGCTGATGTCTTTAGCCTGCTCGTTTTGGGTCAGGGCAAATCCGGTCTCGATGTCGCCCGCTGGGCGCTGGCACATCCCGAGCGCGTAAGTGCCGTTACCGTGTATGGCGGTGGCACCTCTGAGCCCAATGACGCCACGCGTGCGCTCGAGGCTGCTGGTGCGTCGTTTGTCTATGGGACCGAACAGGTCGAGGGCGCCTATGACGTATGCGTGACGTGCCCGGGCATCTCGGAGTTCTCGGGCTTCTTTAAGGCTGGGCGCGAGCATGCCGCCCAGATTATGGGTGAGCCCGAGTTTGCCTATCGCCTGTCGCCCGATAACTGGATTGCCATCACGGGCACCAACGGCAAGACGACCACCACGTCGCTGACTGATTATCTGCTTAAGGCTGCCGGCGAGGCCAGCGTTGCTGTCGGCAACATCGGCGAGCCGCCGGTCAACGAGATTGACGGCCGAGCCCACAACGAGTGGTTTGTGGCTGAGCTCTCGAGCTATCAGATTGCTACGACAACCGAGCTCCACCCCCGCGTGGCGGTGCTGCTCAACATCACTCCCGACCACTTGGGCTGGCATAAGAGTCATAAGAACTATGCGCTTGCCAAGATCAAACTGTTTGACAATATGGTCGATGACGATCTGGTGGTTGTCGACGTCGAAGACGCCGGCATTCACGAGTTCGATGAGTACATCTACACGCCGGGTCGTCGCATCTGCAAGGTTGCCTTTGACGAGCCTGAGGGCGAGGATGCCGCCTTTGTGCGCGATGGCAAGATGATCGTGCGCCTGAAGGGCGTCGAGACCCCGCTCATCGCTACATCCGAGCTCAAGATCTCGGGCCATCACAATGTTATCAATGCCCTGTGCGCTGCCACGGCTGCCTTGGCAGTCGGTGCCGATGTCGACGGTGTCTGCCGCGGTCTGGCCTCGTTCCAGCCGCTCGAGCACCGCGTGGAGCCGTGTGGCGAGATTGACGGCGTGCGCTACGTCAACGATTCCAAGGCGACTAACACCGATGCGGTCGAGAAGGCACTGACGGCATTTCCCGATGACGACGTGATCTTGCTGCTCGGCGGCCACGATAAGGGCACTCCGCTCACGGACTTCGCGCGCGTCGTTATGGACAACGTGCGCTCGGTCGTCTGCTTTGGCGATGCGCGCGAGCGCTTCACCGCCGCTATGGACGAGGCTGATGTCGATGGCGATGTGGATATCGCCCAGGCGGATGACCTGCGCGACGCCGTGGACGTTGCCCGTTCGCTTTCGAGCCGTGGTGACGTGATCTTACTTTCTCCTGCCTGCTCTTCGTTCGATGAGTTCTCGGGCTATGAGGAGCGCGGCCGCGTGTTTAAGGACTACGTGGCTCAGCTTGCCGCTACAGCGAAATCACAAATGGAATAGGGGTTGCGGTGAGAGAGGAGAGCCCCCGACAAGGTATGAGGAGGCCCGACTCGGACCGTGCTTCCTCACGTCGCACCACACCGCGTTCCAGCCGCGGCGGGCAGTCGTTTAGCGAACGCTATATTGCCGGCGTTCCCGCCCGTATCATGCGCCCCCGTTTGATATTCATGGCCTGCTTGTTTACCTTGGTATGCTTTGGCCTGCTGATGGTGTACTCGGCGTCTTCGGTCGAGGCGCTGCACGAGAATGGCTCGGCGACGTTTTTTCTGGGTCGACAGGCCGCGTTTGCCGTGGTCGGTGTTCTGGCGCTGATTGCCATCGTGCGCGTTTTGCCGGACAGCTGGTTTGGGGAGGATGTGCTCAGGATCTTCCTTATCGGCATGATAGGGCTACTGCTTCTGGTGTTCTTGGTGGGCAGCGGCAGCCGCGGCGCCACGCGCTGGCTCAACATCGCCGGTATTCAGTTCCAGCCTTCCGAGTTTTTAAAGCCATTTGCCATTGCGTATTCGGCCATCATGCTTGATCGCTTCTTTTCGCCCGGTGGCAACATCAACGAATTCCTTCGCAAGATGGGCATCTACCTGGGCATTTCGCTCTTTCTGATCTTTATCCAGCCCGATTTCGGTACTGTCCTGATCATCCTGTTGACCCTCATGTGCATGGCGTTGTTTGCGGGTCTCGACCCCAGATTTATCATCGGCGTGCTAATCTTCGGCATTCTCGTGATCGTGATTGCGCTTGTCGCAGAGCCATACCGTATGGTGCGTATTCAGGTTGCCTTGAACCCTTGGGCCGACGAGTATGGTGACGGCTATCAGGCCACGCTTGCCATCATGGCCTTTGCCTCGGGCGGTCTGTTCGGCCGTGGCATCGGCAACTCAACCATGAAGTACTCGTATCTGCCCGAGGCACACAACGACTACATCTTGGCCATCATTGGCGAGGAAGTCGGTTTTGTCGGAACCGTGCTGTTCTTCTTGGTGTTTGCGATGCTGATCTACTCGGCGTTTCGCATTGCCGAGCAGGCGACCGATCGTCGGGGCGCGCTCATGGCGTCTGGCTCCGCGGTCATTCTCGCAGTGCAGTTTTTGATTAACGCGCTGGGCATCCTCAACGTGTTTCCCATGACGGGCAAACCGTTGCCGTTTATTAGCTACGGCGGTTCGTCGATTATTGTGTCGCTCATGCTTGCCGGGTTGATCCTGCGCGTTTCGTACGAGAGCGCCCGCCGCGATGAGTATGACCGCCGCCGTGAGAGCTTTGCCGTTATGGATGAGAGTACCGCCGGCGTGCCCCACGTGCGCGGCGAGCGATCTTCGCGTAACGGTTTTACCGTCCTGGATGGCTCTGCGACCGACCCCGCAGCCCGCCCGCGTCAGCGAACGGCGCCGCAAGGTCGTCCTCAGCGCCCCACTCCTCGCAATGCGGGCGGCGGATATAATCGAATCGATTTGAACTCAGACCCGTCGGCGCGTCTGCGTACCGACGGCCAGGGACCGCGTGTACGAAGGGACTACCATGACCGATAAAATGACCGTTGCTATTGCAGCCGGCGGCACGGCAGGGCACATCAACCCCGCGCTCGCCTTGGCCGAAGAGCTCCGTGACCGTGGCCACCACGTTGTGTTCGTGGGCCAGTCGCGCAAGCTCGAGGGTCGTCTGGTCCCCGAGGCTGGGTTTGATTTTGTGCCCATTACGGTCACGGGCTTCGACCGCTCCCGTCCTTGGACGGCGCTGACCTCGCTGTGGCGTGTCAACAAAGCCAAGCGTGCGCTCGCCAGTCATTTCTCAAAGGTCGGCAAGCCCGATGCCGCCATTGGTTTTGGTGCCTATGTCGAGGTTCCGCTGCTGGGGTGGTGCAAGGGCGCGGGCGTTCCGTATCTGCTGCATGAGCAGAACTCTGTTCCGGGCCTGGCCAACAAGATGATGAACTCCCACGCCGCCCGCGTGTGCATCTCGGTGCCGGCAGCGCGTTCGGTCTTTGAGCGCGAAGGTGACCCTGACCACGTGCTCATGACCGGCAACCCCGTACGTCGCTCGGTGATCGAGGGCGATCGCGCTCGCGGCCGCAAGGCACTTGGCGTTCCCGAGGACGCTACGCTGCTGCTCGTCTTTGGCGGTTCACTTGGCGCCCAACACCTCAACGAGCGCGTGGTTTCGCTCAAAAACGAGCTGCTTTCGCGCAAGAACCTCTATGTGTTGCATTCGACGGGTGCCGACGGCTTTGAGGAGACCGAGCGCGCTTTGGCGCTGACGCCCGAGGAGGCGAAGCGTTACCGCGTCCAGCCTTACATCGACAACATGGGCGATATGCTGGCTGCTGCCGATTTGGTGCTCTCGCGTTCGGGCGCATCGAGCGTGGCCGAGATCGCTGCGCTCGCCGTGCCCTCGGTGCTCGTGCCGTATCCGCATGCGACGGCCGACCACCAAACCACCAATGCTCGTTATCTGGTCGACGCCGGGGCCGGCGTGCTCTGCGCCGATGCCGATATCGACGGTTCTGCCTTTGCCGATGAGCTGCTGCACCTGGTCGATGACGCGGCGGCACGCGACGCCATGCGTCAGGCGGCGCGTGGTCTGGCTCAGGATAGGGCCGCCGCTCTTCTGGCGGATGCGGTAGAGGGTTTGCGTTAGTTAGACGGGATATCGTCGGTCGCCCTCGCGCTGATGCGGTAGGTGCGGTACAGTTAACGGGTTACAGGCAGTGTTTACGCAAGGAGTACACGAGCACATGGCTGATTCCCAGACTGCAACCTCCGCGCCCGAGTTTAAGAGCGCCCACTTTATCGGTATCGGCGGCGCCGGCATGAGCGGCATCGCCCTCGTTCTGCACGAGCGCGGTTATGCCGTTACCGGCTCCGACCTTAAGACGTCACGTTATATCCGCCAGCTTACCCGCGCTGGTGTGAAGGTGCATGTGGGCCATGAGGCCGCCACGATCGACGAGGTCAAGCCCGACGTGGTTGTTGTCTCCACCGCTATTCCGGAGTCCAACCCTGAACTCGTGCGCGCTCGCGAGCTTGGTATTCCCGTGTGGCCCCGTGCCAAGATGCTCTCTGCTTTGGGCCACGGCTACACCACCGTCGCTGTTGCCGGCACGCATGGCAAGACCACCACGTCTTCGATGTGCGCCACCATGCTCGACCGCATGGGTCTGGATCCGAGCTTCCTGATCGGTGGCATCGTCGAGGGCTATGACACGAACGGCAAGAACGGCTCGGGCGACTACTTTGTCGCCGAGGCCGACGAGTCCGACAGTTCCTTCCTGTTCCTGAACCCCAACGTGGTCATTGTGACCAACGTCGAGGCCGACCACCTCGATCACTACTCGGGTATCGAGGAGATCGAGGCGACTTTCGCCAAATTCATGAGCCTGGTGGGCGAGGACGGCACCGTCATCGTCTGCGGTGAGGACCCGCATCTGGTCGAGCTCGCCAAGTCGACGGGCCGTCACGTGCTTTCCTACGGCTTTGCCGAGAGCAACGACATCGTCTGCATGCACCCGGATGTCAAGGGCATCCAGAGCGACTTTATCGTTCGCTTTGAGGACGGCACTGAGCACGCTGTGGAGATCAAGAGTAATCCCGGTCGCCACAACATGCTCAACGCCACGGCGGTGCTCACCGTCGCCCATGTCCTGGGCCTTGACATCGACGCCGCCGCCAAGGCGCTTTCGAGCTTTGAGGGCGTCCGTCGTCGCTTTACCCACGTGGGCGATATCGATGGCATCACCGTGGTCGATGATTACGGCCATCACCCCACCGAGATCAAGGCGACGCTTGCTGCCGCTTCGTCGCTGGGCTACAAGCACGTCGACGTCGTGTTCCAGCCGCACCGCTATTCGCGCCTGCAGGCCCTGTGCGACGACTTTGCCGATGCATTTGCCAATGCCGATAAACTGCTGCTGATTGATGTGTTCTCGGCTGGCGAGATGCCCATTCCGGGTGTTACCTCTAAGATGCTCGCCGATACCGTGCGCGCCAAGCATCCTGGCAAGGAGGTCGTGTACTGCTCCAGCCGTCTTGAGCTCAATCAGGAGCTCGAGCAGATGGTGGGCGAGGGCGACTTGCTGCTCACTATGGGTGCCGGTGACGTTACGACCGTCGGCCCCGAGTTTATCGAGTATTTGACTGCCAAGAAAGACGCTTAAGTCTAATGGGTCTGTTTAACGCCGTCATGGCGCTCTCGGGCATGATCGACACGGATGTGATCGAGGACGAGCGCCTTGCGCGTCATACGAGCTATCGTATCGGCGGCAAGGCCGACCTCTTTGTGACGTGCCATAGCTATCATGCCCTCCGCCGCGCCGTGGCGGTGCTCGATCGCGAGCAGGTGCCGTGGGTCATCATCGGCAAGGGCTCCAATCTGCTGGTTGCCGATGGCGGTTATCGCGGCGCCGTCATTTCGCTCGGACGTGAGTTTCAGCGCACGGTTGTTGCCGATGACGGTTGTACGCTGACGGTCGGTGCGGGCGTGATGTTTGCGCGCCTGGTCAACGATGCCCTGTCGCGTAGCCTCTCGGGCCTTGAGTTTGCCGTTGGCATCCCTGGCTCGGTTGGCGGTGCGATATCTATGAATGCCGGCACACGGACCGAGTGGATTGGCTCGCTGGTTGAGGATGTCGTAACGTTTGACCCGGCATCCGGTATCAAGCATTATGCGGGGTCCGAGATCACTTGGGGCTACCGCGAATGTAGCCTTCCCCGCAATGAGATTATCCTCGAGTGCGTGCTCAAGCTTAAACCGGCGCCCAAGGCCGACATTCGCGAGCGCATGGAGCGGTACCTGACGAGGCGCAAGCGTACGCAGCCCATGGGTCGCGCATCCTGCGGGTCGGTCTTTCGCAACCCGCCCGATGCGAGTGTGGGCAAGCTTATCGAGGATTGTGGATTAAAGGGTTTTTCGATTGGCGGCGCGGAAGTTTCGCCCGTTCACGCTAATTTTATCGTTAATAACGGAACTGCCTCGGCCGATGACGTTGCCGCGGTTATCAGACATGTGCACGGAAAGGTGAGGGAGGCGTATGGCATCGAGCTCAGACCGGAAGTTAAATTCCTCGGCTTCTAGAGCATCGAAACCCACCTTCCGCCGCGCCGGAGGGCGTTCCGGCGCGCCTGCCAAACCTCAACGCAATACCGTCGCGCACTCTAAGTCTGTCGGGCATGCTCGACAGACCAGTCGTCCGGTTGTCGGCTCGCAGCTCGGCAATCGTCCGGCCGCAAAAAAGTCCTCGCGTCCCTCGGTGACGTCAAAGCCTGTTATGGGCGCCAAACCTGCCCGTCCCATGGCAACTCCTAAGCCCTCGACGGGAACTAAAGCGCCGCGTCCGGGTCGCACGCTGGGCGCATCGAAACCGCGCTCGCTGACATCGGTGCCGGCTACCGCCAAGAAGCCTTCGGGTAAAAAAGGCGTCAACCCGTTGTCTTCACTTGGGGCGATGGCAAATAAAACGTCAGACGCCGCTTCTCTCGTTACAGGCAAAGGCAAAATCGTGGGCGGCGTTCTGGCCGTCTTGGCCGTGCTCGTCGTCGTTGCCGTCGTGGTGATCAACTCTGGATTGTTTACCGCCACTGATATTCAGATTCAAGGCAGCGAGCATGTGACGAAGCACGATGCTATCCAGCTGATCGATTTGCCCGAGGGAACGTCGCTTTTTAACGTCGATCCTGACCAGATTACCGAGGACCTCAAGCAGAACCCGTGGGTGTCGGGCGTGGATGTCCAGCGTCAGTTCCCGCATACGCTCATCATTACGCCGATGGAGCGCAAGGTCATCGCAATTGCCTATATCAGCTCCGATGACCTTGCCTGGGCCATCGGGGATGATGACACCTGGATCGCCCCGCTGTCGACGTCGGTCGAAGTGGATGACCAGGGCAACGTCATCACGACGGGGCAGGGCTCAAATACCCTGACCGGCATTGATGCCGCGCTGGCGCTCGCTAAGCACTATGGCGCGGTGTTGTTGACTGATGTCTCGGCGGATGTCGCTCCGGTTTCCGGCCAGGCGGTGAGCTCCAAGGCCGTTAAGGCTGGCTTGGATTATGTGCGTGGTTTTTCGAGCGAGTTCTTGGGACAAGTCAAGGATATTTCCACGCCTTCGGTCGAAGCCATCTCGGCAAACCTCAATAACGGCATTGAGGTGTCGCTGGGCGATTCGAACGATATCGTCAAGAAGGAGCGCGTAGTCACCAAGCTGCTTTCGCAGGTAGAGGGCGTAACGTATATCAATGTGCGTTCTCCGGGTAACTATACATTTAGGAACGCTCCGACCTCGTAGCGCTGGTTGATGCTTTGTTGAGGGGCCATACCACGCCGTTTATCTGGTTTGTTTGGTTTTCACGGTCAATTATTTGACTGATACGTTCATAATGTGCAAACATAATACGGTTTACCTTTGCATTTACTTTCAACCTGAAGGTTAATGTGCGCAGGGGTCGACCCATGCTATGGCTATAACCTTTGTTCGGAGGACCGACATGCACGAGACAGAGATCAACAACTACCTTGCCGTCATTAAGGTGGTCGGCGTCGGCGGCGGCGGTACCAACGCGGTCAATCGAATGATCGAAGAGGGCATCCGCGGCGTCGAGTTTGTTGCCATCAACACCGATGCTCAGGCACTCGCGATCTCTGATGCCGATATCAAGGTGCACATCGGCACCGACCTTACCCGCGGCCTGGGCGCCGGCGCCAACCCCGAGGTTGGCCGCAAGGCTGCCGATGAGTCCCGCGACGACATTGCCGAGGCGCTCGCTGGCGCCGACATGGTGTTCATCACCTGCGGCGAGGGCGGTGGCACCGGTACCGGCGCTGCTCCCATCGTTGCCGATATCGCGATGAACGAGGTCGGTGCGCTGACCGTCGCCGTCGTGACCAAGCCCTTCACCTTCGAGGGCCGCAAGCGCAAGAAGAGCGCCGAGGAGGGCATTAAGACCCTCTCCGATTGCGTCGACACCATGATCGTCATTCCTAACGATAAGCTGCTCGACATCGCCGAGAAGAAGACCACCATGCTCGAGGCCTTCGCGATTGCCGATGGTGTCCTTTCCCAGGGCACCCAGGGCATCACCGACCTCATCACCGTCCCCGGTATCATCAACCTGGACTTCGCCGATGTTAAGACCATCATGAAGCAGGCCGGTACCGCCATGATGGGTATCGGTACCTCTTCTGGGGATACCCGTGCCGTCGATGCTGCCCAGCAGGCCATCTCCAGCCCGCTGCTCGAGAGCTCCATCGATGGTGCCACGCGCGTGCTGCTCTCCATCGCCGGTTCCAAGGACCTGGGCATCCAAGAGATCAGCGACGCCGCCGACGTTGTCGCCAATGCCGTCGATCCCGAGGCCAACATCATCTTCGGTACCGTTGTCGACGAGTCCCTGGGCGACCAGGTGCGTATCACCGTCATCGCTACGGGCTTCTCCGACTCCAACGTCAACCGCCAGGACGAGCTCTTTGCTGCTCAGCAGTCTCAGAGCAAGGCCGCTGCCTCCGCTGAGCCGCAACGCACCGCTCCGGCCACCAGTCCGGCTCAGGCCGCTCCGACCCGCAACGTTGGTGGCACCGAGCTTCCTAACTTCGGCAACGATCAGTTCGAGCTTCCCGACTTCCTGAAGCGCGGTAGCTTCTAAGTCGTTCTTTGCATTGTTGTGCACAGGGGCGTGTCCGTATGGACGCGCCCTTTTTATTTCGACTTTGTAAACTAGAACCTCCAATCTCTTTACGTTCCCTTTACGATTGCCTCCAGCGCAGCAGGTATCCTTTTAGAGAAGTATGACAGCCGTATAAACGCGGGCTGTAGCGGCGATGCCGCGGTACTTGTGTTATTAGGAGGCTTTAGTATGGCAGCACGTGCGGACAACGTTTCGCGTGTCGACCATGATGGAGTTACGTTGGTGGAGGGCGCGACATCCGATGTTCGCTTTGCCTTCACCGAGCGCGCCGGTGGCGTTTCCGAAGATGCGTACTCCTCACTCAACTTGGGCTCGCATGTTGGCGATGACCCCTTTGCTGTTCAAGAAAATCGTCGTCGTGCGCTCGAAGCTATGGGTGCCGCCGAGTGCGAGCACAACCTGCTCGTTCCCAATCAGGTCCATGGTGATCATATCGTTGCGGTGACCTCGAACGGCGCCGATGACCTTGAGGACGTTCGCGAGCAGATTGCCGAGGGCTGTGATGCCATCGTCTGCACGGCGCATAACGTGCCCGTGCTGCTCTGCTTTGCCGACTGCGTTCCCGTGGTGCTGGTGGCCCCTGGCGGATTTGCCGTGGTGCACTCCGGTTGGAAGGGCACGATTGCACGTATTTCTGCCAAGGCGTGCCAGGCGCTTTGCGATGCTGCCGGCTGCGATGCGAGCAACGTTTCCGCCTATATCGGCCCCCATATCTTGGGTGACGAATATGAGGTATCCCAGGAACTCATGGATCGCTTTGCCGCCGAGTTCTCTTGCATCGATGCGAGTGCCTCTCGCATGCTCGATCTTTCCGCTGCCATTCGCGAGGCGCTGGTAGATGTCGGTGTCGACGCGGATAATATCGTGGATACCCAGCTTTCGACTGTGCGTCAGAACGACCGCTTTTATTCCTACCGTAACGAGGACGGCACCTGTGGGCGCCATGCTGCGATCGGCGTGATGCTATGAGAAAGATCGTATCGGTCCTGAGCGCCGCTGTGCTTACGCTTACGCTGTGCGCCTGTTCTTCGGGATCTTCTACCTCTTCCATTACCGTCGCCGGCTCCACGACCTGCCTTCCTATCGCCGAGATTGCGGCCGAGGGCTTTAAGGAGGAGACCGGCATCGACGTGCTCGTTTCCGGTTTGGGTTCTTCCGCTGGCATCGAGGCCGTCAGCGCCGGCACAGCCGATATCGCCAGCTCCTCCCGTGGACTCAATGCCGACGAACAGGATCTGGGCCTGACTCCCATCGTCATTGCCCACGACGGTATCGCGGTCATCGTGAACGACGATAACCCGGTCGATAACCTCTCGACCGAGCAGCTCCGCGATATTTACGCCGGCAAGATCACCAACTGGAAAGAAGTCGGTGGCGAGGACCTGAGGATCCAGGTCATCAATCGAGATGAGGCGTCCGGCACGCGTGAGGCCTTCCGCACCATCGTGATGGACGGCACCCCGTTCGATCGCCGCTTGGCCGTTCTTTCGGGCACGGGCCAGGTGCGCGACGTGGTATCTCGTTCGCGCGGTGCCATTGGCTACATTTCGCTGGGCTTCGTCGATAGCCTCAACGCCAAGACCTCGGTCAAGGCCGTCTCGGTCAATCATGTTGAGGCGTCCGAGAAGACGGTCGCGAGCGGCGGCTATCCCATCTCACGCGACCTTTACTTCTTTGTGAAGGGTGCGCCTTCGCAGCAGGCGCAGGATTACATCGACTATGTGACGTCCGAAAAGATGGACAAGCAGATTCGCGAGGCGGGCTTTATTCCCGTCACCAACGACGAGAAGGGGAGTGAGTAGCATGGAAGCACAGGAAAACTCCCAGACTGAGCAGAATGTTCTGACGCCCAAGAAGCGCGAGCTGGCGCTCGTATCGCACAGTACCTATATCAAGGAGAAGGCGCTGCAGTGGATCTTCTTTGCCTGCGCGTTCTTGGCGGTCGTTACCGTCATCCTGATTTTTGTCTTTACCACGTACTCGGCGCTGCCCGTCTTTACCGACATCGGTCTGGCGGACTTCTTTAGCTTTACGTGGGCGCCTTCCGAGGGCCACTACGGCATCTTGTCGCTGCTTGCCGGCTCGGGTCTGGTGACCGTCGGTGCGCTCGCCATGGGCGTGCCGCTGGGCGTGGGTACGGCCGTTTACCTGGTCGAGATTGCCAGCAAGCGCGTGTGCAAGCTCATCAGCCCCGCCGTTGACCTGCTGGCGGGCATACCCTCCATCATCTACGGCTTCTTTGGCATGATCATCATCCGCCCGTTTATCGCACAACTGACCGGCGGCCTTGGTTTTGGTGCGCTGACGGCGTGGTTTGTGCTCGCCATCATGATCGTCCCTACCATCACCACGCTCACCATCGATGCTCTCAATTCCATTCCCATGGGCATTCGCGAGGCATCGTATGCCATGGGCGCCACCAAGTGGCAGACCATCTATAAGGTCGTGCTACCTGCCGCGAAGCTGGGTATCGTTGATGCCATCGTGCTGGGTATGGGCCGTGCCATCGGCGAGACCATGGCCGTGCTCATGGTCGTAGGTAACGCCCCGGTTATTCCCGACAGCATTGCGAGCCCCATCTCGACGCTCACGAGCCAGATTGCGCTCGACATGAGCTATTCCTCGGGTCTGCACCGCTCGGCGCTGTTCGGCATGGGTGTGGTCCTGTTTATCATCTCCGCCACGCTGGTGGGCATCGTCCGTCTGATTTCCAAGAAGAAGAGGGGGTAGGCTATGTCCGATTCCGTTGACACGACGGTCGATACGACCTCGTCGCGCGAGCGCATCAAGCGTGCCCTTTCCCACGGCAAGAAGGGCCGCATCAACAAGGACCTGTCCAACAAGATCATGCTTGGCGTGTTCCGTGCCGCTGCCTACATCACCACGCTGGTGCTGGTCGCTATCATCGCCTACGTGGTCATCAACGGCCTGCCACACATCTCGCTCGACTTTATCTTCGGTTGGCCCCAGGGCGTCAACGCCGAGGGCGGTATTTGGCCCACGATCGTCTCGACCGTCTATGTGACGGCGCTCGCCATGCTTATCTGCACGCCGATCGCTGTGCTGGCAGCCGTCTATCTGGCCGAGTACGCCAAGCAGGGCAAGGTCGTCGAGCTCATTCGCTACGCTGCTGACGCTTTGGCCTCGGTGCCCTCCATCGTTATGGGTCTGTTTGGCTACGCCTTGTTTGTCGAGGCCATGGGCTTGGGCCTTTCGATGGTCTCTGCCGCCCTGGCACTCGCGCTCTTGATGCTTCCCATCGTCATGCGCACCACCGAAGAGGCCATTCGCGCCGTTCCGCGCTATATCCGTTGGGGCGCGTACGGCCTGGGCGCCACCAAGTGGCAGGTTGTCTCCAAGATCGTGCTTCCTTCTGCCTTTGGCCGTATTGCCACGGGCATCGTCCTCGCCATCGGCCGTGCCATTGGCGAGACCGCGGTGGTGCTCTACACCATGGGGCAGGCCATCAATCTACCTATTTCGCCGCTCGATTCCGGCCGCCCCATGACGGTTCACCTGTACCTGCTTGCCAACGACGGCATCAACATGAACGCAGCCTACGGCACCGCGCTCTTGCTGATGGTGATCATTTTGGCCTTCAACCTGTTTGCGCGCTTCCTGTCGCGCAAGCGTCGCTAGTTAAGGAGTCCCATGTCCGTTTATCAGTCCGCTCCCACGCTGGAGCAAGCGGCCATTACGGCCAAGGATTTCAACTTTTGGTACGGTGACTTTCATGCGCTGACGGGGCTCGACCTCAACATCGCCAAAAACGCCATCACCTCGTTTATTGGCCCTTCGGGCTGCGGCAAATCGACGTTTTTGCGCTGCATCAACCGCATGAACGACCTGATCGAGGGCACGCGCATCGAGGGCACCATGACGCTCGACGGCAACGATATCTATGCCGAGGGTGTCGACCCGGTCGATCTCCGTCGTCGCGTGGGCATGATCTTTCAGCAGCCCAACCCGTTTCCTAAATCCATCTACGAGAATGTCGCCTTTGGCCCTCGTCTGCAGGGCGTGACTAGCAAAAGTGACCTCGATGACATCGTGGAAGAATCGCTCAAGCGCGCCAACCTCTGGAAAGAGGTATCCAATCAGCTCAACAAGGATGGTTTGGCACTCTCGGGCGGTCAGCAGCAGCGTCTGTGCATCGCGCGCGTGCTCGCGGTGCAACCCGATGTCCTCCTGATGGACGAGCCCTGCTCCGCCATCGACCCCACGTCCGTCTCTAAGGTCGAGGATCTGATGGCCGAGCTGGCGCCCGAGATGACGATCATCATCGTCACGCATTCAATGCAGCAGGCAGCTCGTATTAGCGACTACACCGCATTCTTCTTGCAGGAAGTTGCCGGCGAGCCCGCCACGCTCATCGAGTATGGTCAAACCGACGCGATCTTCACCAGTCCGGTGGACTCGCGGACGGAAGACTATATCACCGGCCGCTTTGGCTGATCGGTGCGACTAGTCCCAAGCTGATCGGACCTGGTCCGGTGTATATTCACTGTGCGGGCGGCATGACCGCACCCAACTGATTGGAGTGAACCATGCGCAAACTGTTTTCCCGTCAGCTCGTCGAGGCCCGTCACGAGATGCTGAGCATCTATGAGGCCGTCGATCTGGCCCTCCACGATGCCGTTAAGGCCTATGTGACCGACGACCGCAAGCTCGCCACCAAGACCAAGAAGCGCACGCTTTCGATTGACGCGCGCTGCGCTAACCTGGAGGCCGTGTGCTACAACCTGATCGCCACGCAGTCACCGGTCGCCTCCGACTTCCGCTTGCTGCAGACGATTATCTACGTCGACTTTAACCTGCAACGCATGACCGATAAGGTTCGCCAGATCTGCCGCGCCACGCGTCATATGATCAAGGCCGACATCTCGCTGCCCCAGGAGCTCGTCGGTACGGTCGAGGCCGAGGCTGAGGCCGTCTACCAGGTGCTGGGCTCTTCGCTTTCTGCGCTCGTCACTAACGACATGTCCATCATCTGCAGCCTGGCCGTCGAGGACGAGCCGGTGCATGCGGCGTACGAGAAGTTCTTCCGCACCTTTAACCGCATGGACACGGGCGATTTTATGGACGACGACAGCAACTATGACGACCTGCGCCGCGCCATCATGGTTTCGCGCTACCTCGATCGCATCGCCTCGATTTCCATCGATGCCGCCTGCCGTCTGACCTTCCTGTTGACTGGTCAGCGCATGAATGCCGGCGATATCGCCCGCACTGATGAGGATGAGCTCGAGAGCATGCGCGTGCCTTCGGGCGAGGGTGTTATCATGAGGCCCGCCGTCGACGCTCGCTACGTTGCCAAGGTGCCCGCTAACGAGGTCAGCGAGGGTCTTCGCTACCTGCTCGATCATCTTGAGGATGAGGACGATGGCGAGGACGACGAGGAGTAAGTAACCCCGTTCGTCGAAAGATTGTAAATACCTAAGTGAGCGCGGCCTTGCACATGCGGGGCCGCGCTCTTGCGTTAGCATGGGACTACTTGTTTGGCTGTCAGCGGAGGCGATTAGCAATGGATAACTATTTGGACTTGATGCGCGCTCGCCGCGAGCAGATTCTGGAACGTTTTTATGCGGCGCTCGATCGCGCAGGCCGTCCCCACGACGCCGCGCGCCTCATTGCCGTGTCCAAGACCGTTGGTGTCGATGAGACCGTTGCCGCCATCCAGGCGGGGTATCGCCATTTTGCCGAGAACCGCCCGCAGGAGCTGGTTCGCAAGCTCACGGGTCTGGCGGAGCATCCGGAGCTGCCCGAGGTGCGCTTCGATATGATCGGCAACCTGCAGACCAATAAGATCAATGCGGTGCTGGGCTCAGCCGAGCTGATTCACTCGGTGGGTTCGCTGCATCTGGCGCAGGCGATCTCGAGCCGTGCTGTCCGCAAGATTGAGGCAGGCGAGCTCGCCGGCCCCCAGCGTGTGCTCATCGAGGTCAATGTGAGTGGTGAGGAGTCGAAGGGAGGCTTTTCGCCCGATGAGATTCGCGCCGCCGCGGGTGAGCTTGCGGAACTTGAGGGAATTTGCGTGCAGGGGCTTATGACTATGGCGCCCCGGGGGAATAAGGATGTGGCACGCCGCACCTTTGCGGGGCTTCGTGAGCTGAGGGATGAGCTGGAGGCGGCGCATCCCGATTTGAACCTGCCTGAGCTTTCCTGCGGCATGAGCGAGGACTTTGAGTCTGCCCTTGAGGAGGGCTCTACGCTCGTTCGCCTGGGCAGGGTAGTATTTAGCCCGGAGTTTGCAGTAAAATAAGGCTCTGAAGTGCGCACTGATTATCGGGGCGCCTGCACTAAACCGCGAGAGGACACAACCATGGGCTTCCTTGACGAGATTAAAAATAAAATGCACCTGGGCGGCCAGCAGGGTTACGACCAGGGTTATGGCCAGGACGACGACTACGGCTACGATGACGGCTATGACGATAGTTATCAGGGCAACGGCTACAGCGGTGCTTCGGGCGAGGGCTTCTACACCCAAGACGAGCCGAGCAACGGCCTGCTTGGTCAGACGCGCCGCGGTGAAGCTGAGTCGGTTGCCGTGTATACGCGCTCCGGTCAGCTGGTCGGCGATGACTCCCGCCATGCCACGACGTATAATCCGCCTTCGCGCTCGCAGGACAGTGTTGCGAGCGGTTATCGTCCTGGTGCCTATGACACGCCGTCGAGCTACGCCGAGAACACCCGCGCCCGTGCCGCCGCTGCGCCCGCGCCTGCACCGAGCGATGCCTCGGCCTATGCGAGCAATATCATCAACGCCACACCGCAGCTGCCGGCCTATGTCCTGCGCCCCGAGAGCTATGACGACGTGGAGACCGTGGTGCGCCGCGTTCGCACCAAGCAGCCTGTCGCACTGATTTTTGTGGGCGTACGCACCGAAGTTGCCAAGCGCGTCTTGGACTTCTCTTACGGCTTTGCCTGCGGTCTGGGTGCCACGGTCAAGGAGGTGGGCGACCGCGTGTTCATGGTGCTGCCCGCCGGTTGCGAGGTCAAAGATTCCGATCTCAAGAAGCTTCGTGCGGACGGCTACCTTAAGTAAAGACAAGACGAGGAGATTCCCATCAACATCTACACTATCGTCCAGCTGGTCAACACGCTGTTCAACTTCTATTCCACGCTTATTGTCGTCTACTGCTTTATGACGTGGATTCCCATGAAGCAGGGTGGTTTGCTTCAGGATATTGCCGCGGTGCTTGATAGCGTGTGCGGTCCGTGGCTCAACCTGTTCCGTCGTTTGATCCCGCCGATGGGCGGTATCGATTTTTCGCCGGTCGTTGCGATTATTGCGTTACAGTTGGTGCAGAGGCTGGTTCTGCAGCTTCTTATAGGTATACTCGTGTAGAACTGACTTAGTAACTTACGTCGGGCGTGTAGCGCCGAGGCGATGAAAAAGGAGACTTGTTATGGCTATTACCCCTGCAGACATCCAGGCTCAGACTTTCTCTGAGGCCAAGCGTGGCTACGATCCTGCCGAGGTCGACGTCTTCTTGGAGACGCTGTCCTCTGAGGTTGACGCTATGCTCGCTAAGATCGTCGACCTTAAGGGTCGTCTGACTGCTACCGAGCAGCAGCTTGCCGATGCGCAGGCTCAGCTTGCCCAGGCTCAGGATGCCCCCGCCCAGGCCGTTCCTGCCGCCCCCGTGGCTGCTCCCGCCCCTGATTTCTCCGCTCAGGAGCGCCAGATTTCCGCTGCCCTGATCGCTGCCCAGCAGACCGCTGAGACCATCGTCAACGATGCCAATGAGAACGCTGAGCGTATCCGCAACGAGGCTGACGCCAAGGCACGCGAGGTTATCCGCCAGGCTCTGACCGAGAAGCAGGCCGAGCTCGAGGAGATCGATCGTCTCAAGGCTTCCCGTGAGGAGTTCAAGGCCGAGTACCTCAAGCTCATCCAGCACTTCATGGACGATGCCCAAAACTCCTTCCCGGCCGACCTCATGGCCTCCACGCCGGTCGGTTCCGCCGCTTCTCCTGCGGTGACTGTTCCCGCCGAGCCGCTGCCCGTCGCTGACCCGGTTGTCCCCGTGGCCGATCCCTTCGCCCCGATCGACAACTTCGCTGCCGACGACCTGGACTAACATTCGGCCTACAATTTAGTGCCTAGAAAGGACCCGCAGCTTGCGGGTCCTTTTTTATGACTGTACCGGGGCGCGCAACATAAAAAACCGAGCCCTGCACATAGTGGCGCAGAACTCGGCGAACGGGTGAGCGGTCAAGGGTAGGTTTTAAGGCATGTCCCAAAAATCTACTTGAGAAGGAAGTCGGGGAGGGGAATGGTTCGGGCCTCGCGATGCTCGGGATCGGCGATGTGGTCGGCGGGATAGCCACAGACGAGCATATGATAGGGATAGACGCCCTTGGGCAGATTGAACTGCTCTTGTGCCACCTCGGGCTTAAAATGGCATACCCAGCACGTTCCCAGGCCATGCTCGGTGGCCTCCATCATCATCTGATCGCAGACGATCGAAGTATCGATGGCACTCGAGTTCATCTGATCATACGGGCGCACCCAAGCATCATCGGTAACGCTGCAAATAAGAAAGATAAGCGGAGCTCCAAAGATAGATCCATCACGAGCAAAGCGCGGCTGACAAGCAGCAGCCTTCTCCAACAACTCCGGAGTATCAAGCACCATCACGCGGGTCGGATGATTATTACAAGCAGAAGGAGCAATACGCCCAGCCTCAACAATGGCATCCACAACAGCTTGCTCAACAGAACGATCCTGAAATTCACGACAAGAATACCGACCCCGAGCCAGATCCAAATAAGACATACAAGCCCTCCAACAATTAAAAATCAAACAAACCCAAAGTAACCCAAACAGTACCCAAAGCAGCAATCAGCCAAACGCTCATCGAGGGCCAAAGTGTCCGAACGGATACCAAAGGTCCCTTCAGCCAAACCCCCATTGCGCTATAACTATCAGCCAAAGTTCCCAATGGTGGTACGTAAGGGAGCGGGCCCGGCCACTAATAACCTTTTGAACGACTCTGCTTGCAGCCGGAGTGAAAAAGGTTATTAGTGGCCGGGCCCGCGACCGCCGGGACACGTACCCCCAATTAACTGTTCTTCATGACAATCGAATCCACGACATCGGCCACGTTCTCGCAGCAGTCGGCGCAGTACTCCAGGAAGGCGTAGACGTCACGCCAGGCGATGACCTCGAGCGGATCCTTGCCGTTGACGTGCAGGTTGCGCATGGCGTTGATATAGAGCTCGTCGGCCTCGGACTCGATGGTGTTGATCTGGATGACCAGCTCGCGCAGGGTCTTGGACTTGCGGTAGTTGGGAAGCTCGACCATAAGGTCCTTCATGGCGCGGCAGGCGTCGGTCACCTTGTGGGCGATCACGATGGCGTCGGGATGGATGCCCTGAATGTTGGTGAAGTAGACGCGCTGCACGACGCCCTCGATGCGGTCGAGCACGGTGTCGAGTGAGCAGCTCATCAGATCCAGATCCTCGCGCTCGAGCGGGGTGATAAAGGCGGTGAGCAAGGCGTCTTCGAGCTCGTGGTGCTTCTTGTCTGCCGCATGCTCAATCGCATGCATCTTATCGAGCATGTCGTGGATCTGCGCGGGGTCAAAGTTCTCAAAAATCTTGGTGAGTAGCTCTGCGGCCTGGACGGCGAGGTCGGCGCAAGCGACGTAGTTGTCAAAGTAGAACGAATCGGGTTTCTTTGCCATGGGTGGGTCCTTTCGAGGCGAAGACGGGTGGGCGAGGTAATGCAGTCCGGATGGACGTTCGGTTTGACTAGAGGAACATCATGAACAGCTTGGCCATGACAAAGCTGATGAGTCCGCAGGCGGGGAAGGTGAAGAACCAGGTGAACATCATGTCCTTGACGACGCCGAAGTTGATGGCCGAGAGGCGCTTGACGGCACCGACGCCCATGATGGCGCAGGTCTTGATGTGCGTGGAGGACACAGGGATGCCGGTAAGGGTGGCAAGCAGCAGGTTCGCGGCACCCGCGAGGTCGGCAGAGAAGCCCTGATACTTCTCGAGCTTAACCATGCTCTGGCCGACGGACTTGATGATGCGCTCGCCGCCCACGCTGGTGCCGATGCCCATAGTGGCCGAGCACAGCAGCATAATCCAGATGGGGATGCCTGCATCGCCGACGCTCGTCTGGCCGCTGGCAAAGGCCACGCCTAAAAAGAGCACGCCGATGAACTTCTGTCCATCCTGCGCGCCGTGCATAAAGCTCATGGCCGCAGCGCTCGCGATCTGAGCGTATTTAAAGAAGACATTGGCACGTCGCCTGTTGGCGGCGACGAAAAGAATCGAGACGAGCTTGCACAGGACCCAGCCCATGACAAAGCCCAGGCCGATGGAGAGCGCCAGGCCGTAGATGACCTTCATCCACTCGTGGACGTTGACGCTGCTCGCACCGCCGAGGGCGATGGCGGCACCGGTCAGGCCGGCGATAAGGCTGTGGCTTTGCGAGGTGGGGATGCCAAAACGCGACGCTGTGGCGCCGTAGACGACGATGGAGAACAGCGCCGCGCATAGGCAGGCGAGCGCCATGGTGCTGTTTCCGCCAAAGTCGACGATATGTGAGATGGTGTTGGCGACGCTCGCGTTAAAGTGCGTCATGATGAGCACACCGAGGAAGTTGAATGCGGCGCTCATGAGAATGGCGGCGCGGGCGGGCATGCAACGCGTAGTGACGCAGGTCGCGATGGCGTTGGGCGCGTCGGTCCATCCATTGACGAAGATGGCGCCCAACGCGAGGATCACGGTGACGGCAAGGACTGGGTTCGACACAATTTGGCCGAGGAAGGTTGAGAACGTTACGTCCATATATGGGCTTTCTCGAAGTTTGCAGACACGTTACAAAAACATGATAAATCGTATCACCTCCTGCGGGTCTCTTTACCGAGTTCTGATGGGAGAAGTGAACTTTTTGGCACTAAAATTGAATATTAGCCCTGTTGACCGCGGGTGTTCTTTTTGCTAACACGCCATGCGGACACGTGCGATTACTACGACACTCCAAAACCACAGTCTGTTCGCTTTACAACATGCAAACATGCGTTCGATAATAGGAGGCATGGAATATCGACAGACAGACGGCAAAACTCGGCGCGTACACAAGCAGTATGTGGACGTCGTGGCTCGCATCCTCGCGGGCGGACAAGTCGTGCCGGTTACCGTCTGCTGGGTCGACGGTCGCTGCTTTACGATTGACGAGATTGTCTCGTCCACGGGCTTTGGCTTAACGGTTCACGGTGTTCGTACGGCGACCTATAAGGTGCGTTTTGGCGGGCACGCGACCGAGTTGTATCTGGAGGACCAGACGCGCGAGCGGGCGGACGGCTCGCAGGCACACGTGATGCGTTGGTGGGTCTGGGCCTTTGATCGCACGCTCGAGGGCGAGCGCCGTAGGTAAGGACGTACGGCATTCGGGTACAATGACAGGAATCTTGTCAGCTACTGCGCTGTCGCGGCGCTTTTGAAAGGACGAAATTATGAACGATATTCAGGGCTATCAGAACGGCCCCATCGAAACCGGCGCAAGCCGTGCCAAGGAGATGTCGCCGCGTGCGTATAATCTTGCCATGTCTGCCCTCATCTTCTTGGGCTTTTGTGCCATGGGCGCTGGTGCTTACTTTACGAGCACCATGGCGTTTGCCCGCATGATGATGAGCGGCGCCGCCCTGCCACTGGTCTTTGGCTCGTTTATTTTGACCATCGTCGGCATGGTCATGATGTCGGCCGCCGCCAGTAAGCAGTCCGTGGGCCTGTCCCTTGTGGGCTACGTAATCTTTGCGAGCACCTTTGGCCTGACCGCGTCGTTTGGCCTTGCCAACTACGACCTGCCCACCATCAACACTGCCTTTATCGCCACGGCCGCCATCACCTTTGTCTTTGGCGCCTTGGGCGTGACGTTCCCCAAGTTTTCCCAGCGCGTATATGGCATCGGTTTTGGCATTCTGCTCGCCACTATTCTGGTTGAGATCGTGCTGATGTTCATGGGCGTCTCGCAGACCATCACCGATCTGATCGTAATCGTGGTGTTCGCCGGCTTTATTGGCTACGACACCTATGTTGCCACGACGGTGCCGCCTACGCTGCCCAACGCCGTGCTCATGGCGTCCAATCTGTTCGTGGACATTATTAACGTGTTCCTGCGCATCCTGAACATCCTTGGCCGTCGCGACTAGTGGCGAATTGCGGCGGTGCTTGCCGTGCGTGTAAATCGATGCGAAAGGCGGTCCTTCGGGGCCGTCTTTTTTGTACTCGGCGGGGTATCATGGATGGGAAAAGCCGATAGCGGCAGCGACAGGAAAGGTGACCACTTATGGCAGACGTCGACAACAGGAACCGTAACCGCAGGTCCAACCGAGCGGGTCAGCCCAATCCCAAGCGCGAGGCCCGTGCCAAGGCCGCCGAGCGTCACGTGGCAACTGTGTCCGAAGCGTGCGCCAAGGATATCGAGCGTTCGCTTGCCGGCGTGTGCGAGTTCGATGGTATGCCTGCCGGTTTTGTCGCGGCGATGAAGGCCAAGGTTCAGAGTGCTGTGGCCGCCGAAGAACAGGTTGCCGAGGACGTCGAGGGCGCGGAGGCTGCCGAGACCGAGACGGCGCCCGAGACCGAGGCAGCGCCTGAGCCTGCCGAGGAAATCGCCGAAGCTGAGTCCGCGCCTGCTGAGGAGCCCGCTCCGGTTCTGCCTGAGGTCACCGTGCTCGATGCCTCCGCCACGCAGGCCATCCTGGACAACGGTCGTGGCTATGCGCAGTTCTGCGACATGGCCGTGCTCGCCTTTGCCTCGTTCACCAACCCGGGCGGTGGCTACATCCAGGGCTATCTGGGCCAGGAGGCCACGCTGTGCGCCGATTCGTATCTGTACAACGTTCTCGATAAGCAGCGCAAATGGTACGGCGAGAACCGTCGCCGCAACATCAACTGCGAGCTTTACCGCAACCGTGCGCTGGTGGTGCCTGCGGTGCGCTTCGACCGCAACCACGTGCATGCATACGCCGACGTGATCGTGGCCGCCGCGCCCAACGTTAAGCGCGCCCGCCAGGAGTATCGCGTGAGCGACGATGCTCTGCTGGACGCCCTGCGCGACCGCATTCGCTTTGTGCTTGCCATCTGCGACGAGCTAGGTCGCGAGAAGCTCGTGCTGGGCGCTTGGGGCTGCGACAACAACGGCTTTGACGCAGAGGCCGTGGCCGAGCTCTTCCGCAAGGAGCTCGCGTCGGGCGACTTTAAGGTCAAGCAAGTCTTCTTTGCCGTGCCTTCTACGCGCTGGGATGAGGATTTTGCCAAGTTCGAGCACGTGCTGGCAAACTTCCCCGAGCGCAACGAGGAGTCCTATGCCCAGGTTGCCGCTCGCGCTGCGGCAGCTCGCGCCGCCGAGCAGACCCAGGCTGCTACCGAGGATGATGAGGACGAGGACGATTGGCGCAAGTACCTGTAATCGGTACGTGCTGACAGATAGGTCGAGCCGGCGGGAGAGGCTGCTTCCGTCGGCTTTTTACTGAGCGAGGGGCTTACGATGAAAAACGTTCTATGCTTTGGCGACAGCAACACCTATGGTTACGATCCGGCGGGCATGCGCGACGGCACCGCGGTGCGCTATGCGCAGGATGTGCGCTGGTGCGGCGTGGCCCAACGTGACTTAGGCGAGGGCTGGCATGTAATTGAAGAAGGCCTCAACGGCCGCACGACGGTACGCGACGACATGTGCCATCTGGACACCAATCTTAACGGCATCCGCGCACTTCCGATGCTGCTCGAGGCCCATAAGCCGCTGGACGCCATTGTGATCATGCTGGGCACCAACGACTGTAAGACGGTCTTTAACGTGACAGCTTCCGATATCGCCCGTGGCGCCATGGCGCTGATTCGCGCCGTCCGCGCGTTTCCGTGGACCGACGCTGCGCCTTGTCCGCGCATTCTGCTGATGGCGCCTATCAAGATTAAGCCGCAGATCGCCGACGTATATATGACCGATTTTGACGAGCATTCCGTAGAAGCCTCGGAACATTTTGGTGAGTACTACGCGCATGTGGCTGAGCAGTTTGGCTGCGACTTTTTGAATGCCGCCGACTTTGCCGAGCCGGGCGATATCGACTATCTGCATATGATGCCCGAAAGCCATGAGAGCCTGGGTCACGCCGTGGCAGCCAAGCTCCAAGAGATGCTCGGAGAGTAGCGCAGCCCCAAACCAGTACAAAAGTTTCCCTTGCGGCGGCTTGTTTCGTTGGTTTGTCTCGATCTGTAACAGCTGTAAGGCCGAAAACGGGCTAGATGTTACAGATTGAGATTATTCAGGTTGATATCGGTCGTTTGTCTCGATCTGTAACATCTAGGGTCGATTTTGCCGATCTACTGTTACAGATCGAGATTATCTTCTCGGCAGAATTTGAATGTCTCAATCTGTAACAGGTGGGCCGAAAAATGGACTCTAACTGTTACGGATCGAGATGTCTGTGGGAACCACCGCAAAGGTGTCTGTCCCCTTTGCGGTGGTTTTGGACTGCGAATCTTAGTACTGCCACATGTGGTTGACGGGGCCGGAGCCTTTGCCCATGTCAAAGCCGGCGGCGAGAGCGCCCGTTAGGTAGGCCTTGCCGGCATTGATGGCGTCGGCAAGATCCATGCCCTGCGCCAGCGCACAGGCGATGGCGGACGAGAGCGTGCAGCCGGTGCCATGCGTGTTACCGGTCTCGATGCGCTTATGGCGGAACCACGTGGTGAGCGGATCGCCCAGGTGGTTGCCCTCGTCATCGAGCGGCGCGGGCTCTGCTAGCACATCGTTGGCCTCGTTGACAAAATGCCCGCCCTTAACGAGGGACGCGCAGCCAAAGCGGCGGGTGAGGAGCATGGCAGCGTTTTGCTGCGTGCGCTCGGAATCGACCTCGTAGTCGAGCAGCGCCATGGCCTCGGGAATGTTGGGCGTGATGACGGTCGCCAACGGGAACAGGCGACGTGTGAGCGCCTCGGCGGCATCCTCGGCAATGAGGCGAGCGCCCGAAGTGGCGACCATGACGGGATCGACGACGATATTTTGTGCGTCCCAGGCACTCAGGCGGTCGGCGATAACCTCGATAATCTCAGCAGAGGAAACCATGCCGATCTTGACGGCGCTGGGTCGGATATCGTCAAAGACGGCATCGATCTGCGCCGCGACAATATCCGGGGAGACATTCTGCACGGCGGTGACACCGAGCGTGTTTTGTGCGGTGATGGCCGTGATGGCTGTTTCGGCATACAGACGGTGCGCCGTGATGGTCTTGATGTCTGCCTGAATGCCGGCGCCACCGCTGGAATCGGATCCTGCGATGGATAGAACGGCTGGTACCTTACTGTGATCCATGTTCGCTCCCTTGTCCGGTCGGATTCAAATGGGTCTTTTACCCCGCATTATAAAGATGCCCGGGCCGGCGATATGCCGAACCCGGGCGCGAGATGCAATTTTTACGCAAATGCAGGCAAATGTTCACATGTCAACAATTGACGAACACCTTGTGGCCGTTTGTGGCTCCGGTGACGAGTTAGTCCTCCATGCCGAGGTCGATCGTCGTGCCTTCGAACACCTTGTTGACGGTGCGGACGGCGCACATCTTGCCACACATGGTGCAAGTGCCCTCGGTGGCGGCGGGGGACTCCTCGTAGCGCTTCTTGCCCGTAACCGGGTCGAGCGCGCACTCCCACATGGCGTCCCAGTCGAGCTTGCGGCGTGCCTGGCCCATCTTGTCGTCCATGTCGCGGGCGTGGGGCACCTTTTTGGCGATGTCGGCGGCGTGTGCGGCGATCTTGGTGGCCATGAGGCCGTCGAGCACATCCTGGGCGTTGGGCAGGCATAGGTGCTCTGCCGGTGTCACGTAGCACAGGAAGTCGGCACCGGAGCTGGCGGAGATGGCGCCGCCGATGGCAGCGGTGATGTGGTCGTAACCCACGCCGATATCGGTCACCAGCGGTCCGAGCACATAGAACGGAGCATTGTGGCACAGGCGCTTCTGCAGTTTCATGTTGGCGGCGATCTCGTCGAGCGCCATGTGACCCGGGCCCTCGACCATGACCTGGACGCCGGCGGCCCAAGCACGCTTGCATAGCTTGCCCAGCTCGATCATCTCGGCGGTCTCGGTGGCGTCGTTGGAGTCGTAGAGGCAGCCCGGGCGGCAGGAGTCGCCGAGCGAAATCGTCACGTCGTACTCGTGGCAGATTTCGAGCACCTCGTCGTAGAACTCGTAGAAGGGGTTCTCGTTACCGGTGACTTCCATCCAGCCAAACAGCAGCGAGCCGCCGCGGCTGACGATGTTCATGAGGCGGCCGGTCTCCTTGAAGGTCTTGATGACCGATTTATTGATGCCGCAGTGGATGGTCATAAAGTCCACGCCGTCTTCGGCGTGTGCACGCACGACCTCGAGCAGATCGTTCTTGGTCAGCTTGACCAGCGGCTTTTCCATGTAGCCGATGGCGTCGTACATGGGGACGGTGCCTACCATGAGCGGCGTCTCGTCGATGAGCTGCTGGCGGAACTGGCGCGTCTTGCCCGAGTTGGAGAGGTCCATGATGGCGTCGGCGCCAAAGTCCTCGGCGATCTTGACCTTCTTCCACTCTTCGGCGGCATCGGCCTTATCGCCCGAGATGCCCAAGTTGACGTTGACCTTGGTGGACAGGCCCTCACCGACGCCAAAGGCGCGCATGCCCTTTTTGATGTGCACGATGTTGGCGGGAATGGCGATGCGGCCGTCGGCCACGCGCTCGCGGATGTACTCGGGGTCGCGATGCTCGCGCTCGGCGACTTCCTTCATCTGCGGTGTGATCTGCCCGGCGCGGGCGAAGTCGATTTGCGTGACGAGCTTGGGCTCGGTCTGTGTGCTCATTGGCACGGCTCCCTTCGTTGGCATTACCCATATCAGGTTTGCGGGTCAGGGCGGGCGCGCCCAGTCTCAGCCTGCCGTCTTGTCCTGCAAGCTCCCCGTTTATGTGGTGGGCTCAAGTATAGCCTGAATGGGTACGATTGGGCCAACGAGCGTGCCTGTGGGGAGGCGAACATGGAAGACAAGCATCTATATCGAGAGACGCAATGGGATGTATCGGCCGAGGAAAGCCGTGCGCACCATGGCCTTGTCGCGATTGGCTTTGCGGTGCTTGCCGTGCTGGTGATTGCCTTTTGTATTTGGACGTTTGGCGGTCGCGGCGGCGCTGCCTGGGAGTTTGAGGCCGACGATGCCCTGCCGATAATGACGGTGAGGGTCGCGGGCGGCAATACCGTTGCCGCGCCGGGGGACTATTGGTATCCGCGCGACGAGTTTGTGCAGCTGCAGCTGAGCGGCGGGTCTATTCCGGGCGAAGAAATCGAACGCGTGACGTTTGATGCGACGCTCAAAACGCTGACGGTGAAGCTCAAAGATCAAGGGGACGTGCCCACGACCATGGACATTGCGCTGACGGAATGGCGCTTGGAGCCCTCGGCGGGCGCTGCGGTATCCGAGGTGGAGCACGTTAAGATTACCTACCAAGATGGCTCGACGAGCGAGATTGCAAAGGCCGATGGCTTGGCGGAGTAATGGGGTGTTTGGAAACGGCGGGCCTATTGTGCCTGTGCGTTCATGAAAACCAGGGTGTTTTTGTCTGAAAGCTCGGGGATGTGCCGATAGCCGATGTTGAATGCGGTAAGTTCGCTTGCATCCTTGAGCTTGTTTTCTGCCATCCACCGCACCATGGAGCCGCGCGCCTTTTTGCTGGCGGTCGACCGTTGGATGGGCTTCCCGTTGCGGATGCCTTCGCCAAAGAGACATGTGACGACCGTGGCATCGGTGGTGAGGCGGGTGAGAACAGCTTTGGCGTATTCCGCGCTGGCGAGGTTGACGATCGTAGCGTTGGAGCCTGCCGGAGCGATAGTCCGTGCGAGCTTGTCGCCCCAAAATGCGTAGAGGTCTCGGGCACCGTCGACGACAAGCTTCGCGCCCATCTCCAGCCGATACGGTTCAACGGCATGGAAGGGGCGTACGCATCCGTAGAGTCCCGAGAGGATCCAGAGATGGTTTTGCAGCCAGTCGAGCTGTGCGGCATCCATGACCTCGGGCGCCATGCTTTGGTATTGGATGCCGTGATAGGACATGACGGCGGGGGAGATTCGACGCGCGATATCGGGATCGGCGAGGTCGGCATTGCTCAGGACGGGCATAAACTCGTGAAGCGTATCCAGGCACGCTGTAAGCAGCCTGTCACTTACGTTCCACAGCGCCTGCAGGCCGCCGCTGCCTTCATTCCGCTCGATATCTAGCAGTGCCCGGTGGAGGCGAGCCGTCTCGTGCACAAAGGGTGGAATGCCCAGGACTTCAAAAGCATCTTGGGCCGCGCGCATTTGCTTGGCGGGCGAAATGATGACTTGAAGCATAGACTCTCCTCTGCCAAAAAAGTTGCGGTGGAATACGGTCTGTTTTGGCCGTTTATGGGCCAGTTTAGTCCGCATTTCACCGCAAGTTATGAAGGGCTGGTTAGGCGCGCTCGAGGAAGGCCTTGTAGCCGCGGTAGGCCTCGTAGATATCGGCCTTGTTGGCGACCTCCCATAGGGCGTGCATGGACAGAACGGCAACGCCGGAGTCGATGACATTCATGCCGTACTTGGCCATGATGTAGGCGATGGTGCCGCCGCCACCTGCGTTGACGCGGCCGAGCTCACAGGTCTGGAAATCCACGCCTGCCTTGTCCATGATGTCGCGGACGAGGGCCACATACTCGGCATCGGCGTCGTTGGAGCCGCCCTTGCCGCGGCTGCCCGTGTACTTGTTAAAGCACAGGCCGCGACCCATAAAGGCGGCGTTCTTGGTCTCGAACTTGGCGGCATAGCCCGGGTCGAAGCCGGCGGACACGTCAGAGGAGAGCATGCGGCTGCGGGCGAGCGCGCGGCGCAGGGCCAGCGGGCTACCCTCGCCGGCGAGCGTCATGATCTCGGCGACGGTGTTCTCGAAGAAGCGGCTCGTCATGCCGGTGGCACCCACGGAACCGATCTCCTCTTTGTCGACGATGAGCGTGATGCTCGTGCGCTCCACGTTGGTGACGTTGATCTGGGCGAGCATAGAGGGGTAGGCGCAGACGCGGTCGTCGTGGCCATAGCCCAAGATCATGGAGCGGTCGAGGCCCATGTCGCGGGCGGGGCCGGCGGGCACGACCTCGATCTCGGCGGAGAGGAAGTCCTCCTCCTCGACGTCGTACTGCTCCTTAAGGATGTCCAGAAACATTTGCTTGACGGGCTCCTTGGGGGCGTCCTTGTCGTCCTCATCGAACTTGACGGGACGGCCGCCCACGATCACGTCGAGGATCTCGGCGTCGACGGCGTCCTTGGCAGGCTTAGACATCTGCTCACTCGAGAGATGGATCAGCAGGTCGGAGATGGTAAAGACCGGGTCGTCGGCCTTGTCGCCGATATTGATGTCGACGGTGGTACCGTCCTTTTTGCAGATGACGCCCACGAGTGCGAGCGGGGAGGCCACCCAGTGGTAGCTCTTGACGCCGCCGTAGTAGTGCGTGTCGAGATAAGCCATGTCGCCGGCCTCGAAGGCGGGGTTCTGCTTAAGGTCTAGGCGCGGCGAGTCCACGTGGGCGCCCAGGATGTTAAAGCCCTGCTCGAGCGGGGCGTTGCCCAGGTTGACGAGCATGAGGTCCTTGCCGTGATTGGCGGCGTACACCTTGTCGCCTGCCTTGAGCTCGCGGCCTTCGGCGATCACGGTCTCCAGGTCGACGTATCCCGCCTCCTCGGCCATCTTGATGCCGGTCTTGACGCACAGGCGCTCGGTCTTGTTCTCGCTCAAAAACTGCTTATAGCCGCGGCAAAGCTCCTCGAGCTCCTCGACTTGCTGTGGCGTGTACTTTTTCCATGCGCAGGGACGCTCCATGACGCAGGCTCCTTTCGGATCGATCGTGCTGGTTGATGTACCGTGAGCCATCGTATCACGCGCGGGCTCACGGTGGCGGGGGAGCTTGATGTGAGGTGGCCGCGGGGCGGGGAGCGTGTAAACTGGAGTGAGCAAACCGTGCCCAGCCCAAAGCGAGGTATTTAATATGTCTGACAAGCGCCGCACTTTTGCCGTTATCGACGGCAACTCGCTCATGCACCGCGCCTTTCACGCCGTGCCGCCGACCATGAACGCGCCGGACGGTCGCCCCACCAACGCGATCTTTGGCTTTCTGAACATGTTTCTTAAGATGATTGATGCCTTTAACCCCGACGGTGTGGTCGTGGCGTTTGACAAGGGTAAGCCGCGCGTGCGCATGGAGATGCTGCCGCAGTATAAGGCGCAACGCCCGCCCATGGACCCCGATCTGCATGCGCAGTTCCCTATGATTAAGGAGCTGCTCGGTGCGCTCAACGTGCCGATTCTGCAGTCCGAGGGCTGGGAAGGCGACGATATCCTGGGAACCATGGCGCGCTTGGGCGAGCAGGCCGGCTGTGACATGCTGCTGGTGACCGGTGATCGCGACATGTATCAGCTTGTTACCGAGCACGTCAACGTGGTCTCGACCCGTAAGGGCCTTTCCGACGTAGCGATTATGACGCCCGAGAGCGTGGATGACCTGTATCACGGCATTACGCCGGCGCTTGTGCCCGATTTTTACGGTCTGAAGGGCGACACGTCGGATAACATCCCCGGCGTACCGGGCATCGGCCCCAAAAAGGCGAGTGCGCTCATTGCGAAGTACGGTAGCCTGGACGAAGTCATCGCGCATGCCGACGAGGTCAAGGGCAAGATGGGCGAGAACCTGCGTGCACACATCGATGACGCACTACTGAGCCGCAAGGTTGCGACAATTCGCACCGATGCGCCCGTCGAGCTCGACTTTGAGGCGACGTCCTTCCCGGCGTTTTCTGCCGATGAGGTTTCCGCGGCGCTGGGTACGCTTGGTATCACCGCCATGCAGAACCGTTTCTTGGCGCTGATCGGCGGCGAGGGCGGGGCTGCTGCCTCCAGTGTGTTTGAGATACCTGCTATGGTTCGCTCAGCCGCCGGCGATGCTGACGCGCTTGGTGCCGTTGCGGCTGAGGTCTCCCGCGCGATTGATGCCGGCGAGTGGGTCGCCGCCGTGGTGGACGACGACAAGGAAGAGGGCGCGCTCTTTGGACTGACGCGCACGCTGTGGCTGGCGACGTCCAAGGGCCTGTTCGCGCTCGAGGAGGGCGACTGCTGTGCGGCGGCTGAGGTTGAGGGCTTCAACTTCGTCCACGGCGTGATTGCCGGCGTGCTCGCGCGTCTGTTTATGGAGGGTCGCGTGGCGAGCCCGGATATGAAGGCGCTGTTGCACGAGCTTTCGCCCATCGATTCTTCTGAGCCCGAGCTTATGGACCCGCTGGCAGTCGATTCCACGCGCATCTTCGATACCGTGGTTGCCGCCTACCTGCTGGATTCCGACCGCTCCGAGTTCGATGAGGCGTATCTGGCCGATACCTATCTGCAGATGGCGCTGCCTGCGGCGCGCGGTGCAGAGGGTGCCGGCGAGGACGCCCCCGCGCCCGCCGCTCGCACGGCGGCCTTAACGCTGGCGCTGGTCGCACCGCTGCGCGACCGCATGGCCCGTGAGAACGCCACCAACGTGTTCGACGGCATCGAGATGCCGCTTGTGCCGGTGCTTGCCAAGATGGAGCGCGCGGGCATGCTCGTAGACCCCGACCGTCTGCATAGTCTGTCCGAGGGCCTGGCGACTCAGATTGCCGAGGTCGAGCGCAGCATTCGTGACCTGGCGGGTGACGAGACCTTTAATATTGGCAGTCCCATGCAGCTGTCGCATGTGCTCTTTGATGTGATGGGGCTTCCGACCAAGGGCCTCAAGAAGACTAAGCACGGCTATTATTCGACCAACGCCAAGGTGCTGAGTGACCTTGCCCGCGACCACGAGATCGTGCGCCTGATTTTGGACTGGCGTGAGAAGTCCAAAATCAAGTCCACCTATCTGGACACGCTGGGCCCGCTACGCCGTGGTGACGGTCGTGTGCACACTACGTACAACCAGACCATCACAGCAACGGGGCGTCTGTCCTCGAGCGACCCGAACCTGCAGAACATCCCGACGCGCTCGGAGCTGGGTCGTACCGTCAAGACGGCGTTTTCGGCAGGCGAGGGAAGCGTCTTTTTGGCGGTGGACTACTCGCAGATCGAGCTGCGTCTGCTGGCGCATCTCTCGGGTGACGAGCACTTGGTGCGCGCCTTTAACGAGGGCGAGGACTTCCATGCCGAGACGGCGGCGCGCGTGTTTGGCGTTCCCGTGTTCGAGGTAACGCCCGACCTGCGCAGTCGCGCCAAGGCCGTGAACTTTGGCATCGTGTATGGTCAGCAGGCTTACGGCCTGTCGCAGTCGCTGCATATCTCGATGGCCGAGGCACGCGACATGATCGACCGCTACTACGAGGCCTACCCGGGCGTGCGTACGTTCCTCGACAACGTAGTGGCGCGCGCCAAGCAGACGGGCTACGCCGAGACCATGTATGGCCGCAGACGCCATATTCCCGAGCTCAAGGCCAAAAACCCGCAACTCCGCGGCTTTGGCGAGCGCACGGCCATGAACCACCCCATGCAGGGAACCGCCGCCGACATCATCAAGATCGCCATGGCCCGCGTAAGCCGCCGCCTGGAAGAAGAGGGCTTTGCCGCCCACATGATCTTGCAGGTACACGACGAACTGGACTTTGAGTGCCCCACCGATGAAGTCGAGCGCCTGACCACCATGGTCCGCGACGTCATGGAACACGTAGTAGACCTCCGCGTCCCCCTAATCGCCGAAGCCAGCACCGGCATAACCTGGGCCGACGCCAAATAGGGAAGTGCCCACAACCCTAAAGTAACCAAACCAGAAGGGGGCTCCTTGCCAACAAGGAGCCCCCTTCATTCCAAAAAATCAGCCAAGTATCTAGGCGCCAAGACGCCACCCAGACGGCGAGCAAGTCACCCAAGGACCTGGCCGGGCGAGGCGGGTAAGTTTTTCGTAGATTCCGCACGAGCCGGAAAGCACTTAATGTGCTTTCCGAGCGAGCCCAGGACCTGACCGAGCGAAAAACTTACCCGCCTCGCCCGGCCAGGTCCGACGAGCCACGTTAACAAGCCGCCAAGATGGCGTCGATGAGCGTCAGTACGCCCCCGTCGTTGTTGCTCGGAATGCGCCACTTGGCGTGCGCGTTCATGTGCTCCTCGGCATTGTCTACGATAAAGCTGTGACCGACGCGCTCCAGCATGGGGATGTCGTTGTACGTATCGCCCACGGCGGCGGCGTCGGCAATATCGATGCCCAGGTGTTCGCACAGGTGCGCGACGCCGGCGCCCTTGTCGACGCCCAGGTTCATAAAGTCGATCCACTCGCGCCCGGCGTTGGTGACGTAGAGCTTGTCCGAGAACTCGGGACTATAGGTCTCGCGGAAAGCGGGCTCGGCGTCGTAGCCGGGGAAGAAGACCGAAATCTTGTTGGACTCGAAATCAATGCCATCAAAGCTGTCGACGTAGTTGATTGTGTTGTAGTAGACGCTGATCTCGTCGTGGTATTGATGGTCGCGGGCAAGCACGTAGAACTCGTCGAAGCAGCAAAGGACGGGGACAGCGCGCGGATCCTCCGAGGCACGGCTCAAGACCTGCTGATACAGCTCCACGTCAATAGTGCTCTTATAGATATAGCTGCCGCGATAGATCACGCACGCTCCGTTGTCGGGACAAAAGGCGAGGCGGTTCTTGACGCCCTCGAACATCTCCTCGAGCTTGGGGGCGGGACGTCCGCTGGCGGGGCAGAATACGATGTCGGCGTCGGCGAGCTTGTCTAGGCGCTCATCAAGACCCTGGGGCAGCACGCGCTTGTCGGTCAGCAGCGTCTTGTCCATGTCGACGGCGAGAATCTTAATGTTTCCGATATTGGCGTCCGATTCGTAAGTTTGCATAAAAGCGAGCCTTTCGTTTCGAGATTGTTTCAGACGTTATAGCCATCAATTCGTAGTCGGGCGTATTTTCGCAGGAACGGAGCGTATTTGCACCACGCTTCACAAAGTAATGAAAAAACTTTTCAGAAATTTGAATTTGTCGCTTGTGCTGCGGGCACTTTAGCGTAATATAGCGACCATCGAAAACGGAGACGGAAAAACAACCGCTTACCGAGGAAAAGGTACCGTTTACGATATTAGAATTGCGCCCGGCGATAGGTGAAAGGAGAGGCAGATGCAGTTCGTAACGATCATCACCACTGCAGACAATGCCATCCGACGCCAGCGCGCAATTTCCCGACGACGATAACAATCGTCTCTGTCCGCATGGGGCGAATTGCCTCAACAGAGTCATTTTGAGGTCGTTGGGTTTTAGCACGACATTGCTGCATGTTTCTAGGGCATGTATGTGCTGATTTTTGCTATTTAACCTGATATTGCACGGTATATGACCTTGAAATGACTTGCAACTGACCGATGTTCTAACTAGCTACCAAGGGCGAAAGGAAACAGCCATGAGCAAGGAAAAAGTCGTTCTCGCATATTCCGGTGGTCTTGATACATCCGTATGTGTCAAGTGGCTCCAGGACGAGAAGAATCTCGATGTCGTTTGTGTCTGCGGCAACGTGGGCCAGGAAGAGACCGGACTGGATGCCAAGAAGCAGAAGGCGCTCGACCTGGGCGTTCTCGATTGCCAGGTGCTCGACCTGCGCGACGAGTTCTCCGATGAGTTCCTGACCAAAGCCATTGCAGCAAACTCCATGTACGAGAACAAGTATCCGCTGCTCTCCGCCCTGTCTCGCCCGCTGCTTGCCAAGAAGCTTGTTGAGGTCGCCCACGAGTTTGGCGCGACCTACGTCGCCCACGGCTGCACCGGCAAGGGTAACGACCAGGTCCGTTTTGAGGCCGCCGTCAAGGCCCTCGACCCCGAGCTCAAGGTTATCGCCCCGGTTCGCGAGTGGGACCTGAAGTGTCGCCCCGACGAGGTCGCCTATGCCCACGCCCACAACGTGCCGGTTCCCGAGGGTGCCAACGACAACCCCTACTCCATCGACGACAACCTGTGGGGTCGTGCCATTGAGTGCGGTCACCTGGAGGATCCCTGGAATGAGCCGCTCGACGACGCTTGGGTTATGACCAAGAATCCCGAGGACACCCCGGACACCCCGACCTACACCGAGATTGAGTTTGAGGCCGGCAAGCCCGTCGCCGTCGACGGCAAGAAGATGAAGCTCTCTGAGATCGTCATCGCCCTCAACAAGATCTCCGGCGACAATGGCTTTGGCCGTCTCGATCTGGTCGAGGATCGCCTGGTGGGCCTTAAGAGCCGCGAGTGCTACGAGGTTCCCGGCGCCCTGACGCTCATCACCGCCCACAAGGCGCTCGAGGACATCTGCGTCGAGGGCGACCTGCTCAAGACCAAGATCAAGCTCGAGCAGGATTGGGCCACCGCCGTGTACAACGGCCAGTGGTACAGCCCGCTCAAGAACGCGCTCGATGCCTTTATGGCCGACACGCAAAAGTTCGTGACCGGCACTGTCCGTCTGAAGTTCTTTAAGGGCAACTGCCATGTCGTCGGCCGCAAGAGCCCCTTCAGCCTCTACGACTACGGTCTGGCTACCTACGACCGCGACACCACGTTTGACGAGAAGGCCAGCGCCGGCTTTATCGAGATCGATACGCTGTCGCTCAAGACGTGGGCAAAGGTCCAGGGCCCCAGCTCTGCTGCTGCCCAGGCCTAGCGCCTCCTTCCCTTGGTATCCGCGCGGCCCATCCGCGTGATACATAACGGGCGCACGGGGTCCCTACCTTTCGTTATGCTTGCTGACACTTCTTAACATCGGTGGCCCCTACGTTCCGCCCGCATATATGATGCCGCGTCTGCGGCTGAGTCCGAGCCCCGCCGGGGTTGTCCGGCGGGGCTCCTTCTATCAATTTGGCGGCTCTGTGCCTATATATATATGAGGAGTATCCATTATGTTCAATGCTATCGCGCATGCTTTGCTTGCCCTCGCGCCCGAGTTCGATGCTGTAAGGGTCGAGGACGTTCCTATGAGCCTGAAGGCCTGGATCGATGGTTCGCAGGGCAACATCCGGAGGGAGACGTTGGGCGCCAAGTGCATGGTGCGTCACTTCTTTGCAAATTAGCCACATGGCCCCGCGCGCGGCAGGGAGTGTGTAAAACTAGCGGTTGATAAATCGCTTTAGCGACAGGGCACATTGCTTTGGACGCTTGTTTTGGTATTTGGAGAAAGGAGACGGTTCCATGGCTCTTTGGGGCGGTCGTTTTGAGGCGGGCGTGGCCGAGGTCACGCAGGAGTTTGGCGCGTCGCTGCCGGTCGACAAACATCTCTATAAGCAGGATATCGCCGGCTCTAAGGCGCATGCCAAGATGTTGGCCGCCCAGGGCATCATCAGTGCCGAGGACGAGCAGGCGATTGCCAAGGGCCTGACCGGAATCGAACAGGATATCGATGCCGGCAACTTTACCTTCGACATCAACGATGAGGACATTCATATGTCCATCGAGAGCGAGCTGACGCGTCGCATCGGCGAGGCTGGCAAGCGCTTGCATACTGGGCGTTCGCGCAACGACCAGGTGGCGACCGATACGCGCCTGGGCGTCAAGGCGCTGGCCAAGGAGCTCATGGAGGCCAATCTTGAGCTGCGCCATGTGCTGGTGGATGCGGCCAAGAAGTACGACAAGGTGATTCTGCCGGGCTACACGCATATGCAGCACGCTCAGCCCGTGCTGCTCTCGCATCATCTGCTGGCGTATTTCTGGATGTTCGCGCGCGACTTTACGCGCCTGAAGGCCGCCTTTGATGCCGCCGACAACTGCCCGCTTGGTGCTGCCGCGCTTGCCGGTACGAGCTATCCGCTCGATCGCCAGATGACGGCTGCCGAACTTGGCTTTGCGGGCGTGATCCCCAACTCGCTCGATGCGGTTTCCGACCGTGATTTCCTGCTCGATCTGCATTACGCCGGATCCGTCATGGCGATGCACCTGTCGCGTCTTTCCGAGGAGATCGTGCTGTGGTCGAGCTCCGAATTTGGCTTTATCACGCTTTCAGACTCCTACTCCACCGGCTCGTCTATCATGCCGCAGAAGAAGAACCCCGACTTTGCCGAGCTTATCCGCGGCAAGAGCGGTCGCGTGTACGGCAACCTGGTGCAGCTGCTGGTAACCATGAAGGGCTTGCCGCTTGCTTATAACAAGGACTTGCAGGAGGACAAGGAGGGCGCGCTCGATACCGCCCATACGCTCATGCAGTGCCTGTCCGTTATGGCCGGAATGATTTCGACTTGGACCGTCAACGAGGATGCCATGGCGCGCGAGTGCGGCGTGGGGCACCTTGCCGCCACCGATGTTGCCGATTACCTGGCCAAGCGTGGCCTGCCGTTCCGCGAGGCACATGCCGTGGTGGGCCATCTGGTCCTGATGTGCGAGAAGCGCGGCTGCAATCTTGAGGACCTGCCGTTTGAGGTGTTCCAGGAGGCAAGCCCGCTCTTTGAGCGCGACATTACCGAGGCGCTCGACATCCCGTCGATTGTCGCCGCGCGCACGACCGAGGGCGGCACCGCCCCTGCCGCCGTTGCCGTGCAGCTGCAGCGTGCCGAGGCGCAGCTCGTGGTCGACGAGGGTGTGTTTGGGTCACTGACTAAGGTCGTCGAGATGGGCCACGGGGTAAAGTAGGGATTTGGCTGAAGCCGTTTTGGCCATTTATTGATAAATCGTTTTCACTTTACGGGCGCCTGCTGATGTGGGCGCCCGTATTTTGTTGCTATGGGGGAGGGGCTTGTCGAGAACTTCTGTAGGACCTTTGGGCAGGTTGTGAAGGGGTTACGTTCGCGGGCGGCAACCGACCGCCTGCTCTGTTCGATGCGGTTGATGGGCGGTCGGATGGTACTCTAATCGGGCTTCGAAACAGAAGTGACACATATGGAGCGCTTTAATAAATTGCAACGTTTCAATAAACAGCTTTTTGTTTAACTGCAGCTAAAACTCTGTTACGATGCAGTCCAGGCGGGTGCCGGAATGGGACTTGGGCACGCGCGAACCTACTTGAAAGGCTACTTTTATGGCTATCGAGAAGACCTTCATCATGATTAAGCCCGACGCCGTGCGCGACCGCAAGATCGGCGAGATCGTTGCTCGCATTGAGCGCAGCGGCCTTGTCATCGAGCGCATGGAGATGACCACGCTCGAGCGCGCTACCGTCGAGGAGCACTACGCCCATCTGGCCGACAAGCCCTTCTTTGGCGGTCTCTGCGACTTTATGACGAGCGGTCCGGTCGTCAAGATGGTCGTTTCCGGTCTCTCCGCTGTTGCTAAGATGCGCACCCTCATGGGCGCTACCAACCCGCTTGAGGCTGCTCCTGGTACCATCCGCGGCGACTTTGCCGTCGATGTCAACGCCAACGTGATCCACGGCTCCGACTGCCTGGAGAATGCCGAGATCGAGATCAAGCGCTTCTTTGGCTAAACCAGCTTTGACTCCTTAAAGCTGTTAGCGTGTGGCTTGGGCGCCGCGGAACTCCATCCGCGGCGCCCTTTTATTCCAAAATCGGCTTATAGGACAAAATGTGTGTCCACGTTGGGGACATCGGCGCAGGTCGATGA
>CAJLTA010000011.1 GCA_905209455.1 uncultured Collinsella sp.
GTCCCTTGCGGCGTAGTTCTTATTTAAGCCGTCCAGGTTTTGGGGTGCAGTTCAGTTTATTCTGGATACAAACCCGTCCAACCGTTGGGCTTAGCATCGGCTTGAAACTGCCCGATGTTTTAGACCTCCGAGCCTTCTGCATCGGCGTTGCCGGTGGCCCAGCGATGGTAGCCAATAACAAACGGGTCCAGGTCGCCATCGTCAAGAACGGCCTCGACATTGCTGGTCTCAACGCCCGAGCGCAGATCCTTGACCATCTGGTACGGGTAGAGCACGTAGCTGCGAATCTGGTTGCCAAAACCGATCGTGGTCTTGGGTCCGCGAATCTCATCGAGCGCCTCGGCGCGCTTCTCGAGCTCAATCTCGTACAGGCGAGCCTTGAGGATCTGCATGCACGCGGCCTTGTTCTGGATCTGGCTGCGCTCGTTTTGGCAGGTAACCACAATGCCGCTGGGGAAATGCGTCACGCGCACGGCGGAGTCGGTGGTGTTGACACCCTGACCGCCCGGGCCGCTCGCGTGGTACACGTCCACGCGGATGTCATCGGGGCTGATCTCGATGTCGATATCATCGGGTAGCACGGGGATGACCTCGACGCCGGCAAACGTGGTCTGGCGGCGCTTCTTGTCGTCGGTGGGGCTAATGCGAACCAAGCGGTGGACGCCGGCCTCGGCGCGCAGCATGCCAAATGCGTCCTTGCCCTCGACGGTAAAGGTCGCGCGGTCGATGCCGATGACCTCGGCCGCGGGACAGTCGTTGATGGTGACCTTCCAGCCGCGACGCTGGCAGTACTTCATGTACATCTTAAAGAGCATGAAGGTCCAGTCCTGGGCCTCCAGACCACCCTGTCCGGGTTTGATGGTCACAATGGCATCGCCGTGATCGAACTCACCGGTAAACCAGCTCGAAAGCTCAAGCTCATCGATGGCACGGGCCAGGCGCTCAGCCGTGGCTGCAGCCTCCTCGCGAAGGGCGGCGGCGTCGGGGTCATCCCCCATCTCCTCGGCAAGCTCCAGCGCGGCGCGGGCATCGGAAAGCTCGCCGCGCGCGGTGTCCACAGCAGCGATATCTTCCTTGGTGCGAGCGATCTCCTCCATGGTGGCACGGGCGGCGTCGGCGTCATCCCAAAAGCCGGGGGCCACGCTTTTAGCCTCGAGCTCGGTCACGCGCGTGCGCTTTTCGTCCAAATGGAGATACGACTCGACCTCGCCGAGCCGGTCCGCAAACGCGTCCAGCTCGGCGGGCGTTACCTCTAAAGCCTCAGCCATTAACGATTCCTGCCGTGGCAGTACTTAAACTTCTTGCCGCTACCGCAGGGGCACGGGTCGTTGCGGCCCACGTTGACGTACGGATCGTCGCTCTCGGACTTGCGATAGGTGGTCACCTTGCCACCGTTGTTGACGGCAGCCGGACCACCCTGGACAGCCGTGCGGGCCTGCACCTGCGCCTGCTTGCGCAGCACCGAGTCGCCGTTGTCGCCATCGACCTCGGCGGGACCGGAGAAGCGCGCGCCCTCGAGCGCGGGCTCCTCCTTGTGCTCCACGGCACGCGGGGCAGCCTTGATCTCGATGCGCAGAACCGTGCGCAGGTAATCCTCATACATGGTATCGACGAGTATCTGGAACGCGCCGTAGGCCTCGGTCTTGTACTCAACCAGCGGGTCGCGCTGGCCAAAGCCGCGCAGGCCGATGCCGGTCTTAAGGTAGTCCATCTCCTGCAGGTAGTTCATCCAGCGGGTATCGATGACGCGCAGCATGACCTGGGTGTTGAGCTCGCGCATCAGGTCCTCGCCCAAGCGCTCAGCCTTCATGTTGTAGCACTTCTCTACATAAGCCAGGACATCGGCAGCCAGGGCCTCAAAGTCCTCGTCAGGGAACTTCGGCGTATCGATGTGGCCGGTGAGCTCCACAACCCACTTGCGCAGGCCCTCCAGGTCGCGCTCGCCATCGTGACTGTCCTTGGTGCAGAACTCCTGCACGCAGCGGTACACGGTATCGTGCATGACCTCGGTGATGTGGTCGGTCAGGTCCTTGCCGTCCAGAATCTTATTGCGCTCGGCGTAGATGACCTGGCGTTGCTTGTTCATGACGTCGTCGTACTCAAGGACGCTCTTACGCATGGAGAAGTTGATGCTCTCGACCTTGTGCTGGGCGCTCTCGACGGCCTTGGAGATGATCTTGTGCTGGATGGGCATGTCGTCGCCCATGTCGGCCGTGACCATCATCTTGGAGACGCGGTCCATCTTGTCGCCGCCAAACAGGCGCATGAGGTCGTCCTCGAGCGACAGGTAGAACTGGGTCTCGCCCGGATCGCCCTGACGGCCAGAGCGGCCGCGCAGCTGGTTGTCGATACGACGGGACTCGTGGCGCTCGGTGCCGATGACGGTCAGGCCGCCGGCGGCAAGCACGCGCTCGCGCTCGGCCTTGCAGGTCTCCTTGGCCTCGGCGTTAAACTGCTCGAGCTGCTCGGGCGTCACGTCCTCCATGGTCAGGCCCTCGTACTCCAGGCGCTCGCGCACCAGCTCGTCGGGATTGCCGCCCAGCAGGATGTCGGTACCACGACCGGCCATGTTGGTGGCGATGGTCACGGCGCCGTAGCGTCCGGCCTGGGCCACGATGTGGGCCTCGCGCTCATGGTGCTTGGCGTTGAGGACCTCGTGTGCGATGCCGCGCTTGGTAAGGGCGGCGGACAGCTTCTCGGAGCTCTCGATGGAAACGGTGCCCACCAGGACCGGCTGGCCCTTGGCGTGACGTCGCTCGACGTCGTCGGCAACGGCGTTGTACTTGGCCTGGATGGTGCGGTACACCAGGTCCTCGTGGTCAACACGCTGAACGGGCTTGTTGGAGGGGATGACCTCGACGGGCAGCTTGTAGATCTCGCGGAACTCGGCATCCTCGGTGAGTGCCGTGCCGGTCATGCCGGAGAGCTTGTCATACAGACGGAAGTAGTTCTGCAGGGTGATGGTGGCCAGGGTCTGGTTCTCCTCGCGTACGAGCACGCCCTCTTTGGCCTCGATGGCCTGGTGCAGGCCCTCAGAATAGCGGCGGCCTTCCATAATGCGGCCGGTGAACTCGTCGACGATCTTGACCTCGCCGTTGGTGACCACGTACTGCTTATCGCGGTGGAACATGTACTGGGCCTTCAGCGCCTGCTGCAGGTGGTTGACCAACTGGCCGGAGAGATCGGCATAGATGTCATCGATACCCAGGCGGCGCTCGATTTTCTTAAGGCCGCGCTCGGTGGCGGCAATGGTGTGCTTGGCCTCGTCCATGACGTAGTCGCCCGTGGGCTCCACGTCCTCGGTGGCGGTGAGCATGTCGTGCGACACGTCCTCGCCGCGCTCAAGGCCACGCACGGCACGCGCGAAGTCCTTGTAGGTACTGGCGGACTTGGTGCCAGCGCCCGAGATGATCAGCGGGGTGCGGGCCTCATCGATCAGGATGGAGTCAACCTCGTCGACGATGGCGTAGTTGTGACCGCGCTGCACGCGCTGCTCGGGACGGGTGACCATGTTGTCGCGCAGGTAATCAAAGCCGAACTCGGAGTTGGTGCCGTAGGTGACGTCTGCCTGGTAGGCCGGACGCTTGAGCTCGAGCGGCATGTTGTTCTGGAGCAGACCGACGGTCATGCCCAGGTACTTGTAGATGCGGCCCATCCACTCGGAGTCGCGCTTTGCCAGGTAATCGTTGACGGTAACGACATGCACGCCCTTGCCGGCGATAGCGTTGAGATAGCCGGCCAACGTGGAGACGAGGGTCTTACCTTCGCCGGTCTTCATCTCGGCGATGTGGCCCTCGTGCAGTGCCATGGCGCCAATGAGCTGCACGTCAAAGTGGCGCATACCCATGGTGCGCTTGGAAGCCTCACGCACGGTGGCAAAGGCCTCGGGGAGCATGTCGTCGAGCGACTCGCCGTTGGCGTAACGCTCGCGGAACTTATCGGTCTGGCCGCGGAGCTCCTCCTCGGTCATCTTCTCAAACTGGGGCTCAAGACCGTTGATCTGGTCGACGATCTTGTAGTAGCGCTTAAGGTCCTTATCGGATCCAAAGGACAGCAGCTTTGACATGAATCCCATGTGGTTTTCCTTTTTGGCCATCGCCCACGTCGTGCAGTTGCGGGCGAGTTAAACACAGATGATTGTACTTTAGCCAAACAAGGCGCGGCCTATACGGTCGACCTCGACCGCCACGTAATAACTACGACCAACCTGCCACAATGGGACAGGTTAATTCTGGCAGGTTTTATCTGGGCAAACGCCGCCTCTCTGCCATTTGGTGCAATGGGGGCAGGTTGGTTTGCACCAATAAAAAGAAAAGGACCGCGCACCCAAACGGATGCACGGCCCTTATGCCATGAATGCGAGTGATTCCGCGGCGAGCTATTTACTCAGCAGCCTCGGTGGTCTCGGCCTCGGCAGCGGCCTCCTCGACGGGAGCCTCTGCGGGAGCCTCGGCGGCCTGTTTGGCAGCCTCCTCGGCAAACTTAGCAGCACGCTTAGCCTTCTCGGCAGCCTTAGCCTCAGCGGCGGCCTTGCGAGCAGCCTCGGCCTCAGCAGCCTTGGCGGCCTTGGCAGCCTTGGCCTCCTCGGCCTTCTTGAGCTGGGCGGCAGCGGCGCCACCGAACTTGTCGGCGAAGCGCTGGACGCGTCCACCGGTGTCGACGAACTTCTGCTGGCCGGTGTAGAACGGGTGGCACTCGTTGCAAAGCTCGACCTTCATCTCGGACACGGTAGCGTGCGTCTTGAAGGTGTTGCCGCAGGAGCACGTCACCGTGCACTCGACATACTGGGGATGGATACCCTGCTTCATGGTAGGACTCCTTATTGGTCAGGCGCTGGTTACCGATCAGCGCATAAGGCGTCTTGGTTTCCGACCAAGACAACAAACTCGGCTATGGTACCACGGCGCCGCGCGTCCCACAAAAGGTTCACGGTCTTTGTGCAACGCGGCGCGACCAACCGCAGCGGACACGCACCCTGTTGCCCCTTCTCCCATGTTGCAGACGTGTAACGCCGCAGTAAGCACACCCCTTTTTGCGCCAGACAGGTACAATGATGAACACTGTACCGTAGCGGAGCGCCCCGCGCGCGCCGCAATCACGCGAAAGGGTTTCCCATGGCCGAGATCTCGTCCTCCCGTATCGTCATCACCGTCCTTGGCAAGAACCGCCCCGGCATCGTCGCCGGCGTCACCCGTGTCCTAGGCGAGGCCAACGTCGACATCCGCGACATCACGCAGTCCATTATCGAGGACATCTTCACCATGACCATGCTGGCCGATACCGCCGAGTCCAAGCTCGACTTCGCCGAGCTGCAGAAGGCCCTGGCCGAGGCCGGCGAGCTTTCGGGCGTCAACGTGTCCATCCAGCGCGAGGACGTCTTTAACTTTATGTACCGCCTGTAGCGAACAAGCCGCTGGGGATAGCCTGACGCGCGCATGCCCATGCAAGCCACCCCGATGCGGCCCGGAGAGGAGCGCGCATGGCCTACGACGCCAAGAAAATCTATTACCGCTTCGATGACCACTTGAGCCGACTGGTTCTGGATTACGAAGCAAGCCGCCAGATTTCGTCTGAAAGCGAAAGCCTCTACCACGGCCTGCCGACCGCCCCGTACGACGAGGACCTGTTCGTAGAGCACAACGTCAAGCGCGGCCTGCGCAATGCCGACGGCTCGGGCGTGGTCGCGGGCCTTACCCGCATCTCGGACGTGCACGGCTACAACAAGGTCGACGGCAAAGTCGTGCCCGATCAGGGCAAGCTCACGCTTCGTGGCTACAGCATCGAGGATCTGGTCAACAACGCCCAGGCCGAGAACCGCTACGGCTACGAGGAAGTCGCCTATCTGCTTATCACGGGTTCGCTGCCCAACAAGGAAGAGCTCGACGGCTTTTGCGAGCGCCTGGGTGCTTTTAGGCACCTGAGCGACGAATATGTCCGTGAGTTCCCCATGACCACAGTGTCGTCGAGCATCATGAATGTGCTTCAGCGCGCCGTGCTGCTGCTCTACGCCTTCGACGCCGAGCCCGACGCCATTACACCCGAGCACGAAATCGACGTCGCCATCTCCATGCTCGCCCGTCTCCCCCGCATCGCCGCCTTCGCGCATATGGCCTCGGTCGCCAAGCGCCGCGGCTCCGAGGTTCATGTGCCGCACCCCACACCCGGCCTCTCCACCGCTGAGACCATCCTGCAGGTGTTGCGCGGCGGCATGGCATTCACCCGCGACGAAGCCATGCTGCTCGACGTGATGCTCATGCTGCATGCCGAGCACGGCGGCGGCAACAACTCCACGTTCGCCTGCCGCGTGCTGTCCTCATCGGCCACCGACCCGTATTCCGCCTACGCCGCGGCTATCGGCTCGCTCAAGGGTCCACGCCACGGCGGCGCCAATGCCAAGGTCGTGTCTATGCACGAGGACATCCGCGCGCATGTCTCCAACTGGGAGGACGAGGACGAGGTCGCGGCCTACCTGGGCAAGATCCTCGACAAGCAGGCCTTCGACGGCACAGGCCTCATCTACGGCATGGGCCACGCTGTCTATACGCTCAGCGACCCGCGCGCCGAGGTCTGCCGCCGTTACGCGCGCACGCTTGCCGCCAAGAAGGACTTGGGCGAAGAGTTCGCGCTCATCGAGCGCATCGAGCGCCTGGCACCCCAGGTCATGCGCGACCACGGCATGACCAAGCCCATCTGCGCCAACATCGACCTGTACACAGGCTTTATCTACAAGATGCTCGGCGTGCCCGAGACGCTCTTTACGCCGCTATTCGCCGTCGCCCGCATGGCCGGCTGGTCGGCGCACCGCATGGAAGAGCTCTTCTGCGCGCACCGCATCATCCGTCCCGCGTATCGCCCGGTTATCGAGCCGCTGGAGTACAAGCCGCTCGCCGATCGCTAGGACGCGGACCGTTATAGAACCCGAGCGTGGCCAGGGCATCACCGCCCTCGGCCACGCTTTTTATGCCAGTAGAAAGGATCGCAACGAATGATTGTGTTTTCCGATATGGACGGAACGCTGCTGACGAGCGATAAGCAGATGAGCGACGCCACTTGGGCAATGCTCGACGAGCTCGCACGTCGTGGCATCGAGTTTGTTCCTTGCACGGGGCGTCCGCTGTCGGGCATCTTTGAGCCCATTCTCGCCCATCCCGCCGTGCACTACGCGGTCTGTGCCAACGGCGCCAGCGTCTGGCAGCTCGACGACGGTACGCCCACCGATGCCTCACGTGCCACGCGCATTTTGAGCCGACCGCTCGACCGCGCCATCGCCCACCGCATCCATAGCATTGCCGCCGGCCATGACGTCACCTTCGATATCTTCGCGGATGGACAGTGCTTCCTCCCCCGCTCGCTTTACGGGCGCCTGGATGAGTTCTGCGGCGGCGACCCCCACATCGCGGCTTCGCTCAAGCGCACACGAACACCGATCGACATGGATATCGACAGCAAGATCGACGAGGTCGAGACACTCGAACGCATCGCCATGTACTGGCACGACCCGGCCGATCGCGACGCCATCGCGGCGGAGCTCGACACGCTCGAAAGCATTGAGGTCACGCGTTCGTACGCCATGAATATCGAAGTCATGGGTGAGGGCGCCACCAAGGGAACGGCCCTCACGTGGCTATGCGAGCACCTGGGCGAGCGTCTCGCCGACGCCTGGGCGTTCGGCGACAACATCAACGACATCCCCATGCTGCAGGCAGCGGGCCACGGCATGGCCATGATCAACGCCGAGCCTGAAGACCGCGAGGCCGCCGACGCCATCACCGAATACGATAACGACCACGACGGCGTCGCCCGCACCATCATGGCCGCCCTCGCCTAGTCATTGGGGACGTTCTTAAACGACTAGTCACTGGGGACACTCTTCGCAAAAAGCTGCAAGGACTGTCTCCCACTGCCGGCAGAAAAAGAACGTCCCCATCTGCCGGATTAGGAGAAACTCTCCAGCACGCGACGGAGCTCACGTTGGACGGCGTGGTCACGGTTACAACCCACCACGCGATCGGCCACCGCCTTGAGCGCGGGGCGCGCATTTTCCATCGCGCAGCCCGTGCCGACAAAGCGAATGATCTCGTAGTCGTTCATCGAGTCGCCAAACGCCATGACCTCGTCGCGTTCGACGCCATAGTGCTCCATGAGCTGCTCGATTCCCGAGGCTTTCGACACACCGGGCTGCATGGCATCGATCCATGCGTTTCCAGAAGGCGCAAAGGTAAAGAGCTGGCCAAGCTCGCGCTGCAGCACGTACGCACTGTCCATAACGGCACCGTCGTCGCAAAAGATACTCGCTTTGATGATATTTACGCTGGGATCGGGCAGCTCCCAAATGCGCTCGGCATTGGGAAGGTCCTTATCGACCTCGCGCACGAACTTGCACTCATCATCGAGCAAAAAGGACTTGGTTCGGTCAAAGAGCGCAAGATGCAGATTGGGAAACGTCGCGACGGCCTGGGCGAGCTTTCGAATCGCCAGGTGCGAATACACCTCGCGGTCTACCATTTTGCCGTCGGCAAAGACCTGGGCGCCGTTAGCGGCGACAAAGTCCATCTTGTCGCGAACGGGCGCAAAGAACTCGCACAGGCGATCGTAGCGACGACCTGACGATGCGGCGAAATGCACGCCATGCTCGTGTAGCGCCAGAATCAGTTCGTAGGTCTCGGGAGGCACCTGGCCGTTTTCGTCAAGCAGCGTGCCGTCCATATCGGATGCAATCAGTTTAAACATAGGAAAGCTCCCTTCGGGCTTGTTGGAATCGGACGTATATCCAAAATCACCGTACCCAAAGGGAACTCAAATAAGACTCCGCGGGCGCAAACGTTACAAGGACCTAGCAAATAGCTCACACATGCCAGAGGTCCTACGGTCGCGGCGTCAGGCAGCCCGCCAAAGAGTGTCCCCGACGACTAGTCGTTTAAGAACGTCCCCGATGACTAGTCGGCATAGGTGAAGGTTGTAACGTCGAACATGCCCTCGGGGCGGATGCGGAGCGTCGGGATGACCGGCAGGGGCAGGAAGATGATGCCCATGATGGGGTCGAGCGGCGGCTCAATACCCATGGCGCGCGCCTTGACCATAAAGTCGTCGTGCTGCGCAGCAACGTCCTCGGCCGTGCCTTCGCTCATAAGGCCACCGAGCGCCAGCGGAATACGCGCCACGACCTTGCCGTTGCGCACCAGCACGTGGCCGCCCTGGCCCACGGCCTCGACGGCAGCCATCATATCGGCCGCGTTGTCGCCCACCACGCACACGTTGTGCGAGTCGTGGCCGATCGTCGAGGCGATAGCGCCGCCCGTGATGGTAAAACCGCGCACCCAGCCGCGGCCGATATGCTTGCCGACGAGTCCCATGCCGGCGGGACCGTCGCCATCGGCGCCCTTGGCCTGCAGTGACACGCCGCGGCCGTGGCGCTCGATCAGCATAATGCGGCGCAGGCCCTCGGCGTTCTCGGGGCGAGCCATACCCGTGATGGCCTTACCCGGCACCACGTCGATCACGGCCTCGCCCGGCTTAAAGGCATAGTCGAACACGTCGAGCGATAGCTTCGGCAGCTTAACGGAAGCACGCAGCTCATCGGCAAGGGCCGCAACCTCGGCCATCTCGGGTGCGATCTCGCCCACAAAGGTGCCGTCCTGCGCCACCAGAGCACCGGCGGCATATACGCGATGCGGAGCCGTGGCAAACGTCAGGTCGTTGAGTACCAGCAGGTCGGCACGCTTGCCCGGGGCGATGGCGCCACGCAGCTCGTGCGGGTCGCGGCAACCGTGGTCCAGGCCAAACGCCTCGGCCGTGGACAGGGACGCCATAGAGATGGCAACCACGGGGTCAATACCGGCCTCGATTGCCACGCGGCAGGCATTGTCGATCATGCCGGTCGCAAGCGCATCGGAAGGGGCGCGGTCGTCAGTCGCAAAGCAGCAGCGACGGGCGCGCGCGGGATTCTCCAGCAGCATCGGCGACAGGTTGGCCAGGTCATGGCTGCACGTACCCTCGCGCAGCATCACGTACATGCCACGGGACAGCTTGTCGAGCGCCTCCTCGGGAATCGTCGACTCGTGGTCGGCGATAATGCCCGCCGCGGCATAGGCATTGAGGTCCTTGCCGGCAACGAGCGGCGCATGGCCGTCGACCTGCTTGGACGGCGTCTGGTTGGCAGCATCGATGCGAGCACAGGTCTCGGGGTCGGCCATAAAGACACCCGGCAGGTTCATCATCTCGCCCAGGCCAAAAACGTCGCCCGGGTGCTCGGCAAAAAACGCCTGCATGTCAGCGGCGGTAATCACAGCGCCCGCTTGCTCATCGGGCAGCGCGGGCACGCACGAGGGCATCATGTACTTGATGGAAATGGGCGCGCGGCGACCGTCCTCGATCATAAAGCGCAGGCCGTCGAGCCCCGCTACGTTGGCGATCTCGTGGCTGTCGGCAAGGGCAGTGGTGGTACCGCGCGTCGCCGCCATGCGCGCATACTCGGCGGGGCGGATGTTCGAGGACTCAATGTGCAGATGTCCGTCGATAAAGCCGGGGGCGAGATAGCGACCCTGGCAGTCGATAACCTCGGCAGCCTCATAGGTACCGGCGGCATCGTCGCGACCGTCGTAGAGCACGCCGACGATTACGCCGTCCTTGACGGCAACACTACCGGGCGCCACGCGCTGACCGTACACGTCGACAATCTGTGCATTGGTAAACAGCGTGTCGACGGGCACGCGACCCTCGGCGGCCTCGATCACAGACCTCATGACCTCAACGGACATACATACTCCTTTAACGGTAGAAATAACTGCGGAGCGGACGAGCCTTCACCGCAGCAAGCCAACAGCCATTGTATGCCCAAACGATGGGCCAACAATACGCCTCTCCGCTTAACGGCACCGCCAAATAATCCCTCCGTCCCCAAGGGATCATCGTAATAAAAAGGCCGCAGTCGGGATTCCCGGCTGCGGCCTTGTTGCACTTGTGAGGTCAACTCGCTCGTTAGACTAGCTTGAAGCCCTTGCGCTTGCCAACGGAGAGGGTATCGCCCAGCTTGAGGGCGCTCGGATCGATGTTGTAGCTCTTGGGAGCCACGGCCTTGCCGTTGATTTTGACGCCGCCGCCGTCGATGTCGCGACGGGCCTGGCCGGCGCTCGCCGAAAGACCCAGGTCCTTGAGCAGGCCGGCGAGGTAGATCTGGCCTTCGTCGTTAACAGTCAGCTCAACGTGCTTCTCGGGGAAGTCGGCGAGCTGGCCCTCCTTGAAGACGCGGTCGAACTCGGCCTGAGCCTCGTCGCCGGCACCGGCGCCGTGATAGGTGTCGCACAGGTCGCGGCCCAAAGCGCGCTTGAGCTCATAGGGATCGGCGGAACCGTCGGCCAGGGCGGCGTCGATCTTGTCGACCTCGGCCGGGGTGAGCGAACTGGCCAGACGATAGTACTTGCCAATCATCTCGTCGGGGATAGACATGGTCTTGCCGAACATATCCTTGGGAGCGTCAGTCAGGCCGATGTAGTTGCCATAGGACTTGGACATCTTGCGCACGCCGTCGGTACCCTCGAGCAGCGGCATGGTGAGCGCGATCTGCGGCTCCATGCCCATCTTCTCCATAAGCTCGCGGCCGGCGAGCAGGTTAAAGAGCTGGTCGGTGCCGCCCATCTCCACGTCGGCCTTGATCTGCACGGAGTCGAATGCCTGCATCACGGGGTACAGGAACTCGTGCAGGGCGATCGGCGTCTGGGACTGGTAGCGCTTGGTAAAGTCGTCGCGCTCGAGGATGCGGGCGACGGTGAACTTGGAGCACACCTGCAGCAGGCCGGCAAGGTCCATCGAAAGGATCCAATCGCCGTTGTGCACGATGGTGGTCTTCTCGGGGTCCAGGATCTTCATGGCCTGGCTCACGTAGGTCTCGGCGTTAGCCTCGATTTGCTCCTGCGAAAGCTGCGGGCGGGTGGAGTTCTTGCCCGAGGGATCGCCGATCAGCGCGGTACCGTTGCCGATGATGAGGGTGACGTTATGGCCCAGGTCCTGGAACTGACGCATCTTGCGCAGGGGCACGGCGTGGCCCAGGTGCAGGTCGGGGCTGGTGGGGTCGACGCCGAGCTTGATGTTGAGGGGCTCGCCCTTCTCAAGCTTCTTACGAAGGTCGGCCTCGGGGACGATCTGCGCTGCGCCCGAGGTGATGATACGCATTTGCTCGTCAACAGACAGCATTGGGTATCCTCCTTTTGCTATAGCACCCTCGCCGAAAACGGCGGTGCTGGAAGTCCATAAACTCTCTTATGATAACAAACTGACGCGACGCGGCACCTACGACAGGATAATCCTCGTCCTGCCGCATGCGTCAATGGCAACTGGCAGACGTGTACCGTCACGCTCGACCAGATAGCGTGCCTGCCGACGACGCAAGCAGTCGCGGCAACGGACCTGTCCCGTCGCATCGGTGGCGCAGACGCCCTCGGCGGTCAGCAGGCAGTGCTCGCACACCATAAGCTCGGGACGGTCGGCGTCGACCGGACCCAAGACGCCGGGTTCAGCAGCCAGCTCGGCAATACGTCCCTTATCATTGCCGAGCAACTCGGCCGGCAAGTACACCCGCCCCGCACCGAATCCGCGCAGCCAGGTAAGCGTGGCCCGATTCGCGCAGAACACCGGCGCCGCCACGTCAAACGTCACGCCCAGCTCGCGAGCGATCGCCACCTGCCCCAGGTTGCGGCAGACGATGCGCCCGGCACGCTGCATCAGTGAGCGGGTCCAGTCAGCGTCACCCGTGCGGCACACCTCGTCAAGCACCACAACGGCGTCGGACAAATCGAGTTCTCCGCGCGGGTCGGCATCCATCAGCTGCCAAGCAAAAACCATGCGAGTGGGAACCGCGCACTCCACCAACTCCGTCGACGCACCGCCATCCACCGCAACGCCCTCAAAGAGCAGTACCTCGACGGCACGCGCAACGGGCGCAATCGCATCCGCCTCGGCCCGCATGCGCTCCAACACTGCCGCCGTCTGATCCAACACGCCGGCGCTGCGAATCAGGTACACCTCGCAGCCCGTGTCCACCTTACGCTTGCAATGCACGACGACGCGCTTCCCCGCTGCGGCATCCACCGGGCAGGGCACCTGCGGCCAGCGCTTGGGCACATCGGGACGCGCGTCGACACCCGGATAAAACCGGATCTCGAGCATGTCACCCGCCGCCACGGCGGCGTCGAGCTCAACGGTCACCTCTTCGTGGCCCACAGCGACCAAGCGCCCCACGCGCACGCCCTGGTTAATCGCGCGCTCAAAGCTCATCAGCTCGGCACCCGAACGCCCTCGCAGGTACGCATCGGTAAACCCACGGTTAAACGACCTTCCCAGCTCGCGCTCAAGCTCTTCCACGGCACCGGGATCCCACGCGCCGTCGCACAGCATATCGAGTGCCCGGCGCCACACCCGCACCACGTTGAATACGTAATCGGGGTTCTTCATGCGCCCCTCGATCTTGAGCGACGCCACGCCGGCATCTACAAGCTCGGGCAGATGCGCAATACCCAGATAGTCACGCGGGCACAGCAGGCGATCTCCCTCGACGGCGACAACGCTCTGCCCCGCCTCGTCCACCAGGTCGTACGCCAGACGGCACGGCTGCGTGCAGTCGCCGCGCATCGCCGAGCGCCCACGCCGCAGGGCCGAGAACTCGCACGCCCCCGAATAGCCGATGCAAATCGCACCGTGGCAGAATACCTCGATGGGCACGCCCGTGGCACATAGCGCCGCAATCTCGTCGACCGTCAGCTCGCGTGCCGTCGTCACGCGCTCGACCCCCAGCTCATCGGCGGCAAGCCGCACGGCGCCTTCGCTATGAGCGCCCGCCTGCGTGGACAGGTGAATCTCGATCCCGGGAATCGCCGTGCGCAGTACACAAGCCAGCCCGGCATCGGCGACAATCAGAGCATCGGCGCCCAGCTCCAGTGCATGAGCTCCCAACGCCACCGCGTCGGACAACTCATCGTCAAACACGAACACGTTGAGCGTTACGTACACACGCACGCCATGGGCATGCGCCACGGCGCAGCCACGCGCAAACTCGTCATCCGTAAAGCCATGCGCGCTCACGCGGGCGTTAAAGCCGCCCAACCCCGCATAGATGGCATCGGCACCCGCGGCGATGGCCGCAAGCATCTGGTCGAGTCCGCCCGACGGCGCCAGCAGTTCGGGCAGCGCCGCACCGGCAGCATCCAATCCAGTCTCGTATTGTCCGCTCGGCCCCATCGCCCGAATCGCCATCGACAAACTCCTTACCAAGGTATGCATTCACTCTGAAAAATGCCGTCTTCCAGCATACACGAGGCCTCGCGCGCCCCGTTTGGTTTATCGTGTAATAACTTATGTCCATCCTGCCCAGACGGCACATCCACCGTCCGGCACGACATACCTGGAGGTCAATATATGGGTCCTCGTCAACGACAGGGACGCAGCCGTTCAAAGACGCATGCCCTGCCCATAATCCTGCTCTCGTTTTTGGGCTTTCTGCTGATTGCGGGCGTGGCATTTGGCATCGGCATGGTCGGCAACGTCAACCGCTGGCTGTCCGATCTGCCCGACTACACCGACGCCAACGCGTATCTGGTGAGCGAGCCCACCGAGATCGTCGACTGCAACGGCAACAAGATCGCAAGCTTCTACACGCAAAACCGCAAGTCCATCACCAAGGACGAGGTCTCCCCCTACGTGCTGCAGGGCACCGTTGACGTCGAGGACGAGCGCTTCTATGAGCACGGCGGTATCGACCTGTGGGGTATCGCGCGTGCTGCGGTGGCAACCCTCGGCGGCGGGCACGAAGGCGCCTCGACTATCACCCAGCAGCTGGTGCGCAACACCATCCTGCAGGAGGAGCAGTTCGACTCGACCATCGAGCGTAAGGTGCGCGAGGCCTACATCGCCGTCAAGATGGAGGACATGTACTCCAAAGACGAGATCCTCATGATGTACCTCAACACCATCTATTACGGCCACGGCGCCTACGGCATCGAGGCCGCAGCCGAGACCTATCTGTCCAAGAGCGCCGCCGACCTCACCCTGAGCGAGGCCGCGCTGCTCATCGGCCTTCCCAACTCGCCCTCGCAGTACGACCCCACGGTCAACCCCGACCTTGCGCTGTCCCGTCGCAACAAGGTCCTCGACAACATGTTGCGTCTGGGCCACATTACGCAGGAGGAGCACGATGCCGCACAGGCCGAGCCCATCACCCTCAACGTGACCGAAATCTCGGGCAGCGGCGTCGACGTATACTCGCAGCCCTACTTTGTCGCCTATGTTAAGCAGCTGCTGGAGCAGGAGTTCTCGACCGACGTGCTCTTTAAGGGCGGTCTGACCGTCAAGACCACCATCGACCCCACGATGCAGCAGGTGGCAGAGAATGCCGTCCGCCAGCAGCTCGACACGCTCTCACTCGACGGCCTGGACATGGGCATGGTCGTCGTCGACCCCAAGACCGGCTACATCAAGTGCATGGTGGGCGGCTACGACTACAACGCCGACGAGAACCACGTAAACCATGCCACGGCCAAGCGTCCCGTCGGCTCCACCTTTAAGGCCTTTACGCTGGCAACTGCCATCCAAAACGGCATGAACCCCAACGTCACCCTCAACTGCAACTCGCCGCTCAAGGCCAAGGGCACCACGACCGAGGTCCAAAACTACGCCAACCATAGCTATGGCAACATCACGCTTAAGCAGGCAACGGCATACTCCTCCAACACCGGCTACATCCAGGTGGCGGAAGCCGTCGGCAACAGCAAGATCATCTCACTCGTCAAAAAGCTCGGCATCGATCCCGCCAAGGACAACATCGAGGACGTTCCCGTCATGACCCTCGGCACCGGCTCGATCTCGCCGCTCGAGATGGCCGCCGCCTACGCGACGTTTGCCAACGGCGGCTACTATCGCCAGCCGATCGCCATCACCGAGATTGACTCTCGTACCGGTTCGGTGCTGTACCAGCACACCGACAATCCCTCACAGGTGCTTACCGAGGGCGAGGCCGCAGCGGTCACCGATGTTCTGTCCGGCGTCATGCAGGGCGGCGGTACGGGTGCTGCCGGTGCCCTGAGCGTCAACCAGCCCTATGCCGGCAAGACGGGCACCACCGACAACACCACCAACCTGTGGTTCTGCGGCTATACCCCGCAGCTGGCGTGCGCCCTGTGGACCGGCTATTCCGCGGGCGAGATCCCCATCCAAAAATACGGCACGGACCTGCTGGGCGACAGCACCAACCTGCCTGTCTTTAAGCGGTTTATGAACACCGTTCTGACCGGTACCGAGCGCGAGGAGTTTGCGACCGGAACGGCTCCCACCTACAAGAACAACAGCGTCTGGAAGTTCTACGGCACCAACAACACCAAGAAGACGGAGAACGACGACAAGGACGAGAACGAGGACGAAGAGGAAACCACTACCACAACGACTACCACGACGACCACGACCACCGAGACCACGGGCGGCGACACCACCGGCGGCACCGGTACGACCGGTGGCTCGACGGGCGGATCCACTGGTGGTTCGACCGGCGGCGATGGCGGCACGCCTACGCCCACGCCCACTCCCGACCCCTCGCCCACGCCCGACGATACGGTCGGCTAGAAATCATCCGGCCATAAGCAACAAGGCCCCCGAGCAGCTTATTGAACTGCTCGGGGGCCTTTTAGTTTGAAACGACCAGGCGGGCGGTCTTTATACCGGCAAACAAAAGGGGGTACCGACCAACGTCGATACCCCCTTACAAGCCACTATGTCACGCACACAGTGCCGAGCGCACGACTTGCACGCCTACTTGCGAGAATTGCTCAGCTTATTGATCAGCGCCTCAAGACGCTCGCCGTCCTCGGCCGTCTGGGCAATAACCAAAATCGTATCGTTGCCGGCAAGCGAGCCAAGCACATCGGGCAACTCTGCCGCATCAACAGCGGCGGCGATGCCGGAAGCCGTGCCAGGCTGAGCCTTGATCATAACCAGATTATCGGTGCGCAGAACGCCCGTTACGAGCTCGGAAACCATACGCTGCAGGTGCAGGTCCTCTGCCAGAACATAGATGCCCTCAGGGAGCTTACGCAGCCCCATATCGGCAATATCGCGAGAGACAGTCGCCTGCGTGCAATCAAAGCCCATAGCGCGGAGCTCATCGACCAGCACGCGCTGCGTGCGGACGTCCTTATTGCGCACAATATCTCTAATGGCATCCTGGCGCCCATTGCGTTTTTTAGCCATACAAACCCTCTCTCCAAAAGATGGCGGAGACAATCAATCAGTGATTGAATAGTTTAACGCTATTTGAAGGCTTTTGTGTATAAGAACGCATTTCGAAACAATTCTATGCAAGTTTATTTCGAAATGAGCCGTTTAGGCGGTTTTTGCGCCCGTCCGGTTAAGAAAAGCTGCCAGATGCGTACACATCACGCAGCGCGCGGGCTTGGCGCTGGCGATCGGCCCAAACAACAGACCGAGCCCCCGATGGTTATCCTTGAGCGCGGCGACCATCTGACGGGTTCGAGGCGCATCGAGCATATCACGCATGCGGGCGGAACGCTCGATTGACGAGACCCCATGCGGGCTCAGACACAAATTCTCGATGCAGGCGACCAGTCCGGCAAAGTAGAACTTTTGGCTTGCCAGCTTGAGCCGACCACCGCTGTCTGCTTCCGAGAGTGAGTCCGCAAGCTCGTCGAGCGCTCGAGTGTCATCGGATACCTTGGCATACATGGTGGGATCAAAGGCATCTGTAAGTTTAGGTGCCGCCGTGTGGAAACAAGCATCGCCGCAGCCGGACACGCATCGTGTCTGCGAAAGCGCGCATGCCATAAACCCAACTGTGCGAAACACCTTGTCGCACAAAAGGCATGCCTCAAACAGCAAGCGGCTGTACATCACACCAGAGGTCTGAACGACTAGGCCGCCTAAAATCAACTGAGGCAGCCCGGCCACCATCGAAGATTTGCTATCAATGGAAATATGAGCAGCATCCAAGACGCGCGAATGGCGCTCTCGATGTGCATCATAGCGGTCGAGCGACACCGTGGGGAGCACTATGTCTGCCGTAGTATCGCACGCGATATTGACCATCTTGGAAAGGGACTGCGGAGCAAACCACTCATCGGCGTTCATAGCGATGATTTGAGAGCCGCGCGAGGCAGCAAAACCGGCACGAAGACAAGCGCCGCGCTTCGCGTCCTCGACGTCAATCAAATCAATATGAATGTCCCTGTCGGCAGCAACTTGAAGCGAATGGCGCACACCGGGCGCAGCATCGCGACAGACAACGACAATCTGCAAATCGTAGAGGTCTTGGTTCTGGATACTCTCGAGCGCACGCATCGCATAGCTGGGCGAACCTTCTACCACAAGGATCACCGAAAGTCGCGGATGCGAGCCACGTCGAACCAAGTTATCCGTCCTCTCGACAGCAGTGAATCAAACTGTCGTTCATGGTACACCCCGGCAATAAAAGCAATGAGACACCGGTTGTATTGCACGCCAAGAACAGATGTTGCACACGCGCAGCCCACAGATGACAGGTGCCGACGCACGACGCGCCGAGCCCTCCCCTAGTCGAGCACGACAAGCTCGGCGGGATCGTAATCCACGCCCATAAACGTAAGGCCGCAGGCAGGAGCCGTGGGGCCCGCAGCGGTACGGTCGCAAGCATCGATGACCTCGCGCATCCACTCGGGTTCACGGCGATGCATGCCAATCTCGACAAGCGTGCCCACGATCGTGCGGACCATCGAATGCAGAAACGCATTGCCCTCGATGGTAAACGTCAGGATGTCCTCGCCAAACGCAATCTCATGGCCAAACTCGGCACGCATCACGCAGCGATGCGTGGGCTTGCCAACGGCCGAGGCAACCTTGCAAAAGCTTTTAAAGTCCTGTTCGCCCAGCAGCGCGGGGCAGGCAGCAGACATAGCCTCAACATCCAAGGGATAGCGATGCCACCACACGGCACCGCGGGACAGCACGGGGCGCGCATCTCGATCGGCAATACGGTACGTATACGTACGGGAACGCGCGTCAAAACGTGCAGAAAAGCCTTTACGGGCCCTGTAGACCTCGTTTATGGCGATATCTTTGGGCAGCAGGGCATCCATAGCCCGCAGCCACCTACGGCGCGTTAGGGCGAGCTCAGCGTCCGTTACGGGCACGCTGATGTACTGAGCCACGGCATGCACGCCGGCATCGGTGCGACCCGCGCACGTCAGATCGATCGGACGGCGAAGCAGCGTCTCGATGGCTCGACGCAGCTCACCCGCAACCGTCGTCTGTCCCGGCTGCTCGGCAAAGCCGCTATAGGACGAGCCATCGTATGCCACGCGGAAAACGAGCGTGGCGTCAAGCTCGGAAATCGAATTGAAATCAGACGGCGCGGTCATGGGCGCTCCCAACAAACAGGCAATGGCATTTCGACAAAAAAAGAGGGGTACGCGAACGTACCCCTCGAATATAGCCTATGCAGACGGATTGTCTACTCAGCGGTCTCCTCAGCAGGAGCCTCCTCGGCAGCCTCGACCTTCTTGGGAGCAGCGGCCTTCTTGGGGGCCGGAGCAGCCTTCTTGGCCTTAGGCGTGCAAGGCTCGGTGACGAGCTCCATGATAACGATGGGAGCGTTGTCGCCCTTGCGGTTACCGAGCTTCATGATGCGGGTATAACCGCCGTTGCGATCCTGCCACATACCCTGGGCAGCCTTGTCGAAGATCTCGGCAACGAGCTGCTTATCGCCGAGCTTGGCGATAGCCAGACGACGAGAGTGCAGGTCGCCCTTCTTGGCCCAAGTGATGATCGGATCGACGACCGAACGCAGCGCCTTAGCGCGGGTCTCGGTGGTCTTGATGCGGTCGTTCTCGAAGAGGGCCTTAGCAAGGCTCTTCTTCATGGCCTTGGTGTGGCTCGCATCGGTGCCGAGCTTCAGGCCCTTCTTAACGTTGTGACGCATGGTCTAGTTTCTCCTCAAATATGCGAAGCATTAAGCCTTCAGGCTCAGGCCCATGGACTCAAGCTTGTCCTTCACTTCCTCGATCGACTTAACACCGAAGTTACGGATGTTGAGCAGATCGTTCTCCGAGAACTCAACGAGCTGACGGACCGAGTGAATGCTGGCGCGCTTAAGGCAGTTGTAGGAACGGACGGAAAGGTCCAGATCCTCGATCTGCTTGTCCAGCTCGGCGTTGTCGTTGGTGACCTCGGGAGCGAAGATCGAAGCCTCCTCCTCGACCTCGGGGGTCTCGGCAAGGTTCATAAAGGCGGCCATATGCTGGTTGATGATATTGGCAGCCTGGACCACGGCGTCGCGCGGGGCGATGGAGCCGTTGGTCTCGATCTCGAGGACAAGGCGGTCGTAGTCGGTGTGCTGACCGACACGGCAAGCCTCAACGAGCTTGGCGCAACGGGAAACCGGCGAGTACAGCGAGTCGACGTGGATCACACCGATGGGATCGTTGTCGCGCTTGTTGGCCTCGCCAGAAACATAGCCGCGGCCATAGCCGATGCGCATGCTCATGGTGAGATGGCCACCCTCGGTGAGCGTAGCAATGTGCTGCTCGGGGTTGACCAGCTCAAACTCGGACGGAATAAAGAAGTCCGCACCGGTGACCTCGCAGGGGCCGTCAACCGAAATGGTGGCGGTCGCCTCGTCGGTCGTGCCGAGAGCCCTGAAGACAAGACCCTTGACATTCAGGACGATGTCGGTGACATCCTCGACCATGTTAGGGATGGTCATGAACTCGTGCTGCGCGCCATCGATCTGAATAGCCTCGACGGCGGCACCCTCGAGCGAGGACAGAAGAACGCGACGAAGGGAGTTACCCAGCGTATCGCCGTAGCCACGCTCGAGCGGCTCGACGGAGACACGAGCAGACGTCTCGTTGATCTCTTCGACCTGAACCTGAGGCCTAATGAATTCTGACATGTATTACCTCCAGCCTCAGCAGCCCGGATGGACTACTTAGAGTAGAGCTCGACGATGAGCTGCTCGTTGATATCACCGCTGATCTGCTCACGCGTCGGCAGAGCGAGCACGTTACCAGACAGCTTCTCGATATCGACCTCGAGCCAGCCAGGGACCTCAAAGCGCTCGGAGGAAATCAGAGCCTCCTTGATGGGGAGAAGGTCACGGAACTTCTCGCCGACAGCGACGACGTCGCCGGTCTTGACGCGGTAGGACGGGATGTCCACGCGCTTGCCGTTCACGGTGAAGTGACCGTGACGGACGGACTGACGAGCCTCTTTGCGGGTGCGGGCGAAGCCAAGACGGAAGACGACGTTGTCGAGGCGAGACTCAAGAATGATCATGAGGTTCTCACCGGTGACGCCGTTCATCTTACGGGCCTTGTTGAAGTAGCCGTGGAACTGCTTCTCCAGAACGCCATAGATGAACTTGACCTTCTGCTTCTCGCGCAGCTGCATGCCGTACTCAGATTCCTTGCGACGGCGCTTGGGCTGACGGATAGATTCCTTCTTGCTGCTGTAACCGAGCTCAGCGGGATCGATCCCGAGCTGACGGCAGCGCTTAAGAACAGGAGTCCTGTCGATTGCCATATTGATACGATCCTTTCAGTTACACGCGGCGACGCTTCTTGGGGCGGCAGCCGTTGTGCGGAATGGGGGTCTTGTCCTGGATGCTCGAGACCTCGAGGCCAGCAGCCTGGAGGGAGCGGATGGCGGTCTCACGACCGGAGCCGGGGCCCTTGACGAAGACGGAAACCTTCTTCATACCGTGCTCCATGGCCTGCTTGGCAGCAGCCTCGGCAGCCATCTGGGCAGCGAACGGCGTGGACTTACGGGAGCCCTTGAAGCCCACCTGGCCAGCCGACTTCCAGGAAATGACGTTGCCCTGGGGATCGGTGATCGAAACGATAGTGTTGTTGAACGTAGAACGAATGTGAGCCTGGCCCACGGAAATGTTCTTACGGTCCGCGCGCTTCAGACGGGCAGCGCGAACGTTCTTCTTAGCAGTAGCCATCTATCTAGCGCTCCTTATTTCTTCTTCTTAGCACCGATCTGACGCTTCGGGCCCTTGCGGGTACGAGCGTTAGTGTGGGTGCGCTGGCCGCGGACCGGGAGGCCCTTGCGGTGACGAAGGCCGCGGTTGCAGCCGATGTCCATAAGGCGCTTGACGTTCTGGTTGCGCTCACGGCGGAGGTCGCCCTCAACCATGATCTGGTTCTTATCGATATAATCGCGGATGGCGTTAACCTCATCCTCGGTGAGGTCCTTAACGCGCGTATCCACGTTAACGTTGCACTCGACGCAAATCTTCGTCGCAGTGGTGCGGCCGATGCCGTAAATGTAGGTCAGACCGATCTCAACGCGCTTCTCACGCGGGAGGTCGACACCATTAATACGGGCCAACGTAGTCTCCTCTCTTAACCCTGACGCTGCTTATGACGGGGATTCTCGCAAATGACGAGGACCTTGCCATGGCGCCTAATGATTTTGCACTTATCGCACATCTTCTTGACCGAAGGACGTACCTTCATCGTTCTTCCTTTCGGTAGCGCTCAAACTACTTCCCTACTATCTACTCGCCCAGCCGCAGGCGTTTAAAACTATGGCTGGTCTTCACACGCAAACCGACCGTAGGTTGAGCTAAGCCTGCAGTCGGAAAAGAGCGTGTATGCGTGCCGCTATTTGTAGCGATAGGTGATGCGGCCGCGGGTCAGGTCGTACGGGGAAAGCTCCACGACAACCCTGTCACCGGGGAGAATACGGATGTAATTCATTCGGATCTTGCCAGAAATGTTGCACAGAACCGAATGACCGTTCTCGAGCTCGACCTTAAACATGGCATTGGGCAGCGGTTCCTTTACCGTACCCTCGAGCTCAATTGCGTCTTCCTTCTTCACAAGCAATCATCTTTCTCTAGAAAACGACAGCGATTGAGTATTCTACAACACGTATGCACGCATCGTAATAACTTCGTAATGGCTCCACAACTAAGTGGAACTTGTTACATTTCTCCGCCTTGGAGCGAACACCAAGCACCTTGCGCATCCGTGGTGAGAATCACCGGGCCGTCATTGGTAATGGCGACGGTGTTCTCGTAGTGCGCGGCGGGCAGGTGGTCGTTGGTCGTGACGATCCAACCGTCGGAGCCCGTGCTCACATGGTTGGAACCCATCGTAACCATCGGCTCGATGGCAATGACCATGCCGGCCTGGAGGCGAACGCCCCTCCCCTTCTTTCCATAGTTAGGAACGTTGGGGTCCTCGTGCATCACGCGGCCAATGCCATGGCCCACATAATCGCGAAGCACGCCGTAACCGTGAGACTCGGCGAGGGACTGAACGGCATAACCGACGTCCCCGATATGGTTACCGGGAACAGCCTGCTCGATGGCAGCCTTAAGGCAATCGCGCGTGATCTCGCACAAAGCCTTGGCTTCGGGCGTGGGGGTGCCGACGAAAAACGTCCAAGCGTTATCGCCGACCCAACCGTCGACAACGGCTCCCGTATCGATGGAGATGATATCGCCATCGCGCAGGATCATGTCGGGGTTGGGAATACCGTGTACCACGGCATCGTTAATCGATGCGCAAATGGTTCCGGGAAACCCGCCGTAACCCTTAAAGGCTGGGATGCCACCATGCATGCGGATAATCTGCTCCGCGAGCTGATCGAGCTCAAAAGTCGAAACGCCGGGGCGCACCATGGCTCCAACGTGGCGGAGCGCCATCTTAGATAGCGCTCCTGCCTTCTTCATCTGCTCGATTTGCGTTGCAGACTTAATCTTGATCATAGACCGAGAGCCTCTTTGACATCCCCGTACACGGTCTCGCGAGCCTGGTCACCGTTGACCGACTTGAGCAGACCCTGGCCACGATAGTAGTCGACGAGCGGGCTCGTGGACTTCTCGTAGACGTCGAGACGGTTCTTGATGGTCTCGGGCTTGTCGTCGTCGCGCTGATACATCTCGCCGCCACACTTGGGGCAGGTAGCATCGGCAGCGGTGCCGGTGTAACCGCAGGCGCGGCAGGTGCGACGCGAAGACAGACGATCGATAATGACCTCGGGGGCCACATCGACCAGAAGGGCGCAGTCGATCTCGCGACCCATGGCGGAGAGCTCGGAATCGAGCGTCACGGCCTGGGCGGTGTTGCGCGGGAAGCCGTCGAGGATGAAGCCCTGCTGGGCGTCATCGGCGGCAAGGCGCTCCTTGACAAGGTCGATCACGAGCTGGTCGGGAACGAGCTCGCCAGCGTCCATGTACTTCTTAGCCTGAATACCAAGCTCGGTGCCACCCTTGACGGCAGCACGCAGCAGGTCGCCCGTGGAAATGTGAGCGACGCCAAACTCGGCGACGAGCTCCTGTGCGACGGTGCCCTTACCGGCACCCGGAGCTCCGAGCAATACGAGGTTCATGAGCAATCCTCCTCTAGCCTATTTAAAGAATCCATCGTAATCATACATCTTGATCTGGCCTTCGAGCTTGTCGACCGTGTCGAGCACGACGCCGACCATGATGAGGATGGACGTGCCGCCAAATGCCTGGATCAGCTGGTTACCCGTGAAGGAGAAGATGATCGAAGGCACGATGGCGATAAGCGCCAAAAAGACAGCGCTGGGAAGCGTAATCTTGTTGAGCGCGTTCTTGATGTAGGCCGCGGTAGCCCTACCCGGACGGACGCCCGGAATAAAGCCACCCTGCTTCTTAAGGTTGTCGGCCGTGTCATCGGGGTTGAACACCATGGAGGTGTAGAAGTAGGCGAAGAACACGATGAGGACAACGTTAAGCACCCAGTTGAGCCAACCGGTCGAAAGCGCAGAGGCAACTGCCTGGATCCAGCCGATGCCGGGGAAGAACACGGCAATCTGGGCCGGGAAGTACAGCAGCGCCGAAGCGAAGATGATCGGCACGACGCCCGCGGTGTTGACCTTGATGGGCAGGTAGGTGGTCTGGCCACCCATCATGCGACGGCCCACGACGCGCTTGGCGTAGGAGACCGGGATGCGGCGCTGGCCGCGCTCAAGGAAAACGATCAGCGGGATGACCAGCAAGATGATGGCGCAGATGATCACCATGGTGATGATGCCACCGGCGTTACCCTCGGTACTGGAGAAGATCGCCTGCGGAAGACCGGCCATGATGTTCGCGAAAATGATCAGCGACATGCCATTGCCGATACCGCGCTGGGTGATGAGCTCACCAATCCACATGATCAGCATGGCGCCCGCGGTGAGCGTACCGACGATCATGAGGTCAAAGATGATCTCGGGAGCACCGGCACCGTTGAAGCTAATGCCGAAGCTCTTAAAGAGGAAGAGGTAACCCACGGAGTTGAGGATAGCCAGAGCCAAGGTAAGGTAACGCGAATACTGCGTAATCTTGGTCTGACCGACCTCGCCCTCGCGGGCAAGCTCATGCAGGGAAGGCACGACGGCCTGGAGCATCTGGAGGATAATCGAGCTCGTGATGTACGGCATGATGCCCAAAGAGAACACCGAGACATAGCTCAACGCGCCACCAGAGAAAAGATTCAGGAGGGCCATAGCACCTGCGGCGACCGAGTTGCTCCCGGTCGAGAAAAGGCCCAGCATCCCCTGGAAGGGAATGCCGGGCACAGGAACGTGCGCACCAATGCGGTACACGACGAGCATAGCTATGGTAAAAAGAATCTTTTCGCGCAGTTCTTTGATGCGGAAAGCATTCTTAAGACCATTTAGCACGGCAGCTCGACCTTTCCGCCGGCGGCCTCGATCTTGGCCTGCGCAGAAGCGCTGACCTTGTCGACCTTGACCGTGAACTTCTTGGTGAGCTCACCATTGCCGAGCACCTTGACGGGCTCGAACTCGCTCTTGGTGATGCGAGCGGCCTTAAGAGCGGCACCGTCGATCACAGCGCCGTCCTCGAACTTACGCTCGAGACGCTCAACGTTGACGGCGGTGTACTCGATACGACGGGGGTTGCGGAAGCCCGGAAGCTTGGGCAGGCGCATAGCCAGCGGAGTCTGGCCACCCTCGAAGCCGGCACCCTTGGTGCCACCAGAGCGAGAGCCCTGGCCCTTCTGGCCGCGGCCAGAAGTGGTGCCGTGACCCGAAGAATTGCCACGGCCAACGCGCTTGCGGTTCTTGGTGGAACCGGGCGCGGGAGTAAGATCGTGAAGCTGCATTTGCTACTCCTCTACAATCTCGACAAGGTGCTTAACCTTGAAGATCATGCCGCGGACGGACTCGTTGTCAGCAATCTCGCGAACCTCGCGGATCCTGTGGAGACCGAGGGCACGGACAGTACGGACCTGGTCCTGCTTGCAACCGTTGGTGCTGCGGACCTGCTTGATCTTGATGGTGTCAGCCATGCTTAGTTCTCCTTACCGACGAACATCTCGGAGACCGTCAGGCCACGGCGAGCCGCGACGTCCTCAGGGCTGGAGAGCTCCTTGAGGCCCTCGACGGCAGCCTTGATGATGTTAAGGCCGTTGTCGGTACCGAGGGACTTGGACAGGACGTTCTTGATGCCAGCAAGCTCGAAGAGGGGGCGCACAGCGCCGCCGGCGATAACGCCGGTACCCTCGACAGCGGGCTTGATGATGATGCGGCCGGCACCAAAGTGACCGAGAACCTCGTGCGGGATGGTGCCCTGATCGGTCACCGGCACGTGGAACATGTTCTTCTTGGCATCGAGAGACGCCTTGGAGATGGCCAGGGGCACCTCAGCGGACTTGCCCATGCCAACGCCGACGTTACCCTTGCCGTCGCCAACGACGACGAGGGCGACGAGGCTCATGCGACGACCACCCTTGACGGTCTTCGACACGCGGTTGATGTAAACGACGCGCTCCTCGAACTCGGAGGCCTCGCGCTGCTGCTTCTGATTACGAGCCATGTGCTACATACCTCCTAGAACTCGAGACCGGCGGCACGAGCACCGTCGGCGAGGGCCTTGACGCGGCCATGGTAGATACGGCCACCACGATCGAAGGCGACCTTGGTGATGCCGGCCTCGATGGCGCGCTTGCCAACGAGCTGACCGACCTTCTCCGCAGCCTCCTTGTTCGAGGTGTGGGTGCCCTTGAACTCGGCCTCGAGGGTCGAGGCAGAGACGAGCGTCAGGCTGGAGCCCTTGCTGTCGTCGATGATCTGGGCATAGATGTTGGCGTTAGTACGGGTCACGCGAAGACGCGGACGCTCGGCGGTACCCGAGACCTTGCCGCGAACACGACGCTGACGACGCTTGAGGCCTTCCAGCTTCGCCTTATGCTTGTTCATACGTAAACTCCTAAAAAGGTTGATCTTGCCAGCACCTGACGGGGTGCTGGTCTTATGCGAGTGAGTCGGTTACGACTACTTGGCGGCCTTACCCAGCTTGCGGCGGATGTGCTCGCCAACGTAGTGGATACCCTTGCCCTTGTAAGGCTCGGGAGGACGATGGCCGCGGATCTCAGCGGCGATCTGACCGACCTGCTGCTTGTTGATACCCTTGACGTTCACGTGGGTGTTGTCGGGAACCTCGAAGGTGATGCCCTCGGGAGCCTCGACGATCACGGGGTGCGAGAAGCCCAGGGAGAACTCGAGGTTCTTGCCCTTCTGCTGCACGCGGTAACCGACGCCGGCGAGCTCGAGCTTCTTCTCGAAGCCCTCGGAAACGCCAACAACCATGTTGTGAATGAGGGCGCGGGTGAGGCCGTGGCGGGCACGGGTCTCACGCTCGTCGTCGGGACGGGAAACGGTGAGGACGTTGTCCTCGACGTTGATAGCGAGCTTCTCAAAGACATCGAGCTCGAGCTGGCCCTTGGGGCCCTTGACGACAACGTTGTTGCCGTTGACTGCCACTTCGACTCCGGCGGGAATCTGGACAGGCTTATTACCGATACGAGACACGGTGATCTCCTTTCCTTCTACCTACCGAGCGAATTACCAGACGTAAGCGATGATCTCGCCGCCGACGTTGTGCTTGCGAGCATCGCGGTCGGTCATGACGCCATGGCTGGTGGAAATAATGGCGGTACCAAGGCCACCGCGGACGCGGGGCATGTCGGCAACGCCGGTGTACTTACGCAGGCCCGGCTTGGAAATGCGGCGGATGCCGTTGATGACCTTAGCCTTCTTGGGACCATACTTAAGCGTGATGTGCAGAGTCTTCTGGGGAACGGTGTCCTCGACATCGTAGCCCTCGATGTAGCCCTCCTCGTGCAGAACACGAGCGATCTCGACGAGCTTCTTGCTGCTCGGCATGGAGACCGTGGCCTTGTTCACAGAGTTAGCGTTACGGATGCGCGTAAGCATATCTGCGATCGGGTCTGTAAGGTTCATACAGATTCTCCTTCGTTCTTGATGAACACGTGCTCTTGGTTCTTCGCCGCCCTTAACGGCAAAGCCTAACTAGCGCGTTTTCCCTGTTCCAAACGGATGCTTGAAACGCTGGTAGTGACTTACCAGCTGGCCTTCTTAACGCCGGGAAGCTCGCCCTTGAGTGCAAGCTCACGGAAGCAGACACGGCACAGGCCGAACTTGCGGTACACAGAGTGCGGACGGCCGCAGCGCTGGCAGCGCGTGTACTCACGAGTAGAGAACTTCTGCTTGCGATTGCACTTGACGATCATCGATGTCTTAGCCACTTATATCCTCCTCACATAGAGTATTGTTCGCCCCAAGCGCCGTCCCCTTGTGGAAACGGCGCTTTTAGGGCAGGTGAACCTATTTCTTGAACGGGAAACCGAAGGCGTCCAGAAGGGCCTTGGCCTCCTCATCGGTGTTGGCGGTGGTCACGAAAGTGATGTCCATACCACGCTGGTGATCGACGGAGTCGAAGTCGATCTCGGGGAAGATGAGCTGCTCGGTGACGCCCATGGAGAAGTTACCACGGCCGTCGAAGCTCTTGGCGGAGATACCGCGGAAGTCACGGATACGGGGGATCGCGACGGAGGTCAGACGATCGAAGAACTCCCACATACGGTCGCCACGCAGGGTAACCTTGCAGCCGATCGGCATACCAGCGCGCAGGCGGAAGGTAGCGATGGACTTGCGGGCACGGGTGATCATCGGCTGCTGGCCGGTGATGGCGCGCAGGTCGCGCACGGCACCGTCGATGGCCTTAGAATCGGTAGCGGCCTCACCGACACCCATGTTCACGACGATCTTCTCAAACTTGGGGATCATCATGACGTTCTCGTACTGGAACTTGTCCTGAAGCTGCTGCTTGACCTCGTTGTTGTACTTGGTCTTCAGACGCGGCACATACTTCTCTTCTGCCATTGTTCACTCCTTCTTGGGGTTTTAAGCACGGGGCGTGGCCACGATGGGTTGTCCTCGTGCCTCCTGGCTGCATCCGCGCCGCTCATGGCATTTCGCGGTTTGGACTCGACGCAGCAGGAGCCGACAAAACAATCGGTACTATACGCGCATTGGGTGTGTATTTCCAGAAAAACCTCGTCTGCCTGCACAACTCCACAACTCCCCCGCACATAGTGATCCCCAAAAAGCAGTTGCGGTGAAATAGGGACTGTTGGGCGGCCTAACAGGCTTAAACAATCCGTATTTCACCGCAACTTATTGGTGGGGATGCGATTAGCGTTTGCGGGGGACGAGTTTAGTGCGGCGCAGGTGGATCATCTCGGCGGCGATGGAGATGGCGATCTCCTCGGGGTCCTCGGCCTGAATGGCAACGCCGATCGGCAGGTGCAGCTCGTCGATCTGCTCCTGCGTAAAGCCCTCCTGCTCCAGGCGGGCGCGCACAAAGGCCGTCTTGCGGCGCGAGCCCAAGCAGCCCAGATAGGCAGGTTTGGCGCGCATGGCCTGAATCACCACGTCGATATCGGACTTGTGGCCCGCTGTGGCCACGACCACCAAGTCGCGCGGGCCGATGGGACACAGCTCGCTCAGGTTCTTGTAATCGACCAGGCGACGATCGTAGACACCGGGTACCCAATCGGGGGTCAGCGTGCCGGGGCGGTCGTCGCACGCCACGACGGCAAAGCCCGCCGCCGTGAGCACGCGCGCCGTCGCAGCGCCCACATGTCCGCAGCCAAAGATGTAGGTCAGGCCCTCGGGGCAGAGCGTCTCAATGTGCGCCGCGGGAATCTCGGAGGCCGCGTTGGTGTAGGTGACCCTACTCCCCTCCTCCACCAGCGAAAGCCCGGGGCAGCCCGCAATGGTGCGGCGCGATTCCTCGCCATGGTACTCGGCCACATCGCCCTCGAGCGCGCTCGCGATAAACGGCTCAAAGTCGATGACGAAGTCGCCGATGCGCCGATAGGCCAAGACGTCGGCAATTTCCTGGAACAACGGTGCCTGAGTCGCATCCAGATGCAGGTAGCACAGGCAGATGGCCCCGCCGCAGATCATGCCGGTATCGGAGTTCTCGCCGCCCATGGTGTAGCGGACCAGACGCGACTGTCCCGCGCTCAGGAGCTCGCGCGCCTCATCCAGCGCAAAGAGCTCAATCTTGCCGCCGCCGATGGTGCCCGCCTGGCTGCCGTCGGCAAAGACAGTCATCCATGCGCCCACACCGCGCGGTGACGACCCTGCCGTGCCGGCAACTACCACCAACTCGCACGTCTTACCAGCCTTCAGAGCGCCAAGCGCAACATTCACCACATCGAGCTTTTCCATTGCAATTTCCTATCCCTGGAATACACCGGTGAGCATGGCGAGCGCCTCGAGCACGCCACCGCCGACCGACGTCGCCTTGTCCGAAATATAGTTGATATAGCTGGCATCGCCGCGCGGGTCGACGTCGGCACATTTAAAGCCCTCGGTCACCTGAACGCCGTCGGCCAAAAGGCCGCGCAAGCAGCCATCAATCTGCGTGACCATGGGGGTATCACCCGCATACCCGATCACATCGCCGGCGCTCACGATGTCGCCGATTGCGCGGTCGGACCGAAACACGCCGGCGGCGGGGCTGTGGATAACGCGCTCCTTGCCATAGCCGGCGATAATGCCCGGCACGCCCGTGTTGGGCTGGGGCGAACCTTGGGTAATGACACGGCCGAGAAAATGCCCGCGCATGGTCTCGACCGCGGCGTCGCAATCGACCGGCGCGGTAAAGCCCGGCCCCACGGCAATGACGGCAGGCGCCATGTCGCGCGTGGTGCCCAGGTTGCGCTTGGCCAAAATCGCGTCGACCACAGCCGCGGGTTTCAGCTCATCGAGCATCTTGGCCTGAGGGTCCACCACGACGGCAACATCCCCCGCTCGGGTAATCTCGAGCGCCTCAGCCGGCGTCTGCGCCAAGCGAGCGCGAATGCCTTCGACCTGGACCTCACCCAGGCGAATGGCCTCGCAAAAACTGATTGTGCGACGGATGCACATGGGAACCGCGATATCAGCCATGACGACCGACGCGCCGGCGCGCACCAAGCGAGCGGCGACGCCCGTGGCGATATCGCCGGCACCGCGAACATAAACGAGCATTCCCGGGGCACCTCCCTGTGCTACGGTTTGAGCAGAGCAAAAGCGGTTCGACCGCTACTCTGATGATTATTTATTATCACAGTTTTATACGGCGGTGAACAGATGGAAACGACGAGCGGAAACCTTGCCTCCGCACTCAAGATCGAGCCGGGCATTACCGCGATTATCGGCAGTGGCGGCAAGTCGACGTTGTTGAAGACGCTGGGTCTCGAGCTCATGCGCGCCGGCGGCAGGGTGCTTCTCTGTACCACCACGCACATGTTTCCTGTCGCCGGTGTGCCATGGAACGGGTCGAGCCGTCGCCTGGACGCCGTGCCTTGGGAGCCAGGGACCCTGCATGTTCCCGGCTGCACCTGCGAGGCCTGCGCAGGACTTGTCCGCGGAAGCATCTGCCAAGCTGGTGTCTTGGACCCCGAGACGGGCAAGCTCTCCGCCCCCGCCGAGCCGCTCAACGAGCTGGCGCAGCGCTTTGACTATGTGTTGGCCGAGGCAGATGGCAGCAAGCGACTCCCGCTCAAGGCGCACGCCGCCTGGGAGCCGGTAATTCCCGCCGCCACGGCAAACGTTGTCTGGGTCGTCGGCGCTTCGGGGCTGGGCAAGCCCGTCGCCGAGGTTGCCCACCGCCCCGAGCTCTTCTGCGAGCGCTGCGGCTGCGAGCCCACCGACGCTGCCACCCCAGAGCGCGTCGCCATGGTGCTCAATGCCGAGCTGCGGATGCTGAGCCTCAACAATGCCCGCGTCATGCTCAACCAAGTCGACACGCTTGCCGACCCAACGATGGCAGATCGCTTCGAGACAGCCCTCGGCCGCTCCGTCGTCGCCACCAGCCTCAAATAGCCGGCGCTGCCCCAGCAGACCTATAAGTTGCGGTGAAATAGTTCCTGAAACGGCCAATTTGGCGGCTAAACAGGAACTAATCCACCGCAACTGCGGAGGGGAATCCGGTGATCTTCCTGCTAGCGGGGGACGTAGCGGCCGGGTTGGGCTCCAGTGGGCTCGCCGTCGCGCGCAGCCAGCACGCCATTCACAAACACGGCCTTGGCGCGGCCATGTGCCTCAAAGCCCTCGAGCGGCGTGTAGTCCACGGCCTGATGCTGCGTCGCCGCGCGAATGGTCCAGCGTGCCTGGGGATCCCACACGCACACGTCGGCATCGGCGCCCTCGGCAAGACAGCCCTTGCGCGGATACATGCCAAAGACGCGCGCCGGGTTCTCGCTCATCAAGCGGCACAGATCCTCAGGACCCAGCTGTCCCTCAAAGCTCGTAGCGATCGCGACGGGACGATGCTCCACACCGGGTCCACCGTTGGGAATCGCGCGGAAGTCGTCGCGCCCGCGGTCCTTTTGCCCGTGCAGATTAAAGCTGCAGTGGTCGGTGGCGATGGTATCAATCTCGCCGGCCACAAGTGCCTCGCGCAGAGCCGCACGGTCGCCGGCATGGCGCAGCGGCGGGCTCATCACATACTTGGCACCCGCAAAGCCGTCCTCGCCCTGCTCCAAGTAGCAAGTATCGTCGAGCATCAGATACTGAGGGCAGGTCTCGACATAGATATTCTTCTGCCCGCGCGCTTTGGCAGCGCGAATGGCCTCGAGCCCCAGCTTGGTCGAAAGGTGCACCACGTTGACCGGAGCGTCCCCGGCCAAGTGCGCCAGGTACAGCAGGCGGCTCACGGCCTCGGCCTCACACACATCCGGACGGCTGAGCGCATGACCCTCGGGCCCATGGACCCCCTGCTCAAACACGCGCTTCTGCAGCTCATTCACCAGCGTACCGTTCTCGCAATGCACGCACAGGATACCGCCAATACGCTTGAGCTCCTCGAGCACCTCGAGCGTCTCGGCATCGTCCAAGCGCAGGTGGTCATAGGCAAAGTAGGTCTTAAACGACGACACGCCCGCCTCGCGCATGGCAGAGAGGTCGGCGCGGTTGCGCTCGTTCCACTCGGCGAGTGCCATATGAAAGGCGTAGTTGGCCGTGCAGGTTCCGTCGGCGCGGCGATGCCACTCGGCCAAGGCATCGGGCATAGTCACGCCGCGATCGGCCGTCGCGTAGTCCACGATGGTCGTCGTGCCGCCGCAGGCAGCCGCGCGCGTGCCGGTCTCAAAGCTATCGGCTGTCCAATCCATGCCGGTCCAGCACTGCATGTGCGTGTGGCCGTCGATAAAGCCGGGAAACACCCAGCAGCCCGCGGCATCCTCGACGGTATCGCCCTCGGCCGGCTCAATCGCCGCGGCGATCCGCACGATCTTATCGCCCTCCATAGCAAGATCGGCGCGGCGAAGTCCCTGTGGCGTCACGAGCGCGCCGTTTTTGATGATGATCATGTTGCTCCTTATTGATTAATACAGTTGGCCACGCGATCAAAATACGAGCAGGCAGCGATATGCTCCGTTATGCGTTGCTGTCCCTTGGCGGTATCGACGTCCCACAGCTCGTAGGCACGCGCCTCGACCAGCACCACGTCGATACGGCTCTTGAGGATCGAACCGCCGCCGTCCTTGCCCTCGAGACACATAAGTGCATCGAACAGTTCCGCCGGAAAGAGCACCGGGCTCGAAGGCTCACCGTTGCACGCAAGACGCACCGGATGCTTGCGGCCACGCTCGTCAAATGCACGAACCATAGCCTCAAAAGAATCCGAACTCACGAGCGGCTGGTCGCCCGGCAAAAAGAGGCAACCTTTCCAGTTGCGTTCGACTCCCCACGAAAGGCCCGCACGGGCGCTTTCGCTGCGCAGCTCGCCATCGTGCAGCACGCACGGGCAATGCTTGTCCTCGCAAATCTGAGCGACCTCGGGCCAACGCGTCGAAACCACGACGTCAAAGCCCCGGGGAACCGAATCGATGGTCCGGGCAATCAGCGGCTCGCCATAGATATCGGCAAGCATCTTGTTGGAGCCAAACCGCTTGCCCTCGCCCGAAGCCATAATGACGCAACCGAGTTTCATCTCCGCAAACCTCCCCTGGCTGCTTTGGACACCATAGTTGCTATACCCACCATACCAAGCTCACACTCCGTCGGAACAGGCACGCACTCGTTTTCCAGCGAACGACCCTTGGCTCTCCATAGCACAAAGGAGGGCACCCCGCGACGCAGGGCACCCTCCTCAATGGTGCAGATATGCCTACTCAGCGTCGCCGGTAAACGTGGTACCGGTCTTGCCGGCAAGACCGTCACGTGCCTTCTCGAGCAGCGTGATGAGCGCCGTGCGGCCCGGCTTGCTCTCGGCAAACGTCGAGGCGGCCTGGACCTTGGGCAGCATGGAGCCGCGACCGAACTCGTTGGCCTCGGACAGACGCTTTACGTCAGCCGCGGTCAGCGTGTCGAGCCACTGCTCGTGGTCGGTGCCAAAGCCAATGGCAACCTTCTCCACGGCCGTCAGGATAATCAGGGCATCGGCATCGAGCTGCTCGGCGAGCTTCTCGGCCGCAAAGTCCTTATCGATGACGGCAGCAGCGCCCTTAAGGTGGTTGCCTTGGGCCTTGGTGACGGGAATGCCGCCACCGCCGCAGGAGATCACCACGTGGTTGGACTCGACGAGCGACTTGATGGTGTCGAGCTCGACGATGTTCACGGGCTTGGGCGAGGCAACCACGCGACGGAAGCCCTGCTTCTCGTCGTGGATGAACTGATAGCCGCGGTCGGCCTCCAGCTCCTTGGCCTCGGCCTCGCTCATCCACGGACCGATCGGCTTGACCGGGTCGGCAAAGGCCGGGTCGTCTGCCGCAACCTCGACCTGGGTGAGCACGGTGGCGACGCCCTTGTCGATATTGCGGTCGAGCATTTCCTCGCGCAGGGCGTTTTGCAGGTCATAGCCAATGTAGCCTTGGCTCATGGCGCCGCAAACGGACAACGGGCAGGGAACGTACTTCTGAGGATTAGAACGCGTGAGCTCGGCCATCGCGTTGGCGATCATGCCCACCTGGGGTCCGTTGCCATGCACGACGACGACCTCGTTGCCCTCCTCGATCAGGTCGACGATAGCCTTGGAAGTCGTCTTGACGGCCTCCATCTGCTCGGGAAGGTTGGCGCCGAGGGCGTTTCCGCCCAGGGCGACAACGATACGCTTAGCCATTTCTCAGCCCAGCTTTAGGCCTGGAACCAGCGGGCGGTGTTGCGCTCGTCGAGGGCCTTGAGGGTAGCGGCGGGATCGGCAACCTTCTGCAGGAACATCATGGCAGCGATGGCGTACGGCTTGTAGCTGGCCTCCTTGTACATGCCCACACGGTGCATGTCGAAGACGTCGGCGTTGACCTCGCCGTGCTCGCAAGAGACACCGGAGATGTCGGCGGGCAGCGGGTGCATAAAGATGGTGTCCTGGCCGTTGGCAGTCTTCTCCATGAGCTCGGTCGTGGAGCACCAATCCTGATGCGTAGCGTTCTGGGCGAGCAGCTCCTTCTCGAGCGCAGCGATGCCGGCGTCGTCGCCCTCGGCGTACAGATTGGTGCGCTTCTCCATGGCGGCAAACGGAGCCCAGCTCTTGGGGATCACGATGTCGGCGCCATCGAAGGCCTCGGCCATGGTGTTGACCTGCTTAAAGGTGGTGCCGGACTCGGCGGCGTAGCCCTTAGCGCGCTCGACGACCTCGGGCATGAGGTCGTAGCCCTCGGGGTGAGCCAGGGTGACGTCCATGCCAAAGCGGGGCAGCAGGCTGATCAGCGACTGCGGGCAGGACAGCGGCTTGCCGTAAGAGGGCGAATAGGCCCAGGTGACGGCAACCTTCTTGCCCTTGAGGTTCTCGAGGCCGCCAAACTCGTTGATGAGGTAGAGCATGTCGGCAGAGGACTGCGTGGGGTGGTCGGAGTCGGACTGCAGGGAGATGAGCGTGGGACGGTGATCCAGAACGCCGTCCTCGTAGGCCTGCTGCACGGACTCGGAGACCTCTGCCATGTAGGCGTCACCCTTGCCGATGTACATGTCGTCGCGGATGCCGATGACGTCGGCCATGAAGGAGATCATGGTAGCGGTCTCGCGGACGGTCTCGCCGTGAGCGATCTGGGACTTCTTCTCGTCCAGGTCCTGCAGCTCAAGGCCGAGCAGGTTGGCGGCCTTAGAGAAGGAGAAGCGCGTACGGGTGGAGTTGTCGCGGAACAGGGAGACGGCCAGGCCCGAGTCGAAGATCTTGGACGAAACGTTGTTCTCGCGCAGCTCGCGCAGAGCGTCGGCGACGATGTAGAGCGCCTTGAGCTCATCGGTGGTCTTGTCCCAGGTGTGCAGGAAGTCGCTGCCGTACATACCCTTAAAATCGAGGCCGTTCAGCTGCTCGACGAGCTCGGTAAACTTAGCGTCCATGGAAATGTCCTTTCTAAAGATGAAACGATCGCAATGAGTAGATGTGCTCCGGCATGCGCGTGTGGCTAGAACATGCAGAGCACCATGACGAGGACCCGCCACCGTTGAGGAAGCATGGGAGATAACGACCGCGGGCCCCAAGTCAACAAGGGGTGCCGGGGACATAAACTGTCCCCGGCTCAACAAGATCGAGGAATGGGACTAGTCGATCTTGTTGTTGGTCAGACCGGCGCGGAACACGGTGGCGTCGCCATCGGCCTGGCTCGGATCGTAGAGGTTCAGGGCAGCCACATACATGGCGGCAGCGGTGACCAGGTCGTCCTTGTAGGTAACTTCGTTGGGAGCGTGAGCCTGAGACTCGGCACCCGGACCAAAGCCGACGCAGGGGATGCCATAGCGGCCCTGGATGGAAACACAGTTCGTGGAGAAGGTCCACTTGTCGCACAGCGGACGACCGGTGCGCTTGTCCATGCTGGGCTCGCAGCCGATGCGCTCGTCGCCGAACATGGCCTTGTGGGCGTCGACGAGGGCCTTGACGTGCGGAGCGGTCTCCTTGTTGATCCACGTGGGGAAGTAAGCCTCGGTCTCGTAGACCTCGCCGGTCCAGGACGGACGGTCGTACATGTACATGGAGACCTTCACGTCGTCGCCATACTTCTTGGCGGCCGGCAGGTTGCGGATCTCGTCCAGGCAGGACTCCCAGGTCTCACCGGCGGTCATACGACGGTCGATGGAGATGGCACAGGAGTCAGCGACAGCGCAGCGGCTGGGGCTGGTGTAGAAAATCTGGCTGACGGTGCAGGTGCCGCGGCCCAGGAAGCGGGCGTCCTCGAAGTGCTCGGGGTTGTACTTGGGGTCGAGCATCTTGACGAGGCCCTTGATGTCGGTCGACTCGTCGCAGCCGTTGTTGTTGAGGGCGCGGACGTCGGCGATGATGTCGGCCATCTTGTAGATGGCGTTGTCGCCGCGGTCGGGAGCGGAGCCGTGGCAGGAGGTACCGTGAACGTCGACGCGGATCTCCATGCGGCCGCGGTGACCGCGATAGATGCCGCCGTCGGTGGGCTCGGTGGAAATGACGAACTCGGGCTTAATGCCGTCCTTGTTGTAGATGTACTGCCAGCACATGCCGTCGCAGTCCTCTTCCTGGACGGTGCCGACGACCATGATCTTGTAGCCCTCGGGGATGAGGCCCATGTCCTTCATCATCTTGGCAGCGTAGGTAGCAGAAGCCATGCCACCCTCCTGGTCGGAGCCGCCGCGGCCGTAGATGATCTCGTCGGTCTCGTAGCCCTCATAGGGATCGGCATCCCAGTTCTCGATGTTGCCGATGCCGACGGTGTCGATGTGGGAGTCGATAGCGATGATCTTGTCGCCCTCGCCCATAAAGCCCATAACGTTGCCCAGGCCGTCGACCTTGACCTCGTCATAGCCAAGGCTCTCCATCTCGGCCTTGATGCAAGCGACAACCTCGCCCTCCTCGCAAGACTCAGAGGGGTGGCTAATCATTGCGCGAAGAAAACGCGACATATCAGCACGGTGGGACTCAGCAGCAGCCTTGATAGCGTCGAAATCGAGTTCTTTAGCCATTGTTCATAACCTTTCAAACGAAGGAATCTACCTGTGGGGTGGCGGAGCGATACCTATTTACTCCGCCCAGTATTAGCAAGTGGGGTATTCGCCTTCCCAGACGATGCGGCGATACTGGTCGGGGTCCGTGTCACCTTCCGTGGAGAAGCAGAGCACGGAGCTCGTCTTGTCCAGGCCGATGAGCTCCTTGAGCTCGGCGTACTCGGGATCGAGCATGAGGGTCTCGACCAGGCCGGTGGTCACAGCGCCGGACTCGCCGGAGATGACGCGCGGGTCACCCTTCTCGGGAGCACCCAGGGTGCGCATGCCGCGAGCGGTGACCCAGTCGGGGCAGGACACGAAGGCGGTGGTGTGGTTGCGCAGGATATCCCAGCCCAGGATGTTGGGCTCGCCGCAGCACAGGCCGGCCATGATGGAGGGCATGTCGCCGTCCACGATGCGCGGGTCGCCGTCGCCGGCGGCAGCGCCCTTGTACAGGCAGGCGGCAGGAGCGCACTCGACCACAACGAAGGTGGGCGGGTTATCGGGATACAGGTTGGTGAAGTAGCCCACCACGGCGCCAGCGAGCGAGCCCACGCCAGCCTGGACAAAGACGTGCGTCGGGCGGTTGATGGCCATCTCGCGCAGCTGCTCGGCAGCCTCGGAAGCCATGGTGCCGTAGCCCTCCATGATCCAGGACGGAATCTTCTCGTAGCCCTCCCAGGCGGTGTCCTGAACGATGACGCCGCGCTCGCAGGCATCGGCCTCGGCGGCGGCCATGCGCACGCACTCGTCGTAGTTGACCTCTTCGATGGTCACCGTGGCGCCCTCGGCGGCGATGTTATCGAAGCGGGGCTTGGTGGAACCCTTGGGCATGTGCACGACGGCCTTCTGGCCCAGCTTGTTGGCAGCCCATGCCACGCCGCGGCCATGGTTGCCGTCGGTGGCGGTAAAGAAGGTAGCCTGGCCAAAGTCCTTGGCAAGCTGATCGGAGGTCAGGTAATCGAAGGTGCACTCGGCAACGTCCTTGCCGGTCTCGTCGGCAATGTAATTGGCCATGGCAAACGAACCGCCCAGAACCTTAAAGGCGTTGAGGCCAAAGCGATAGCTCTCGTCCTTAACGCACAGGTTGGACAGGCCCAGGCGCGCGGCCTGGCCGTCCAGGCGGGCAAGCGGAGTGACGGTGTACTGGGGGAACGACTGGTGGAAGGCGCGGGCCTTCTTCACGTGGTCGAGGCTCATGATTCCCAAGTGCTTGTCATCGCTCTTGGGCATCGTGTTGCCCGCCCACTGGATCTTATCGGCCATACGGTGAACTCCTTAAGTTCTCTCTTGCCGGCCCCCGCATACGCGTTTCAGCCCATTCCCATTCATGCGACTGAACTTTTATGTGGATGCCAAACAAAAAGTTTGTTAGCAATGTTCTATCACACTTTTTGATTGCTAAACCTAACAAATTGTTTGTTGCCGTAATCGGTACTTTTTCGCCGCCGAACGGTTACATAACGCAGCGACGCTTTCGTTATTTGCGAACAGGTGTGGTTTATGGCAAAGTGTGCCCAAACTAATTTTTAGGAAGGCACCCATGACCCCCGCACAGATTGAGTTTTACAAGCGTCTTGCACACGGCCTGGCGCTCCAGTTTGGCCCCAACTGCGAAATCGTCGTCCACGATCTGGAGACCGAGGACGTGGACCGCTCCATCGTAGTGATTGAAAACGGCCACGTCAGTGGGCGCAAACTGGGTGACGGCCCCAGCCATATTGTGCTTGAATCCATGCACGATGGCACCACCGACGTGCACGACCGCGAGCCATACCTCACCAAAACCGCCGATGGCAAGCTGCTCAAGTCCTCGACGATCTTTATCCGCAACGATGAGGGCAAACCCGTCGGCATTTTGGGCATTAACTTTGACATTACGCTTATGAAGGCATTTGAGCGCTCGCTCGATGCCTTTACCGGCATCGGCGGCTCGGGCTACACCGAGCCCGAGCCCATTACCAAAAACATCGGCGACCTGCTCGAAGACCTGCTGCGCGAGTGCGAACAGTTTGTGGGCAAGCCCGCGGCGCTCATGACCAAAGACGAGCGCATCCGCGCCATTGGCTACCTCGACCGTCGCGGCGCCTTCCTCATTTCCAAGTCGAGCGAGCGTGCCTGCGAGTTCTTTGGCATCTCCAAGTACAGCTTCTATAGCTACCTCAACGAGGCAAAGGCTGCCGCCGGCGACAAATAGTCAGCGCGCCTGCACCCCTCCTCTTTTGGGCGCGAGTTCTGAAATGCACGAATCCGAGAGTCGGCCGCAAGGCAAGTTCCATATAATCGATGAATGCGAGTATTTCGAAAGGATGGAACAAGATGGGGTCGAGCAACGCATCACGCAACGGCCGCGGAGGCACCGCTTCTGGCGCCAGGCATGCGAAACACGCGTTTGACGAGGGCGAAGAGGGCCTTTTTGCGCTGAGCCTCGACGACGTGATGAGCGACCGCCCCTGGACCGCCGAGGAACTCATGGGCGGCGGAGCTCGCCCGACAAGTGCAAAGCCCGCACCTTCCGCCACGCCCGCGCCGGCATCCGTGCCCGCGGACGACTTTGCCACCCGTCCCATCGTGCGGGCGACGCGCAAAGCCGCCCCTGCACCCCGTCCTGCTAGCGATCCGTCCGAGACGGCGGCGTTTCTCGCTGCAGCGGCACAGCGCCCCACAGCAGACAACACGATTCGCTACGCTGCCCCGCAGCAGCCGGCATACACGGCTCCCGAGCCCGAGCTCGAGCCGCCTGTCATGGATCTGGATGATCTTTCCAACCGCCAGTTTGCCTTTGATTCCTGGGCGGCGGCAGATCTGGACGAGACCTCGGGCGGCATGCCGGCGCTCAACATTCCGGTAAACCCCCTGTTTGCGGCTGCCGAGGAACGCGACTCCGCATACGGCAACACCGCAGCATACGCCAACCGCCCGAGCGAACAGCCTCGCGCCAGCCGCATCGAAACCGAGGATTACGGCCAAGCGTCGCGCGGCTATTCTCGTGACCCGTTTGCTGCCGCGCCCGCTGCCGATTACAACCAAGCGAGCGTAAAGGCAGCCTCGGCATCGTCGTATACCCACGGCACCGACGACAAGCGTGCTGCCGATTACCACACCGGAGAAGAACCGCCGCGCTTTTCGGAGTTTTCGCAGGCGGCAAAGGTTGTCTTTATCGCCATCATCATCGCTCTGCTCGGCGTGATCGCGTTTGAGGGATTCCAGCTATTCCGCGGCCCCACCGCGTCCGAATCGGCAACGCAGAAAGCAGAGGACGACAACCAGTACCTGGACATCAACACCCTCAAGGGCGACCCCAACAGCTAGGTTGAAACATAGGCTATGCCGCACCCCTGTTTACGTGCAGTTTTACACTTTTCCGTGATTTCCACGCGCCCATTTCGACACTTTTCCGTAATTTGGGCGGCTCGAATTTGACACTTTTCCGTACTTTTTTACGGCTGATTTCGACACTTTTCCGGATGTTGGCCGAATAATTGCCGCGTAATCAAGCGCCGTCTGCACATCATTTCGCAGGCGGCGCTTGATTTCTGTCCGCGTGCGCTGATAGACTCCATCGTGTCCGCAAGGAGCGGGCACGTTTTATCCAGAGTCGGGATAGAGAGTTGGCTCCACGATCCCGACGCCAACCGGCCAAGAGGCACGGTGGCCCTGCCAACATCGATGAAAGGAGTCCGTATGGACAATTTCTCCGTGCGCAGTGAGCGCAACTTCCACAACCTGGCAGCCAAGCCAAAACGAATGCATCTTCTGGACAAGCCGAATGGCTACGCCTCGGCCATGGTCAAGAGCAGCCTCTCCCACCAGATGCGCTTTACCGTGCAGGTGCTCGAGGAAGAGCTCTACGTTGCCGGCAATCCGCACGTACTGCAGATCAAGCTGCTCGGAGATGACTCTCGTGAGCCGTCCAGCTGGAAGCTGTTTGCCGACGGCGTGTGCGTTGCGGACGGCTCGGGCGACTTTGCCCGCGAGTGCTTCTGTGAGGGAGCCGAGGTGTTCCTGGACCTGTGCCGCGACGCCGTCGAGGCTGCCGAGCTGCGCCAGTGGAGTCAGAGGGAGTACGAGCTGCTGAGCGCCGCGCGCGGGATTGCGATGGTGTAGGCAGACAGACCAGGCAGCTCGTCATACTGGTTGACGCTTTGATTCAAACAGCATGGTGGAGCCGCGCTTACAGCTCCGCCATGCCAAACCGAATGGCGTTCTCAAAAGGCCTACCTCCCCTCCGCCTTCAGCTTCAGCAGCAAGTCACCCAGCTCGGGGCACTTGCTAGAAAGGTGCGTCTGAGCTCGCTCGCCCATCCCCCACCGCTGGCGGATCTCCTGGGCGTGCGGACTCACATGATAGTCCCCGTCCATCATCTGCTTGAGCAGCTTGGCGGTCACGCGCGCATCGGCTAGGGCGCTGTGGGCATGGCCCGTCGACTCGTCAAACTCGATACCAAACCACGTCGCCGCGTCGCCCAACGAGACGTGCCCATGGCTGCCAACGTCCATGATCGAGGTGTAAAACGCCTGCAAGTCGGCCCAGTCCGTAGGAAATGAGGAAAGGTCGATGCGCTTTGCCTGGCACTCGGTCAAAAGCTGTCGGCGGTCCGCCCCGCTCCAGCATACCACCTGAGCGGAGTAGCGACCGATCCAATCGCCGAGCCTTTTAATCACCACGTAGAGCGGATCGGCCATCGCAGTGTCCACGGCCGATATCCCCGTGAGCTCGCGGACGGGATACGCAACACCTTCGGCATATTCCGTCTGCACAAACTGCGAGAACTCGCCCATCACGTTGCCGCGGTAATCGAGCTTGACGGCGCCGATCTCGATAATCTCGTTGCGCAGCCCGCGGCGCTGGCGCTGTCTTGGCACCGGAGCGAACTCAAAGTCGAGCACGATCTGGCGCGCAAAGTTCGTCGTATCGATAGCCGAGATACACGGCGTCTTTTCAGCTGACACGGTTAGGGCCTTTCTCCGTCAACTGCCGCTTGCTACATAGGCGGCTACATTGCCGTAAGGATAGGCGCCCGTGCGGACATGAAAGCGGGGCGCAATACCATGCGCTGGTCGCACGCCATGCAGACGGCCCCAAGAGAATCGCCCGCTCTATTCAAATGCATGAAAAAGATTTAGGCCCGGTGACTTGAATCAGCGGTCATCCCGGGCCCATCAGAGCTCGTAGAGCTCTTGGTTGCTTTGGTCTCGCTCTTCACGGCGCTTATCGAACTTTCCGAGGCACTCAAGCAGCATTCGAAGCATAACAAGTCGCTGCCATTAAGGCGCTGACCTCTTGACCAAGCAACGGCGCTGCCCAGCTATCACCCTTGGGCCGCCGTCAACTTTATTCTATCCGCGAGCATCTGGTTTACCAAATGGATTTTCGGTAAAGGAAGCACGGCACGCCCGCAAAACCACTACGCCCCAAGTGCCGCCATGGGAATCACCGCCACGCCGTCGTCGCGTGTGTAGGCAATGCTCCCCTTTCCAACCACGACCGCCAAAAACGCCGGCGCGGCATTCTGGGCGGCAGGATTGGAGAGCACTTTCCTCTCCAGCGCCTTGAGATTTCTCGCTCCATCGTCTGCTTTCGCATCACTCAGCTTGACCTCGATGGCTCCCCAGCGCCCGTCGTGCTCAACGATCAGATCGACCTCAAGGCCCTTCTCATCTCGGAAATAATGGACACTGTTGTCGACACCGCCGTAGGTGGAAAGGAACACGCGCATGTCGCGCAGGACGAGATTCTCAAAGAGCATCCCCAGCGTTTGCATATCGCCAAGCAGCCGCTCAGGGGTAGCCCCCAGCAACGCCGCCGCAAGTGACGGGTCACAGAAGTAGCGCTTGGGGCGCACGCGAACGCGGGCCTTCGAGCGCATGGGCGGCTCCCATCCGCACAGGTCCTCGGTCAGCTTGAGCCTGTTGAAGAGGTCCAAGTACGCAGCGATGGTCCTCTCGTCGGGGCCCGCCTCACCGTACGAGGCGTCCTTTACGAGCGTCTTGTACGTGACAGCCTGGCTCTCGTTCATGGCAAGAGCTCGCAAAAGGCCGTGTGCAAGCTCGGGCGACATGCCCTCGTCCAGCACGTTGACGTCGAGCACCGAGTGCACGTACTGGCTTGCCGTCTCTCGCGCAAGATCTTCCGAAAGCCCAAGATTTGCAGGCCAACCGCCCCTGCAGCACCAGCGGGCGACGTCATCCACCGTGCTCTCGCGACGCTGAGGGGCAAAATCCTCGCCCTTAAAGAGGCTTGCCAGTGACACGAGCGGCTCGCCGTCGCCCGACTCACACAGGGCCATGGGGCGCATTGACAGACGGGCGATCCTACCCGTGCCGGAATGACGAACATGGCTGCGCTCCTCGCTTTTGAGCGCGGTCGAGCCCGTGAGCAAAAGTGTCCCCCGTTCGTTGCCGCTCGCGTCCACGAAACGCCGGGCGGCATCCCAAACCTCGGGCACCTCCTGCCATTCATCGACCAGGTGTGGCGCATCGCCGATGAGCGCCAGGCTTGGGTCGACCTCTGCCGCCGCACGCTGCGCAGGCTCATCGAGCCTGGAGACGCTCGCCGAGCGAGAGAGCGCCGTCCAGGTCTTGCCGCACCATTTGGGGCCGTTGATCTCCACACAGCCAAACGCCCGCATAAGGGTGTCGAGGCGCTCCTCTATGAGCCGGGGCCTATATCCCTTTTGGGTCAATCTCTTTGGTGCATCCACAGACGGCCGTCCCTCTCTATCACGCGATATGCGAAATTACGCCATTCTCAATGCTGATTTTACGCTACTTTCAATGTAGTTTTTACGCCATGACAGATGTAGTTTTTACGCCATTTTCATTGAAGGTTTTACGCTTGGCATCCTTAGCGCGACGCTCGCTCAACCCCTGACCACCGGATTGCCCGAATTCCGGGATGCTGTCTCCGCTCCAAACAAAAGGCCCCAGCTCGCGATGGAGCCGGGGCCAAAGGCGCAGCGTATGTAGTTGATGCTGAGCGCGAACGGCCCGTCAGCAATGGTCGTCCGCGCCCTACCCTACCCGCGGTGACGGGCGCGGCTGTACGGCGTATCCACCATGGGCAGATCCGGACGCAGCTTGCCGTCGAATGCGCGATAGGCGTTCTGCACGGCGGGCGCCGTGGGGATCGTTGCGATCTCGCCGATGCCCTTGCCGCCGTATGCCACGGGCAGCAGCTCGTCCTTCTCCACGTAGATGGCGTGGATATCCGGAATCTCGGGCGCACGGAACAGTCCGAGCGTGCCGTACCTTGCCTGGGGCACGCAGTCCTTGAGCGGCCAATCCTCGGTAAGCGCATAGCCCATACCCATGAGCACGCCGCCTTCGATCTGACCCTGGATGGAGATGGGGTTGACCACCTTGCCGGAATCGTGCGCGGCATAGACCTCGCTCACGCGGCCGTCGTCGTCCAAAATGACCACATGCGTGGCAAAGCCGTAGCAGATGTGGCTCTTGGGGTTGGGAACGTCGGCGCCCAGCTTGTCGGTCGGCTCCAGGTACACGTAGCCAAACTCGCATCCCTCGAGCGCCTTGATGGCAGCAGCGGGATCTTGAGGATGCATACCCTGGCCGGCGACGAGCTCCTGCGTGCGCAGCTGATAGGCGCGACCGTCGTCGTACTCGATCTTGACGCCGTCACCATGGGCGCTCACCGGGGCGGTAGGCGCAGGCTTGCCAGCCTCGATGTCAAGCATGGCATCGCGCAGCAGGAAGGCGGCACCGCGCACGGCCTCGCCGGTCACGACCGTCTGACGCGAGCCAGACGTGGTGCCGGAGTCGGGTGCGTTCTCGGTGGAGCACTCGCCGTTGGCGATGCAGCGAAGCGGCAGGCCGCATGCCTCGGCAACGTCCTGCAAAAAGACGGTGTTGCAGCCCTGGCCGATGTCGGACGTGGCGGCATAGACCGTAGCCACGCCGTTCTCGACGCGAATCTTGCAGCGGCCGGCATCGGGCAGACCCACGCCCACGCCGGCGTTCTTCATGGCGCAGGCGATACCGGCGTGTCCGGGATGCGCGTAGTAGGCATCCTTGACCTCGAGCAGCGTCTCCTTCAGCGCCGTGGAGCAGTCGGCAATCTGGCCGTTGGGCAGAACCTCGCCCGGCTCGATGGCGTTACGGTAGCGGATCTCCCACGGATCCAGGCCGACCTTCTCGGCCAGCAGATCGATCAGGCTCTCGAGCGCAAACTCGGACTGGCAAACGCCAAAGCCGCGGTATGCGCCGGCGGGCGGGTTGTTGGTGTAGTAGCCAAAGCCGCGGATGTCGGTGTTCTGGTACTTGTAGGGGCCGACGGCATGCGTGCAGGCGCGCTCGAGCACCGGGCCGCACAGCGAAGCGTAGGCGCCGGTGTCAAAGTTGATCTCGCAGTCCAGGCCGGTAAAGTTGCCCTCGGCGTCGCAGCCCAGTGTAAAGGTGCCGTCCATGGCGTGGCGCTTGGGATGGAAAGCGAGCGACTCGGCGCGCGTGAGCTTGCACTTCACAGGACGCTGGAACTTATAGGCAGCGAGCGCGGCCAAGTGCTGGATGGACACGTCCTCCTTGCCGCCAAAGCCGCCACCCACGAGCATGGTCTCGACGACCACGCGCTCGGGCTCGTTATCCCAGCCAAACATGTGGGCGCACTCTTTGCGCGTATCGTAGGCACCCTGGTCGGTCGACTGCACCTTGACGCCGTTCTTGTACGGGAAGGCGACGGCGCACTCGGGCTCCAAGAAGGCATGCTCGGTAAAGGGCGTGGTAAAGCGCTGCGTCACGGTGAATGCACTCTCTGCCAGCGCCTTGGCGGCGTCGCCGCGCGTCACATGGCGGCTCTGGCACACGTTGTCCTTGAGCTCCACCGTGTTGCCAAAGGCAAAGAAGCTGTCATGCAGGCGCGGGGCGTCGGCAGCCTTGGCCTCGGCGATGTTGCGCACGGGCTCCAGCGGCTCGTAATCGATCTTTACGAGCTTCTTGGCCTTCTCGAGCGTCGCCTCGTCCTCGGCAACCACCAGCACGATGGCGTCACCCACGCAGCGGGTGATATCACCTTGGGCGATCATGACGTCCCAGTCCTGGATAAGGTGGCCGACCTGGTTGACTGGCACGTCCTCGGCGCGCAGAATGCCCACCACACCGGGCAGGGCCTCGGCCTTGGAGGTATCGATGGAGAGCACGCGAGCGCGCGGATACTTGGAGCGCACGGCGCTGGCGTAGGTAAGGCCCGGCTGATCGAGCTCGTCGATGTCGTCGGGATACTTGCCCTCGCCGAGCACCTTCTTGCGCACGTCGATACGGAAGGCGCGCTTGCCCACGCCGTAGTCGTCGCCGCGCTCCAGATCCTCGTCGATCTGCTTTTCGCCGCGGAGCACCGCGGCCGCCAGCGAAATGCCCTCGATAATCTTTTTGTAGCCGGTGCAACGGCAGACGTTGCCGCGGATGGCGTACTTGATCTGTTCCTCGGTGGGCTCGGGATCCTCGGCGATGAGCGCTGCACCCGCCATGACCATGCCGGGAATGCAAAAGCCGCACTGCACGGCGCCCACGGCGCCAAAGGCGTACACAAAGGCCTCGCGCACGTCCTCGGGCAGGCCCTCGACGGTCACGATGTTGCGGCCGGCGGCAAGAGCGGTGGTCAGCACGCACGCCTTGACGGCCGCACCGTCCACGTGGATGGTGCAGGTGCCGCACGCGCCCTCGGAGCAGCCGTCCTTGGCGGAGTGAATGTGCAGGTCGTCGCGCAGGTAACGCAGCAGGGGTTTGTTTTGGGTCGTCGTGTGCTCGACGCCGTTAACGGTAAAAGTGAATTCCTTTGCCATGGTGATTCCCTTCTACACGCCGGCGACGATGCCGGTGCGGTCGTGAATGGCGCCATGCGGGCAGACGACGGCGCACATGCCGCACGACAGGCAGTCCGCGCCGTCGATATGGGCGCAGTTGTCCTCGATGCGGATAGCGCCGGCAGGGCACTTTTTGGCGCACATGCCGCAACCGATGCAGCTGGTGTCGCAGATCTTGCGGGCGATGGCGCCCTTATCGGTGTTGTTGCAGCGCACCAGGATATTCTGGTAGCCGGGGACGAAGGCAATCACGCGCTGCGGGCACGCCATGCCGCACAGGCCACAGCCCGTGCACTTTGAGCGATCCACGCGGGCGATGCCATCGACCAGCGCAATGGCGCCGTGGGGGCAGGCCGTGACGCAGGCGCCACAGCCAATGCAGCCTTCGCTGCAGCGGGCGTCGCCGCCTGCGGAGGCACAACCGCTTCCGCAGGCAACGTAGGCCACGTTATGTTGAATGGATTTGGCCATAAGAGACTCGCCTATTTCTTAAGAAGGTACGGATAGTTATCGCGCACGGCCTTGATGGTCAGGCGGACGGCCTCGGGAAGGCCGGTGTTGACGGCATCGACCGAGACGGTGCGGACCGTGCCGGCGACGCGGACCTTAAAGTGATCCTCGTCCACGGCCAGGAAGCCCTCGTTCTCGGAGTTCTCCATGTCTTGCTCGCTCCAGAACAGGGTGAGCTTGTCCTTGTAGGGACGACCCTCCTGGTAGGGGCAGAACACGGCGCAGTTGCCGCACTCGTTGCACATGCCGTCGACATGGACGACCTGATGCTTGGCCAGGCCCGGCACCTTGATGGCAACGTTGGCGCGGTTGGGGCACACGTCGCAGCAGACCTCGCACACCGAACCGCAGCCCAGGCAGCGGGTCTTGGTGCAGTTGCGCTTGTCGCGGCACAGCGACCCCTTGCGCTCGTAGCAGGTGCCCTCGCGACCGGCCTGCTCGTTGCAGTCGGCGTACTTGTTAAAGTCCACGCCGGCGATGGCGCGGGCGACTTCGGCGGCGTCGGCAATAGCCTCGACCACGGTGGCCGGACCGCGACGGCAGTCACCTGCAGCCCAGACGCCCTCGACGCCGGTGGAGGTGGCGGCAAGGCGGCCGCGACGGTCGTGCTCGACGCCCGCAGCATCGTACAGGCTGGCATCGATGCCCTCGCCCACGGCGCAGATCACCGTGGTGGCGGGAAGCTCGACGGTCTCGCCCGTGGCGACAGGGCTGCGACGGCCGCTTGCATCCGGCTCGCCAAGCTCCATAACGTCGCAGGTCAGCACGGCGCCGTTGAGTGCCTTGGGCGCCAGCAGCTCGCAGAACTCAACGCCGTCGGCAAGAGCAAGATCAAGCTCTTCCTCGTCGGCGGGCATCTGCTTCTTGGTGCGGCGATACACCAGGCGCACGTTCTTCACACCAGCCAGGCGCTTGGCCACGCGGGCAGCATCCATGGCGGTGTTGCCGGCGCCGATGACCACGACGTCCTCGCCCAGCTCGAGCTTCTCGCCCTTCTTGGCGGTCTCGAGGAACTCCAGCACGTCGAGCTCGGCACCCTCGCCCAAGCCCGCAGAGCCGGGCATCCAGGCACCGGTGGCCACGACCACGTCGGTAAAGCCCTGGGCCTTGAGCTCTTCAATGGAATCCACGCGAGCGTTGAGCTGCACCTTGGCGCCAAAGGCCAGGCAGAGCTCGGCATCGTGGGAGATATCGTCGCTCGCAATACGGAACTCGGGGATCACGTGACGGACCACGCCGCCGAGCGAATCGCGGGCCTCAAAGATGGTGACGGGCACGCCGGCGCGCGTCAGGAAGAACGCCGTCGCCAGACCGGCCGGGCCGCCGCCGATAACGGCAACGTTGCGCTCGCCGTCGTTGGCGATGGCCTGGGCGCGCAGCTTGGGCAGCACGGCGGTCATGGCCTCGCGGGCGGCCTTGAGCTTGCTGGCGCGAATCTGGGCGCCCTCGGGCTCGTAGAATGCGCGCTCGCAGGCACGGCCGCAGGGATGCGGGCAGATGGTGCCGGTGATGAACGGCAGGGCGTTGCGCTCGATGATGATGTTGAGTGCGTCCTCGTAGCGGCCCTCGTCAACAGCCGCCAGGTAGGCGGGAATATCCTGCTGGATGGGGCAGCTCGTGCGGCACGGCGTGGTAAAGCAGTCGGAAAGCGGGCTCTTGCCGGCGACCTTGCGGTCGGGCAGCGGGCGCAGCGGCTTCTTGTAGAGCGGGTTGGTGAGCGAGTCGACCTGGATCGCGGTCACGGCCTCGAGCGAGACGCCCGCGAACGGCTTGCCATCCAGGTCGGTAAACTCGCCAGCCATCTGGCTAAAGCGCTCGTAGCCACCGGGCTTGAGCACGTCGGTCGCCAGGGTAACGGGCCAAATGCCGGCATCGTACAGGGCGCGGATGTTGTAGACCGTGGCACCACCGGAGTAGCTGATACGCAGCTTGCCATCGAACTGCTCGGTAATGCGGCGGGCAGCCTCGATGGTCAGCGAGAACAGCGAACGGCCCGACATGTACATCTCGGTGGAGGGCAGCTCGTTCCTCGTCACGTCGACGGGGAACGTGTTGGTGAGCTTGACGCCAAACTCCAGGCCGCGCTCGGCGCACAGGGCAATCAGGCGCTCGAACATGGGCACGGCGTCGGCCCACTGCAGATCCTCGCGGAAGTGCGTGTCATCGAAGACGATGTAGTCAAAGCCCAGCTCGTTGAGGCGCTGGCGGGCAAACTCATAGCCCAGCAGCGTGGGGTTGCACTTGATGTAGGTGTTGAGGCCCTTCTCGGTAATCAGATAGGTCGCGATGCGCTCGATCTCGGCCGGCGGGCAGCCATGCAGCGTGGACTCGGTGATGGAGTTGGACACGCGCGCCGGAATGGACTCGACAAACGCGGCGTCGACATGCTCAAACTTGTCCAGGTTGGCGAGCGCCCATGCGCGGCACTCGTTCCAGACGTCGGAGCCGCTGGCGTCCTTCATGCCCTCAATGTACGCATCGACCTTGGGGCTCTTGATGCCCTCGAGGTCATAGCCCACGGACATGTTAAAGACAAAACCGTCCGGGCTGCCCAGACCGTACTCGCGAGCGATCAGGTGGCAGGCAAACCATGCCTTCACGTACTCGGCAAAGGCCTGCGGAACCTCGAGCTCGGTCGACCACTCGCAGTTGTAGCACTCGTCCTGCGCCACGATGCAGGGCTTGTTCACACACTTGGAGAGCTCCTCGCCGTCCATAACCTGAACGGTCTTGAGCTCAAAGAAGCGGGAACCGGCAACGTAGGATGCCACGATGTTTTGGGCAAGCTGCGTATTGGGGCCGGCGGCCGGGCCAAACGGAGTCTCGATGCGCTCGTCAAAAATGGGAAGCGCGCCCTCCTGGTTGGTCGTGACCATCTTGCGCACGCCAAAAATGGCGTCCTGGGTCTTGTGCTCCTCGATGATCCAGTTCATCAGCTGCGAAAACGGGATCGGCCTCATGATGTCGCTCATAATGAGCTCCTCTCTGTAACGCCCGGCGAGACCGCGCGGCGGGCGCAAATACGGTGTAGCGCTAGCACAGCGCCGGCGACCCCGCGGAGGTCGCCTATACGCGCGTCGGATGCGGCGAAACATCCGACGCGCGTGAATCTACTTGTGAATTAGTAGGTGCGATCGTTGAGCGTGCTCCAGAGCTTCTTGGACTCAGCCATAGTCCACGCGTTGATCTTTTCCTCGTCAATGCCAACGAACTCGCGATCCTTGTACAGAACCTTGCCGTTGATGATGGTGGTACGGCAGTTTTTGCCCATCATGCCAAAGAGCATGTGGCCGTCGATGTTCTCCTCGCTCAGCGGCGTAAAGGGCTTGTAGTCCATAACGATGACGTCGGCAGCGGCGCCGGCCTCGAGTACACCGAGCTTGCGATCGAAGTACTTGCTGGCCATCTTGGCGTTGTTCTCGAACAGCATGGTCATGGCCTCGCACCAGCCCACGTTGGGCATGGCGGCGTTGTGGCGCTGAATGATCAGGAAGACCTTGAGGCTCTCGAGCATATCGTGGGTGTAGGCGTCGGTGCCCATGCACACGGGGATGCCGCGGCGGAAGAACTCGAGCACGGGGGCGCAGCCCACGGCGTTGCCCATATTGGATTCGGGGTTGTTGACCAGCCAGGTGCCGGACTCCTTGACGATATCCATCTCGGCGGGCGTCACGTGGATGCAGTGGCCGAGCATGGTGTCGGGACCCAGCAAGTTGTGCTGCAGCAGGCGCTCGACGGGGCTGATGCCACCGCGGTTGAGGCGGGAATCCCACACATCGTTCATGCCCTCGCACACGTGGATGTGGAAGCCGGTCAGGCCGTTGTTGGCCTCGGCCATCTTGTCCATGGTCTCGTCCGACAGCGTAAAGGTGGCGTGACCGCCAAACATGGCGGCGATCATGTGGTTGTCGTTATCGCGACGCTCCTTGGCGGCCCACTGGGCGAACTCGGCGTTCTCGGCAATGGCCTGGTCGCATTTTTCCTGGCCGCGGCGATCGGAGACCTCGTAGCACAGGCACGAACGCATGCCCAGCTCCTGAGCGGCGTCCTTAATGGTAAAGAGGCTTCCCGGGATCTCGCAGAAGCTCGCGTGGTGATCGAAGATCGTGGTGACGCCATCGCGGATGGAGTCCAAGATCGTGGCATAGGCGCTGGCCTTGGTGCCGTCGAGCGTCAGGTTGTCGTCGATCTTCCACCACTGCTGCTCAAGATTCTCCAGGAAGTTGGTGGGGTTGCAGCCCTTAATGGCAAGGCCGCGGGCCAGACCCGAGTAGATGTGGGTGTGGCAGTTGATGAGTCCGGGCATGATGAGGTTGCCCCGGGCGTCGACGTACTCGGCATCCGGGTACTTGGCCTTGAGCTCGCACTCGGGGCCCACTTCGACGATCGTATCTCCGTCAATGGCGACCGCACCGTTGGGGATGAACGGGGCCTGAGCGTTGCGGGTAAAGACGGAACCGTTAGCGACCAGAAGCATGGATGCTCCCTTCGACATCAGAGGCGGGGTTTGACACCTCTGACATGGCGGAGTGCGAAGCGCCGGCCTACACCGGAAACGGGCCCTCTCCCGTCAACGCTTCACCAAAGGGACAAACCCTTTGAAGTGCGGCTTGGCGCCGCATGACGTCGGCGGACGAGGCGATGCGCCCGCCGACGAATAGCACCGAATTGGTTACTTCTTGCTCTCGGGCAAGACCAGATCCACGGCAGCGTCCTTGGCAGCATCGATGTGCTGAGCCACGACCGGCGTCTGCGGAAGAATCAGGTTAAGGACAATGGCCATGATGGCGGTGGGGGTTACGGCATTGGAGCCGATGACGGTGGACACCCAGGCGGGCATGCCCTCGCCGGCAAGGCAACCGCTGGCCATCCAGATACCCAGGCCAAAGACGACGGAGGTACCGACGATGGTGGTGGTGCGCTGCGTGAGGCCCTCGCGGGTGAACATGCGCACGCCGTTCATGGTGATGGTGCCAAAGACGCCGACGGTCGCGCCGCCGATGACGGGCTGCGGGATAGCGGAAAGGACGGCAGAGAGCTGCGGGAACAGACCGGCGATGGCAAAGACGGCAGCGATGATCACAAAGACCCACTTGTTGACGACCTTGTTGGAGCAGATGATGCCCACGTTCTGGCCAAGGGCGCTGGTGGGAAGACCGCCCAGCAGGCCACCGACCATAGAGGTGAGGCCCTGGGACACGATAGCGCCGGAGAGCTCGCGCTCGGTGGGCATACGGTCGATGGAGCCCAGGCAGGCGGCGGAGACGTCACCGATAACCTGGATGGCAACCATGGGGAACACGACGGCGAGGGTAATGCAGACCTCGGGATCAAACTCGAGCGCGTAGGGCATGAGCTTGGGAAGGGCGAAGACCTGAGCGGTGGCGACGCTGGAGAAGTCGATCATGCCAAAGGGAATCGAAACGATCATGCCGACGATCATGCCAAAGAACACGGATCCCAGCTTGAGCGTGCCCTTGCCAAAGTTGGCGAGCGCAAAGACCACGGCGAAGGTGATGAGAGCGACGCACCACGCCTGCGGGGTGCCCCACAGCGGCGTGCCCATGCCACCGGCCATGTACTTAACGGCCGTGGGATACAGCGAAACGCCAATGGAGAAGATGACCGTACCGGTCACGACGGGCGGGAACAGCCACTTGATCTTGCTGTAAGCCAAACCAAAGAGGACCGCGACGGCGCCGCCGACGATCTCGCCGCCCAGCAGCGCACCAAAGCTAAAGCCCGAGGCACCCATGGCCTGGAGGGCCGGGAGGAACGCGAACGAAACGCCCATGACGATGGGCAGGCCGCCGCCGATGCGACGGAAGGGAGCGAAGGCCTGAAGGGCCGTGTCGATTGCCGAAAGAATGAGCGCGACCTGGATGATGTCGGTGCTCTGCTGGCTATTAAAGCCGTAGACGCCGGCCATGATGACCGCCGGGGTAATGATGCCGGCAAACGATGCCAGTACGTGCTGAAGGGCACACGGGATCATTTCCTTAACGGGAGGCATGCCTTCACGAGTGAACAGGGCTTCAGTGCCGTTCGTAACCGTCTCCTGGGTCATTTGACCACCAATCCTCGAAATAGTTGTTTTCGCATCTAACGCTCTATTGTGACGCAGTGCGGGGTTGAGGTTGTGCCTTCGTTGGATATCGTATTAAAGATGATTCTCATTCTCAATAATAATTTTTTGTTATCAGACTATTCTTAAGCTGAGACAATGCATTTCCGCAGGTCAGAAAAGTGTCTGGTCAAAATAACATCTAACTTTTCTTTTGGTCGACCGTTTACCGCCAAATTCCTACCGTTCGTCTGTATTACGCAATGTACCTGCGAATATGCGAGATGAGAAATGGCGTGTTACCATGAGAAAAAATTGTTATGAACATTTCCGATTTCACCCCAAGGAGTTGCCCGTGAACGAGACCGTACGTCGCTTTTTGCCGATGGTCGATTTCCTGGAGCAGATACTCGGCAAGAACAGCGAAATCGTGCTGCACGATTTCTCGGATCCCGACCACGCCATTGTCGATATTCGCAACGGCATCGTGAGCGGCCGCAAAGTCGGCGGCCCCGCCACCGATCTGGCGCTCAAGATCATGCACGACGCCAAGTATCGCGACCTGCCGTTTATTACGGGCTATGAAGGGCGCGGCGCCGGTGGCAAGACGTTGGAGTCCGCGACGTTCTTTATCCGCGAGAATGACGAGATCGTCGGTATGCTCTGTGTCAACACCGACCTCTCGACCGTGCGCTCCATCAACGCCATGACGCAGCAGCTCATGGCGTGCTTCGACGCGGGACTCACGCGCACGGAGCCCGCCCCTATCGAGGTCGAAAGCCTTTCGGAGTCTACACAGGAGCTCATCGACCGCAGCATTACCGAGTTGCTGAGCGCGCGCGGGCTGGATGTAGCGTCGCTTGGTCAGAGCGACCGCGTGGACGTCATTCGCCACCTCAACGGCAACGGGGTGTTCATGCTCAAGGGCGCCGTGGCCTGCGCCGCCACCGCGCTGGGCATCTCGGAGCCCAGCGTCTACCGCTACCTGCAAAAAGTCCGCAAGGAAGGCTAAACGTGATCCCTTGGGGACGGAGGAAAACGGAACATTTTGCCGCATCGCTTGACAAAAGACCCTGCAGCTCGCGCTGCAGGGTCTTTTTGCATGTCATGTTTAGTTGTTGTCAACGCCTTAGAGAGCGGCAACGACCTCGATCTCGACCAGACCGCCGGCCGGAAGGGCGGCAACCTGGAAGGCGCTGCGCGCGGGGAACGGAGCCTCGAACTTGGAGGCGTAGATCTCGTTCACGGCAGCGAAGTCGGCGATGTCGGCCAGGTAGACCGTGGTCTTGACGACATCGGCAAAGGAGGCGCCGGCAGCGGTCAGCAGGGCCTCGACGTTGGCGAGGGACTGCTTGGCCTGGGCCTCGACGCCCTCGGGCATCTTACCGGTTGCGGGGTCGATGCCCAGCTGGCCGGACAGGAACACCATGTTGCCGGTCTGGATGCCGGGGGAATACGGGCCGATGGCTGCGGGTGCGTTATCGGAAGACACGACGGTCTTGCTCATGTTTTTCTCCTTACGATCAGATAGAGAGCGTGAGCGCGGCGTTCGCACCGGGAGGCACAATTCGGTCTGAACACCGCGCTTGATTTGGGATAGTACTCAAGGTTTCCGCGCGATGCAAGATTATTATCACGTTGCGAGAATATTTTATCGCCCAACGGTGCCTGTCGGCCGCTGAACGGCACGACCGGACGGTGAAGCTCAAAATGATCCGTTTCCCTCCGTCACCTATGGATCACCTGATCCGATGGGAACGAAGGGAAACGGATCATTTTTGCTGCAAGGGCTGCTGAAGACTTTATCCTGCTTGGGCCACAGGGCTCGTCCTCCGCAACAGCACCACTATACTTTAGAGTATCTGAGCATTTTGAAAGGCAGGATATGACCGCAACCGCCAGTCGAACCACCAACCGCAGACCCGAGCTTTTAGCGCCCGCCGGAGGGCCAGAGCCCTTTGCCGCCGCACTCGCCGCCGGGGCAGACGCCATCTACTGCGGCATGGGCAGCTTCAATGCCCGTCGCAAGGCCACCAACTTTACCGACGAGGCCTTTGAGCAAGCCTGCCGAGCCGCACATCTAGCCGGGTCGCGCGTCTACGTCACGGTCAACATCGTCATCAAGCAGTCCGAGATGAGCGATGCGCTGCAGCTCATCCATCGCTGCTCCATGCTGGGCGCCGATGCCTTCATCATCCAGGACTGGGGCCTGTTCTTTGAGGTCAAGCGCACGATGCCCGGCATCGAGACGCACATCTCAACCCAAGCAAACATCCACGACGACCGCGGAACCATCTGGTGCCGCAAGCAGGGCGCCGACCGCGTGACCTTGTCGCGCGAGCTTTCCATCGACGAGATCGCCGCCATTCACGATGCCGCGCCCGATGTGGACCTTGAGGTCTTTAGCCATGGCGCCATCTGCTTTTGCTACTCGGGCCTGTGCCTGCTTTCGAGCTTTGCCATGGCGGGACGATCGGCCAACCGTGGCATGTGCGCCCAGCCCTGCCGCCTGCCCTACGAGCTGATCGACGAGAACGGTCGCGCGCTCTCCCCCGCCGGCCGCGAGCGTGCGCTATGCCCGCGTGACACCAACACCTCACAGCTTGTTCGCCGTCTGTATGACGCCGGCGCCGCGTCGCTCAAGCTCGAGGGCCGCATGAAGGCCCCCGATTACGTGTACTCCATCGTCGACGTGTATCGTCATCAGATTGATGACATGCTGGCCGATGTTTCGACCTCCAAGGATGAGGATGCAGCCCGCCAGCGACAGCTCAAGCGCTGCTTTAACCGCGACTTTACGCACGCCTATCAGGACGGCACCTCGGGCGACGAGATGATGAGCTATGAGCGTTCCAACAACCGCGGCCAGATCGTGGGCACGGTGCTGGGCAGCCGCCCGGCCAACCGCGACGTGCGCGGCCTCAAGCCCGACGACCGCCGTCGCCGCGCCGCCATCGCCCGCATTGAGCTGTTTGAGCCCGTGGGCAAGGGCGACCTGCTGGAGCTTCGCCACGATAACGAGTTTGACCAGTTCCTGACCACCATTGCCGCCGATGATGCCGCCGCGGGCGACATCATCGAATGTCGCGTGCCCCGCAGCATGCCCGAGGGCTGCCGCGTCCGCGTGATTCGCAGTCAGCGTGCCATCGACGCCGCCGGCGCCGCGCTCAAGCGCGACGTGTTGCGCCGCCGAGCTGTTGATGTGACCGTCGTGGCGCGCCTGGGCGAGCCGTTTACCGTCACACTCACCTGCTGTGACAACCCCACGCTCACCGCCACCGCCACGGGCTTTACCGTCGAGGCTGCCAAGACCCGCGCCGTCGAGGCGGCAGACCTGGTTGAGCATGTGGGCCGCATGGGTTCCTCGCCCTTTGAGGCAGCGAGCTTTGACGTTTCGCTCGACGCCGGCTGCGGCATGGGCTTCTCCGCCGTTCACAAGGTGCGCGCCGCCGCTTGCAAGGCGCTGGAAGAGGCCATTCTGGCGCCGTACGAGGAGCGCGCGAAAACGCTCGAGATTCCGGTGCTCGACAAATGTACGCGCGCTATGCCCGAGCATTACCGCGATGAGCCGCAGATCTGCGCCGCCGTCACCACGCTCGAAGCCGCCGAGGCAGCTCGCGCCGAGGGCGCCACGCGCATCTACATGACCACTGATGCGCTCGATGCGGCCGAGCTCTCCCCCGCCGATGCGTTTGAGCAGGGCATCGTACCCGTACTCGACGAGGTCTGCCGCGCCGTCGACCACGAGCGCGTCGATCCCTGGATCAATGCCGGAGCTACCGTCGCCGTCGGTAATATCTCCGAGCTCGCCGTAGCCGCGCAGGCCGGCGCCACGGCCGAAATTCGCTCTTGCCTGCCGGTGCACAACACGCCCTGCATGGAGGCGCTTGCCGAGCGCGGAGCCGGTGCGTTTTGGCTCTCGCCCGAGATCACGCTCGACGAGATTGTCTCGCTTGGCACCTCCGCGCCCTCAGCCCTGGGCATCACCGTTTTCGGCCGCCCGCGCGTTATGACAAGCGAGCATTGCATTCTGCAGGTTGCCAACGGCTGCATCCACGATTGTGCCAACTGCCGCCTGCGTGCCCGCAAGCTCTCGCTCAAGAATATCGACGGAAAGGTCATGCCCGTCCGCACCGACATCCACGGCCGCTCTCGCCTGTACGATGCCTACCCCATCGACCTCACGCCGCAGGTTCCTCAGCTGCTCGATGCCGGCGTGCGTCGTCTCATGGTAGACGGAACGCTGCTCGAGGCAGATGAGGTGGGCCGTGCCGTCGCCCGCGTCCGTCGTGCCGTCGAAGCGGCGCAGGCCGGCCGCAAGCCCGCCGCCCGCCTACGCGGGGCGACCTCGGGCTGCATGTTTGTGGGAATCAGCTAACCGAAAGGCTTACACGTGAACGAAGAACCTCAAGTCCTCTACTGCGACGCCTGGCTCATGGCCATCGACAAGCCTGCCGGCATGATCGTCCACGGAGACGGCACCGGCGAGCGCACGCTCACCGACTACGCCAGCGACCTGCTGCTGGCGATGGGCGACGGCTTTGCCGCGACCGACATGCAGCCGCTCAACCGCCTAGACCGCGACACCACCGGCGTGGTGCTGTTCTCGCTCGACAAGCAGACGCAGCCCGCCTTTGACCAGATGGTCATCGACCACGCTTTCGAAAAGCACTACCTGGCGCTCGCCGAGGGCAAGATCGACTGGAACGAAAAGCTCATCGACAAGCCCATCGCCCGCGACCGCCACGATAGCCGCAAGATGCGCGTTGGCGCCAGCGGCAAGCCGTCTCAGACGCGTGTGAAGGTGCTCAAGCGTCTTAAGAGCCGTCGAGGTCTGCCCACGCGCTCGTATATCGATGTCGAGCTGCTCACCGGCCGCAAGCACCAAATCCGCGTGCATCTGGCGAGCGAGCGTCATCCCCTGGTGGGCGACGACCTGTACGGCACGCCGCGTCCTTGCGGCCTGATGCTCCACGCCCACAGCGTGTCCTTCACGCATCCCGTAACCGATGAGCACATCCACATCGAAGCCCCCTGCCCCTGGGAGCCCTAAAACCTGCCAAAAAAGGGACAGTCACCTTTGTGGCGGGTTTGCCGCAATGGCTCAGCCGCGGCGCCAAAACGTCTCAATCTGTAACAGTTATAACCCATTTTTCGGTCTATCCGTTACAGATCGAGACATTCGAATCCCCCTCAAGGGAAAATCTCAATCTGTAACAATAACTCGGCAAAATCGGTCCCAGCTGTTACAGATCGAGACAAAGGGACGGCAAGGTTCGGAAGTATCTCAATCTGTAACACCTAGCCCACTTTTAACGGTCTAGTTGTTACAGACTTAGACAAAACCGGTAGACAACAAAAGCGGCATCGCCCATCGAGGGTGTTGCCGCTTTTCTATTGAGGAACCTAAATGGTTTTGACCTTGCCCCGTCGCTAGACCGTGATGACGTTATCCATCGTCTGGTATTTGGCTGGTACTTCGCCCGCAGTAATAATCGTTGCGTCGCGGAAGTCCGCGAACTTGACGGGCGCCACCATGCCAAATTTGCTGGCGTCCGAGATTACGAAGCGTTTGGCGGTATGGCGCATCGAGATACGCTTGACCTGCGCTTCCTCGATATCCGGTGTGGTGAGACCTTGCTCGGCGGCGATGCCATTGGAACCCCAAAAGCCGCAGTTGAAGTTATAGCGGCCCAGGGTTGCCAAGGCATCGGGACCGACGAGCGCCTCGGTCTCGGGCTTGAGCTCGCCGCCCAGCACCACGGTGCGCATACCACGCAGGGCGAGATGCTGAGCATGGAGCGCGGAATCAGTCACATAGGTGACACCCTCAAGGCGCGGAAGATGCTCGATGAGCCTAAGCGTCGTCGAACCTGAATCGATGTACACAAAGCTCTCGGGCTCCACAAGCGCCGCCGCACGGGCGCAGATGCGCTCCTTGTCATCATTATGGAGATCGCTGCGCTCGTTGATCGTCAGGTCGCGCGTCACGTGCGCGCGCTCCAGACTTGTCGCACCTCCGTGCACCTTGGCGATACGGTGTGCTCGGTCGAGCGTCTGCAGGTCGCGCCGAATAGTAGACGCCGTCACGCCCAGGGCCTCAGCAAGCTCCGGCACGGTAACCGAGCCGGTCTGCTGCACCATCGACACAATCTCGTTGAGCCTATCTTCCGCAAGCATCGCTTACTCCTCCTCGGGGTACACGACTCCCCAATCGGCGCGGAGCTTGGTCATAAGCTCCATAACATCGGAAGCATAGCCCAGAAGCTCGCGCTTAGAATCATCGCCGGCAACGGCCTTCTCCAGGTCGGCCATCTCGTAGCACAGTGCGTAGGCCTCGGTGCCAGTGTGGACCTCCTCGCGGTGACCGTCTGCAGTCCACACGATGGTCGCATGGTCGGCACGCGGATACTCGTTGACCTCGATATAACACTTATCGAAGCTGATGACCGAGCGCTTGGGCTGCTTGGAGTGGAGCGTAAGGCTCACGACGCCCAGCTGCTGCTCGGCGTTACGGCAGACAATGCCACCCGCGACGTCAACGCCAGTCTCGCAGGTATTGCCCAGCGAAACGACCTCGGCGGGCTGGCTTGCCATAAACAGGCGCATGACGGAGAGCGCATACACGCCAATGTCGAGCATGGCGCCGCCGGCAAGACTACGGTTGTAGAAGCGGTTGGTCAGGTCGCCGTACTCCTTATAGCTACCAAAGTTGAGCTGGGCGAGGTTCATGCGGCCAAATTCGCCCGCATCCATGCGACGGCGCAGCTCCTGATACAGCGGCATGTGGAGCACCGTGGTGGCATCCATAAGGACCACGTTGTGCTCGTCGGCGATGGCACGGGCCTCGTCGAGCTCGGCAGAGTTGAGGGTAATGGCCTTTTCGCAGAGCACGTGCTTGCCAGCTGCCAGAGCGGCTCGCAGGTAGGTGATATGCGTGTTATGCGGGGTGGTGATATAGATCGCGTCGATGTTCGGATCGGCATAGAGGTCCTCGACCGATTCATAGACCTTCTCGATGCCATACTGCTCAGCAAAAGCTTGAGCCTTGGACAGCGTGCGGTTGGCGACGCCCGCAAGCTTGCGACCGGCAAGAGCGAGAGACTGGGCCATCTGGTTGGCGATAACGCCGCACCCGATCACAGCCCAACGAAGCTCGGGAGCCGTAAAGATATCATCGGGGAATGGCTTATCCTGGACCGAAGCGAACGCTGCTTTTGCGGCTGCCGCGGAGTCGAGTGGAGCCTGCTTGGAATCTGCCATATGTGCCTCCTGAGTCATCGGAAGTTCTTCATTTCCAACAGCCTTATATTCGCACAAATGCGCGCGCATTTGCTTGTATTTGCGTGTTAATTTGTTTATCGGTCATTATTTAGCCATATTTTGCACATTTTTACGCGGTCATACGCATTAACACGCAATGCTATGCGCGATAATGCGCATGCGAGGATCCTTGTAAAGGATAAAGAAGCGGAACACCAAAGCCCTAAAAGAGAGCGTGCTGTATTACTCCACCCCTCTGGGAAGGCATCAGGAATCCAAGGGCCGTCCCAAACTGCCGGCACATGGGGACTGTCCCCAGCAGCCGACAGAGACGATATGAGCAGGACATAAAAACATTGAGAGCCCCTGCTGCATGAAAGA
>CAJLTA010000012.1 GCA_905209455.1 uncultured Collinsella sp.
GACGGAAAGCACATTAAGTGCTTTCCTTTGCGTGCGGAACTCGCGACAAACTTAACCCCCGCCCTCAGCCCCGGAGACCCTCCCTGCCGTCACATTATTCAACCAGTTTTGCGGGCGTGCGCCGCTGCGCGGCTAGCCCGCGTGCTCTTCGGCGGGGTTGGTCTGATGGATCTTGTTGAACTTCGGCCTTTGGCTTAAAGAAAAACGGGGGACGCATTGTGCATCCCCCGTTTTTGTTGCGGTTAGTCTAGGTCAATAAACTTGGTACTTATGATCTTGCCGTCTTTTACTAGCATTCTGGCCATGGTGGGGCCTCGGGTGCCTCTGGGGTAGCTGGCGCTGCCCGGGTTGAGGACTAAACAACGGCCCACTTGGGCTTCTTTGGTTACGTGGGTGTGGCCGTTGATGGCTACGTCTACGGATCCCACCGGAAGGTCTTCGCGGTAGTGGGCTACGGCGAATTTGAGGCCTTCGTAGGTAAAGAGCGCAAGACGGTCTACATCGGGGCCGTAGTCGCGGTAGTAATCGTTGTTGCCCAGTACGGCCCGCACGGGGGCGATGGTGCATAGGTGCTCGTAGTCTATCTCTGACGTGAGGTCGCCGGCGTGGATGATCAGGTCTGCGCCCTCAAGCTCATCCAAGAGCGCAGGCGATAAATAGCCGTGGGTGTCCGAGATGATATCGATACGCTTGGCGCTTGCACTGTTCATGGGATCCCTTCCGCAAAAAACGATTCGGCAGATACATACAAAAAAGGCCCCACGGCTCCGCAGACGATGGGTCTACAGGGCTGCGGGGCCAGTGTGCTAGAGACTCAGGGCCTTCTTGAGCGGCACGACGCGGCGGCGCGAAACCGGCACGCGTTCGTCGACGCCCGTAATGCCCAGCTGGATGGCGCCCGAGGGCACCGTCTCGACGTCCGTAACGCACGCCAAGTTGACGATATAGCGGCGGTGAACACGGAAGAAGCCAAAGTCGCAGAGCTTGGCCTCAAACTGCGCCAGCGAGGTCGTCGACAAAAAGCGATCATCGACGGTATAGATGCAGGAGTAATCGTCCTTGGCCATGATAAAGCGAATGTCATCCACGGGAATGAGCACCTTGCGGCCGCCCTTTTCCACCGGGATACGCTCGATGGTCACCTTGCTGTCCGTAACCGGCTTGGCGCGTTGCATGACCTTCTCGATCGCGCGATCCAAGCGAGCTTCCTCGACCGGCTTCATCAGATAATCGACGGCATCCACGTCGAATGCCTCGACCGCATGGTCACTATACGCAGTCACAAATACGATCGCCGGCGGATTTTTGAGCTTATGCAGCGCCTCGGCAAGTTGCAGGCCCGAGGCACCGGGCATCGAGATATCGAGAAACACGACATCCACGCGACTTTCCATAAGCATCTCGATGGCGGAGCGGACGCTCGACGCCTCCGTGATCGTGCCGATCTTGCCCGTTTGCTCGAGCAGGAAGCGAAGCTCCGAGCGAGCCGGCGCCTCATCATCCACAATCATCGCACGCAGCATAGGGATAAAACCTTTCGTCAACTAACTACGCCGGGCATCCGTCGCATGACGTTGAGCCCGTAGCCTTTTATTTTACTCTTGAATGTCGAAGATGCTCTCTGACAAATCAAGATGAAGGAGCACTTTGGTGCCCTTGCCCGGCGCCGATTCGACACGCGTATAGGAGTGCGGCCCATAAAAGCGATGGATGCGCTCCGAAATATTGTGCATGGCCACACCGGCGCCGCCACCCTGGGGAGAGCTGGCGTCGGGACGGGCAGAGCGCTCGTCAAACAGTCTGGCGGCGGTACCCTCATCCATGCCCACGCCATTATCGGCCACGGCAATCAAGATTGCATCCTCGCCGTCTTGGTGAACGGTCACGTCGATCCTCAGGGCGTCGTCATCGCCCATACCATGACGTACGGCGTTCTCGACAATCGGCTGGATCACGAACGCCGGCACCAGCGTATCTTCCACGTCCTCGGACACATCGAACGTCGCAAGCACGCGGTCCTCGCCAAAGCGGGCCTTCTCAAAGGTAAGGTAGCGCTTGGTCTGTGCAACCTCGCGCGAGACCGGAATAAGCGATCCCGAGTTGTCGAGCGTGGCACGATAGAACGATGAGAACTCACGAAGCAATTCGCGGGCCCGCAGCGGGTCGGTGCGCGTAAACGATGCAATGGTGTTCAGCGTGTTGAACAGGAAGTGCGGGTTAATCTGCGCCTGCAGCGCACGCACCTCGGCGCGCGCTGTGAGTTCCTTTTGCACCTCGAGCTCGTGGATGGCGAGCTGCGTGGACAAGATCTCGGCAAAGCCCGAGGCAAGCGCGTACTGGGTACGGTCGACGGCGCGCGGGGTCTTGTAGTAGAACTTGAGCGTGCCGACGGTACGATCGCCCACCTTGATGGGGGCGATAATGCCGGCGGGGACTTGGTTGTGCGAGCCATCCGAGCCCACGACATCCACCATACGGTTGAACGACTGCACGATGCCATGTTCGATAACGTAGCGTGTGGCAAGCGTGTGGATGGGAGAATCTGGCAGTAGTTTTTCCTCAAACTCGCCCGCGCAGGCCAACACGTTGCCCTCGTCGGTGATGGCCACCGTCATGGCGCGCGTCTCGGGCAAAATGCGCCGGCACACCAAACGCGCCGACTCCTGCGTCAGACCGCCCTTAATGTCCTCGAGCATGGCCGAGGCCACCGAGAGCGTCTCCTCGGTGTACTGGGAGCGCACCGAATCGGGATTGAGCGTCAAAAAGATAAAGATGCACAGAAAGATGCACAGCAGCGCGCAGGCAATCACCGTGGCGATCGGCTCGATACCGGTCACCAAGGCAAAAATAAAGTACACCAGCACGCAAATGGCGCAGGCAACGGCAATGATGCGAAAGATTGATATTGAACTATCGCGCTGGGCGCGGCGGTCGATCATTCGGCCCCCTCCAGGATACTGATCAGTTGTGCGTCACGCCAAAGCCCGTCCATGATCTTGGGCCAAAAGCTCTGGAAACGCAGGTAGCTTGCAGCGTTTTGGCGCGCATAGGCCTTTGCCTCGCCGATACCATGGCGCCAAATGCGCAGGTAGCCCTCATGCTCGCGGGTAAACACGCTGCGGACCATAGCGGTCTTGCGCACGCGGTCGTCGAGCTCGCGCGAAATCCACGGGCCCGGGTAGGGCATGAGCGATGCCGCCGTAACGGGAATGAGCTCCTTTTGATGCGCGGAGAATGTCAACTTGGCCCGTTCGTAGTACCAACGGTATACATCCTGCATAAAGCGCGGTGAGCGCTTTTCGGACTCCGGAGGCAGATGGCGCACGGTCCACTCGTTATCGAACCACACGTCGTAGCCAAACATGCGCATGTTAAAGAGGTAATCCAAGTCCTCGCCGCGGGTGATAAACGGGTCAAAGGCCACACGCGTAAAGGCGCGGGCGTGCAGGGCCATCAGGCCGCCGCACACGTAGTTGGAGCGCGAGATGCGGGTGCCCGAGAGCGCCTTTTTCATCCAACGGTTGAACTCGATGCGCTTGGTCCACCAACGATGGCAGATGCCCGCCTTGTCCGTGGGAGCCAGCGGCGAGCCGTCGCGATCGTAGAAATAACCGCTCTTGACCAAGATCGGCAAGCCCTGACGTGTCTGCTGCCCCAACGCATAGGTCGCGCGCTTCATAAAGTCGGCGTCGATGACAGTCTCATCGTCATCCAAAAAGATAACCGCGTCATGCCCCAGCACAGCGGCACAGGCTAGCCCCATGTTGCGGATGGCACCGTAGCCTCGCAGGCTCACGCACTCGCCCGAACCCTTGGGCGCGATCTGAGCAACCCGGTCTGCGATGCGCGAGGCCTGGGTGTTGGTGACAACGGTGACCTTGAGCGTGGGATGCGCGTCGACAATCTCGTGCACGCGCAGCGACACATCGGCTGTGGCAGAAACGGGACAGACCACCAAAAGGATGATGCGCGGGATGTCACGTACCTGCTCAAGCGAGGCCAGACAGCGGTCGAGTTCGGGATTGTCGGCGTTGAGTCGCGTCGAATGGTCATAGGTGCCAGGGACGTTTGCGCAAGCGTCGTCGCCCGCCCAATACGTTGGAATCACGACTGTGGCGTTCATGCCTTACCCTCCCTGCAACACAAAAACGGGACGCCGCCAAACACAGGCGACGCCCCGCGACCTAGCTGATTCCATCATACCCACTTGGGCAAATCATTGCTCGCAAGTCGCAATGTTTATTGCGGATAACCCCAAAAGAGTACCGTGGACAGGCACAATAGCCGCTCGCTCCTATGCGGCATGCTCTGCCGCCCGAGTCATGCGGGACAGGCGGACCAGCAGCATAAAGCCAACGATCAGCAACACGCCAATGGAAAGGACGCCCAGTGACGGGTTGCCGGTCAACGAGGTGACGACCGACACCAGGAAGGTGCCCATGACGCTTGCATAACGACCAAAGATGTCAAAGAAGCCGTAGTACTCGTTGGATTTTTCCTTAGGGATAATGCGGCCAAAGTAGCTACGGCTGAGCGCCTGCACGCCGCCCTGGAACAGGCCGACCATAATGGCAAGCACCCAGAATTCGAAGGCGGTCTTTAGGAAGAACGCGGCAAACAGCACAATGCCCATGTAGGCGGCGACGGCCACCAGGATCATGTTGAGCGTGCCCACGCGTCCGGCGAGCTTGCCGTAGATGATGGCGGACGGAAAGGCCACGAACTGCGTAACGAGCAGCGCCAGCACCAACTGCGTCGAATCGATGCCCAAAGCCGAGCCGTAGCTGGTTGCCATGGAAATGACCGTGTGCACGCCGTCGATGTAGAAGAAGAACGCGACCATGTAGACCAGCACGGTCTTGTTGTGGGCGATCTCGCGCATGGTGTGTCCGACCTCGGAGAACACACCGCCCACGATGTGGCCGATGGTGTCCTCGGGACCGCGCTCGCGACCGTACTTTTGCTTATAGGTGCGAATGAGCGGCAGAGTAAAGATGAGCCACCAGGCGCCAGTGATGATAAACGACAGACGCGTTGCCAGCATGGTAGGGACGCCAAGAGCGGGGCCACCCATGATGAGCGCCAGGCAGATGACGAACGGCACGGTGGAACCGATGTAGCCCCAGGCATAGCCCGAGCTGGACACGGCGTCCATGCGCTCGTCGGTGGTAATGTCGGGCAGCATGGCGTCGTAGAACGTCATAGAAGAGTTAAGGCCGATGGTGCACAGCACGTACACGGTCAAAAATGCCATGGCGGACATTGGGATAGCCTGCGCCAAGCAAAGCACCAGGCCCGTGAGGAAGAAGCCCAAGAAGAACTTGATCTTGTTGCCGGCGTAGTCGGCAAGCGCGCCCAGAATGGGCATGAGCATGGCGATGACCAGCGAGGCGATCGTCTGCGCATTGCCCCAGGCGACCACCAGGTCGGCCGAAGAAGCGCCGGTATTGATGGCGTTAAAGTAAATGGGCACCACCGAGGTATTGAGCAGCACGAGGGCCGAATTGCCCACATCATACATAACCCAGTTACGCTCGAGCTTGGTGTATTTCATGGACAGGGACCCTTCGTATTCGCCCGATATGCAGTTAGTTCATCGTACCCCAATTGTCCAGAACCGCCGGTAAGGATTCGGCAAAGGGGCACGCACGGGCCCTATTCCTCGCGGTCGAACTCCTCATCGGCTTCGAGCACGCGACCGCTGTAGTTGACGTGACCGGTCACGGCATCCATGTCACCGGTCTCGATAAAACGTGCGACCGTGCACCCGTAATCGACCAGCGCGCGATCAAAGACCTCGGGGAAACTCTCGTTCGAGACCTCGTCGGTAAAGGGATTCTTCCATGTCAGATGGCCCAGGTTACCGGTGCGCTCGGGCAGCTCCGTCGTCACGCGATGGGCAAGGCCGTCGAGCAGCGAGTAGTCGTGCACCAAGCCCTCAACCAGCGAGATCGCGCGCGTCTTTGCGGAGCCGGCCGGCTCAATCGCGCGGTAAAGTCGCTGCATATTGGCAACGGCAGCACCGTACTCCCCCGCCGGAATGTCAATGCCGTACACGCGTCCGGCAACATAGCTCATCAGCACGCCGGCCACGCGATTGATGCGATCGGTGGTGACGATCTCGCCCGCCGGCGGGTAATCGTCGACCGTAGCGCCATCGCGTTTAAGCTGCAGCATCAGTACATCCAGGTCGCTCTCGATCACAGCATGGACCTGACTGCTCGAATCCTCAAGCTCTGAATCGGACTCCACGATGCCAAACTGCTGCTCATAGACAAAGGGATGGGCGTTGCGGTCGAGCACGTAATGAGACAGCAGGCCCAGCGCAAAGGCGCGACCCAAGCTGGCGTCGCGCGGCAGCAGATGCGACACGCCGTCGCGCAGGCACGCGAACTGGCGAGACATACGCGACCGATGCATGACCTGCGCCAGCAGCGTGCAGTCGGAAACACGCGGTGTCAGAATGTGAAAGAAAAACGGGTCGGGGCCTTGGTTGCCCAAGATAAAGGCAATGCGCTCTTCATCGGACGTGATGACGCCCTGCGGAAGACGGTCGATGCTTTCCTCGCCAAACAGATGATGGGTGATAAGCGCGGGCATAATGATCCTTTCGATTTCATTCGATGCCACCCATTATGCCCACCGCGCGCCCATGCCAAACCTGCGATGGTAAACGACGGCATGCAGACCGTCTACGCAAGCCCCAGGTGCGACTTGACCTCGGCGGCACGACGACGGGACACCGGTACCGTCGAGTTCACGCGGTCGAGCCTGAGCTCCATCAACCCCGTGGAGCCAATCTCAACATTGTGCACGTCTTCCAAATTGACCAGGTAGCTGCGATGAACGCGAATAAAGCCCTCGGAGTCCAAGCGACGCTCGAGCGAAGAGATCGACTCATTGATCAGGTACGTTCCCTCGGCGCAGATGGCGTTGCAAAAATCGGCGCGCGCCTCAAAGTAGCAGACGTCTGCGGCGGGAATGAACACCTTTTTGCCCCCGCGGTCCACTGTCAGACGCAAAGGTTGGCGCGGAGCATGGATAACACGACGGGCACCCAAGGCTGCCTCGATCTTGTCGAGTGCCTTTGACAGGCGTGCGTCCTCGACCGGCTTGACGACATAGTCGACCGCATCGAGGTTATACGCATCGGCGGCAAATTCGGCAAACGCCGTCACAAACACAACCACCGGCGGCGTCTTTAGGTTCTGCAGCGTCTCGGCAAGCTCAATTCCCGAGCGACCGGGCATGTTAATGTCTAAAAACAGCACGTCGGGCTTGTTCGACAGAATCGACTCCACGGCTTCGGTGACATTGCCCGCCTCGGCAATCTGGCCCACACGCGTATCCTTTTCCAACAGATAGCGTAGCTCGGCCCTAATGGGAGGTTCGTCATCAACCACCAAGATGTTCCAGCCTTCGGACATATGTGCTTCCCCTCTTTTTCTCTCAATCCAACCGCGTGCTACGCCATCAACGGCGCCGGCTCATGCGGCTCGCCGTTCAGCTCGACGATGACCTGCGTTCCCACGCCCTCCTGGGACTTCACGCGCATGCCAGAATCTTCTCCGTAAAAGAAATGGATGCGCTGAAGCACGTTGAAGAGCGCCAAGCCGCAGCCTCGTTTGATGGAGCCGTCGGCGGTAATGCTCTCGGGCTCCTCCAGGCGATGCTGCTCAAACAGATGCGCGCAGACCTCTTCGCTCATACCGATGCCATCGTCCTCGACGATGATCTCCAAACCGTCATCGGTCTCGAAAGCCCTAACACGAATAGAAAGCGGCTCGGTCTCGCGCTGCGCGTGTTTGATGCAGTTTTCGAGCAACGGCTGCAAGATAAACGGCGGCACCATGCAATCGCGCACCTCAAAGTCGATATCGACCGAGACGCGCAAACGGCCGTCGCCATACCGGGCCTGCATAAGATTGATATAACGAGTACCCTGTTCCACCTCGTGCTCGAGCGTGGTGAGCGTATCGGAATCAGAAAGCGTCTGACGATAGTAATTGGAGAAGTCGATCAGCAGCGATCGCGCCTTGTCGGGCTCGGTTCGAACGAGCGACACGATGGTGCTGATGGTGTTAAACAGAAAATGAGGATCGACCTGCGATTGCAAGGCGCGCAGCTCCACGCGGGCCGTAAGCTCGTCCTGGCGCTCGAGCTCAAAGCTCGCAAGCTGCGTGGAAATTAGATCGGCAAAGCCCGAGGCAAGCGCCGTCTGGCGCATATCGATGCTGCTCAGACGGAGATAATACAGCTCGAGCGTGCCCACGCAATGCCCGCGCACGGTAAGCGGTGCGACAATACCGGCGCGCAGGCGCGGAAAGTAGCCACCCGTCTCGGTCGAGGCATCGCGCGAGAACACGCTTTGCTCACCGCTGTTGATCACGTTGAGCGTAGTCCGCAGTACCACCGGGGTGCCCGCGGGGCATTTTGCCGAGTCCTCGCCCCAGCTTGCCAACACCTGCTTGCCGTCGGTAAAGCAGATGGCAGAGGCGATAGTTTCGGACAGGATGATCTTAGAGGTGCCCAGGGCAGCTTCGGGCGTAAGGCCGCGCGACGTGTAGGCGAATATTTTTGAAGCGATGGCGAGCGTGCGGTCGGTTGCGCTCGATGTGAGGTCGTCGGGAACGACAAAGACGTACGAGAAGAAGAAGCACAGCATGACCAAGCAGGCAATGACGACAACGGCCGGAACGGGATTGGGATTATCGGTTAGATCCCAGATGAGCAGCAGGATAAGCAGCGGAACGACAATACCGAGCAAGATGGCTTGAACCACATGCTGAGCGGTACGAAAGACCTTGGTAGAGTTGTAGCTCTTGCCCAGAATCAGCCTATTGAGATCCACAGTCATCTCCTTCTTACTGACGCACCCCATAGCAATAAAGAGGGCCGCAAGCGACCCTCCCCATTGCATTATGCAATCAAATACTGTGTTTTACATCAAGCCATCGATGAACGGTAGCTTAGGCGCTGTACTTGTTTGCCTCGCCGAAGGTGCCGGCCTCGACAATCCAGCCGTCCTTCATGATGACGTCCATGTTGTCGGTGTTGAGCACGTGGATGTCGGCGGCGACGTCACCGTTGACGACCAGCAGGTCGGCGCACTTGCCGGCCTCGATGGAACCGGTCTCGTCCTCGATGTGGCACATCTTGGCACCGTTGAGGGTGGCGCAGGTGATGGTCTCGACCGGGGTGAAGCCGATCTTGTCGACGAACTCGTACATCTCCTCGATGGAACAGGTGCCGTACGGGGTGACGAAGGAGAAGGAGTCGGAGCCGATCGTCATGACGACGCCGCGCTTCTTGGCCTCGCGCAGGCAGTCGTAGTTGCGCTGCAGCTCCTTCTCGACCAGGGTGCCCTCGTACTTGTCGTGCAGCTCGGGGACGTAGACGGGCGGATAGGTGGCGTACCAGGTGGGCAGGAAGGCGATCGTCGGGGTGAAGAAGGTGCCCTGCTCGGCCATGAGGTCCATGGTGCGCTCATCGATATCGAAGCCGTGAATCAGCTGCTCGCAGCCAAAGCGAACGGAATCGTAGGCAGCGGCGTGGTTGTTGTAGCAGTGGCTCCACACGGGGATGCCGACCATCTTTGCCTCTTCGACCACGGCCTGAATCTCCTCGGAGCAGTAGTGCTGGTCGCGGCCGGAGTCCCAGCGCCAGATGCCGCCACCGGTAGCCCAGATCTTGATGGCATCGGGGTTCTCGCGCAGGCGACGACGGACGGCCTTGCGCAGATCCCAAGGACCGTCGACCTGATCGCCCCAGGGGTGCGATTCCTTGTTGAGCTCTTGGCTGCAGTGGTGGGAGTCGCCGTGGCCGGCAACGCGGCAGAAGCCAAGGCCGGTGGCCAGAACGCGCGGGCCCTTGAAGACGCCCTTGTCGATGCAGTCACGGATCTGGATACCAAAGCGGCCGATCTCGCAGACGGTGGTGAGGCCGTGGGTGAGACAGTCGTAGGCCTGCTTGACGGCGACGGCCTGCTTCTCGAGGAGCGGCTGCATGACCCAGTCTGTGTCATCGTCGGTCAAGTTGCCCGAGAAGTGCAGGTGGGTATCGATCAGGCCGGGAAGGACGGTCTTGCCGGCGGCGTCGATGACCTCAACGCCCTCGGGAAGGTCCTGCATGGCGCCGGCGTACTCGATCTTGCCGTTGTCGTCGACGAGAACGAGGGAGTTCTCGACCGGCTCGGCACCGGTACCGTCGATGAGCTTGCCGCCAACGATTGCATACTTAGTGGACATGGTTCCTCCTTATGGATCCATATAGTGGGCGAGGCCGTGTTGAGTTAAGGCCTCACAAAGCTACCCAAGTGGTGCCGGGTTCGGTGCGCGGAAGAGAGGGTCCCGCGCACCCGATCCGCCCCGGCTCGGCGTTACTTTTTGCGGGAATTGGTGAAAGCCATGAGGGCCAGGCCAATAGCCAACCAGCCGATCACGATGCTCCACTCCACCATGTTGAGGGAGGCGGGAGAGAACGGAATCACGAGCAGGCCGATGATGATGGCGCAGGCAGCGATAGCGAGGCCGATGCCAAACTTGCCGCCGGGCACCTCGTAGGGACGAGGCAGGTCGGGCTCGGTGAAGCGCATACGCAGGCAAGCGAGGGCGACCATGCCGCAGGAGAAGATGAAGGCGAGAGCCGACACGTTGGTCAGAGGGATGAGCATGTTCTTGCCCAGGAACGGACCGACGACGGTGATGACGCCCAGAACGACGCAGGCGAGCTTGGGAGCGCCGGACTTGGGGTCGACCTCGGCGAACTGCTCGGGCAGCTGGCCCTTGCGGCCCATGGCGAGCATGATGCGGCTCGTGGCGCCGTAGAAGGAGTTCATCGGGCCCATGGGTCCAAGCGTGGCGATGACGAGCATGGCCAGGTACAGAAGCATGTTGATGCCCTTGAGGCAGGCAAGCGCGGGAACCGGGCTCTTAACAAACTCATGCCAGTCGAGGATGGTGCCGAACGAGTAGATGCAGACCATGTAGAAGCCGCCAGCGGCCAGCAGGGCCAGGGAGATGATCTTGCCGAACTTGTTCCAGTTGAGGCCCTCGGCTGCTTCCTCAGCCTGCTGAGGAATGGTGTCGAAGCCGGCGTAGAAGAACGGGGTCAGAACCAGGACCGACACGATGCCGGCAAACAGGCTGGTGCTCTCGGTAGCGGCCTTGCCGCCGCCAGCGCCGGTGACCTGGGAGAACACGGGCATGGCGTTGTCCGGCGAGCCGGTGAACAGCGAGACGCCCATGGCGAGCAGCATGCCGCAGAGCAGGGCCTTGGTCAGGAAGGCCTGAAGCTTGGCAGCCGAGCTGGCACCGCGGAAGTTGAGGAAGATGACGTAGACTGCAAAGCCGAGCGCGATCAGCGTCGGGAACAGGTAGACGTCGGCCCCCAGTATGGTGTAGAGCTTGACGGCGCGCAGCCACTCAAGGCCGGGCAGGCTGCCGAACATCTCGGACACGAGGGTCGAAATGGCGATGGCCTCCCACGGGCACAGGATGCCGTTGCCCAGGGCCAAAAGCCATCCGGTGATGTAGCTCAGCGTACGACCAAAGCTACGATCGACATACTCGACGATGCCGCCCGAGATGGGGATAGCAGCCGTGAGCTCACCGAAAACAGCTCCGACGGGCACGAGGAAGATTGCACCCAAGAGGAATGCGATCATAGCGGGAACGGGACCGCCGCCCACGACCATCCAGTCGCCGACCTGCAGAACCCAACCGGTACCGATGATGGCACCGAAGCCGATGGTAAAGAAGTTCCAGAGCGAAAGCGTTTTCTTCATGCCGCCGTTATCCTCGACTGCAACTTCTGCGTTCTTGTCCGCCATTGTTCCCCTCCTTTCCTGTTTGACGCCCTTGGCGTCACCCCTTGCGCGGTCCGTTTTGCCGCGCGCTTTTATTCCATGGCTTTAAGATACGGCCTTGGCGCAGCAGCGCCGCTCGCAGCTCGACCGAAGGCAGAACTGCAAAACGAGCGGCGCTGTTTTTGGGACGAACGGCGGGAGACGTCATTCGTCTTGGACGCTTTCATCTTGTCTGCTTTTGAATACCTGTTGCCGTGGCGCTTGGTGCGCGGCGCGCGGCACGGCAACGTTCATACCATTTGTCAGGCTTTTGGCGCACATGCCCATGTGTCGTGCATCTTTTTATGTAGGATAGACAAGTTACACATGAGGCAAGGTGATTCGAATGGCATACGGATACAATGACGGCGACCAACGGCCACAAAGCGTGCGCCTTGCCGGCCGCACCACGTCAACGCCCAGAATCACCTCCGACAACGACAACCCGCAGCGCCCCCAAGAGCAGCCCGGGGCTTCTTCGCGGCAACAAAGCCGTACCGTGCGGCAGTCAGACCGCGTGAGTATGAGCACACGCCACCGCCAGACCGACACATCGCAGCCACGCCGCTACGATCGCCGTAAGACCGACTACTACGTCAAGCGCACCTTTTCGCGACCTCAACGCGATCGCGGCAATTCCGCCCCTCACCCCGCGTCGCACACCACAAGCCACGCGCTTCCAGCCCGCCGTCTACGCCTTGCGCTTTGCTCCATCGCCGCCTGCCTCGTCTTTGTGTTTTTGGGATCCTGTATCTCCCACGGATCAGCCGGTCTTGAGCCCACTGCCGAGGACAAGCTGCTTAAAGCTCCCGTCGCGCCCGGCTACTCCTTTGCGTTCTCGACCCCACGCTCGCAATGGCAGGCCGGCACCATGCCCCACATCTACCAAATTGACCCCGCATGGTCGGAGCTGCCCTATGCCGGTGGCACTATTCGCGAAAACGCTTGCGGTCCTACCTGCCTCACCATGGTCTATATCTTTAAGACCGGCCATACCGATAAGACGCCGGTCGATATATGCGCGCTGGCCGAAGCCGGCAACTACGCCCCCACCGGTGCCACCGAGTGGTCGTTTATGACAGGCGGTGCGTGGCAGCTGGGGCTCAACGGAACACAGCTCTATAACGATCGCGAATCGATTACCCAAGCACTTCGCTCGGGTGCGCCCGTCATCGCCGCAGTGCGCCCCGGTACGTTTACTAACGTAGGCCACTACATCGTGCTCTACGGCATTGACGATGCCAACCAGATTGGCGTCTACGACGCCCCAGCCGCAGCGCCCGCCGCTGGGGCGTCGTAGAGGTCCTCAACGAAGTCGAAGCCATGTGGGCCTACTACTAGTCATTGGGGACAGACTTAAATGAGTGGTCATTGGGGACGCTCTTGTTTGACTAGTCATTTAAGAACGTCCCCAATGACTAGGTGAATAGCAAAAGCCCCGCAGTCGGAGCGGACTGCGGGGCTCATGAAGAGAGGCTAGTTTGTGGGCGCTTTGCCTGGCGCCCACAAGAGAGACAGCAGAGTAGAGACTACTCGTGGATGCGGGTACCGGAGAGGCCGGCCATGGTCTCGGCGGCCTTGTCCAGAGCGCCGATGATGCAGGTACGACCCTTGCGGGAACGCGCGAACTTGATGGCAGCGCGAACCTTGGGCTCCATGGAACCCTTGCCGAACTGGCCCTCGTCGGCCAGGCGCTCGGCCTCGTCGGCGGTGAGGTCCTCGAGCTCCTCCTGGTTGGGCTTGCCAAAGTTGATGGCGACATGCTCAACGGCGGTCAGCAGGAACAGAACGTCAGCGTCGCAGTCCTCGGCCAACAGCTCGCCGCCCAGGTCCTTGTCGATGACGGCGGGAACGCCCTTGTAGCAGCCCTTGTTCTCGTAGTCGCGGACGACGGGGATGCCGCCGCCACCGCAGGCGATGACGATGAACTCGTTGTCGAGCAGGTTGAGGATGGAGTCAGCCTCGACGATCTTCTTGGGATCGGGGGAAGCGACGACGCGACGCCAGCCGCGGCCGGAATCCTCGACGAAGACCTTGGAGGGATCCTCGGCCATGAACTCCTTGGCCTGCTCCTCGGTGTAGAAGGGGCCGATCGGCTTGGTCGGGTTCTTGAACGCGGGATCATCCGGGTCGCACTCGATCTGGGTGACGACGGTGGCGGCGTGCCAACGCTTATAGCGCTTGTGCATCTCGCGGCCGATGCCCTGCTGCAGGTGATAACCAATGTAGCCCTGGGACATGGCGCCGCACTCGGGCAGCGGCATCTCGGGGGTACCGATGGCATCGTGGGCAGCAGCGAAGGCGTTCTGGATCATGCCGACCTGCGGGCCGTTGCCGTGGGTGATGATGATTTCGTTGCCCTGCTCGATGAGCCCGAGGAGAGCGTGGGCGGTGTTGCTCACGGCCTCGATCTGCTCAACGGGGTTGTTGCCGAGGGCGTTGCCGCCAAGGGCGACGACAATACGATCGGGCTTGCCAAGAGGCTTAGACATTGCTGGAATCCTTTCTGTAAAAGGCCTACAACCCATTAATAACCCGCGTCCGTGCGATACGCGAGTTTATTAAGGTTTATATTCTCTTTATCGCTCATTTTATTCATTTTGAAAATAGCGGAACGGTGAACGGTCGTTTTTATCCGCTCAGCGTACAGAACCCCAGCTCAAGCATATCTACGCCATTTACGTGCAACTTTATTTTAATAGAGCAGGGATTAGACCAGATTATGCAAACTATATCTTTGCTAAACACAAAACAGACAGCGCAATATCTTACTCGCACTATACGAGATTCTATGCACATATAAGTCGAGTATGCACCCCTGCAAAAACAAGGGGCTTTTCATCCAACAAAAGGAATAAAGAAGAGCTCCGAAAAAGCGGCAACGGCCAAGTCCCCCATCCATCCCCAAAGTGGCGCGAGGTTTCGCGGCAAAGCCGCGAAACAGCGAAGGGGACGGAATACCCGACCAACTACGTCCTTCATCCGCCCACACAATCCAAGGACGTAGTCGTAGCAGGATCTGAGGGCTGACCTTCGCGGACATTCCGCAGGACGAAAGAACCCCCGCCGCACGTAGTGCGCAGCGGGGGTTCTTTCATGTCCGAGGACGTCCGCGAAGGTCAGCCCTCAGATCCTGCGGTGGGAGACCTAGGCCTCGTTGTACACCGTCTTGAGCTTCAGCAGGTGAGCGTAGCGGTCCATAGCGGCCTGCTCGTTCTCCTTGAAGAGCTCCTCGGCGCGCTCGGGGAAGGAACGCGTCAACGAAGCGTAACGGGCCTCGTTCATCAGGAACTCCTGATAACCGCCCGCGGGCTCCTTGGAATCGAGCGAGAACTTCTTGCCGGCAGCAGCCTCGGGGTTGAAGCGGAAGAGGTTCCAATAACCGCACTCGACAGCCTTCTTCATCTCGGCCTGGCAGTTCTGCATGCCGCCCTTCTTGATGGAGTGCATCTCGCAGGGGCTGTAGCCGATGATGAGGGACGGGCCGTCGTAGGCCTCGGCCTCGTGGATGGCCTTGAGGGTCTGAGCCGGGTTGGCGCCCATGGCGACCTGCGCCACGTAAACGTAGCCGTAGCTCATGGCAATCTCGGCCAGGGACTTCTTCTTGGTCACCTTACCGGCAGCGGCGAACTGAGCGACCTGGCCCAGGTTCGAGGCCTTGGAGGCCTGACCACCGGTGTTGGAGTAAACCTCGGTGTCGAAGACGAAGACGTTGACGTTGTGGCCGGAAGCCAGGACGTGGTCCAGGCCACCGAAGCCGATGTCGTAGGCCCAACCGTCGCCGCCGAAGATCCAGAAGGACTTCTTGGTGAGGTAAGCCTTGTCGGCGAGAATCGCCTTGGAAGCGTCGCAGCCGCACTTCTCGAGCTCGGCAACGTAGGCAGCGGCAGCGGTCTTGGAGGCCTCGGCGTCGTTGACGGAGTCGATCCAAGCCTGGCCGGCAGCCTTGAGCTCATCGGACGGGCCATCGGCAGCGATGATGTCCTGGGTAGCAGCGATCAGCTTGTGCTGGACGGCCTCGTAACCGACGGCCATGCCCAGACCGTGCTCGGCATTGTCCTCGAACAGGGAGTTGTTCCACGCCGGGCCGTGACCGTCCTTGTCCTTGCAGTAAGGAGCGGTGGCAGCGGGGTTGCCCCAAATGGAGGAGCAGCCGGTGGCGTTGGAAATGAACATGCGGTCGCCGGCGACCTGGGTCACCAGACGTGCATAGGCGGTCTCGGCGCAGCCGGCGCAGGAGCCGGAGAACTCCAGGTAGGGCTGCTTAAACTGGCTACCCTTGACGTTGGCCGCGATGAGCTCCTTCTTCTCGGAGACGTTCTCGACCATGTAGTCCCAAACGGGCTGCTGGTCCATCTCCTGCTCGGTGGGAACCATCTCGAGGGCGCCCTTGGGGCAAACCTTGACGCAGTTGGTGCAACCCATGCAGTCGAGCGGGGACACAGCCATGGTGAACTTCATGCCCTTGGCCTTGGGGCCCATGGCGTCGAGCGTGCGGGTAGCCTCGGGCGCGGCAGCAGCCTCGTCCTCGGTCATCGCGAACGGACGGATGGTGGCATGCGGGCACACGTAGGCGCACTGGTTGCACTGGATGCACTTGGTCTCGTCCCAGTGGGGAACGACCACGGCGACGCCGCGCTTCTCGTATGCGGAGGCGCCCAGCTCAAACTGGCCGTCGGCGCAATCGACGAAGGCGGAAACGGGCAGGCTGTCGCCGTCCATGCGGTCGATGGGCTCGAGCAGGTTCTTGACCTGCTGGGCGATAGCGGACTTGGTCTCCTCGGAGAGCTCGACGGGAGCGGCATCCTCGGCGGTAGCCCAGTCGGCCGGAACCTCGAACTTACGGAAAGCGGTAGCGCCGGCATCGATGGCCTTGTGGTTGGCGTCGACGATGGCCTGGCCCTTCTTCATGTAGGACTTGGTAGCCGCGTCCTTCATGTACTGCAGGGCGTCCTCGGCGGGCAGGACCTTGGCCAGTGCGAAGAAGGCGGACTGGAGCACCGTGTTGGTGCGCTTGCCCATGCCGACCTTGGCCGCCAGGTCGATAGCGTCGATCAGGTAGACGTTGACGTTGTTGTTCGCGATGTAGCGCTTGGCCACGGCGGGCATGTGCTCGGCGAACTCCTCGTCGCTCCACTGGCAGTTGACCAGGAAGGTGCCGCCCGGCTTGACGTCGCGGACCATCTTGAAGCCCTTAACGATGTAGCTGGGGTTATGGCAGGCGACAAAGTCGGCCTTGGTCACGTAGTACGGCGAACGGATCGGGGAATCACCAAAGCGCAGGTGCGAGACGGTGACGCCGCCGGTCTTCTTGGAGTCGTACTGGAAGTAGGCCTGGACGTACTTGTCGGTGTGGTCGCCGATGATCTTAATCGAGTTCTTGTTGGCGCCGACGGTACCGTCGCCACCCAGACCCCAGAACTTGCACTCGATGGTGCCGGGGGCTGCGGTGTTGGGCGCATCCTCGGCCTCGGGCAGGCTCAGGTTGGTCACGTCATCGACAATGCCGATGGTGAATTCGCGCTTGGGCTCGTCCTTCTTGAGCTCCTCGAAGACAGCGAACGCGGACGCGGGAGGCGTGTCCTTGCTGCCCAGGCCATAACGGCCGCCGACGACCTTGATGCCCGTCTTGCCGGCCTCGTAGAGAGCGGAGACGACGTCCTGGTAGAGCGGCTCGCCGATGGAACCCGGCTCCTTGGTGCGGTCCATGACGGCGATCTTTTTGACGGTCTCGGGGAGAACGTCGACGAAGTGCTTGATGGAGAACGGACGGAACAGACGGACCTTGACCAGGCCGACCTTCTCGCCGTGAGCGTTGAGGTAGTCGATGACTTCCTCGAGCACGTCGCAGAAGGAGCCCATGCACACAACGACGCGGTCGGCATCGGGAGCGCCGTAGTAGTTGAACAGGCCGTAATCGGTACCGAGCTTCTCGTTGATCTTCTTCATGTAGCCCTCGACGACGGCGGGAAGCTCGTCGTAGACCTTGTTGCAGGCCTCACGGTTCTGGAAGAAGATATCGCCGTTCTCGTGGCTGCCGCGAGTGTGCGGGTGCTCAGGGTTGAGCGCGTGGTCGCGGAAAGCCTGGACAGCGTCCATGTCGCACATCTCGGCCAGATCCTTGTAGTCCCACATGGCGACCTTCTGGATCTCGTGGCTGGTGCGGAAGCCGTCGAAGAAGTTAAGGAACGGAGTCTTGCCCTCGATGGCGGCAAGGTGGGCCACCGGCGAGAGGTCCATGACCTCCTGGACGTTGCCCTCGGCGAGCATGGCGAAGCCGGTCTGACGGCAGGCCATGACGTCGGAGTGATCGCCAAAAATGTTCAGGGCGTGGGAAGCGACGCAACGCGCGGAGACGTGGAAGACGCCCGGGAGCTGCTCGCCCGCGATCTTGTACATGTTCGGGATCATCAGGAGCAGGCCCTGAGAAGCCGTGTAGGTGGTGGTCAGAGCACCGGCGCCCAGCGAACCGTGAACGGTACCGGCTGCACCTGCCTCGGACTCCATCTCGACGACCTTGACCGGGGTGCCGAAGATGTTCTTGCGACCCTGGGCCGCCCACTGGTCGACATGGTCGGCCATCGGGCTGGACGGCGTAATGGGATAGATTCCCGCTACCTCGGTGTACGCATACGAAACATATGCGGCCGCCTCGTTGCCGTCCATAGACTTAAACTTACGCGCCATATACCCCTCTCCTCTCATATAGGTATACAGGCCCCGGCGATCGCCGGGATGTTGGCGTGATGGGATTTACGCTGTTGCTTCCAATCATCTGGCAGGCAGGCTCAGCAGCAGGTACGTGGCGTGGAGAGAAGACATGCCGAGGCGAGGGACAGCTGATGCGCCCCACAGACCCGACCGCCCGTCTTGCACATGACCGAGCGCCGCAAAGGCCGCATGCCGGATGCTCCCGGGCACGCCCCGGCGATGGGAAGCGCCCGCAACGGAAATCCGCATGCGGGTTTATTGTACCCCGCCGTCAAGTGTAATTTCGACAAATATAGGCGGGCGGTAAAGGTTTACCTCGGGTGACCGCCAAAGGCCAGAATGGTCCCTCCATCCCCGGACGACTGGCTCTGACGCGCCAAGGAGTGCCCCCAAGTGCCGGCAGAAAAGGAACGCCCCTAACTGCCGGCTAGAGGGCACCGAAGAGAATGGCGTAGGTAGTGGATTCGCCGAGCTTGAGCTCGTCGCCGGGATTGAGCTGGGCGGAACGGCCGGGCTCGACCTGAATGCAAACGCGCGTGGCCCCGTTTACCACCACGGTTCCGTTGGTGGACGACAAGTCCTCGACGTGCCAGATATTTTGAGCATCGCACCAGATATGGGCATGGCGGGCCGAGACATCGTCGCCGACGTCGGTAATATCGCCCTCACCAGTGGCCAGCGCGCCAATCTCAACACCCTGCTCACTCGGCTGAATCCAGCGCGGGGCGTTCACGACAAAACTGTTTTGCACGCGCAGCAAGCCCAAGGGGTGCGCCGGGGCGGGTTCGCGTTCGCCCGCGGTCATCGACATGCCAAGCGAGCGCGGCGTGGAGGTGCCTCCGCCACAGGTCGCGAGCGCGTAGTCGATGGCATAGTTCACCGAGGACCGCACATCCGCCGAACAGCCGACGGCGACAAACAGCACCAGCACGGCCTCGGCGCGCTCGGCAGGCATGAGTTCTGCCGCCTGGGACAGGCGATCGAGCGCGTTGCGATAGAGATTCGTGTCCTGGTGGCACTCTTCGAGCGCGCGTACCATCGGTTCACCTGCAGGACCGCACACCATATTGATCACTGCCGTGGAGTCCATGGGATTTCGCTGGCGCAGGGCCAGTTGCGACATAATACGCGCAGCCGAGGTACCGTATTCGGCAAAGTAGCGCTGCTGAAGCGTGCCGACCGGCGCGCGAACGATAAAGCGGGAAACCCAAGAGCGATCGGCGGCTCGGCTCTGCGGGCTGCGGCCGTCGGCGAGCGGACGGGACGAAAGCACCAAGCCGCACAGCTCGATATGGCTCAGATGCGCCGCGCGCTTAAAGATGTCAAACATGGCCCCGCATGGGGTGAGCTCAACTTGAGATGCCATGACCTAGGCCTCCTTGGTCGTAGAAATAGAATCGGACGATACTTCGACAGGTCCGCCAAAAGTACGGGCAGCTGCGGCTCCACCGGCAAGCGGAGTCGCCATCTGGGCTTTTGTGCGTCGCGGTGCCGAAACGGGAAGTTCAAAGGCAAAGCCCATCGCAAGCAAAAACCACGTAAGCGTATAGGTTGCAACCAGAGCGGCAACAAGGCCGCCCATCACGGCGCGTTGGGAAAATACGCTACATGCAGCCACAACCAACACCGGAACCTCGCAGGCAGAAAGCGCAAGCACACCCTGCAGGAACCCCGAGCGCCGATTGCGCGCAAATGCCCCCGTGACAACGCCGGCTATGCCTGGCAGTGCCAACGCCAGTGCGGCAATAATACCCGGTAGCGACCCAGACCACACGAGCGATCCCAAAGTCGCCGTCACGCGGGCGCCCGACGCCAGCAGCGCGGCCGAAACCACGACCACAGCCCAAACCACGCTGCAAACGACCGCCGCACCAATCATCGCCGTGCGACGAACCGCGCGGCCGGACGCATCCATGGGGCACGGCGTGAGCGGCTCGCCGCGGAGCGAACGACCGACATTTTGCGCATAGTGGTCACAAAACGCCGAGAGCGCCGCCTCGACCGCCGCCGGCTCGGGACGATCTTTTTGATGGCTGGACAGACAGGCCATCACCACGTCGAACAGCTGGGCATCGACAAACGCCAGCGCATCGCGTAGCTCTTCGGAATCCGGCTCAAGCCCTAGCTGCTGGGCCTGCTCGGCCGCGGCGAGCGCCACATCGGGCTCACGACGAAGCAGCTGAGTCAAATCACAACCGGGCGCATGGGCACCAATGGGATAGTCGGGCCGCGTGTCCATCTTGAGACGGTAGGGGCTCGCGATGTCGCGCGTCTTTTTGCGCGAACCCGAGGTGCCCGAAGTGCTCGGCGCGGCTTCGTATGGCGCGACGCCGGCAATGAGCTCGTAAACCGTGCTTGCCGCGGCATAGACGTCAATCGCCGGCGACATACGCAAAGCGCGCAGGTCGGGAATATCGTCGGTGAGCATCTCGGGCGGGGCGTAGGCCACCGTCGCACGGCGCAACGTGGCATAGCGCTCGGTAAACGACGCCTTGCCGCCGGTGCCGGCCACCGCAGAGGCGGGCTCGAGCGCCAGCGACGAGCCAAAGTCGATCAAGCACAGGTCGAAGGTGCCTTCGGCAAGCTGTCGGTCGAGCGGCAGGCGCGCCGTGCGCACCATAATATTAGCGGGCGAGATATCGCGATGGACGAACCCCTCGCCTACCAAGCTCATGCGGCAGAGCAGATCGAACAGGTCGCGACCCAGGCGCGCCGCCACGAGCGGCGACAGACGCCCGGCATCGTCCACGGCAAGGCGCGGGCGCAGGCGAGCGAGCGTCTCGCCCTCGACCCACTCCATGACAATCGCGGGCACGCCGTCAACCTCGCCCCACCCGTATAAGCGGGGAAAGCCCTTAAGGCCCGAAAGGGCACGATGACATTCATATTCCTCGCGAAACGCCGCCTTGAACTTGGTGACCAGCGCTTCGTGGGCGACATCGTCATCAAATTCGTCGCGCGCTGGCAAGATGAGCTGCTTGAGCGCCACGGCCTCGCCCTGCGCGTTGACGGCACGCGTCACACGGCCGATACCGCCGCGGCGCATAGTGGCGTCGTCGGCAAACAGCATCGTAAAACGGCGCAGGTAGGCGGGAAGCTCGTCCGTGCCCAGGGCGACGGCCGGCTCAAACCCGTCGACGCGCGCCAGGCGCAGACCGACCATGGGATCGCGACCGAGCGATTGTGGTGTGGTGGATGCAAGATCGGTCATCATAGGGCAAGCGCGCCACGTTATTGTTGAAGTTACCGAGCGCGACGTCATCATCGCCGTAATGGCCGACCCATTGACATAGGTTGGTGTAACAGCCCCACAGATTGGCATACTGCTGATACCACTTTGACCGGGCGAGAATGTCTGACGACCGAACTCGGCTCGAATGACAAACATCTCCCCGACCAGGCTGTCGCACGGTCTGGGATCTCCCGTAGAGTTATAGGTCGAGACCACGTCATTGGCACGAGAAACATAGCCGTCGAGCATGTTGTACTTGGTCACAAGCCAACTGTGAATGCTCTCTTCCTCGGCAGCGGAAAGGCCACCGGAGTTTGCATCGTTGTCAGTGTTGCCGCCCGTCGAGCCGCCGTTTCCAGACCCTCCGGTAGAGGAACCCGACCCAGAGCCGCCGCCCGAACTCGATGAATCCGAGCCGGAGCCAGAAGTATCCGAGCTACCGGGCTTTCCGGACTGCTGGGCGTCCTGCTCCTTTTGCTGCTCGACCTTATTCACCGTTGCCGCCACGCTATTGTTGGACAACCGATCGATGATCTTGGTGTTGGTGAGCACGATGGTTTTGCCATTGGCAAGCGTGACTTCGTTGTCCGGGGCCTCGGCGCCGTCCGCATCGTCGGTGCCAAACACAATATGCGCGACCACACTTGCCCAAGCATATCCAGTCGTGGTACCCAGATCACTTTTGACCTCATGCCCCACGCGCGGTTCGCGTGCGGCATGCGCCTGCATCATGGACGGCACGGTCATGCCATAGGCAGAAACGCCAGCCATGACCAGCACCAGCGAGCACGACAGCAGCACGTACGCCCGCGGCGCCAAGCCCAGTCGGCGTCGCATGCGCACCGCGGCGCCGCGCTTTGTCTGAGTGCCACCGGGCCGCATGCGTTCTCCTCCAAGAAAAACACGCCGCTCAGAAGCGGCGCATTCATTCAAATCCATATTTGAGTGTATCAGCGAACCCAAAAGGCTGCGCAACGAATGGGCAAATTAAGGATGCGAGCGGAAGCATCCATGCGATAAGCGGATACGAAGCATCTTTGTTGCACAACAAACTCACAGTCGCACGGGGAAATTATGACTACCCCGTGCATCGCGAGGAAAACATACGGCAGGAGCAGGCTCGCCGCCTAAATCGCGCGACGAGCCTCGATGGCGCGGCCAAGCGTAAGCTCGTCGGCATACTCCAAGTCGCCGCCCACGGGAAGGCCGCTTGCCAGACGCGACACCTCGACGCCCAACGGCTTGATGGTACGGGCCAGATAGCTCGCCGTGGTCTCGCCCTCGATGTTGGGGTTGGTGGCGATGATGACCTCATGGATATCCTCGTGACCCAGACGCGCCAGCAGCTCGCGGATGTGCAACTGCTCGGGACCAATCTTGTCCATGGGGCTGATCACGCCGCCCAGCACATGGTACAGGCCATGGTAGCTGCCCGTGCGCTCGATTGCCTGGACGTCGCGCGGCTCGCCCACCACGCAAATACGAGTGGTATCGCGCATCGGGTCCTGGCAGATGGAGCACTCGTCGGCCGTGGCGTAGTTAAAGCAACGGCTGCAAAAGTGGACCTCCTGCTTAACCTCCAGGATGGCCTCGGCCAGGCGGCGGGCCTCCTCGGCATCGGCCTCGAGCAGGTAATAGGCGATGCGCTGGGCCGACTTGGGACCAATGCCCGGCAGGCGGCCCAGCTCATCGAGCAGTTTTTGCAGACTGTGATTCGCACTCATATATATGCGTGTCTTAGAACGGCATGCCCGGGATGTTGAGGCCGCCGGTGATGGCGCCCATCTGCTTGTTGGCGAGCTCGTTGACGCCGCGGACGGCCTCGTTGACGGCAGCCATGATCATGTCCTGCAGCATATCGACGTCCTCGGGATCGAGGGCATCGGGGTCGATGGTGAGGTTGACGAGCTCCATCTCGCCGTTGACGGTCACCTTGACCATACCGCCGCCGGCAGAGGCGTCGACGGTCTGGGACTTGAGGTTCTCCTGCGCGGCGGCAAGCTGCTCCTGCATCTTGCGAGCCTGCTTCATCATCTGCTGCATGTTCATACCGGCCATGATGGCTCCTTTACGTGCGGCCGCGCGACAAGCTGCAAGGGCAGCCGGAGCACGGCGGGACTTTCAAACTCAAAAATCGTACCACGGCGCGGGGCAAGCAAGCGGGGCGGACGTGTTCCCTCAGTCGATATACATGTCCTGGAGTGCAAGCCGCGCCCAAAGATTATGCAAAGTTGAATAATTCGCATCTGCATAATATTGAAAGCTAAATCTTGTAGAGCCGGAATCCGGCATTTTCTGCATCCAGCTAGATAACAAAATGCCGAACCGCTGCTCGAGGCGGCGCTCATGATGGCAGGGTATAATTTGATTGTCACAGACAGCAATTTGGAGGTGCCCCATGAATGCCCCCGACGTGCTCCAAAACATCCGCTCAAAACACCCCGTTGCATATGTGGTTCTCTATCTCTTTGTCGGCTGGGCATTACTGGTTATCATCACCCATGCTATAGCCTTTGGAGCAGAACTACTGATAGCCAGCTCGGACCAGCCCATCGTCAAATGGGAAGCGACCGATGAGTGCACCGACGGAACTCGAACCATTTACTACAACAGCCCGTCCCTCTACCAAGAGTTCAAGGTCAAGATAAAGGACTCCAAGATTGTCGATGCCGAACTAGGCGCTTTCTTGACAATCGGAGCAACCGTCAACGCCGAGCAAGTCGAGCACACGGACAGCCATGCGACGTATCGTATCGACCTCAGCATCCTAGGCCGACCGTCACGCATCTGCCTGCTCGAATGCGAGACACGCGGCACCACGCTACACATGTCCGAAATTCAAATGCGCCCGGATAAAGAGCCCCTAAAGGGCTAGGGGTCCTAAGCCCAGCAAGCGATTCTCAACAGTAAAACGACAGCCCACCGGTTGTTTCTTTCCAGCGTTTGCAAATCAGCGCATGGTTAGATGAAACAAACTGCATGATATCGCGTAAATCCCGAGCAGGAATATCGCCCTTGTTATGGGCCAGCTTGCATCCGCCGGAGCGGGTAAGCCATATCTTGGTTGCCTCGGCGGTGGGGCGCTTGACCGCGATATGAACATGGACGGGCTCGCCGTTCTCCCCTGTCCAGAAAAAGATGATGTACGGCCCGAGTCGAAACAGACTAGGCATAGACTCGTCCGCCTTCGTAGGCAAAACGCAGGATGAGCGGGGCATTGTTGCGCACGAAATCATCGAGTTCTTTGAGGTCTGCTTCGCTAAAGCCCTCGTGCGACACCCAATTGAATGCCGGCAAGATGCACTCCGCCGTGTCAAAACCCCAATCGCGTGGGCGCTCCACAACGACCTTCACCGTATTGTCCTCACGGACTTCGGAATACGAAACTTGCGTATCGTCCTCAAGGCGGACATATTCCCACATCATAAGCTCGCTCCGTTCAAAGACGTCTCTTCTTGAGCAGTATACCCGCCTGTACAGCTACTCCACCGGCTTGAAGATGGTGGCCTGACCGAAGACGCTGCGGATGAGGGCTTTGGCCTCGTCCTCGGTCTGCGGGATGCTTGGGGCTGCGCCCTGATGGCCGAAGGGACTGCCCGCGCCGGGGTTGGACTCCCAGGGAGCTGCAGGAGCGTCCTCCTCTTTGGGGGCAGTTGCAGCGGGCTTGGGCGCGGGCGTCGCACCCGGCACGTCGAACGGAGGCAGATCGTCCCCGCTCGCATCGCCTGCAAAGCCGCCGACCATGGCGTCATCGTAGGGCACCTGCTCGGATTCCCACGGTGCAGACTGCGCAGACGGCTGAGCCTTGGGAGCGGCAGAGCGCTCGGGCGCACGGGGTGCGGGCTCAGTCGGAAGCTTACCCGTGGCAGGAGCGCCGGCGGGGTTGTCGGAGCGTAGCCAGGGGGCTTTGCCCAGGTCAGACGACTTGGGCGCGGGCGAGGCGGGCTTGGGCGCGGGCGTCGGAGCAGCCGGTTTGGGCGCCGCGGGCTTAGGCGCCGACGGGGTCGATGCCGCTACCGGTGCCGTTTGCTGCTGCGACGCGCTGGCGCTCGAGAATGCAGGGGCCGCCGAGGACACGGGTTGCGGGTCCGCAGATGCCGCAGCCCGTGCAGATGGAGAATGCTCCTCATGTTGAGGAGCCGACGTGCCACCCCCATCCAGGACATAGTCGACGGTACGACGACCGAAGACCGCGCAGACCGTCGGCAGGACCACCGACTGCGTATCGGCGCGACCGAGCATCTTAATGGCAAAAGTCGAACCCGCGGGGAACGAGACCGTGAGTTTGGAGCCGTCGTCGGCCGTGGCGCGGGCGTTGAGCAAAAGCCCTGCGTAGGAAGCCTGACGCGCCTTGACACGCTCGACAACCTCGGCCCATTTGCGCTGCAGCTCTCCGGCATCCTCGACCGCGGGCGTCTCGGCGGCACCGGCGGCGGCAACCTGGGCGGCGTTGTTGGACTGGGGCTTAGGTGCCGGAGCGGTGGCAGGCGCGGGGGCCGCAACGGGCTGAGGCGTCGGAGCCGGCGCAGGCTGAGGTGCAGGCGCTGCAGGCTTGGAAGCTGACACGGACGCAGAACGGGGCGCAGGCTGAGCCGTCGGAGCGGCAGCACCACGGTCCCAAGGCATACCGCCCTGGCGCGCGGACGTAGCAGCGGGGGCAGCGGATGCCGCCGGGGCGGCAGCGCGGGCGCCCGAAATGAGCGTCGGCTGTTGGGCAGCAGCGGGTACGGATGCTGCAGGCGCGGCGGCCTGAGCAGCAGCCACGCTCGCCGGCACGGCGGCGTTGGCAACCATGGCCTCCAAGCGTGCCACGCGCTCGGCCAATGCCTCAATCGTTAAATCAGCCTCGGGACGCGCCAGACGCGTGCAGGCAATCTCGAGCACCAGGCGCACGTCGCTCGCGCCCCTCATCTCCAGTGCGGCATCGTCGAGCACTGTCAGCACACGAGCCAGGCGGTCGGCAGGATGCTCGCCAAAGGCAGCGGCCTCGGCAGCAAGCGCCTCGGCCTGCTCGGAGCCGCCCTCAAACAACTCGGCACGGGCACCGGCAACGCAGGCAACATACACGTCGCGCACGTGCGCCACCAGGTCGCGCGTCAGCTCCAGCAGATCGTTACCTTCCTCGACCTGCGCGCGAATAAGCCCATACAGCTCGGCAACATCGCGATCGGCAATGGCGCGGGAAAACTCGCCCAGAATCTGGTCCGAAACCTCGCCTAAAAGCGAGCGGGCGTCGTCCGCATGCACAGAACCGTTGCCAAAGACGCTCAGCTGCTCCAGCGTGGAAAGCGCGTCGCGCATACCGCCCTTGGCATGGCGCGCCACAATGGCGAGTGCCTCGTCGTCGTAATCGAAGCCCTCCTGCTCGCACACGTATGCCAGGCGATGCTCGATATCCTCGTTGCCGATGCGATGGAAATCGAAACGCTGGCAGCGCGAGAGGATGGTCTCCAGAATCTTTTGCGGGTCGGTGGTGCACAGCACAAAGATCACGTGTGCCGGCGGCTCCTCAAGCGTCTTGAGCAGCGCGTTGAACGCCGCCGTCGTGAGCATGTGGACCTCGTCGATGATATAGATCTTGTACTTGCCGCGCACTGGGGCAAAGTTGACGGAGTTGATGATCTCCTCGCGCACGTTGTCCACGCCGGTACGGCTTGCGGCATCGAGCTCGTAGACATCCGGGTGGTTGCCCTCGGCGATGAGCTCGCACTCCTCGCAAGTACCGTCGGGCATGCAGCCGCTTGCACCCTCGGCGCGCGCCGCCTCGGCATTGCGGCACAGCAGCGCCTTGGCCAGAATGCGCGCCATGGTGGTCTTGCCCGTGCCGCGCGGTCCGCAGAACAGGTAGGCGTGGGACAGGCGCCCCTCGGTGATGGCGTGCTCGAGCGTCGAGACGATATGTTGCTGGCCCACCACGGAGTCGAAGGTGAGCGGGCGATACTTTCGGTACAACGATTCCATGGGTGCTCCCCCGGGTATACTGAGTCTTGTTGCCGCGGCGGCCATGCGGTCGCACGGCATACTGCATTCCATAATACCCGTACGGCGAGCCCGCCGCGATAGGAGTCCAAAGAGCATGGCAGACGCAGAGAGCAACCTCGTCCCCTCCGAAGCAGCCGACCAGGTTGAGGTCGCGCTCGAGGAGCAGGCCGCAGCCGACGACGGCATCCTGTACCTCAACGAGTACCAGTACGAAAACGACCTGGTCACCGACTTCGCCCGCCTGGTCGCCTCGCCCAGGCGTCGCGGCTCGCTGTATGTCGCCGCGGCAATTGCCGCGCTCATCGGCATCGGTATGCTGGTGGCCGGCGGCAACTGGATCAAGTTTGGCGTCGTGCTGATCGTATTCGGCGCCTTTTTGGCCTGGTGGAGCAAAAACCTGCACCACACCCTCGCCCGCGACTTTATCGACGCCGTCGAGGCCGACGAGTCCATGGGCGGCCGCTATCGCCGCGTCGCCGCCAACGAGGACGGCCTGATGGTTTGGGGCAAGAGCGGCAAGTCGCAGTTCTTCCCGTTTGACAAGCTCGACCACGTACTCGACGGCGAGCGCATCTTTGTGGCCATGTTCGCCGACCAGGGCGTGACGATCCCCAAGGACACCTTCGTCCGTGGCGATGCCGAGCAGTTCGGCTCCTTCCTTAAGGCGCGCATCAACAAAAAACTCCGCATCGAGACCAAGAAGAAGAAAATGAAGGCCGAGAAGGCCGCCGCCGAGGCCAAGCAGGGCGACAAGGCCCAGGAGACCAAGCGCAAGCAGAAGAAGAACAAGAAAAAGCGCTAAGGCCAAGCCAGGCAGGCAGCCTCGCATCCTGCCATCCTCCCCATGCACCCGAGCGTGCTACACTAGCAGCATCTATGCCACCGCGAACGGCTCGGCTCCGCGCCCGCCGCTCGCAAACGAACTTTAAACGCACGAGGGTTGGCCATGCCGCTTTTCTCGCAACATACCGCCCGGTTCTCGCCGGACGTTCCTTTGGAGGGCACCAGCTCTCGCGAGCTGCTCAAGCGGTACCAGCCGCTCGAGACACTTGCGACCGGCGGTTTTGGCTCCATCGAGATCTGCCGCGACACGCACCTGCGCCGCCGCGTCGCCATTAAGCGCATCCCCCTTATCAACGGTGCCGGCATGCCCGCCAGCGACATCATGGATGTCCTGCGCGAGGCGCACACCGCCGCCATGCTTCAACATCCCAATATCGTGCAGGTCATCGACTTTACGCACGACACAGCCTATGCCTACCTAGTCATGGAGTATGTCGATGGCATGTCGCTTGCCGAGTTTTTGCACCGCGTGGACGGCCACTCACTTACCTTTGACGAGGCCGCAGCCATTGCCGATGCCCTGGGCCAGGCGCTCACCTTCGCCCATAGCAATGGCGTACTCCACCTGGACATTAAGCCCGCCAACGTGCTCATCGACCACTCGGGCAATGTAAAGCTCACCGACTTTGGCATGGCGCGACTGTCGTCTGCCGGTGGCTTTGGCGGCTCACGCGGCGGCACCATCGGCTACATGCCGCCCGAGCAGCTCGATATCGAGACCGGCACGGTCGACGAACGCGCCGATGTCTTTGCCCTCGCCTGTGTGATCTACGAGGGCCTGTGCGGCAGCGCTCCCTTTATGGCGGCCACGCCCGCCGACTCGCTCGACCGCATCATCGGCGGCGCCACCTATCCCAGCGAGCTGATACCACACTTTCCCCCGGGAGCCGAGGCCGCGCTCATGAGCGCGCTCTCCCCCATGCCGCAGGACCGCCCCAACAGCATCGAGGCATTTTGCGACCAGCTCCTTGCCGGTCTGGGCAGCGTACGCGAGGGCCGTCGCAGCCTGGAACAAATGGTTGGCGAGCTTTCGGATGACGAGCAGGAGCTCGACGATATCGAGCCGTCGCACTACGAGGACGACGCCATCGAGATCGACCCCGCACTCGGCTGGGCGGGCACGCGCTGGAGCCATGCGCGCGACTACACCATGCGCGCTATCTCGGCGCTAGCGTGCGGCACCTTTAGCTTTTTGCTGATGCAAACGGCCGGGGTCGCGGCGCTTCCCGGCCTGGTCATTGCGGCTATCGCAATCGGAGCGGCGGCTGGCCTGGCCCCCCAGATTGGCTCGGCCATCTCGGCTGTGGGCTTTTTGGTGCTCATGGCCAACGCCACCATGCAGGCGCAGGGCATCCTGTCGATGTTGCCGGTCGCGGTGATCTTTGCCGCTGCCATGTCCGGTTGGTGGATCGCCTGGGGCCGTACCGAGGCTGCCGCGAGCGCCGCGCTCACCTGTGCGCTCGCGCTTGGCTGTCTGACCGGCAATACCTTCCTGGCAGCTGGGGTCGCCGCCGGTGTCGCGTCATTTTGGCTCGGCCCGGCAAGCGCCGCCGCGGCAACGGGCATGGGCGCGCTTTTTGCCCGTCTGGCCACGGTCGCGCTTTCAGCCGGAGGCGTGCTGGGGCTCGGTAACGTTGCCGCAGCGCTGGGAGATCCGCTCCTTTGGACTGCCTTTGTGCTGGTCGCGGCAACTGCCGCAGCATCATCCGCGCTGCTCAATGCCCATGCCAAGCGTGCCGACCAGGGCTCAAACCTTGCCGCAATCGCCGCCATCGCTGTCACCGGCATCGGCTGCGCAGCGGCGTCCTGTCTTGCACACCATATGGAAATTGCCAGCCTTGCAGCCGCGGTCGTCGCCAAGGCGGCGGTTGCGGGAACCCTATCCTCTATAATCGTTGGGATATGCCTATATTTGCTCGGATACCAAAGAACCTATACGGAGAGTGATCTTTCGTGAACTTCCTGAACATCTTCGAGGACCACGTGGCCGGCATCTTCGGTGCCACCCGTGCCCCGTTCTCCTTTAAGAAGCTTGCCAAGCAGGCCGCTCGCGACATGGAGGATCAGACTCTGGTGATCAACGGCGTCAACACGGCGCCGGCACTCTATACCATCCTGATCGCCGCCGACGACGATCCCATGCTCGCCCCGTTCTACCCCGAGCTTTCGCGCGAGGTCCGCGAGTTTGTGAAGGCACAGGCCGAAAAGCGCCGCTATGTGTTTGTCGGCGAGCCCCTCGTGCGCTTCATGATCGATCCGCAACTGCGCGCCGGCAAGTTCTCGGTCTTTGCCGAGAACGTCGATGCGCCCACGCTCGGCCGCCTGTACGAAGAAGAGCGCGCCTATCAAAACGGCCTGGGCCAGAACAACTCCGCGGCAAGCCGTGCCGCCAGCGCCCCGCGCGCCGGCCAGCAGCAGTTTGCTGCCCCGCAGCAGCAGCGCCCCGCCGCCATGCCCCAGCAGCAGCCGACACCTCGCGCCGCCGCTCCCGACCCGCTTGCCGCGGCAGACCCCTTCGCGCCTAGCGTCCCCGACCCCGCCGCCGCACCCATCCCGGTGCCTCAGACCGTCTCGCGCGACGCGCTTGCCGGCATGGGCGGAGCCGCCGCGACCGGTGCCGCCGTGGGCCTAGGCGCCGCAGCCGGCATCACCTCCAACATGGCGAGCACTCGCGCCCCGCAGCGCCCGCTCGCCCAGCTCGTCGACGTCGTGAGCGGCGAGAGCCATAGCATCACCTCCGCACAGGTGACCATCGGTCGCGAGCGCTCAGTTTCCGACATTGCCCTGCGCGACCCCAACGTGTCGCGCCGCCACGCCCAGCTCACCTTTACGGGCTCGGATTGGTCGATCGAGGACCTCAATTCCACCAACGGCACGCTCGTCAACAACCGCCGCATTACGCGCTGCCCGCTGCGCAACGGCGATCTGCTGACGTTTGGCCTGAGCACCTTTGAATTTAGGGGATAGTCGCTTATGAACATCGATATCGTCCTTTTTGCAGGCCGCATCGTCCTGGTCGCCCTGCTCTATATCTTCTTGTTCGCCGTCATGAAGACCGGCGTGGGACTTGTGCGTGGACAGCGCCGCGACTCGGCTATCTGGACGATCGATGTGGACAAGGGTCCGCGCGGTATCCGCGGCATTCACGTAGACATGCTCGGCCCCGTCATCGTCGGTCGCTCGCCATCTTCGGACATCTGCATCAACGAACCGTTCGTTTCGGCCTCGCACGCGCGCTTTTCGCTGCAGGGCCCGGCGCTCATCATCGAGGACCTCAACTCACTTAACGGCACGCTCGTCAACGGCCGCCAGCTCGTGGAGCCCGCGACGCTGCGTGAGGGCGACGAAGTCCAGATTGGCGACGTGGTCATGAAGGTGAACCGTCGATGATCGACGAGGAGAACAAGTCCGCAACCATGACCGAGGCACCGGCTGCCGCCGCAGCTGCACCGGCCCACGCCGCTCCGTCGGGCTCCGCGCCCGTGGAACCCGAGGACACCGTGTTCTCCCTGCCTCTTTCGCATGTAACGCATGATATTTCGGATCTCGCCGATAACGAGGACGAAGAGGATGCCGCAGCGGCGCCCATCGGCGCACATGCTGCGGAACAGCCCACAGCGCCCGAAGCAGCCCCGGCGCCGGCTCACTTTGCAGAGCCCGTCGCCGCGGCAATCAACGAGAGCGCTGCGGTGTTTGCGGCACCCGAGCCCGCCGCGCCGGCGTTTCCCATAGCCACGGCATCCGAGGTTGCGCCCGCGTCTACGCCGGCGCCCGAGCCTATAGACGTCAGCCCACAAGACGACGAGTCGACCGCCCGCGTTTCCGAGGAGTCCGACTCCCCGGACACCGGCGATTCCGAATCAAACGCCGAGACCGACACCGTCTCTCCCGGTGACACCGCCGAGATCGACGTTGCCGCCGTTGAGGCCAAGCTCAAAGACCCCGGCTCGACCATGAGCTTTGAGCCCCTGACCGAGGAGCGCATCGAGACCGACTCGACCTATGATGCCGGTACCACCACGCAACTCATGTGGGGCGCCCGCTCCGACGTTGGCTGCGTGCGCCCGCACAATGAGGATTCCTACCTGGTGCAGTCGCCGCTCTTTTGCGTATGCGACGGCATGGGCGGTCACGCCGCCGGCGAGGTAGCCTCTTCCATCGCCGTCGAGACTATTGCCAAGACGGCCCCGCAGTCCGCCGACGCAGCGCGCCTGGCCGCAGCCGTCGAGGCAGCCAACGCCGCCGTAATCGAGGCGGCCCTGAACGGCCTGGGCAAGCCCGGCATGGGCTGCACAGCCACCTGCGCCTATATCGAAAACGACACGCTCGCCATCGCCCACGTGGGCGACTCTCGCGCCTACCTGCTCCACGAGGGCACGCTCATCCGCGTGACCCGCGACCACTCCTACGTGGAGGAGCTCGTGGACGCTGGCGAGATCACGGCAGACGAGGCTCGCGTCCACCCCAACCGTTCGGTCATCACCCGCGCACTGGGCTCGGACCCCGCCATGTATGCCGACCACTTCACCCTGCATATCGAGGAAGGCGACCGCCTGATCCTGTGCTCCGACGGCCTTTCGAGCATGATTCCCGATAGCGATATCGAGAACATCGCCACGCAGTCCTCAACCGCGCAAATCTGCGTCGACAACCTAGTGGACGCGGCGCTTGCTGCCGGCGGCCACGACAACGTGACCGTAGTAGTCGTTGACCTGGTTGACGATGGCGTTATGCGCGAGGCGCAGCGCGTGCGTCGCCGCAACATTACTATCGCCGCCATTCTGGCCCTCGTCTTTGTGCTGGCAGCTGGCATCTGGGCCTACACGGGTGTCACCGGCTCGTACTACCTGGGTACCTACCAGGGCAATGTCGCCGTCTGGCGCGGCCTGCCCGGCAAGCCGCTCGGACTCAAGCTCCACTGGCTCGAAAGCGAAACCAGCATCAAGCTATCCGACCTGCCCGAAGACACGCAAAACCGCCTCAAGGCGGGCATTCCGCAAACAAGTGTCGACGATGCGCAGGACACGATATCCAAGTACCGCCACCAGATCGACGAGGAGCAGACCCGCCAGGTGATCGACGCGCAAACGATTCGAGACAACACCAATCAGGGATCGACCTCCGAATCAGATTCCGAGAAAACCGCCGAACAGTCCGCCGAGGCCGAAGCCTCCGATAAGAATTAGAAAGGGAGTGCCGCTTATGAGTCGCCGCAACACCGAGCTGCTCTTGCTCATCGCCTCGGCGTTCCCCGTCATCCTGCTGTATGCGATGTACGTCCTCACCGCGGGCGCTGCCGTCTCCTTTGAGACGCTCGCCGTACCGATCGGCCTCTTTGCCGCCTTTGCCGCGGCCCACATTGCCGTGCGCATCTTGGCGCCCGGTGCCGACCCCGCCATCCTGCCCATCGTATTTTTACTTTCGGGCATCGGCATCACGTTCGTGACGCGTCTCGCCCCCGCTCTCGCCATCTCACAGCTCATCATCCTGTTTGTCTCGGTGGCGCTCATGGTGGGAACGCTTGCACTAGTCAAAAACCTCGACGTGGTCATGCGCTACAAGTACACCTTTGGCATTATCGGCATCATTCTGCTGATGCTGCCTATCTTTATCGGCACCACGATCTCGGGCTCCAAGCTGTGGATTCGCATCGCGGGCTTTACCATCCAGCCTGGCGAGTTCGCCAAGGTCTTTATCGTCCTGTTCCTGGCCGGCTACTTGGCCGAGAACCGCGAGTTGCTCTCCATCTCCAACCGCAAGATCCTGGGCTTTAAGATCCCTCGCCTGCGACTGCTGCTGCCGCTGTTTGCCGTGTGGGGTGTGTGCCTGCTCGTCGTCGTCTTCGAACGCGACCTGGGTTCGGCCGTGCTGTTCTACACCATCTTCTTGCTGATGCTCTACGTTGCCACGGGGCGCTTTTCGTATGTCGTTATCGGCCTTGCGCTCTTAGCTGTTGGAGCCGTGGGCGCCTACAAGTTCCTGTCGCACGTTCAGGTGCGTTTCCAGGTTTGGCTCGATCCGTTTAAGGACGCCCAGGGCCAGGGCTACCAGATCGTCCAGTCGCTCTTCTCGCTTGCCGATGGCGGTCTGGTCGGTGTTGGCATCGGCAACGGCATGGCCAACAACATCCCTGTCGTCGAGTCCGACTTTATCTTCTCGGCTATCGGCGAGGAGATGGGCCTTTTGGGCGGCGGCGCCGTGCTCATCCTGTTTATGCTCTTTGCCGTGCGTGGCCTCACCACGGCTGCCCGCGCTAAATCCGACCTCGCCGCCTTTAGCGCCACGGGCCTTACGGCCGCCATCAGCTTCCAGGCCTTCTTGATCGTTGGCGGCGTTACCCGCCTGATCCCGCTGACCGGCGTCACCTTGCCCTTTATGAGCCAGGGCGGCTCCTCGCTGCTGGCGAGCTTTATCATCGTCGCGCTCCTGCTGCGCGCCGGTGACGAGGCGACCGGACGCGAGGCCGAGCTTACCGGCACCGGCACCATGGCCGCCATCACCGATGATCAGGTCGCATCTGCCGCCGCCCCGACGGGCACGCGCTTTGCCACCTCGTCTTCCTACGGCAGCGGCAGCCATTCCGTCGGCTCGCGCATGCGCCGTCGCCTGCTCGACACACCTGAATCCGGTGTGCTCGGCCGCGTGGCGCTCGCCAACCGTCTAACCCGCGCGGTGCTCGCCTTTACGGCGCTGTTCGCCATCCTTATCGGCAACCTCACCTATGTCCAGGTCATCAAGGCCAAGGACTATCAGGACATGCCGACCAACAACCACACCATCGCCCGCTCCAAGTACATCCAGCGCGGTTCCATCATCACGTCCGACGGCGTGACGCTGGCCGAGTCGCTGCAACAGGAGGACGGCACCTACGTACGCTCCTACCCCAACGGTAACCTGGCAGCGCACGTGGTTGGCTACGTGAGCCAGCAGTATGGCACCACCGCCATCGAGAGCGTCATGAACGACACGCTCACCGGCTCTAAGGATTACTCCAGCTGGAACAACGCCATCGCGTCGCTCGCGGGCCAGACCCAGCCGGGCAACACCGCCAAGCTCACCATCGACTCGCGCATCCAGACGGCTGCCGAGCAGGCACTCAAGGGCTTTAAGGGCGCTGTAGTGGTCATCGACCCGCGTACCGGCGCGGTGCTCGCATGTGCCAGCTCGCCCACCTACGACAACACCAACATCGATGCCCTGCTGCAGACGGGCGGCGGCGAGGACGGCTCCATGTACAATCGCGCCATGGACGCGCTGTACACGCCGGGCTCAACGTTTAAGGTCGTTACGCTTTCCGCGGCACTCGAGACCGGTGCCGCCAGCCTTACCAGCACCTACCAGGCGCCCGGCTCCATGGACATCGGCAACGCACCGGTCACCAACGATGCCAACGAGAGCTACGGCACCATCAGCCTGCAGCAGGCCTTTGCCGTGTCCTCCAACGTCGTCTTTGGCCAGGTGGCAAACGAAGTTGGCGCAAACACGCTCGTACAGTTTGCCAACGCCTTTGGCTACGGCCAAAAGCTCGGCCAGGACCTGACCTCCGCGGCCTCCATCATGGCCGACCCGTCGCTCATGACCGAGTGGGAGACCGCCTGGGCCGGCGCCGGCCAGCCTGTCGGCATGGACCACACGCCCGGCCCGCAGACCACCGTCATGCAAAACGCCGTGATTGCCGCCGCCATCGCTAACAGCGGCGTGGTCATGGACCCGTACTTTGTAGCCCAGGTACTCGCCCCGGACGGAACCGTGGTCAAGACCACGCAGTCCCGCTCGCTGGGTCAGGCCGTCAGCTCCGCCACGGCCGACCAGGTCAAGCAGGCCATGCTTGCCGTCGTCCAGTCCGGCACCGGCACCGATGCCCAGATCCCCGGCGTCAAGGTCGCCGGCAAGACCGGCTCGGCCGAGACCGGCGGCACCAACGTCAACTCGATGTTCGTTGGCTTTGCACCTTACGATTCACCCACGGTCGCCATCTCGGTGGCCTTGGAGGATTTCGACAAGCATGACGTCAAGGCCGCCAAGATCGCCGGTATCGTCCTGACCGCGGCGCTTGCCGCACAGGGAGCGTGATGCCCATGATCGAATCGGACACCCGAGGCGCGCCGCGGCCGAAGAGTTAGCGGCAACGCGCCACACGGCCCCAGCGGCCACATCGTAGGTACTACACACATCGTTGAGCGAATAGTTATGTTAGGAGCAGGAATGGAACAGAGGGTCCTCGGGGGAAGATACCTCCTCAAGGATAAGGTGGGAACAGGCGGCATGGCGACCGTCTACCGTGCACAGGACCAGGTCCTCGACCGCACGGTTGCCGTCAAGATCATGCTGCCGCAGTATGCTGGCGACGCAACCTTCGCCGCACGCTTTAAGCAGGAGGCCCAGGCAGCAGCCGGTCTCTCCTCCCCCTATATCGTGGGCGTCTACGATTGGGGCAAGGACGGCGACACCTATTACATCGTCATGGAGTACCTGCGCGGCACCGACCTTAAGAGCGGCATCAAGAGCCACGGCGCCCTCGACCCCAAGAAGGTCGCCCAGATCGGCTCGCAGATCAGCTCCGCGCTTTCGGTCGCCCACAAGCACGAGATCATCCACCGCGACATTAAGCCGCAGAACATCATGGTGCTGCCCGACGGCAACATCAAGGTGATGGACTTTGGCATCGCGCGCGCCAAGAACAGCCACCTCACGCAAGACAACAACGTGCTGGGAACCGCCCACTACGTCAGCCCCGAGCAGACCCGCGGTCAGGACCTCGGCCCCACCTCGGATATCTACTCGCTGGGCGTCGTGATGTACGAGTGCGCCACCGGCCGCGTTCCCTTTGACGGTGACGACGCCATCTCGGTCGCACTCAAGCAAGTCAACGAGCTGCCTATTCCGCCGAGCCAGATCAACTCCGGTGTCGACGCCGACCTTGAGCGCATCATCCTCAAGTGCATGGAGAAGGACCCGGCAAACCGCTTCCAGACCGCCGACGAGCTTCGTCAGGTGCTCAACAGCTACCTGTCGGGCCGTGCCGTCAACGTCTCGGAGCCCACGCGCATCATCGGTGCCCCCGGTGAGCTGGGCGCCACCAAGACTCGCGAGCTTTCCGATCAGACGCGCGCCATGGTGCGTCCCGTCTCGGGCGTGAGCGGCCAGAATACCGCCCGTAGCTCGGTTTCGGGCTCCACCGGCTCCTACGAGGTCGAAAAGCCCAAATCCAACAAGAACAAGATCATCGCCGCCGTGGTGGCAGCCGTTGCCGTCATCGGCATCGTGGTGGCCTTTGCCACAGGACTCTTTGGCGGCGAGCAGGTCACCGTGCCCGATGTGCTGGGCAAGGACCAGCAGACTGCCGTCGAGCTGATCAAGGAAGCCGGCCTCGAGGTCGGCACCATCGACCAAAGCTACAACGACGATGTCGACGAGGGCAAGGTCGCCGAGCAGACGCCCAACGGCAACACCAAGAAGGCCAAGGGCACCAAGGTGAACCTGGTAATCTCCAAGGGTCCCAAGCCCTCCGAGAAGGTTGAGGTTCCCCGGCTTGTCGGCCTGACCAAGGACCAGGCCGAGGCCGCGCTGGCAAGCGTTGGCCTGAAGGGCAACGCCTCCGAGGAGGCCAACGAGGCCGATGAGGGCCAGGTCTTTGAGCAGGGCACCGAAGCCGGTAAGGAAGTCGCGAAGGGCACGACCATCTCGTACAAGGTCTCGAGCGGCCCGGATACCACGTCCGTCCCCGATCTGACCGACATGACCGAGGCCCAGGCGCGCAACGCCCTCGATATGGCAGGCTTTGGCGTCGACGTTAGCTACCAGGAGAACGACTCGGTTACCGAGGGCACCGTGATCAGCTGGAACCCCAGTGGCAAGCAGAAGCCCGGCGCCACGATTACCGTCGTCATTGCCAAGAAGTCCGGCAAGGCCAGTGTTCCGGGCAACCTGTACGGCAAGAGCATCTCCGCCGCCGTCACCGCGCTCAACAACGCCGGTTTCTATAACATCGGCTTCTGTGACCAGAACGGCAATCCCGTAAGCGGTAACGAGGATGCCACCGTTACGGGCGTCTCCCCCACTGGCAAGCAGTCCACCGACAGCACGATTACGCTGACGGTCGCACTTTCTGGCTCGGGTTCGGGCTCTGGCTCGGGCACGGGTGACGATTCCGGTACGACCAACTAGTCGCCACCCCACCGCTCATCACGGCTCTCGCCGCAAACATATTCGCTCACAGGCGCCCGCTTGCTCCCCCAGCAAGCGGGCGCTTCGTTTTTGACATGGCATTGAACCAGAAGAACCCGGCACCGTAGCGGTACCGGGCTCGATATTCCTCTGGTGCCCCCGGGCGGATTCGAAAACTCCCCCGCGGGGAAATGAGTGACGCGGGTGTCGACGGCTCGAATCCTGCCCTTAGACCAGAAGAGCCCGGCACCGTAGCGGTACCGGGCTCGATATTTCTCTGGTGCCCCCGGGCGGATTCGAACCGTCGACACCCGCTTTAGGAGAGCGGTGCTCTATCCCCTGAGCTACGGAGGCATGTTGTACTAGTGTAGCAGATTTACTGCATCGCAATACGTCGCATGACTAGACTTCGAAGTTGCGGTGGAATAGTTCCTGTCTGAAGCATCTAAAGCCGTATTTAGGAACTATTTCACCGCAACTTATGAGGAGCTAGTTACCTTTGTGGAAGAGGTTTTTGATAACGGAGGGGATGCTCTTGGCGCCCTTGGCCGTCACATCGATAAAGTCGGGCGAACGCACAAGCTTATCCTCGTCGACGTACTTGCGGACAGCACGAAGCGTCTCTTTGTCGTCGCGCGTCGAAAACGTAAAGTGACCGTTGTCCTTGGTGAAGATGGCAAAACGCGTGATCTTCTTGGTGCCGCGTAAAACCTCGGCGGCAATATAGTCGACCTCATCCCACGGGATTTGAATATAATCCTCGGGATTGCGCTCGTTGTAATACTCGAACGCCTTATTGCCCACCATCACGTTGCCGTGGCTGGTAAGCCCCATCAGGCAGGTTGCCGGCGTTGCCAGATCGACCGTGCTGTTCTGAGATTGCGCCATGCGCGCCTCGCCCTCCAAATAAAACAATCGGACCGCATCCAGTGTACCCACCGGGTGCGGTCCGTTTCAATGGCTCAAAAGCCCTTGCCTAGCAATTCTCGGTCTTAAGCCGAAACGTGCTTACATGAAGCCGCAGACGCGACCGATGATGCCGATGGCGAAGAGAGCCAGGATGATGACGATCGGGCTGACCTTCTTCTTGAGGAGCTTGCAGACCAGCAGGGTCAGGCACACGGCGGCAAGGCCGGGGATGAGCTGATCGAGGTTGGCCTGAAGCGTGGTGACCTTCACCTGGTCAAGGGCGTTAGCACCGATGGAGTTATACATCGTCAGTGCTTCCTTGACACCCTCAGAACCGGAGGGCAGGTTAGCCCAGTCGATAAAGGCGCCAGCAGACTGCGTGACCTTGGAGACGACCGGGGTGAAGGAGATGGACACCCAGCGCTCGACCAGGGCGCCGATGATAAACATACCCAGGATGGAAGCACCCTCGGTGACCTTGCCCATCAGACCGCCGGAGAGGTCCTTGGCGATGGAGGAGCCGACCTTGTAGCCAAACTCCTGCGTGTACCACAGGAAGGCGTAACGGATGATGTTCCACGCGAAGAAGAACAGCAGCGGACCGGCGATGCTGCCGGACAGGGCCAGGGAAGCGCCTAGAGCACCCAGAATCGGGCGAAGGGTGAACCAGAAGGCGGGGTCGCCGACACCGGCGAGCGGGCCCATCATACCGACCTTGACGCCCTGAATGGCGACGTCGTCAATCGGGGCACCGTTGGCGCGCTCCTCCTCGAGAGCGAGGGTAACGCCAATGACGGGGGCGGAAACATAGGGGTGGGTGTTATAGAACTCCAGGTGGCGCTTAAGAGCGGCAATCTGGTCATCCTTGCTGGTGTAGAGCTTCTTGATCGCAGGGATCATTGCGAAGCACCAGCCGCCGTTCTGCATACGCTCGTAGTTCCACGAGCCCTGAAGGAACTGATGACGGAAGCAAACCTTCTTGCGGTCAGCCTTGGTGAGCTGAATCTTGTTCTCTGCCATATGTATCACTCCCCTCCTACTCGTAATCGTTCAGAATGTCGCCGAGCGGGTCGCCGGAGCCACCGCCCATGCCGCCACCCTGCTTGGCCAGATCCTTAAGGCCAAGGTAGATGAGGGCAAGGGAGATGCCGATGAGGCCAAGGGCGATCAGCGTGAGCTGAGGGATGGCAGCAAGGACAAAGCCGAGGATGAAGAACGGCCAGGTCTCCTTGGTGGCCATCATGTTGATGACCATGGCGTAACCGACGGAAGCGACCATGCCGCCGCCGACAGCCATGCCGCCGGACAGCCAGTCGGGCATAGCGTTAAGCGCGTTGGTAACGGCCTCGGCCGGGATGATGCACAGAAGTACTGCCGGGATGGCGATACGAAGGCCCTGCATGAGGATGGCAGCGTACTGCCAGCGCTCGATGCCGGAGAAGTCGCCCTTCTCGGCGCAACCGTCCATGGCGTGAGCGATAGCGGTAGCAATGGTACGGCAGATCATGGTCAGGAACAGACCAGCGACCGACAGCGGGACGGCGACGGCGATGGCCGCGGTAACGGCCTTGGCCGAATCAGTGGCGCCGCCGTTGAGGGCGAGCACCATGATGATCGAAGAAGCGACCGAGGCCAGAGCGGCGTCAGGCGCGACGGCGGCGCCGACGTTAGCCCAGCCAAGGGCCATCATCTGGAGCGAACCGCCCAGGAGGATGCCCTCCTGAAGGTGACCGGTTACGAGACCGATAAGCGTGCATGCCACGAGCGGCTGATGGAACTGGAACTCATCCAGAATGCCTTCCATACCGGCAAGCAACGCGACAATCGCAACAAGCAGAATAGTGATTGCAGACATGTATCGGACCCTCCTTTACTATGCTTGAGCGGCCAGTTCGGCCTTAGCTTTCTTCAACATGGCGTCGAGATCCTCGGAAGCATCCGAAGGAACCTTGCGGACCTCGAACTTGACGCCCTTGGCCTTGAGGGCCTCGAGGGTCTTAACGTCGTCATCGCCCATAGCGACGGCGTTGGTGACGACGACCTTGCCCTTGGAGTGAGCCATGGAACCGATGTTGACTTCCTTGATGTCGACGCCGGCCTCGATGGCCTTGAGCAGATCCTGCGGGTTCTCGAAGAGCAGCATGGCCTTGGTGTCACCAAAACGCGTGTCCTTGACGACCTCGGCCATCTTCTTGATGGGCACGACGTTGGCATGGACTCCCGGAGGGGCAGCCTGCTCGATCATCGTCTTGCGAAGCTCGTCGTGAGCAACGCCGTCGGAAACCACGATGATGCGGTTGGGGTTAATCTGCTTGGTCCACGTGGTGGCCACCTGACCATGCAGCAGACGAGTGTCGATACGGACGTGGGCGATCTTGATGTGCCCGTCGCCGATGACCGTTCCCGGAGGGATGGCGCCTGCAGGAGCAGCGGCGGCCGTAGCCGGCTTCTTCTCCTCGGGCTCCAGAGACTCGGGCTTGACGCGCACGCCAGCCTTAGCCTCAGTCACGAGATGTTTTGCGATCGCATGTGCAGTGTTCTTTGCGTCAAAGCGCTGCGAATATGCCTCGATGAGCATAGGCAGGTTGACACCGGTGACGATAGCCCAGGAATCGTGGCCCTCGATGAGCCCGCTGATCTGGTTGAACGGCGTGCCGCCCCACAGATCAACGAGGAAGAGTACCTGCTCCTGGTCGTCGAAGGAAGCGACTGCTTCCTCGACCTTAGCACGGAAGTCGTCGGGGCCCATGCTCGGCTCGAGCGAGACCACGGCCACAGACGGCTGATCGCCAAAGACCATCGAGCCCGTCTGCTTGATTCCAGCTGCCAAGTCCCCGTGGCTAGCAAGAACAATACTTACCATCACATAACCTCCTTTTTGTCTACGTATTTCCTACACGACATGAAAGGAGTATAGCTGTTTGGTTTGTGGAATTATAGCTAAATTCGTAAAAGGTTGCATTATTTGTTTAAACGTCCAAGTTTGTTACAAATTGATTACGTCGCTGTTTTTCGACTCATTACCCGCCAAAGCGTCGCTCATCAAGCCATGTATTTTACAGACACAAGCATGCTGTTCATTAATATCGGTTTTAAACAAGTGCGAATGCGCTCGTACTGCCACTATTTTGTTTAAACGGACATGGCTTGACTATTTTCATGACTTATGGTTACGAAACCACTCAAAATAGTTGCGGTGGAATAGTTCGTGTTTAAGAGCCAGAAGGCTGGATTTAGGAACTATTTCACCGCAACTTATAGGGAATCCTAGGCGATGTGGAGGGGGTTGGCGGCGTCGACGGCGTCGGGGACGTCGCAAGGGCCGTCGGGGACAGCGTCTGCCGGGTCCTCGTCGGGGGTCTCGATCTGCTTGATCATGACCTCCTGGCCCTGCAGCAGGTATGTCTCGCCGCTACCGCAATGGGGACAGGTCTTGCCGTGCTCGACCGTCGCGTAGTCGCGGCCGCACGCCTTGCAATGCGTCACGGCCTCGACGGGCTCCACAATAAGCTCCGCGCCCTGCGCGATGGGCTTTTTATCTGCCGCCCAGCGCCAAGCGTCGAGCAGCAAGTCGGGAACGACGCCCGAGACCTCGCCCAGCAGCAACGTCACGCTCGAAACGCGACTCACGCCATTGGCGCGCGCCACGTTCTCGACATCGCGAATGATGTGATAGACGATTCCGAGCTCGTGCACTTTTTCCTCCGCCGTTCCCGTTATGACTACTTACTTGCGACCGAACTTAATCTTGATGGCGCGTTTCAAAGCATACTTGCCCAGGCTTGGGAGCTTTTGCTCGTATTTGACCATCGTGGAGCACTCGGGGCGATCGCGATCCAGGTGGATGGCATCGAACGCGCACTTGGTGGTGCACAGACCGCAGCCGATGCACTTGTTGGGGTCGACGATCGAGGCACCGCAGCCCAGGCAGCGGGCGGTCTCGGCGCGCACCTGCTCCTCGGTGAAGGTCTCGACGTACTCGCTAAACGGCGCGGCCTTCTCGCGTTCGCGGTCCACATGCGCCACCTCGCGGCTCGCGTTGTCGTAGCTCTCGATCACGACATCGTCGCGGTCGAGCGCGGTGTAGCGGCGCTGGTTGCGGCCGATGGTGAGCGTGGAACCCGGCTGCACAAAGCGATGGATGGAGACGGCGGCCTCGTGACCGGCGGCGATAGCGTCGATGGCAAAGCTCGGACCGGTGTAGACGTCGCCGCCTACAAAGATGTCGGGCTCAGCGGTCTGATAGGTCTGGGGATCGGCAAGGGCGCCCTGGCCGCGGCCAAGCTCCACCTTGGAGCCAGCCAGCAGATCGCCCCACACAATGGACTGGCCAATCGACATGACGACACGGTCGGCATCGACACGGCGCATATCGTTCTCGTCGTACTCGGGCGCAAACCGACCCTCGTCGTCAAAGACACGCGTGCAGCGCTTGAAGGTGATGCCGCACACACGACCGGCCTCGTCCAGGTGAACCTCCTTGGGGCCCCAGCCGCAACTGATGTGGGCGCCGTCCTCAACGGCCTCGCGACGCTCCTCCTCGCTGGCGGGCATCTGGGCCTCGCTCTCCAGGCAGAACATCTCAACGTGCTCGGAACCCAGACGGCAGGCGTTGCGCGCGACGTCGATAGCCACGTTGCCGCCGCCCACCACGATGGTGCGGCCGGGCAGCGCATCGATCTTGCCGCTGTTGACCTCACGCAAAAAGTCAACGGCCACGGTCACGTCCTCGGCATCCTCACCCGGAATACCGGCGAGGCGGCCACCCTGGCAGCCGATGGCAACATAAAAGGCCTTAAAGCCCTGCTCACGCAGCTCGTCGAGCGTCACATCGCGACCGACCTCCACGCCATAGCGGAACTCGGCACCCATCAGGCGAATGATCTCGACCTCGGCCTCGATAACATCCTTCTGCAGCTTAAAGCTGGGAATGCCATAGGTGAGCATGCCGCCCGGGCGCTCGTTCTTCTCGAACACGACGGGCTTGTAGCCCTTCTCGGCCAGATAGAAGGCACAGGACAGACCGGCCGGGCCGGCACCGATGATGGCGATCTTCTGATCGAAGCCGCCGGCACGCGTCGGGGTCACCACGGGTGGGACATAGCGGGTCGCGGCATCAAGATCGCGCTGGGCGATGAACTTCTTGACCTCGTCAATAGCCACGGCGGCGTCCACACGGCCGCGGGTGCAAGCATCCTCACAGCGGCGGTTGCACACGCGGCCGCAGATAGCGGGCAGCGGGTTCTCGCGCTTGATGAGCGCCAGCGCCTCGTCATAGCGGCCCTGTGCCGCAAGCTTCAGATAGCCCTGAACGGCAACGTGCGCGGGGCAAGCCGTCTTGCAGGGCGCGGTGCCGGACTCGTGCGTCTCGATACGGTTATCGTTGCGGTAGTTGGGCGACCACTTGGTGTGGTCCCACTTGGTGGCATCGGGCAGCTCCTGGCGCGGATACTCGGGCACCTGTCCGCCGGCCTTTTTGCTGCAGAGCTTCTGGCCGAGCTTGGCGGCGCCGGCCGGGCACACTTCAACGCAGCGACCGCAGGCCACACACTTGTCCTTCTCGACCTTGGCGACATAGGCCGAGCGCGAAAGATTGGGCGTGTTGAACAGCTGCGAGGTGCGCAGGGCGTAGCACACGTTGACGTTGCAGTTGCAGATGGCGAAGATCTTGTTCTCGCCGTCGATATTGGTGATCTGGTGTACAAAGCCGTTGTCCTCGGCCTGGCGCAAAATGTCGTAGACCTCCTCGCGCGTCACATAGTGGCCGCGGTCGGTCTCAACCACGTAGTCGGCCATATCGCCCACGGCAATGCACCAGTCGGCGGGGTCGTCGGCGCAACCCTCGCCCATCACGCGACGGCTCGCGCGGCAGCTGCAGGTGCTGGCGGCATACTTACCCTCGTATTTGTCGAGCCAATGCTCGATATGCTCGATCGGCACCGAGGTGCTCGCGGCGTCGATGGCCTTCTCGACTGGAATGACGTGCATGCCGATACCGGCGCCTCCGGGCGGCACCATCGGCGTGGCCTTGGACAGCGGTCCCTTGGACGCCTGCTCAAAGAACTTGGCGTAGACCGGGTGCTCTTCGAGCTGGCTCACGCGCATGTTGAGGAACTCGGCGGAACCCGGTACCAGCATGGGCAGCACCCACTGCTTGGCGCGCTCGGGATTTTCCCAGTTGTACTCGAGCAGACCCGTGTAGCTCATGTCGTCGAGCATCTTCTCGATCTGGGCCTCGGGCATGCCGGTGAGCTTGACCATCTCGGGCAGCGTATAGGGACGGCGCATCTTCATCTTGCAGAGCACCTCGGCCTGCTCGTCGGTCGCGGCCTCGGCAAACGACCAGTACTCGTAGCCCAGCAGCTCGTCGCGATGCAGCAGACGGTTAGTGCAGTGCTCGCACAGCTTGACGATTGCCTCGCGCGGATGCTCTGGCAGCGGCGGCACGAACTCCGAACCAATGTCGGGCTCGGTGTAGCTAATTCCCGGTCCGTTGAGAATCATGGTTGTCCCTTCTCTTGCCGCAGCCCGACGAGGCCGCAGCGCCCCTCTTTTTTTGCAGGTCGAGCATGCCCCATGCCGTTCACCCGCCATTGTTGACATTGTGTCAAAAATAGTATTGACGAACCGTCAACAATATTCAAGACTGTTAGGTGAACGGTCAGGCAAAAGAGGATGAAAGGCGGCAAAACATGGGCAACAACACAGCAGATACCTCTGTGGCCGATGCCGTCCCCGCGCCCGACAGCACGGCCAAACGTCTGACGGGCGACGAACGCCGTCGCGAGATCCTCGCCGCCGTGCGCACCGTGAGTTCCGAGCTGGGTGTGTCGCATCTATCTGTCTCGGCCGTGACCAAACGCGCCGGCTGCACGCGCTCATTGTTCTACCACTACTTTGCCGATATGGACGCCGCCGTCACCGCTGTCATGGACGAGGCAATCGACGGTTTTATCGCCGAGCTCGAGCAGTGGAATGCCAGCCGCATCGTCGGTGATATCGAGGGCGCACTCGACACCGTCGCCCCGCTCTTCAAGCGCCTGGTCGTCAGCGGCCACGAGCTGCCGAGTACGCTCACCTCAAGCAGCGGCGCGCTCTACGGCGGCTTTTTGCACAACGTGGTCCAGCGCGTGGCGCAGTATATCTGCGACACCACCGTGGTGGATTTTGCCGCCCATCATGAGCTACGCATCGACCATGTCTACGAGACGTTCTACACCCTCATCATGGGGTTGTTGATGTATATCCGCACGCACCCCGATGTGCCCGACGAGACGGTCAAGGAAATCATCGCCTCGACACTCCACATCGAGGGCTATACCGCCAAGTATCCGGAGCGCAAGCCCCAGAACTGACGACATTTGGCCAAACTGCCCGCGATCGGAAGAGGGGCCGCGGGCGTGTGAAAGGAGAGCAGCATGCTGTTCGATGTTTGGGGTAGCGATACCCTTATCCACTGGGCCGGCTGGGCCATGGTCTTTATTGGCCTCATCGTGCTCAACGAGGTCGGCCGCCGCACTAAGCTGGGCGCGGCAATCATCTTTGGCGTGGCTCCGCTGGCCATGACCATCTACTGCGTCGCCATCGCCATCGGCGTTTCGCAGGGCGCCGAGTGGGCGCTCACCAACCCCACCCATGTGTACCAGAACAGCTGGTTCCACTACGCCAAGGTATACGCGGCGCTGGCCGGCTGCTGGGGCTTCATTGCCATTAAGTATCAGTGGGGCAAGATCGGCAAGGCGCATTGGTTCCGCGCATGGCCGTTTGTGATCGTCGCCATCAACATCATGATCGCCGTCGTGTCCGACTTCGAGAGCGCCTATCACTTCTTTGTCCTGGGCGAGTCCACCTGGGTCACCTCCGAAGGTGCTACGCAGCTGGCCGGCTGGAACAACGTGTTCAACGGCATCGCCGGTATCATCAACATCTTCTGCATGACCGGTTGGTGGAGCGTCTACGCCTCCGAGGATCAGACCGATATGCTGTGGCCCGACATGACCTGGGTCTACATCATCGCCTACGATATCTGGAACTTCTGCTACACCTACAACTGCCTGCCCACCCACTCCTGGTTCTGCGGCTTTGCGCTGCTGCTGGCGCCCACCGTCGCCGCCTTTATCTGGAACAAGGGCGGCTGGATCCAGAACCGCGCCTTTACGCTGGCCATTTGGTGCATGTTTGCCCAGGTGTTCCCGTACTTCCAGGAGGAGTCCATCTTTGTGACCCACTCCACGCTCGACCCCGGCGCCGCCACCGCGGTCTCGATCGCCGCACTGGTCGCCAATGTCGCCGCGATCATCTACATCGCCTACCGCGCCAAGAAGCTCGGCCGCAATCCCTACAAGCAGGATGTCTTTGAGGGCACCAGCGATTGGGAGAAGGCTACCGCTCGCCGCGCCAAGGTGGATTACGCGCACGCCGAGTAACATGTTGGTCACTGTTGGCACTTGGGCATAGGCCCGCCCGCCAGGATTTTCAATCCAATGTCTCGCAGAGCCCCCGGAAAGCGTTTCGCTCGCTTTTCGGGGGCTTTTGTCGTCGCGCCTCTATTCATCTATTCAAAAACATGCGCATATTTAAAATCGGATTTCAAATCATGCGGCGGCTCTATGGGGTCCCGTTTTTGGGTACAGTGTTGTCCCGATATTGAGCTTGGGGGATATATGAAAGATGAGACGATGGACCAAGAGGATGCGGCCCAAGATGCAGAAGCGTGCGCCGAGGCCCTGGAGAGCCTAGACCAGATCGCGCTGGCCGAGATTGCGTTTGACGATTCGAGCGTCGATGCGCAGGATGAGCCGGAAATCGAGGCGCAGCCCGATGATCAGGATGCAAAAGACGATGGCGCCGCGCCCACCGAAGACGAGGCGGGGCACGAGGAATCCGAATGTGAGGCCGACGACCAGACCGAATCCGATACGAGCGAGGAAACCATCTTGCTCGACAGCTTGCCGGCCGAGGATTCGCTGACCCGCGAGCTCCCCGGCCTAGGTTCTGCTCCTGTCGTCGATGAGACCATCGCCATGGGCGATATTCCCCTGCCGTCCGTTCCCTCGGCACGCGAAGCCGAAGTCCGCCATCGCAAGATGTCGCCAAAGCGCCGCAATCTGATGGTCGCCGGCGTCGTGGCCGTCGCGCTTGTCGCCGGCGGTGCAGGCTATGCTGCCTGGAACGGATATCAACAAGAGCAGGCTGCCGCTGTCGCCGCCAATGCCCACACGATGATGTCGGTGCAGATTGGCGTGCATGCCGCGGGCCTCGACTGCTCAACTGGCTCCAAGATTCCCGTGCAGGTGAGCGGGCAGGATTCCGACGGTTCTTCCGTGAGCGAAACGCTCTACGTTGACGAGCACGGTCGCGGCGTTAAGCTGCTGCCCGGCGATTACACGCTCTCCATTGCCGCCTCCCCCATCGCGGCCGACGGCACCATCTACACCGTCCCGACCACCAAGGCGCAGGTCGCCATTAAGAGCGATGGGCAGGATTTGAGTGCCCAGGCCACCTTTAAGCTCGAGGTGCCTTCGGCCGACACGGTGACCGACGACCAGATCGATGCCGCCGCCAAGTATGCCGAGGAGGGCGGTGCGAGCTCCGCCGCGGCTGCCAAAGTGCTCCAGCAGGCAGCAACCGCGCGGCGCGACGCCGCCGTCAATGCCGTGAGCGCGCAAAAGGCACAGGCGTCCCGTGATGCTGACGCTCGCCACAAGGCAACCGACCTCTACCAGCTCGATATTCCCGTCGAGTGGTACGGCAAGGTCGCAACTTGGCAAAACGGAAGCACGCTATGCATCTATCTGGGCGACGACGCCAATACGCCGCTCGTGACGCTCGTCGCGGTGCGCGAGGGCGAGAGCTTTACGCCCGATGAAGGCGATACGGTTTTGGGTGCGGCCAATCTAGGCAACGGTTATACCGTCTACGCCAGCGGCCCCGTCTATCCGTACGTGGTGCCCCAGACCATCAACGGGCGGACGCAGAATCCCGTGTCGACCTACCCCATGGATACGGCCATTGAGCTTGTCGAGCTGACGACCGGCAACCGCTATACGTATAGCCAGATCAAGAACAACCTGGTGGGTAAAGACGGCAAGGCCGATGGTGCCACTAAGCTCGAAACCGACTACCTCGCGCAGATCCTGCTGCCGAGTATCAAAGCCCAGGACTAGCCTGGCGCAGCAAGGTGCTCCCCAACCGTGATGAAGGAGCCAGGAGGTCCTGACCCCACAGGCCCATAGATGATTAGGCAAGGAGCCACTTCCATGCGGGCATAACGTGTACCACACCGTGCTCGCATGGAATATCGGTCTGTTCATCCATGGTAACGATTGCCGACTCGCCAAGATCAAACTGGGCCATCGAGGCATCAAGCGCGGCGATTTCGCGCTCGCGCGTTTTCTCACTTGCCATATCCGCACTCACCTGAATCAGGCTATAAGCCCGCATGAGAAGCGCATCCCCAGCCACAAAGTCCACCTCATGGCTTTTGCTCTTCTCTTTGATTAGCAGGCGGCAGACCGAGCCGGTCCTCACCGCGGGAGTCCTTCTTCTTAGCGCATTGAACACTGCGGTCTCGAGCCTCTGGCCCTGGTCCAATGCCGATGCGGGAGAGAATGCTCCAAACATCGCAGGGTCGACAGCGTAGACCTTAGACGCAGACCGCATGTTATTTGCCAGTGAACGCGTGAACTCCGGCACAGAAAATAACAGGTAGGCGTCCTCATAATACTCAAGTAAGTCGCTGAGCGAATTACGACTGACGGGTATCTGTCTGCTCTTGAACTCGTTGTACACTTTGTTCACTGACAGCTCTCGTCCCGAAGATGCCATACACCGCGTCAAGAACAGCGATGCCAGGCGAGGGTTCTTGACGTCGTAACGTTCAACGACGTCCATGGCGACCGTTCGCGAAGCATATTCCTGTAGCAGCTGAATCGCGTCTGCAGGCGTCTGCTCAAGTGTCGCGATGAATCCCCCTCGTTCAAGATACCCGATCAGATGATGTCGAAGCAGCGCTGCATCGCTCGGGGAAAAGGTCGCATCTGACTCGAGAACGCTCCCCGTCTTATATCGAACGTATTCCGAAAAACTCAACGGAAAAAGCTCTCGCACAAGAGAACGACCCCTGAACTCGCTCTTAAGTTCTGAGGACAGCATCTTAGAAGAAGATCCCGTCACATAGACGGTCGCTTTCTCCGTATCGACTACACGCCGCAGAAACGCACCCCATTCGGGAATTTCCTGGATCTCGTCAAAGAAAATGTAAGCGCCCTCGGTTCGAGCAACAGGATACAGCGCATAGAACGTGTCGAGCACGTCCGCCAGCAGCGATGGCTCATACGGGCGCAAGCGCTCATCCTCAAAATTGAAGTAAAGCATCCGGTCAAGCTCGACGCCCCGGCTCTGAAGCCGCCGCATCTCCTGATACAGGCGATACGTCTTTCCACAACGGCGGGCCCCCACAATCACATTTACGATGTTGTCGCGCTTTGGCTCCTGTGGGTTTCCTAGATCAAGGTCTCGCTCAAAGACCTGCGGAACCCCCTGCTGTTCAAAGTCCTTTATTTTCTGGGCGATCAAGTCGTTGAATGCCATGATTCTCCAATCTTGCTCTCTAGCTAATCAAAATTATAGCGATTCTTGATTAATTAGAGATCAAGATTATGTCTGACTTGATTAACACTTAAGCAAGTTTTTTCACTATTACTGCTCGAAGGATGCCGAGTGGCTGAGAGGGCAACCAAGCTCGAATGCGACTCCCTGGACAGTCGATTTGGGACGGGACTTTTTTGACTACCCCGTCCCAGGAAATCATCGCCAAATTAGCTACTTGATGCAACTAGCGCCAGGGGTCGGCTTCGAACATTGGCTCGCGCTCGGGGCGGCGATCGCTGTAGGGATCGTAGCCGTCATCGTCCTCGTTCTCGGCACGGATGTAGGGGTCGCGCGGCTTGGGCGCCGGCTTAGGCACAGGCTTGGGTGCGGCGGGTGCGGCATCGGTCGCCGGCGCGCTTGTCTTGATCTCGTCTTTCATCTGCATAGCTCCTCGCATCGCATCCGTTCAATATCATCGATTGTCGCACGAAAAAGGGCGGCGGACCCAATTGGATCCGCCGCCCTTGGCGTTTAGAGACGGCTGGTAGATTTTAAGGCATGGCCCAAAACCTACTCGGCGTCGGGGACCTCGTAGGTGGCCGCCGGCGTGTTGTCGCACACGACGGTAAAGCCGCCGTCCTTGTCGGCATCGACCGTCACCTGATCGCCCTCGCGCACCGTGCCGTCGATGATAGCGGCGGCGATGGCATCCACGACCTCGCGCTGAACCAGACGCCTGAGCGGACGGGCGCCAAAGACCGGGTCCAGGCCGCCCACGGCGAGCATCTGCTTGGCCGCCGGGGTGATGGCAAGCGTCATGCGCTCCTTGGCCAGACGCGCGCGGACGTCGGCGAGCTGGATGTCGACGATCTTCTCGATCTGCGCCATGCCGAGCGGATGGAACACCACGATATCGTCGATACGGTTGAGGAACTCGGGGCGGAAGGTCTGAGCCATGGCCGCGTCGACCTGATGGCGCATCTCCTCCTCGTCCTTGCCCGAAAGCTCGGCGATAGCCTTGGAGCCCACGTTAGACGTCATGATGATAATCGTGTTCTTGAAGGACACCTGGCGACCCTGACCGTCGGTCAGACGGCCGTCGTCAAGCACCTGCAACAGCACGTTGAAGACATCTGGATGGGCCTTCTCCATCTCGTCGAGCAAGATCACGGAGTAGGGGCGACGGCGCACGGCCTCGGTGAGCTGGCCGCCCTCGTCGTAACCCACGTATCCCGGGGGCGCACCGATCAGACGCTGGACGCTGAACTTCTCCATGTACTCGGACATGTCGATACGCACGAGCGCGCGCTCGTCGTCGAACAGGCACTCGGCAAGCGCCTTGGCGAGCTCGGTCTTGCCCACGCCGGTGGGGCCCAGGAAGAAGAAGCTGCCGATGGGCTTGTCCGGATCGGAGAGACCCGCACGGCTGCGGCGCACGGCCGCGGCGACGGCGGAGACGGCCTCGTCCTGGCCGATGACGCGCTTATGCAGCTCACCCTCCAAGCCCTTCAGCTTGTCGAGCTCGCCCTGCATCATCTTGGACACGGGCACGCCGGTCCAGGCACTCACGACCTCGGCGATCTCATCGGAGGTCACCTGTTCGTTGAGGCCCTCGCCGTCCTGCTGCTTTTGCGCCTCGAGCGCAGCCTCGGAATCCTGAATCTGCTGTTGCAGGCCCGGAATCACGGAGTAGCGCAGCTCGGACGCACGGCCCAGATCACCATTGCGCGTCGCGCGCTCCTCTTCGCTCCTGGCCTCGTCGAGCTGTCCCTTGAGCTCTTGCACGTGGTCGATGGCGTTCTTCTGGTTGAGCCAGTCAGCCTTTTGCACGTTGAGTTTTTCCTGGACCTCGGCGATCTCCTGACGCAGGGCCTCCAGACGCTCCTTGGAGGCGTCGTCGGTCTCCTTCATGAGCGCCTGCTCCTCGATCTGCAGCTGGGTGAGCTGACGCGTGGTGGCGTCAATCTCGACCGGCATGCTGTCGAGCTCCATGCGCAGGCGGCTTGCCGCCTCATCGACCAGGTCGATGGCCTTGTCGGGCAGGAAGCGGTCGGCGATATAGCGATCGGAGAGGTCGGCGGCGGCCACGAGCGCGCTATCGGTGATGTGCACGCCGTGGAAGATCTCGTACTTCTCCTTGAGGCCACGCAGAATCGAGATGGTGTCCTCGACGGTAGGCTCGCTCACCATAACGGTCTGGAAACGACGGGCGAGCGCCGCGTCCTTCTCGATGTACTTGCGGTATTCGTCGAGCGTGGTCGCGCCGATCGCATGCAGGTCGCCACGGGCGAGCGCCGGCTTGAGGATGTTGCCTGCGTCCATGGAGCCCTCGGTGGCACCCGCGCCCACAATGGTGTGAAGCTCATCGATGAACAGGATGACCTTACCTTCGGATTTTTGCACTTCTTTGAGCACGGCCTTTAAGCGGTCCTCGAACTCACCACGGTACTTGGCGCCGGCGACCAACGCGCTCATGTCGAGCTCGATGAGGTCGCGGTCGCGCAGGGTGCTCGGCACATCGCCGGCCACGATACGCTGGGCGATGCCCTCGACGATAGCCGTTTTACCGACGCCCGGCTCACCGATGAGCACGGGGTTGTTCTTGGTGCGGCGGGACAGAACCTGAATGGTACGGCGGATCTCGTCGGTACGGCCGATGACCGGGTCGAGCTTACCGGCGCGGGCAAGATCGCAGATGTTGCGACCGTACTGCTCCAACGCCTCAAACTGAGTCTTGTCCTCGGCAGACGTCACGCGGTCATCGCCACGCAGCTCCTCGTAGACCTGCTCGATGCGCTCCTTGGTCACGCCAGCGTCACGCAGTACACGACCAGCCTCGCCCTTGTCCTCGGCAAGCGCCATCAGCAGATGCTCGGTCACCACAAAGCTGTCGCCCATCTTGGTGGCCTTCTTCTCGGCCTTTTCGATGACGCGGACGAGCTCGTTGGACAGGCCCATCTGCTGACCCTCGCCCGAAACCTTGGGCGCGCGGTCGACGGCATCCTGCGTGGAGCGTGCGAGCTGGGCCGGATCAGCGCCGATGCGCTCGATGATCACGGAGATATTGCGCTCGCCGGCACCGAGCAGGGCAGACAGCAGGTGAATCGGCTCCACCGCGCCGGCCTGCGCATCGGCAGCCGTGCTCATGGCGGTCTGCAGCGCCTCGCGCGACGTCATTGCTAGCTTATCGATTCTCATGGAATCACCTCTCTTGGGGTGGCCGCCCTACGGGGCGGCTTCACGTTGTTCGAGAAGTATTGTTGCCAGCTTTGTGCGATCTTATACATAAATCTAAGTCTCTATATATAAGATTTTCTGAGTGTTCCCACGACATGCAAACCACCACAAAGGGGACAGACACCTTTGTGGTGGTCGCGGTCTCTACTCCTTCGCCGGACCCGTACTTCCCGATTCGACGGTCCAGGGCATCTCATCCTCGAACAGCCATGTACGGGCAGACCCACTATCGCGTGCAGCCTGCGGGTCAGGCAAGCAGGTCTGTTTATAGGCATCTTGGATACACTGGCCCATAAAATCGTTGAGCTCGGTCTGGTCGCCCTCCATGACATAGGCGACATCGCCGTCCATGATGTAGATGCCCGGACCCTCATTGTCCTCGTAGCCCGGATCGTACGAGACATCACATAACTTTGCGCCGTTTGCAGTGTCCAGCTCGATGGAAGAGTGGCATCCGCCAACCATGTCGTTCGCTTTTGCCCGATAGGACGCATATCCATACCAGCGCTTAAAGATTTTGCCCTTGAGCAGCTCGGACGCCCTGTCGATCAGACCAGAATCCGTGGTATAGCGCATAGCCCCAAGCTGAATGCGTGGATAATTACTAATGCCCAGCGCAGCCGGTTGCTCATCAAAATCAACGGTAATGGTCTCAGGCTTGTCGTCGCCGGTCAGAAGTTCGACAGATTGAGTCACAGGCTTGACCACCGGCTCCGTCACCGCAGCAGGTAGAAATGCCATACCGACAGCGCCCGCGCCAACCACAGCGATCGCAAGCGCCAAGACAATCAATCCAATACGGGCAGGACTTCTCACAGCAAAGCACCTCACAATGCAAACCCGCGCCATTTGTCCTAATGATACCGCCGGCTAACACTATCACCAAAGAAGCCGCGCGCTCCCCACCACCACAAAGGGGACAGGCACCTTTGTGGTGGTTTTCGACGCTAACGGTCGACCATCTCACGCCATGAGATTAAACTTGAATTGTTCTCTGAACATATCCATTTCTGCCTATCCTCAACAGCTCTTTGTCTCGAGGAGCGCATATGAAGCCGTCTCATTCCACCGGTCGCAACGTCATCGCCATTCTCGCCATACCCATCGTGATGCTCTTCCTTATCGTCATCACGCCCTTTTCTTTTGGTATCGCCTCGCCCTTCGATCTTTGCGGGATGATCGACGCCGGCTCGCGTGCCACCTCGCTCTCCTTTGTCTGCCGTGGCGTGTTCTACGAATATGCAATTCCCACCGGAAGTTGGCAGTCCAAGTTACCGTTGCTCGGCAAGGTCGACGGATGCTCTCCTTATTTCTGCCTCGAACCTCAGACAATGAATTATCTGATCGACGACCAGCCCCTTGACTCCATCACCCTCGCCTACGACTACGCACCAAACACCGATGAGCGCCACATGAACCAAGTCCTCGACAAGCTGCTTGGACAGTGCGGGCTCACCGCGGAAGCCGGTCGAACCATCTATAGCAACCAGAAATTAAAGCGAACAGAACTCCGCCGTGTCGGAAAAATCAAAGGGCGAAACGGGGCCGCCTACTGGGATGCCTGGGCAACACGCGACAAGGGCGAATTCGGACACAGCACCTATATGGTCACTGTCTACACCAAAGACGGAATTAAGGACAATGTTGACGATTTCGCGTCATCCAAACTCGGCATCCCCAAAACAACCAAACCCGCCAGCCCAGATGAAATTCTGTAGAGGTGCCCATTAACATGCCGCTCAACGATCACAACAACATCGAGCTCGTCCCCACCGCCACAAAGGTGCCTGTCCCCTTTGTGGCGGTTTTCGACAAAAAGAAGCCGCCCCGATAACAGAGGCGGCATCAAGCAAGCCTATTTATTAGCGTCCCTCAAGACCCAACGAAAACGCAGCGATGGAATCGAGAACCGACAATAGCCCGTTCGCACAGATAGAGGCGGAGATTCAAGGTCAGAGTCCGGCTTAAACGGCTTAGCTATCGCACGTCACAACGTTCTCGTCGTCCTCCCTATCGTATTTATAGTGCTTACTGTGAAAATAGTGAGTTTAGTGAGAATAGTATCGCTCAAGACTCGTGAACTGAATTATTGACCTCTCGCCCAGAATGAGTGGGGCAAATATTCCTATTAGAGGTCAAATCGAAGCCCAATAGGGCCTTTTCGCCCCGTCATTTCGACCGATCGCTTTCTTTTGAATATTGTCGTAAGCTGGTATCACTTATCTTAATGAATGCATACTGTTTGCGAGGTACCCGCCGTGAAACGCTCCACCTATATCGGCCTGCTCGTCTTAGCGTTTGCGATTACCGCAGTCGGCGTAGGAATTATCTATCTCGCATTTCTCCCTGCCTCGGCAACGCAGGCGGCGGTTGAAACCGTAAGCTACCCCATCGAAATCCTCACCGATATCGTCAAACCCGATTCGATCACCGTCGATTTCGACGGTACGCCCGCAGCGCTTGGGGTCAGTAACTATCCCCGAATCGAACTTGGAGCCACGCGCTATACCCAAGATGAGCAGCTTATCGGTAAGGCAACCAGTTTACTCAAAGGCAAGACGTTTAAGCGGTGGTACGGCGCCGCAACATATCGAGCCAAGAACGGCCAAATGGTTGGCGGGTATCATTCGACCCTTGAGCTCGATGCGGCAAACGGGAGCAAATTGTGCAACGTCTCATACGACCCCGGCTGCGTGGACAATGAAGGACCGGGGGTCTATATCTCGGATGGCGACGTAATCTACGTCATGGAGGGCGACCAGACGGCAGTCGTCGATTTTATGGATCGGTGTACCGAGGATGCCTACGAACAAACCTGCGAGCCCGATCCGCAGACAGCGCGCAACAGTGGCTCGGCACGCACTTGGCTATTTGACGATGAAATAACCTGGACCCCATCGAAATAAGGACCCGCCGGGCAGGCACCTTTGTGGTGGTTTCGGCTCCGATGTTCCACTGTCTCGATCTGTAACATCTAGCGGCCCTTTTCGATCCTAGATGTTACAGATTGAGATGAAATGATCGGCGGCGATCGTTTGTCTCAATCTGTAACAACCGCTCGTCAAATAGGGGCCCAGATGTTACAGGTCGAGACAAACGGAACCACCGCAAAGGCGCCTACCCCTTCATGGTGGTTTTCGACAAAAGAAGCCGCCCCGATAACAGAGGCGGCATCAAGCAAGTCTATTTATTAGCGTCCCTCAAGACCCAACGAGAACGCAGAAATGTAGCCCGGGGCTTACCCTTTCCCGAACGCGACCCTCGCGAAGCGCGTGAGCGGGCGGGAAAGGGTAAGCCCCGGGCGGACAATTAAGTGCGTTACTCGGCAGCGGCCTTGAACTTGTTGTAGTTGATCAGGCAGCCGGCCTTGACGATGGCACGCTCCTCTGCCGTCATATCGGCAATGTAGAGCTCAATCTGCTCGACCGCACCGTCGGCGCGCACCACGTAGGCGGCGATGTCCTTTAGGTCACCGTCGAGCGCGGCACGGATACCCGGCACAAAGACATAGTCGCCCACCTCAAAGCTGGGCTCGGCCTCCATCTGGAAGGGCACCATACCCCAGTTCATCACGTTGGAGCGATAGCGCTTGGTGGCGTACTCGTGGACGATGTTGGCCAGACCGCCGATCACGCGCTGACAGCTCGCGGCCTGCTCGCGGGCGGAACCGTCACCGGGCTTCTTGGCATAGAGCATGGAGCCGTACTCAGTCGCCTTGGCATCGGCCGCGACACCCGCGCCGACCAGCGCCTCAAACACGCCCGCAAGCTCGGCATCGAGTGCCGCCAGATCGCCTGCTGCCTCGCCGGCAACGCGGCGCTTCTCCACGGCGTCGACCTCCTTGGAGCGACCCACGTAGGCCGGATCGCGACGGCTGAGCGTAAACTCGGCCAGGCCCAGCGGGTTGGAGCGGAAGGAGCTCGTCTCGCCCGAAGGAATGAGCTCGTCGGTCGTGGTGACCGGATCCATGATCTTGGAGCACACCTTGAGCAGGATATCGTCGCCGAGCGGCTCCATCGCGGGCCACGGCTTGATGTTGGGACCCTCGACCAGCTCGTCGGCAGGCTCCGCCTTGCCAAAGCCCCAGTACACGCGCTTTTTGTACGGCGCGTCGTCAAAGGTGTACTCGCAGGCCTCGTCCCAAGTCTCCTCGGGCAGGTCGGTCGCCGGCGTCAGGACGCCGCCGTTGGCAGCCGTCGCCGCAATGGAGCGGGCGTCCATCAGGGCCACGGCGCTCAGCTGGCCATTGCCCGGCTTGGAACCCTCGCGGTTGGGGAAGTTGCGCGTAGTGTGGCGGATCGAAAGGCCGTTGTTGGCGGGCGTGTCGCCGGCGCCGAAGCACGGGCCGCAGAACGCCGTGCGCACGATCGCGCCGGCCTCCATGAGGTCGTAGATGTAGCCGCGGCGTGTAAGCTCGAGTGCCACGGGCTGGCTCGTGGGATAGACCGACAGCGAGAACTCGCCGCAGCCGGTGTTGGCGCCCTTGAGCACGCGGGCAGCCTGGACCACGGAGTCGTAGTTGCCGCCCGAGCAGCCGGCGATAACGCCCTGCTGCACGTGCAGCTTGCCGTCGACGATCTTGTCGAGCAGGCTAAAGTGCGTCTTGCCCTCGCCGATCTTGGCGGCCTCGAGCTCCACCTCGTGCAGGATGTCCTCGAGGTTCTCGTTGAGCTCGTCAATCTCAAAGCCGTTGGAAGGATGGAACGGCAGCGCGATCATGGGCTTGATGCTCGACAGATCGACCTCGACGCAGCCGTCGTAGTAGGCGACATCGGCGGGCTTGAGCTCGCGGTAGTCGTCGCCGCGGCCGTGCATGGCCAAAAACGCGTGTGTGTCCTCGTCGGTGGCCCAGATGGAGGAAAGGCAGGTGGTCTCGGTGGTCATGACGTCGACGCCGTTGCGATAGTCAGTCGTCATGCTCGCGATGCCGGGGCCCACGAACTCCATGACCTTGTTCTTGACGTAGCCCTTGGCAAAGACGGCGCGGATGATGGCGAGCGCCACATCGTGCGGGCCGACGCCGGGGCGCGGAGCGCCCGTGAGGTAGATGGCGACGACGCCGGGATAGGCGACATCGTAGGTGTCGCGCAGCAGCTGCCTTGCCAGCTCGCCGCCGCCCTCGCCCACGGCCATGGTGCCCAGGGCGCCGTAGCGGGTGTGCGAGTCGGAGCCCAAGATCATCTTGCCGCAGCCGGCGAAGTTCTCACGCATAAAGGAGTGGATGACCGCAATATGGGGCGGAACGAAGATGCCGCCGTACTTCTTAGCAGCGGAAAGGCCAAAGACGTGGTCGTCCTCGTTGATGGTGCCGCCCACGGCGCACAGCGAGTTATGGCAGTTGGTGAGCACGTAGGGCAGCGGGAACTGCTCCATGCCCGAGGCACGCGCCGTTTGGATGATGCCGACAAAGGTGATGTCGTGGCTCGCCATGGCGTCGAAGCGGATCTTGAGCGCCTCGGGATCTCCGGACGTATTGTGTGCCTGGAGGATCGAATACGCGATGGTGCCACGCTTGGCATCCTCGGGCGTCTGCGTAATACCGCGCTCGGCAGCCTCGGCCGCAGGCACAACCTCGCTGCCGCCGCGCAGGTAGATGCCGTCCTCGTACAGCTTGACCATACTGTCTCCCACTCTGCCCGAAAGGCTCGGGCGCATAGCATACATTCATTCAATATCGTGCCATAGAACAGTTGCGAGTGGGTTGCGAATCTGCACGTTCACTTTATCTCGGTAAAGTAAAGGACGAGCCCCTTGCATCACTCTCCTAACAAGGAGTGTCCCAAAGTGCCGGCACAGACGATATGAGCAGGACATAAAAACATTGAGAGCCCCTGCTGCAT
>CAJLTA010000013.1 GCA_905209455.1 uncultured Collinsella sp.
CGTTCGTCTAGCGGTTTAGGACGCCGCCCTCTCAAGGCGGAGATCACCAGTTCGATTCTGGTACGGGCTACCACGCATCTGATACCCGGTCTTCCCATGGAAGGTCGGGTTTTTTTATTATCAAACAACCGTCTGCAATTCCCGTTTGAACCAGAGCTTTGCGTTCTGCTTATGGCCCTTGCGGGTACAATATCCAAGATATTTTGACTGTTAGAAGGAGTCTCATGACGGAGTCCTCTCAGCATACGTCTAAGCCCCAGGTCGAGGTTGAGGCCTCGGGCGGCGATGACAATAAGAGTGCACGCCGCGGCGCCATCTTTATCGGCGTCGTGCTGGTTGGTTATATCGTCTATCTGGTGGTAACCGGGCAGATGGGACAGTTTTGGGCCGCTATGTCGAGCGTCCAGGCGTCTTGGCTCGTTGTCGCGTGTCTTTGCATGTTCATGTATCTGTTCTTTGGCATTGTGGCCTATGCGATCGCTGTCTGGCTCGACCCCAATTCACCCGTCGGCATCCGCGACCTGATCTCGGTCGAGGCGAGTGGCATCTTCTTTGGCAACCTGACGCCCATGATGATGGGCTCGACTCCTGCCCAGATCTACCGCCTGACCAAGGCGGGCCAAAATGTCGGCGAGGCCGGAGCCACGCAGTTCACGCGCTTTATCGTGTACCAGTTTGGCCTCGTTGCCTGGGGCGCTATCCTACTGCCTGCTCGCATGCCGTTTTTTGCCGAGCGCTATGGCGACATGACGCTGCTGTGCGTCTTTAGCTTTGGCGGGCACTGCTGCATCTTGCTGGGCATCTTCGCCGTCGCGCTCATGCCTAAGACCGTCACGCGCGTCGCCCATTGCATCATCAATTGGCTCGAGCGCATAGGTGTCTCGGCCACTAAGATCGAGGGTTGGCGCACGTTTGTCGACGGCGAGATCTACTCCTTCTCCGAGAAGTTCAAGCTTTCAGCCGGACATTTTTCTTCCATGCTGCTCACCGTGTTTATCACCATGCTGCAGCTCGCGTTTTTCTATCTGGTGCCGTATTTCCTGATGCTTGCCTTTGGCCACCACGAGGTCGACTTTTTCTCGGTCATGGCCGCGAGCGCCTTTGTCCAGCTTCTGAGCTCTGCGGTCCCCTTGCCCGGTGGAACTGGTGGCGCTGAGGGTGGCTTTGCATTGTTCTTGGGTCATTTCTTTGGGTCGGCTTCGACCGCCGGCTATCTGCTGTGGCGCCTCATTACGTTCATTGCGCCGACCATTTTGGCTGCGCCCCTGCTGGGCCTTAAGAGCGCCCACAACGAGAGCATCCATGCGCGCTGGGATCGCGTGATGCGCAAACTCGGCCGCACGTCTCAGACGCCCTCTGCGCCCACTAAGCCGCACCCCACGAATGCTGTTACCGTTGATCCCAAGAAGCACGCTCAGAAGGCTTCTGGGGCTGCTAAGCCGGCTCATAAAGCCTATGTGCGCCAGACAGGCGATGGTATTCGCGTATCTCCGTCGGCACTCAATAAGAAGAAGCGCCCTAAGTCGCAGTAGGACAGTCGTGCGTTCTTCATGATGCGGGGCATATTTGTGCTGTATGGGGGATAATCCTCTTACGTAGATTATCTCTCATCTGTTGATGAATGCTCGCATATCGAAGGGACACGCCCATGGCAACCAGCAAACCGCGTCTTGACCGCCGCATTGTTCGCAGCCGTAATGCCATCCTTTCCGCTTTCGAGCGCCTGCTCATGGAAAAGCCGCTGGCAGACATTACGGTGAGTGCCATCGCGCGCGAGGCCAATGTCGACCGCAAGACCTTCTACGTGCACTTTGGCACGGTTGACGGCCTGCTCGATGCCATTGCCGTCGATGTGGTGGAGATGATTGTCGACTCGGTCGAGAAAACGCTTGCTTCCATGGACGGTGACACCAACGAGCGCGCCCTGGGCGCGGCGGCGACCTTCTTTAAAACCGTAAACGAGGCGCTGTGCAACAACCTGGTGCTCAATCGTCAGCTGATCGAGAATATTCCGCTCGATGATTTTATGGCTCGTCTTCGTGCGCCGCTCGAGCACGAGATTGCCGAGCGCGATCTGCTGCCACAAGGTCTCAAGGACGAGATGTTCGATTACTATCTGGCGTTTTTGCTGTCGGGTATCATCGGCATCTATCGCACGTGGGCACTGTCTGACGGATCGGTTCCTATCGAGCGCGTCTCTGAGGTCGCCAACGATCTGACTCTCAACGGCCTGTCGAGTCTGGAATCTCGCTTGGACTAGGCCTAGTTGGGCTCGTCGGCGTGGAAATTCTTGTTCACGAGGTTCTCCGGCGCCTTGTAGACCTCGCCGGCGTAGGAGCTGTAGCCTGAGGATCCTTAAAATAAAGTCCAGTTTATCCTTCTCACTCTAATTGGGAATCCTCCGATGCGCCTTCGCACGCTCGCACGACCTCGATACCATGCGAGCGTGCGAACTCGACGAGCTCTGCGTTGCGGGCGTTTATGGTGCCGAAGGCGGCGGGGCACACGATAAGGCGCGCACAGTGGACGAGGAGCTCTTTGGCGCGGGCTATGGTTTTATCCCCGATCGGCTCGAAGGCGCGCTCGGCCACGCATTCCGTCGCCAGGTCGCGCGCGAGCTCGCAGTCGATGTCCCCTTCGTGCAGAACGCCCGCGTAGAACGCCTTGCCCTGCCGGATGAGCTGGCGAAACACAGCCGACCCCGTACCTGCGCCGGCGATGACGAACGTGTGCGCATCACCGTGTGGGCGCCCAATTTCCACGCTGCCGAAGCGCTCGTTGAAGGTGCCATGCTGAAGGCCGTAGAGCTCGCCAATTGTCTCGCGCGTGAATATGTCCTCGGGTGCGCCGGCGCGAAAGACCCGGCCGTCCTTCACGCAAATCACCTTGTCGGCGCTTTTCTGCGCGAGCTCGAGTTCGTGGATGGACATGATGACAGCCACATTCCGCGATTTCGCAAGGTGGCGAAGTATTCGCAGCAGGTCGATCTGGTAGCGGATATCGAGATACGACGTGGGCTCGTCGAGCACGAGCACACGCGGATCCTGCGCGATGGCGCGTGCGAGCATGACGCGCTGGCGTTGCCCATCGCTTATCTGCATGAAGTCGCGCTCGGCGAGCTCTTCCACATGTGCGGTTTTCATGGCCTCATCGACCCGACTATGGTCGTCGGGCGAGAGTGTGCCCATTCGCCCGGTGTAGGGATGCCTTCCCGCCTCTACGATATCGCGGCAGGTGAGGAGCTCGGTCCGGGGGCGATCCGTCAGCATAACGGCAAGGTTCCTTGCGAACTCCGCCGTCTTCCATCGGGAAATCTCCCGCCCGTCGAGCTCGACCGCGCCGGCAAGCGGTGCAAGATGGCGTGTGATGGTTTTCAAGATGGTCGACTTGCCCGAGCCGTTCGGCCCGATGAGCGCCACGACGTCGCCCGCGCGAACCTCCAGATCGACGACTTCGACTACGACCTTCTTGTCGTAGCCCGCCGTCAGGTCGCTTATGCGGAAAAGCGGCGCTCCGTCAGCCTGCGTTTCGACCGGGGTTTCGAGGTTCGACTCCGCTCGGAGGAGGCGTTCCGCGCGCAGTTCCGCACGAGCCGAAAGTGCCTTCTGGCGCTTTCGTGCGAGCTTTGGACTGTCTAAGCATGGAATGTCCCCTCCGAGCGTTTTGGGCTGCGGCACGAATTTCCCCATCTACCTCACCCGCTTCTTCAACATGAGTGCGATAACCACCGGCGCGCCGAAGATGGCGGTGACGGCGCTGATGGAAAGCTCGACGGGGGAGAACAGCGTGCGCGCGATCAAATCGCAGCCCGCGCAGAAGATGGCGCCTCCCAAGAAGCACGCAGGAATCACGCGGATGGGCTTCGACGACTTTAGCGCCGACTTAACGAGATGCGGAACCGCGATGCCTACGAACGACACCGGACCAGCGAACGCGGTCACGCAGGCGGAGAGCATGCTCGCTAGAAGGACGAGCACCACGCGGAAGCGTGCGACGTTCACGCCGACGCTTTTCGCGTAGGCTTCTCCCAGCTGGAAGGCGGAAAGGGGCTTCGATATCGCGAATACGCATGCGCTCACGGTGATCACCACGACCGCGATGACCGCGATGTCGTCCCAGCTCGAACCCGAGAAGCTGCCCAAAGACCAGTTGTGCAGGTTCACGATGGACTGGTCGTCGGCGAAGGCGATGAGGAAGTTCGTCGCCGCCGAGCAGATGTATCCCACCATGACGCCCGCTACGATGAGCATGGCCATGGAACTTATGCGCCGTGCGATGAGGAGTACGAAGCCGATGGTGATAAGCGAGCCCAGAAACGCTGCGGCCACCATGGCCGGCGAGGACATGGCCTGGTTCGCGCCCAGAAGTACGATCATCGTAAGCGCGACGACGAACTTTGCGCCTGAGGAGACGCCCAAGATGAACGGGTCGGCGATGGGGTTGTTGAAAAACGTCTGCAGCAGGAACCCGGAGAGCGAAAGTGCCCCGCCGAGAAGCACGGCTGAAAGCACGCGCGGCAGGCGAATCTCCCAGATGACCTGGCTTTCCATGGAATTGGCCGCGCCGCCCGAAAGGATGCCGGGGATGTGGTCTGCGGGCACGAGCACGCTCCCGATGCACAGGTTGGTCCCGACGAGCACGATGAGGGCAACAGCGAGCAGCGCCGTCACGACGCGACACCGCGCGGCGCGCCCCGATTCGTCGTATGCCATGGAAAGTCGGCTTCTCATGGTGCTAGCCGAGCTTCCTCAGATAATGGAAGTCGCTCGCGTCATCGCCGGCGAACGCCCCGTGCAGCTCGTCGATAATGTCGGCGGTAGAAGTCATCTGCTGGTACATGTCGGCGCTTGTGACCCAGACGTTGCCGTTCTTCACGGCTTTGAACTGCGACAATAGCGCGTTTTTGCCTACGAAGTCGTTCAAGGTGGCAACCGATTCGTCGATGGTGCCGTTGTAGACGATGATGTCGGCATCCTTCGCCGTCGCGTAGAAGCGCTCCATTTCGAGCGTTACTGACGAACCTGACGTCGACGCCGTCTGCGCGTCATCGAGCGCGTAGCTGCCGCCTGCAAGCTCGATCATCTGCGCCACGTAGTCGCCTGCCCGCCGCGTGACGGCGGCCCCGTTCGAGTTAATGTAGAAATACGCCACGGTTTTACCTGAAGACGCGAGCCCCGACGTTTGCTCGACGCGGGCCTTCTGCTCGTTGAACAGGCGTGCGGCCTCGTCCTCCTTGTCGAACAGGACGCCGAAAAGCTTAATCCACTCTACGCGCCCGAGTGCTTCGGGCTCGCTCGACGACTGTTCGGTGAGCACGACGAGCCCGAGCTTCTGCAGCTTTTCCTTCACATCGGGCGTGTGGTTGATCATGGTGTTCTCGATGGCGAGCGTGCAGCCCGAGGCCGATATTCGCTCGTAGTCGGGCGCGCTGTACTTGCCGCCGTAGGCGATCGCCCCACTTTCGAGCGCGCTTTTGAAGCCTGCGACCGAGCAATCGTCGGCCTTCGTGCCCGACATTAAGATATTGTCGTTCGCATCGAGCGCGTCGACCAGGCACATCGTCGCCGACGACACAAGGTACACCTTGTCGGCGGGGCGCCTTATGACCGCGATGTCGGAGCTCAACCCATCAGGTACCTTCGCATCCTGCGGCACCACGAGGAAGCGCTCCCCGTTCGAAACGCAGATAAGCCGCAAGCCGCCTTCGAACTCGTCGACAGTGAAGTGCTTGGCGTATTCAAGCTGAAGCGTCCCCGTCGGCTCCCAGCCGCAGCCCAAATCGGCGTTGTGGAAGTCGGCCGCGGCGCTTGAAGCCGTTCCCGCAGGGGAGCCGCCGCTTGCATCGTCGCCCGATTTCTCCTTTATGGTGGATGAGTCGAAGTAGAGCGTGTAGTCGATGGTGTGCGGCGTCGACATGGCGACGGTCTCGGCCGACACGGCGATGTCCTCGTCGAGCGTGACGGGTATCTCGAACGTGGAGTTGCCGCCGTCGTTTACGGGCGCGTAGTCCACGCCGTCGACGGTCATCTTGTCGTAGTTCGAACTCGACCAGGTGATGGTCGCGGTGTAGGTGTCGCCATCCTTCACAATTGTGGTGGGTGAGGCGATGCTTGCTCGCCCTGACCCGCCGGAAAGCGAGACGCTCACAGTGTATTCCTGAGAGCCCGCCGTGGCACCGGTCGCGTTCGAGCTCGCACTGCACCCCGCGAAGGGAAGCGCGAGCAGGGCGACGAGAACGCAGGCGATCGCGCGTGCCGCGATGCTGCGGCGCTTCCTGTTTTCCCCCTTTGGAAGAATCGACCGCATGGCGTTACTTCAGTGCGTCGGCGCGCAGATCGACGCCGGCGGATTCGAATACGAGCGTGCGGTCGTACCACCGCTCCCTTTTAATGCTCCACGCGGCGCAGGCGGTGTCCTCGTCGAGCGCATCAACGGGCACGTCGTAGGTGTACTTGCCTTCCGCGTTTTCCACATAGGGGATGAAGTCGGCCTCGCTCGCGGCGGCAGCCTCGTCGCCCGTGCCCATGAAGAGCTTGCCGTAGCCCGTGCCGGAAAGTGTCATCACGCAGTGCATGGAGCCGTTTTCCACGATGAGCTGGGCGTCCACAATCCTGAACATGTTCGAGCTGGAATCTACGGTGATCGGATAGGTGCCGTCGGCCACCTTGTCGGCGGTGATGGGGGCAGCGCTTGCGTCCTCGGGCGCATCGGCCGCCTGTTCGGTTTTTTCCTGGGAATCGGCATCGCTTGCCTTTGCGCTGTCGATTGAATTTCCGCCGCAGCCGGCGAGCGAGAACGCGAAAAGCGCCGCCGAAAGGGCGAAGGCGAGGGTTTTCTTCAACATGGAGGGGTTCCTTTCAATCGCTTCGACCGCCCGCGCCGTGCGGTGGGCGGGCGGGATGCGAATGCAACGGGCATGCGCCGTCAGTCGGGGAAGGCGCATGCCCGTTGCACGGGGACGCGACCGGCGCCCCCGTGCGCGGCGAGTTTACAGCTTGGCGATGGCGTCGTCCACGTGCGAGACGTAGATGTCGTCGACCGCGACGTTCTGTCCCAGACCCTGGAGCAGGCACGTCACTTCGAAGCCGGCGGCCACGAACTTCGCAGCCCAGCTGTCGGGGTCGGTCTCGTCTGCCATGTCGTTGTTCGCGTGGTCGCCCGCGACCACCATGAACGGCGCGAGCACGGCCTTCTTGTAGCCTGCGGCGCTCGCGGCGGCGATAACATCCTCGCAGGTCGGTTCAGCCTCGACGGTGCCGACGAAGAACTGCGTCAAGCCCTCGTTCTTAAACACTTCCTGCATCTTGGCATAGTCGGCGTTGGAATCGGCTTCGGTGCCGTGGCCCATGAGGCACAGCGCCGTCTTGCCGTCGTCGAAGGACGCCATGTTCTCCTTAATGGCTGCGGCCACCTTCTTGTAGTCGTCGTCGGAGGTGAGCAGCGGGTCGCCGAGCGAGATTTTGTCGAACTTGTCGGCGTACTTGTCGAGCTCGTCTTTCACGTCGGTGTATTCCAGGCCACCCATGAGATGCGTCGGCTGCACGACGATTTCCTTCACGCCGTCTTCCACGCAGCGGTCGAGCGCCTCGGTCATGTTGTCGATCGTGATGCCGTCGCGCTTCTTCAGCTTGTCGATGATGATCTGCGCGGTGAAGGCGCGGCGGATGTCGTAGTCCTGCCAGTACTTCTCGCGGATAGCGTCTTCGATGGCGCCGATGGTGATGTGGCGCGAGTCGTTGTAGCTCGTGCCGAAGCTCGTGACGAGGATGACCGGCTTCACGGCCTTCTCCTTTTCACTCGATTTTTCGGAACTTGCGGAGGTGTTGGAGCAGCCCGCGAGCGCGACTCCGGCGAGCGCGACGGCTCCGGTTGCTGCGGCGCTCATGAAGCCGCGGCGTGACATCTGGTCGGACATGGTTTTTCCTTTCCTCGGTTTGCCGGTCCCCCGGCGACAGTTGCTTGTCGGCACAAGCGAAAGAAAAGCGCACCCCTCGGGGTTCACAAGGAGCTAACGCCACGGCGATGCCGTGAGGAAAAGGCGAAGCAGTCTGGCTTGGGGCGCGAGGCGGTTCGCCCGCGCGTCCTATACAGTAATGTCCCTTGCCCAGGATTCCCACCTGGTTCCCTCCGCAAGCCAGCGCGGGCTGTGCGGGCGCCGCGCCGGTCATTTCCTTTTATCCGATTGTCATATGCTCGTTGCCGAAACTTTTACTATGATAGTGGGCACTTGTGAACGTGTCAAAGCCAGGGCGGGCGGCATTGCGCCTCCTGCCTGCGTATTTGCGCCGATTGCTGCCGCAGGCGCCGTGTTTTGCCCGCTGCGCGAATGGCGGCGTAAACGGTTGCGATGAGAAACGGGAAGGGAAGGCTCGGATGATTCATATCGTTGGCGCAGGCTCGGGCGCCGCCGACCTTATCACGCTGCGCGGGGCGCGCCTTCTGCGCGCGGCCGACGTGGTCGTTTGGGCGGGAAGCCTTGTGAACCCCGAGCTGCTCGCCGAGTGCAAGGAATCCTGCATCGTCTACGACAGCGCGCACATGACCTTGGAGGAAGTGCTCGACGTGATGTGCGCGGCAGATGCGCGGGGCGAGGAAGTGGTGCGCCTGCACACGGGCGACCCGTGCCTGTACGGCGCCATCCAGGAGCAGATGGACGCGCTCGACGCGCGCGGCGTGGACTACGAGGTGGTGCCCGGCGTGTCGAGCTTTTGCGGTGCCGCGGCGGCGCTTCGCCAGGAATACACGCTGCCGGGAATCAGCCAGTCGGTCGTGATCACGCGGCTTTCTGGACGTACCCCCATGCCCGCGGGCGAGGGCATGCGCACCATGGCGGAAAGCGGCTCGACTATGGTCATCTTCCTGAGCTCGGGTATGCTCGCCGAGCTTTCCGCCGAGCTTTTGGCCGCGGGCCGCAGCTCCGACGAGCCGGCGGCGCTCGTGTACAAGGCGACCTGGCCTGAGGAGCGCGTGGTGCGCTGCACAGTGGGCACGCTCGCCGATGCGGGCGCGCGAGAGGGCATCGACCGCACGGCGCTCGTGGTGGTGGGCCGCGTGCTCGGAGCTCGCGGCGGACTTGCGCACGACGGCGCGCAAGCGGAGTCGTACGAGCGCAGCAAGCTTTACGACCCTTCGTTTGCCACGGGGTATCGGAAGGCGAGCAGCTAACGTGGCCTTCGAGCACTACATATATACGGGGACGACCCGCCTGCGCTGCGGCTATACCACGGGGAGCTGCGCCACGCTCGCGGCGAAGGCGGCCTGCGAGATGCTCTTGTCACGAAAGCCCGTCGGCTGCGTGTCGATCGTCACCCCCGGCGGGCTGCCCGTCGAGGCGAACGTGGTCGACGCATGCATCGGCGAGGGGTCCGCCCAGTGCGCCGTGCGAAAGGACGCAGGCGACGATGCCGATGTGACCGACGGCGTGCTCGTGTACGCGCGCGTGGAACATGCGGGGTCGGGCACGGGTGCTGCGGGCGGCAAGGGCGTGCCCGCGCGCGAATCGGAAATTTCCGTCGATGGCGGCGTGGGCGTGGGGCGCGTGACGTTGCCCGGGCTCGAGCAGCCGGTGGGGGCGGCCGCCATCAACGCGACGCCGCGCGCGATGATCACTTCGGCCGTGCGCGAGGTGTGCGCCGCGCACGGCTTTTCTGGAAATATTGCTGTGACGATTTCGGTGCCCGAGGGTGTTGCCCTTGCCAAAAAGACCTTCAACCCGCACCTGGGGATAGAGGGCGGCATCTCCATCCTGGGCACGACGGGCATCGTCGAGCCGCGCAGCCTCGCTGCCTTGCGCGACAGCATCGAGCTCGAGATCCGGCAGCATGCGGCTATGGGGCGGCGCGGAGTCGTGCTCACGCCCGGCAACTACGGCGAGCAGTTCATCTCGGGGCATTTTCACCTAAACGGAGCGCCGGTGGTCTTCATCTCCAACTTTGTGGGCGATGCGATTGATTGCTGCGTTCGCGAGGGATTTACCAATGTTCTTCTTGTGGGACACATCGGCAAGTTGGTGAAGGTCGCGGGCGGCATCATGGACACCCATTCGCGTACCGCCGACTGCCGCGCGGAGATTCTGGCCGCCCACGCGGCCATGGCCGGCGCGGGCGCGAAGACCGTGCGCGAGATCATGTCGTCCGTCACGACCACGGCGGCGCTCGAGGTAATCGAGGCCGCCGGCTCGGGGGACGCTGTGCGCGCCTCGCTCGCTGCGACAATCGAGGACAGGTTGCGCCGCCGCGCGGCGGGCGCATGCGACATCGCCGCGGTCGTGTTCGACGCCGAGCGCCACGAGCTTTTCCGCACGTCGGGCGCCGATGCAGTTATCGGGGAATTGGGAGCGACGTATGAGTAAAGGCGTTCTGTACGGGGTGCGCCGCGCAATCGGCTGGCCGGGGACGAAGGTGGTCATGAAGGCGCGCCGCTCGCTTGCGGACACGAAGCGCATCCTTCACGAGGAGGGCTCCTTCGACGGTGCCGAGCTCGTAGAGGACTGTGGGCTTCCGGGCGAGCGCTTGTACCGCTCGCTCGACGATGTGCCCGATCGGGGCAGCTACTTCTCGACGATGGTGGTGCGCTAGATGAGGGTTTCCTGCATAGCGTTCACTGAGAGGGGGTATGCGTTGGCGGAGCGCACCGCACGCGCGCTTTCCGATTGCGCGCAGACAGGTGAAGATGACCTTGGCTGGGACGTTTCCGTTTCGCGCGGGTTCGGCGAGGGGAAGGCCGACCTGCGCGCATGGACGGCGCTCGCGTGGGAAGCGTCGGACGCGCTTCTGTTCGTGGGCGCGGCGGGCATCGCCGTGCGGGCGATCGCGCCGCATGTCGCCTCGAAGGCAACCGATCCCGCGGTTGCGGTGATCGACGAGGCGGGGCGCTTTGCCGTCCCGCTTTTGTCGGGGCATTTGGGCGGTGCGAACGAGCTTGCGCAAACTGTGGCACGCGCGGCAGGGGCCATCCCCGTCATCACCACGGCGACCGACGTCCGCGGCGTGTGGGCGGTGGATACGTGGGCGCGCTGTGCGGGGCTCGCCGTTTCGAATCCCGAGGCTATCAAGCGAGTGTCGGCGCGGCTGCTTTCGGGCGGGCGCGTGGCGCTCTATTCCGACATGCCTATTTCGGGACAGCCGCCTGAGGGGGTTGACATTGCGTCCGACCGCGCTCGGGCCGATATCGTCGTGTCACCGTTCGCTGGCGCGAATGCAGGTACGTCCGTTCGCGCGGCGGAGACAACGGGCGAGGTCGTGCCCGCCGGTGAGACTGGGAAGCCGGCGGGTGTGCGGGCGCAGACGCCTGCGCCCGAGCCGCTTCGCCTTGTCGTGCCCTGCATCGTTGCGGGCATAGGGTGTCGTCGCGGTGCGTGCTCCGAAGCGATCGGGGAGGCGTTTCTTCTCGCGTGCGGGCAGGCGGGCATCTCGCCTTCGGCCGTGCGCGAGGCGGCGACGATCGACGTGAAGGCGCACGAGGAGGGTCTGCTCGCCTTCTGCCGCGCGCGCAATATCCCGCTTGCGACGTATTCCGCAGAGGAGTTGTCGCAGGTCGAAGGCAGCGTTTCGCCATCTGATTTCGTGCGCGCGACGGTGGGGGTCGACAACGTGTGCGAGCGCGCGGCGCTCGCGGACGGGGGCAAACTTATCTTCCCGAAGCTCGCTCACGGCGGCGTGACCGTCGCGTTTTCCAAGGTAACTATCGAACTTTCGTTTAAGGAGCGGTGATGGGAAAGCTCTTCGTGGTGGGGATCGGCCCGGGCGGCCCCGACGGCATGACGATTGCGGCTCGGCGCTCGCTCGAGGCGGCCGACATCGTTGTGGGGTACACGAAATACGTGGAGCTCGCGCTCGCCGCCGTGCCCGACGCGGCGCATCTCGCGACGCCGATGATGCACGAGGTCGAACGGTGCCGCCTGGCGCTTTCGCGCGCGCAGAGCGGAGAAGCCGTGGCGCTCGTGTGCAGCGGTGACGCGGGCGTGTACGGCATGGCGAGCCCCGTGCTAGAGCTTGCGGAGGACTACCCCGATGTAGACGTGGAAGTTATCGCCGGGGCCACCGCGGCTCAGAGCGGGTCGGCGGTGCTCGGCGCCCCGCTTGCCCACGACTTCGCGGTCGTGTCGCTCTCCGACCTGCTCACGCCATGGGAGGTCATTGAGCGCAGGCTCGCCGCCGTGGCGAGCGCCGACTTCTGCATCTGTTTGTACAACCCGCGCAGCAGAAAGCGCGCCGACAGGCTCTCACGCGCGGCGAAGATTATGCTCGAATGGAAGGCCCCCGACACGCTCTGCGGCTGGGTACGCAACATCGGGCGCGAGGGGCAGCAGTCGGGCATGTGCAGGCTCTCCGAGCTGGGGGAGATCGACGCCGACATGTTCACCACCGTGTTCGTCGGCAACGCGGACACGAAGCTCGTAGACGGCCGTATGGTCACGCCGCGCGGGTATCGGGAGATTCCATGCGAAAGGTAACGATCATCGGGGCGGGGCCCGGAAACCCCGACTTGCTCTCGCGCGCGGCGCTCGACGCGATCGACATCGCCGACGTGGTCATCGGCGCTCATCGCGCGCTTGCCGGCATCGACGTGCCGCCCGACGTGGTGAGATGCGAGCTCGTGAAAACGGCGGACATCGTCGCCGCGCTCACCGATGCGGCGTCGTGGCAGCGCGCCGTGGTCGTGATGACGGGCGATGTGGGGCTGTTCAGCGGCGCGCGCCGCCTGGTGGAGGCGCTCTCCGGCAACGCGCAGGTGGACGTGTGCGTCATTCCCGGCATAAGCTCGGCGTCGTATCTCGCCGCGCGCCTCGCGCGTCCATGGCAGGATTGGCGCTTTGCGAGCGCTCACGGCGTGGCGTGCGACATCGTGGCCGAGGCCGAGCGCGCAGGTGAGCTCTTCCTCGTCACGTCGGGCGGGGAAGACCCCTCGCGGCTTTCCGGCGAGCTTGTGCAGGCGGGCTTCGGGGACGCGCGCGTGACGGTGGCCGAGCGCCTGTCGTACCCCGACGAGCGCATCACCTGTGCGACCGCAAGTGAAATCGCAGGTCAGACGTTCGACGACTTGAACGTGATGCTTATCGATTTCGCAGGCGGCGCCGGGTCGCCTGCGGGCTCTAGCGCAGCCTCCGAGGCGCCGGCCGGCGCGTCTGCGCCCGCGGCGGCTTCTTCCGCGGTGGACTCTGCGGGCGCATCCCGCGCCGCGAGCTCCCGCTGGCCGTACGCTTCCTCGGGCATTCCCGACGAGCTCTTCATCCGCGGTGACGTTCCCATGACCAAGCAGGAGGTGCGAGCCGTCGCGCTCGCGAAGCTGCGCCTTACCGCGACCGACACCGTGTGGGACGTCGGCGCCGGCACGGGGAGCGTGTCGATCGAGGCGGCGCTCGTCGCGCGAGCGGGGTCGGTATGGGCGGTCGAGCGCAACGCGGCCGGCGTGCGGCTCATCCGAGAGAACGCGGATGCATTTGGGTGCGGCAACGTGCATGCAGTCCCCGGTGTCGCCCCCGAAGCGCTCGCGAAACTGCCCGTCCCCGACGCCGTGTTCGTCGGCGGGAGCGCAGGCGAGCTTCCCTCCATCGTGGAAGCGGCGCTCGAGAAGAACTCGCAGGTTCGCCTGTGCGTGCCATGCGTCACCGTTGAGACGCTCACCGAGGCGTGCGCGCTCCTCTCGGGTTCGCGCTTTAAGGGGTTCGAGGCGTGCCAGGTGTCGGCCGCCCGCGCCGAGGCTGTAGGCTCGCACCATCTTATGAAGGCGCAAAACCCCGTGTTCCTCGTCAGCGCGCGTGGTGCGGGTGGGGAAGGCGGCGCCCGGTGAGCACGTCCATTCCGCGCTTCATGGTCGCTGCGCCCTCGAGCGGGAGCGGCAAGACGGTCGTAACGTGCGCGCTCCTGCGCGCGCTCGCGCGCCGCGGCCTTGCATGCGCGGCCTTCAAATGCGGTCCCGACTACATTGACCCGCTCTTTCATCGCCGCGTCGTTGGTGCGCGCTCGGGCAACTTAGACGGCTTCTTCACCGACGCCCCGACGCTGCGTGCCCTGCTCGCACGCGGCGCCGCGGGTGCGGATGTCGCGGTACTCGAGGGGGTCATGGGCTTCTACGACGGCATGGCGCCCGGCGTGGCCGACGCGAGCAGCTACCAGGTTGCGCGCGACACGGAAACGCCGGTCGTTTTAGTGGTGAACGGGCGCGGCGCGTCTTTATCGCTCGCCGCCGTAATCCGCGGCATCGCCGAGTTCCTGCCTTGTGCGAACGTGCGCGGCGTCGTGCTGAACAAGACGAGCGCCGCTGCCTGCGCCTACGCGGCGCCTGCGATCGAGAAGCACACGGGCGTCGCGGTTTTGGGGAATATCCCCGCCGACGAGGCGTTCTCGCTCGAAAGCCGGCATCTGGGGCTTGTGACCGCCGACGAAGTCAAGCAGCTCTCCGCGCGCATCGACAAGATGGCCGAGCTGGTGGAAAAGAGCGTCGACGTCGACCGCTTGCTCGAAATAGCGGCGACGGCACCCGATATCCGCGAGGAACCTTACCGGTTGGAGCCGATCGCGGGAGCGCGGCCCATCGTCGCCGTCGCGCGTGACGAGGCGTTCTCGTTCTACTACGAGGAGAACATGCGCGCGCTCGAGGACCTTGGTTGCGAGCTGGCCTTTTTCAGCCCCCTGTGTGATAGCGAGTTGCCCCGGGGGACAAGCGCCCTCTATCTGGGAGGCGGCTACCCGGAGCTCCATGCGCGGCAGCTCTCCGAGAACGCGCCGATGCGCGAGGCGGTGCGGCGCGCGGTGGAATCCGGCATGCCGACGGCTGCCGAATGCGGTGGGTTTCTGTACCTGCAGCGCGAAATCGCCGATAGCGAGGGGCGGCGCTGGCCTGTTGCGGGCGCCCTTGAGGGCGCAAGCGAGAACGGGGGAAGGCTGTCCCATTTCGGGTACGTGGAGCTCACTTCCCAACGCGACGGGCTCTACGGGCCGCGCGGCACACGCATCCGCGCGCACGAGTTCCACTACTGGCAGTCCACCTGCCCGGGCGGCGACTTCTGGGCGCAGAAGCCCCGGCGCGACAAGGGCTGGCCGTGCATGACGACCACCCCGTCCCTGGTTGCGGGCTTCCCGCATGTGTACTATCCTGCGAACCCCGACGTTGCGCGCGCGTTCGCGTCTGCCGCAGCGTCGTTCGCAGAGAGGAGACGGCATGGCTGAAGCAACCGAAACCGCGCTTGCCTGTATCCGCGAGGAAGTCGAGCGCGCGTTCTCGTCGGCGCCGGGCGCCGTGCTCGAAGCCGCGCTCTCCCGGATCGCGCCCGCAGACGAGTGTGCCCGCGCCGCCGCGTACGCCGCGTGGGACTCCATCGCGCACCCCTTGGGGGGATTGGGCGACTTTGAAGACGCCGTCGCGTGTATCGCCGCAGCTCAGGGGAGCGTCGATGTTGCCGAGTTTCCCCGTGCGCTCGCGGTGTTCTTCTCCGACAACGGAGTCGTTGCCGAAGGCGTGTCGCAAAGCGGGCAAGACGTGACGCGAGCCGTCGCGCGCAACATGTGCGAGGGGGCCACAAGCGCCTGCCGTATGGCGGCGTTCGCGGGTGCCGAGGTTGTGCCCGTCGACGTGGGTATGGCCCGGGGCATAGATGACGCGCGCATGGTGCGCGCGAACGTGCGGCGGGGGAGCGGCAACATCGCGCACGGCTCCGCCATGTCTCGCGATGGGGCCGTGCGCGCGATCGAGGTCGGAATCGCCGTCGCGTGCGGGCTTGCCCGCGCCGGCGTGCGCCTTCTCGCTGCGGGCGAGATGGGCATCGGCAACACGACCACCTCGGCGGCGGTGGCCGCAGTGCTCATCCGGGCGGACGCGCGGAGCCTCGTCGGGCGCGGCGCGGGGCTCTCGGACGCCTCGCTCGCGCGCAAGCGCGACGTGGTCGAGCGCGCTATCGACGCGAACTCGCCCGATCCCGCCGACCCGATCGACGTGCTCTCGAAGGTGGGCGGCTTCGACATCGCGGCGATGTGTGGCTTCTACCTGGGGGCCGCGGCCTCGAAGGCGCCGGCGCTCCTCGACGGGGTCATATCCTGCACGGCGGCCCTGTGCGCGGCGCGCCTGTGCCCCAACGCCTCGGGCTACCTCGTGGGCACCCACGCATCAAGCGAACCCGCAAGCCAGGAGCTCCTTCGCGAGCTCGGCATAAAGGCGCCCCTCGACGCAGGCATGCACTTGGGCGAGGGCGCGGGCGCCATGGCGTATCTGCCCCTTCTGGATTCGGCGCTGCGCGTGTACCGGGATGGGAAGACGTTCACGGCGACTGGTATGGCTGCTTACGAGCATTTCGAGGCCGGGAAATGACGGTGACACTCGTCATCGGCGCCGCCGCGAGCGGCAAGAGCGCCTACGCCGAGTCCCTGTGCCTCGGGCACGACGGCCCTCGCGTGTACATGGCAACGATGGAGCCCTTCGGGGAAGAGGGCGCCCGCCGCATCGCGCGCCATCGGGCGCTGCGCGAGGGCAAGGGGTTTTCCACCCTCGAGCGCACGCGTGACGTGGGCGCCGCAGTGCCCGGGCTTCCGCGCGGCTGCACGCTTCTTTTGGAGGACGTGGGCAACCTGGTTGCAAACGAGCTTTTCGCGGAAGGCGGCTTGTCCCCACGTGACCCCGACGCTGTGGCGCGCGGGGTGCTCGGAGGCATTGAACGGCTCGCTCAGGCCGCTGCGTATACGGTGGTGGTCACCGTCGACGTGTTCGCCGATGGGATGCGCTACGATGAGGGGACCGAGGTATGGAGGCGCGCGCTCGCGCGCGTGAACGCGGGCGTGGCGGTGCTGGCCGACCGCGCAGTCGAAGTGGTATGCGGGATTCCCGTGTGGATGAAAGGCGAAGGACCTACAAGGTGAAGATAGCAGAGGCAATCGGCGCGGCGTTCGGAACGTTCTCGCGCATCCCCGTCCCGAAATCGGCCTGGACCGATTTCGGGTCAACCCATGCGCTTGCCGCGTTTCCCCTGGTGGGCCTTGCGGAAGGCTTCCTCATGACGGCGTGGGGGCACGTGGCGAACCTTCTCGGCGTGACCGCGACCATCGTCGCGGCCGTGCTCGTGGCGCTGCCTGTGGCGGTGACGGGAGGCATTCACCTAGACGGGCTCTGCGACACCTCCGACGCACTTGCAAGTTGGGCCCCGCGCGAGCAAAAGCTCGAGATCATGCACGACCCGCGGGCGGGCGCCTTCGGGGTCATTGGTGTTGTCGTGTACCTTATTCTGCAGTTTTCCCTGTTCACCGCGCTGCCGCTTACGGCGGGGGCGTTCCTCGCGCTTCTGTGCTCGCTCGTGTTCTCCCGCGCGCTTTCGGGGCTCGCCGTAGAATGCTGGCCTGCCGCGCGGGCGGACGGCATGGCCGCGGGGCTCTCGCCTTCGAAGAAGCGCGCGGCGATCGTTGTGCCGCTTTGCGCTTTCGCTGCGGCTTCGGCTGCAGGGATGGTCGCGTGCGCTCAGGCCGTCGGCGCCCTTATGGCGGTGGCGGGGCTTTTGGCGCTCGCGTGGTACCGCCATGTTGCCCTGTCCCGCTTCGGTGGGGTGACGGGGGATTTGGCCGGATGGTTTCTGCAATGGGCCGAGCTCGCGATGCTTGCCATGCTGGTGGCGGGGGGCATGCTCCTATGATGCTCGTGGTAGGTGGCGCGCATTCGGGGAAGAGGACCTTCGTGCGCGAAAAGCTCGGGTTCGCGGCGGACGATTTCGTCGACGCGGCGCAGCTCGCGGCGGGCAGCGTGCCCGCGGCTTTTGCCGGCCGCGTCGCGTACCGTGCTGAGGAACTCGTACGCGCGCTCGACGCTGACCGGGCGCTCGAGTGGCTGATCGGCTTCGACGCAGTGATTCTGACCTTGGTCGGCTCGGGGGTCGTCCCTATGCGTGCGGAAGACGCCCAATGGCGCGAGCGCGCGGGGCGCCTGGGATGCGCGCTCGCTGCGCGCGCCGACGTCGTCGTGCGCATGACGTGCGGGATTCCCCAGGTCATCAAAGGAAACCTTGCCGATGCGCCTCGAGGGACGCTGGGCGCGGGCGCGCCTTTGGAAGTCATCTTCGTGCGCCATGGTTCCACGGCGGGCACGGAAGACCATCGCTACAGCGGGGCGGGCACCGACGAGCCCCTGTCGAGCGCGGGCGAGCGCGCTTTGCGCGATCTCGCGTGCGATCGTGACGTGTTCCGTGTTATCACGAGCGGCATGGCCCGCACCGACCAGACGGCACGCATTCTCTTCCCGAACGCGGAGCTTATGGCGTGCCCTGGTCTGCGCGAGATGGATTTCGGCGACTTCGAGGGGCGAAGCGCCGCCGAGCTTAAAGAGGATGCGCGTTACCGCGCCTGGGTAGACTCCTGGTGTGAGACGCGCTGCCCGCATGGCGAGGGCAAGAGCGATTTCACCCGCCGCGTCGTCGCGGCGTTTCGGGAGGCGTGCGATTCGGAGCGCGCCCAGGGGAGTGGGCGCGCCGTCTTCGTCGTTCACGCGGGTACCGTGAAAGCGCTGCTCTCCGAGCTAGCTGTCCCGAAAATGGGATACTTCGACGTGCATACCGAGCCGGGCGGCGCATGGGCCGCCACCTGGGATGGGCGCTGCCTTCGCGACGTTCGCCCCGCTTCGGGGGGCGATGCCCGGTGATGACGATTCTTGCCGTCGCCGCCGGGTTCGCGGCCGACCTTGCCTTCGGCGACCCGCGCTGGCTTCCCCATCCCGTCGTCGCCATGGGGCACGCGATCACATGGGCCGAAGGCCGCCTGCGGGGCGCATTCCCGCAAACGTCCGCGGGCACGCGTGCCGCAGGGCTTGTGCTCGCCGTGGCGCTTCCGCTTGCGTGTGGGCTTTTGACCTGGGGTATCCTACATCTTTGCGGCATGGTTCACTCCGGCTTGCGCTTCGTGGCCGAGGCATGGGCGAGCTATCAGATTCTCGCGACATGCGAGCTGCGCCGCCAGAGCCTGGCCGTGGCCCGCGCGTTCTCGAAGGGCGGCCTTGTCGCGGCTCGCGAAGCCGTCGGGCTCATCGTGGGACGCGACACGTCTGTTCTCGACGAGCAGGGCGTCGCGCGCGCCGCCGTGGAAACGGTGGCGGAGAACGCGAGCGACGGCGTCATCGCGCCGCTTTTCTACCTTATGATCGGGGGTGCGCCCTTGGGCATGGCGTACAAGGCGGTGAACACGCTCGACAGCATGGTGGGCTACAAAAACGAGCGCTACATCGACTTCGGCCGCGCCTCGGCGCGCCTCGACGATGCGGTGAACTGGATTCCCTCGCGCTTATCGGCCCTGTTCATGATCGCCGTGTGCCCGATCGTCGGGCTCGACGCGCGCGGGGCGGCGCGCATCTGGCGCCGCGACAGGCGTCGCCATGCGAGCCCCAACTCGGCGCAGACCGAGTCAGCGTGTGCGGGCGCGCTCGGGCTGCGCCTGGCAGGACCCGCGGTGTATTTCGGCAAGCTCGTTGAGAAACCGACGATAGGCGACGCGTCCCGTGAAATCGAGTGGGGCGACATCGCCCGGGCGACAAGGCTCATGCTCGCCGCGTCCGTATGCGCGCTCGTCGTCTTCGGCGCCGCGCGCGCGGCGATCGTGCTCGCCGTGGGGGCGATGGCATGAGGGAAGACCACGCCGCGTCCCGGGCTGCCGGGGGAATCCTGCGCGCCCGTGCGCATGGGGGCAGCTCGCAATCGCTCGGCATCGTTTGCGAAGGGGGCGCCTCCGACCTTATCGACTTCTCGGTGAACGTGAATCCGGCAGGCCCCTCGCCGCGCGCCGTCGCCGCAGCTTGCAAGGCGCTTTCTCGAATCGACGCCTACCCCGATAGGGAAAGCCGCGCCCTCGTTCGCGCCCTAGCGCGCGCCCAGGGCATTCCCGAAGATACTATCGTCTGCGGCGCGGGCGCGTCCGACATCATCTGGCGGCTCGCCGCGGCGGTGCGCCCGAAACGCATCGTCGTGTGCGCGCCGACGTTCTCTGACTATGCGGAGGCGGCATCGTACTACGGCGCATGCGTGCAGGAGTTCCCGCTCTCCGAAGCGGACGACTTCGACGTGCCCGCCTCCTTCGCCCGCGCGATCGAGGGGCCGGGAGACGTGGCGTACCTCTGCAATCCGAACAACCCGACGGGGCGCCTCGTCGACCCCCGCGTGATCGATGCCGCGGCTTGCCGCTGCGAGCAGGCGGGCGCGTTGCTCGTCGTGGACGAGTGCTTCCTCGGATTTGCGCCCGACGCCCGCGAAAGGAGCGTGGCCGCACGCGCCGCGTGTTCGCGCCATGTGGCCGTGCTCTCCGCGTTCACCAAGCTCTACGGAATGGCGGGGTTGCGGTTGGGATATCTGATCAGCGGAAACGCCCAACTCATTGAGGGGATTCGCCGGGCGGGGCAGGCATGGCCCGTCTCCTCGGTCGCCGAGGCCGCGGGCATCGCCGCCCTAGAAGACGTCGAATACGTCTCGCGCACGCGCGATGTTTTGGCGGGCGAGCGAGCGTGGCTTTCCCACGAGCTCTCCTCGCTCGGGCTTTCCGTCGTGCCGTCGGATGCGAACTTTCTTTTAGTTCGCACGCCGGCGAAAGACATCCCCGAGCGCCTGTATAAACAGGGGATTTTGGTCCGCACGTGCGACTCGTTTTCGGTACTGTCCCGTTTCTGGTGCCGCGTCGCGGTGCGCACGCGCAAGGAGAATGCCCGGCTTGTGATGGCGTTCAGCCGCGCGCTTCGGGCGGAAGGTGCATCGGGCGAAGGCGAACCTGACGAACGGGGCGGCGCTTCTTGCAGCGGCGCTATGGCGGGCGCGGATGGCCGAGGCTCGGAGAAGGAGGTCGATACCCGTGGGTAGGGCGAAGCCCATCATGATCCAGGGCACCATGTCGAACGCGGGGAAGAGCCTGCTTGCGGCGGGGCTGTGCCGCGTGCTTTCGCAGGACGGCCTGCGCGTGGCTCCCTTCAAGAGCCAGAACATGGCGCTCAACAGCGGTGTCACGGCCGACGGGCTCGAGATGGGGCGCGCCCAGATCATGCAGGCCGAGGCGTGCGGCATCGCGCCCGACGTGCGCATGAACCCCATCCTGCTCAAGCCCGAAAGCGACCACCGAAGCCAGCTCATCGTGGCCGGCAAGGCGCAGGGGGCCTTCGCTGCGAGGGACTACTTCGCGCGAAAGAAGGCGCTCATGCCGCAGATTTTGGAGGCGTTCGATTCGCTCGCGGAGGAAAACGACGTTATCGTCATCGAGGGCGCCGGCAGCCCCGTCGAAATCAACCTTGCCGAAAACGACATCGTCAACATGGGGCTCGCGCGCGCCGTGTCCTCCCCCGTGCTGCTCGCGGGCGACATCGACCCAGGCGGGGTGTTTGCCCAGCTCTACGGCACGGTCGCGCTCCTTGCGCCCGAGGATCGCGCGCTTTTGCGGGGGCTTGTGGTAAACAAGTTCCGCGGCGATGTGGAAATCCTGCGTCCGGGTTTGGCCCCACTCGAGAAGATGTGCGGGGTTCCCGCCGTGGGGGTCGTGCCGTATCTTACGCTCGACCTGGACGACGAGGACTCGCTCGCGCCGCGCCTATCTGCCCGCGAGGCGCGCGGCGTCATCGACGTCGCCGTCGTGCGCCTTCCGCATCTGTCGAACTTCACCGACTTCGACCCGCTTTCGCGCGTGCCCGGCGTGGGCGTGCGCTATGTTTCCTCGACGACCGATCTGGGCCGACCCGACCTGGTGGTGCTCCCCGGCTCGAAGACCACGCTCGACGACGCGCGCTGGCTTGCGGCTAGCGGCATCGGAGCCTGTGTACGCGCGCTTTCGGGCGCGGGCACGCCGGTGCTCGGCATATGCGGAGGCTACCAGCTTTTGGGAGACGAGCTTTCCGACCCGCACGGCAGGGAAGGCGCTGGCACCGCGCGCGGGCTCGGGCTCATCCCTGCAAGTACGGAGTTCAAGGAGGAAAAGCGCCTCGCCCAGTCGGAACTGCGCATCACGGGCGCCCAAGGCGCGTTCTCGGTGTGGAACGGCATGACGGCGCGCGGGTACGAGATTCACGACGGCGAAACGACCGTCTTCTGCGCCCCTGCGGGCACGATTGGCGGCAAACCAGAAGGCGCGGCCTGCGGAAACGTGTTCGGAACCTATCTCCACGGCCTGTTCGACGAACCGGGGGTGGCGCTCGCCCTCGCGCGCTCGCTCGCGCGCATGCGCGGCCTGCCCGAGAGCGTCGTGGGTACCGCGGGCGCGGCGTCCGCGGCCGATCACCGTGCGCGCGAGTTCGACCGCCTGGCCGACGCCGTGCGCGGGGCGCTCGACATGGAGTATGTCTACCGTATTATCGAGGAGGGCGTATGATCCACGTGTATCATGGCGACGGCAAAGGCAAGACCACGGCGGCGATGGGCCTCGCCCTTCGCATGCTCGCCGCAGGCCGCCGCGTCGTCGTCGTGCAGTTCCTGAAAGACGGCGAAAGCGGGGAGGCGCGCCTGCTCGCCGAGCATTTCGGCGTGCCCGTGTTCGCGGGGAAGGCGTCGGACAAGTTTACCTGGTCGATGACGTCGGAAGAACTTGCCGCGACGCGCGAGCTGCACAATGGGAACCTCGCCTCCGCGCTCGCCGAGCTCAAGGGCGCGCAGGAGGGGCTGCTCGTGCTCGACGAGGCGCTCGACGCGCTTTCGAAGGGGCTTGTCGACGAGGCGCTCGTGGACCGCGCGCTCGATATGTCCGCGCGCGGCGTCGAAGTAGCGCTCACCGGGCGCGCGCCTTCCCGCAAGATCGTGGAGAAGGCCGACTACATAACCGAGATGCGGTGCGAGAAACACCCCTACGAGCAGGGGGTATGTGCAAGGGAAGGAGTGGAGTACTAGATGGATTCCAAGGAGATGGCGCCCGGCGACATCGAGCGGCGCAGCTTCGAGATCATTACCGAAGAGCTTGGCGGCCACACGTTCCCGCCGCTCGAAGAGCCCGTCGTGAAGCGCGTTATCCACACCACTGCCGACTTCTCGTACGCCGATTCCCTCGTGTTCACCCATGACGCCGCGCACTGTGCGCTCGACGCACTGCGCGCAGGGGCCACGGTGCTCACCGACACGAACATGGCGCTCGCAGGCATAAGCAAGCCCGCGCTCGCGAAGCTCGGCTGCAAGGCCGTGTGCTACATGGCCGACCCTGATGTCGCCGCGGCTGCGCGCTCCGCGGGCACGACTCGCGCCGTTGCGAGCATGGACAAAGCTTGCGGCATCGAGGGTCCGCTCATCGTGGCCGTCGGCAACGCTCCCACAGCACTTCTGCGCCTCGCCGAGCTCATGGACGCGGGGAAGATCGCGCCCGCGCTCGTCGTTGGGGTGCCGGTCGGGTTTGTGAACGTGGTCGAGGCAAAAGAGGAGCTACTCGCGCGACGCGTGCCGACCATCGTCGCGAGGGGTCGCAAGGGCGGCTCGACCGTGGCGGCCGCCATTATGAACGCGCTGCTCTACCAGATCACGCGCCCAGGCGGTCCGAAGTGACGGCGCCCGCATCCGCGCCGGCGCTGCGCATCTTCGCCGGCACCACCGAGGGCCGCCTTCTGTGCGAATGGGCGAGCGAGGCGGGCATCCCCGCCCGTGCCTACGCGGCAACCGAGTACGGAGGTGAGCTTTTGGGCGAGCTTCCGGGCATCGAGGTGCATGCGAGCAGGCTCGACGAGGCCGACATGGAGCGCGAGCTTTCCGGCGCGCGCATCGTCGTCGACGCCACGCACCCCTTCGCTACGCTCGCAAGCGGCAACATCCGGGCCGCTTCGCTCGCCGTGGGTGCACGATGCCTGCGCCTTGCGCGCCCGGCTGAGGCGCTACCCAAAGGCGTCGTGTCGGTCGCGTCGATCGCCTGCGCGGCGCGCTTTCTCTCCGAGAACCCGGGTCGCGCGCTTCTCACGACGGGGAGCAAGGAGCTTGCTCCCTACACGCGCGTCGCCGATTTCGCGGAGCGCTTCTTCGTGCGTGTGCTCCCGCTGCCCGGTGCTATAACGAAGTGCATCGATGCGGGGTTTTCGCCGTCGCACGTCATCGGCATGCAGGGGCCCTTCACCCGCGAGCTCAACGAGGCGATGCTTCGGCAGGTGGGCGCCCAGTGGCTTGTGACCAAGGACTCGGGAACCGTAGGCGGCACGGCCGAGAAGCTCGCCGCCGCGCGCGACGTGGGAGCGCGCTGCATCGTGGTCACCCGTCCCGCCGAGGGAAGCGGGGCCCTTTCGCTTCGGGAAGTGGAAGACGCGCTCTTACGGGAGTTCGCGCGCTAGGCGCTCACCGCCCCTGCGCGCCCTTCCGCCCGCGAGGAGGAGCGCCTCGAGCAAGCTCGACCCGTACAAGCCCGTCATCCGCCAATAGCTAGAGGACGACGCCCGGAACTGGCGCAAGCGGCCCTTCAATAAGTTGCGGTGAAATAGTGTCTGTTTTTGCTGCTAGATAGCATATTCAGTCCCTAATTCACCGCAACTTGTTGGTGGTGGCTTACTGGTAGCGTAGGCATTCCACCGGGTCGAGCTTTGCTGCACGGCGAGCGGGGTAGAAGCCAAAGATTACGCCGATGCCGACCGATACGGCAAACGCGATCAACACTGTTGTAATGGAGAAGCTTGGCGTGATCGTCCCGGTAGCTCCAAACTCGCTCATGATGCCCGAGCTTGCGGCAAAGAACGTGAGTCCCCATGCCAGCAGATAGCCAATCAGGACACCCAACAGTCCGCCGGTCACGCACAGCGCCGAGGACTCGGCCAAAAACTGCGCGGTGATATCGCGACGGCTTGCGCCCAGGGCACGGCGAATACCGATCTCGCGAATGCGTTCCGTTACGTTGGTAAGCATCATATTCATAATGCCGATACCGCCGACAAGCAGCGAGATGCTGGCGACAGCACCCATGATGAGCGAGAACGCGCCCATAAAGGAGTTGAGTGCATCGATGGCGCTTTTCATGGATGTCGCCGATACACTGTCGTACTCATCCTCCTCCGCGATGCCCTTCATCGCGCGCACCTTGGACTCGATGGTCTTGCAGAGCTCATCCATGTCCGTGCCCTCGGCGGCAAGTGCCGTCACACTGGGGAATGAAGGATTCTCGTCGCCAAACAACTCGGAGATGGTTTCGCGTGGCATATACAGCGTGAGCGAGCCCATGGAGTCGCTGCCGCCATCAATCACGCCTACAATCTGCACCTCGCCGTTGGACACCTTGATGGTTTTCCCCAGCGCATCCTGTTCGTTGCCGTAAAGCTGATCGGCGCCGCCGCGGCTGATGAGCGCCACGCGCGAGCCTGATTGGGACTCGGCCTGGGAATAGGTGCGCCCCGCAACGAGCTTGCTGGCCCCCACGGCGTCGAGCATGTCGCTATCGACACCCTGTGCCATGACGGTATAGCTTTTATCGCCGGTCTTGTACTCGGTATATGCGCTGTCGACAATGCCGATCTGCTCAATCTGCGGCACCAGTTTTTGAAGTTTCTCGATGTCCGACTCGGTGAGTTCTTGCGACGAATAGATTTGCACCATGCGTGCCGCATTGAGGCCCAGGCTGTTGACCAGGCTGTTTTGGATGCCGCCGATGAGCGAGGTCATTGCAATGACTGAGGCGATGCCGATGACAATTCCCAGGATGGTGAGCAGGCTGCGCCCCTTGTTGGCCTCGAGCGAGTGAAGGGCTTCCTGGATGAGATCGCGGGCGCTCATGCCACCACTCCTTTCGGCGGGTTGGCGGAGGCGGAAATCATGGGCAGGCTATCTACGGCGCTGCGCAGGGTCCGCGGTGCATGTGGAATATACGCGCCGTCGTGAATGCGACCGTCGCGGATGGTCACGGAACGGTCGGCCTCGGCGGCGATGCCGGGGTCGTGTGTGATAAGCACGATGGTTTTGCCGCGCTTCTGGAGCTTATGGAAGGTCTCCATCACAAGCGCTCCGGTGGCGGAGTCCAGGTTTCCCGTCGGCTCATCGGCCAGGATGATGGGCGGGTCATTGACAAGTGCGCGCGCGATGGCGACACGCTGCATCTGGCCGCCCGAGAGCTCGGATATGCGGTGGTCCCAGTGGTCGACCGGCAGCGTGACGGCCTGCAGCGCGTGCACGGCGCGCATTTCGCGCTGGCTACGGGGCACATTGGTGTAGGCCAGCGGCAGCATGACGTTTTCGATAACCGACAGGCGCGGCAGCAGGTTGAAGCTCTGAAAGACAAAGCCAATGCTCAGGGCGCGGACTTCGGTCAGCTCGTCATCGTCAAGCTCGGCCACGTTGAGCCCTTGCAGGTAGTAATCGCCCGCCGTCGGCTTATCCAAGCAGCCGAGGATGTTCATGAGCGTTGATTTGCCCGAGCCCGAGGGGCCAGTGATAGCGACGAATTCGCCGGGATTTACCGCCAGGCTCACGTTGTGCAGGATGTGGGCGCAACCTGCCTCGCTCTCAAAGATGCGGTGCACGTTGCGGATGTCGATAACGGGACGCATTACATACCCTCGTCGGCAGACATACTGCCCGAATCCGCGCTGTAGCCGCCGTCAGCCGTTGCGTCCGCTCCGGTGTCCATGACGAGGGTGTCACCATCGCGCAGCTTGGTAACCGGCACGTTGGGGTTGATCTCGTTGCCCTGGTCGTCGCGCTTGACCTGTGTCTTGCCGACTACGGCTTCGTTGTCGTTTTGCGTCACGACGGTCACCTTGACGCGGCGGGTTTGCTTGCCCTCGTCATCGGTTGCCACGTTGACGTAATAGTGTTCGCCGTCTTCGGCCATGAGCGCCATCGTCGGCACCATCACCACGTCGTCGAGCTGCTCGGTCACCACCGAGACCTCGGCCGTCATGCCCGGCTTCAGGCGCGCGTCGGGCGCCTCGATGAGGATGTCGACGTTAAAGGTCACGCTGCCGCCGCCGTTGGCGGCGTCGGAGTTTGCCACCGACGCGATAGCCGTGACGGTGCCCCGGCTCACGATATCGGGAAACGCGGGATACGTGACGTTGGCGCTCTGCCCAACGGCGATCTTGGCGATGTCCTTTTCGCCCACCTGTACGGTCACCTTCATCTTGGACAGGTCGGCGATCTGCATGCACTGCTTGCCGCCGCTCGTATCGCTTTCGCCCATGATCATGCCGCCTGTTACCGTGGCGCCCACCTTGGCGTTGAGCTCCACGATGCTGCCCGAGCTCGGGGCCGTGACCGTGCGACTGGCGGCCTTGGCGTTCGCCTGGTCTAGGTTTGCCTGGGCCGAAGCGAGGCTGCGCTGCGCGGCCGATACGGCGTTCGTGTCCGCTGATGCGTCAGAGACGCCAGCCGCTGCGGAAGCTCCATCGACGTCCGTCGTTGGGGTGGCCTGCGCGACGGCGGCGGCTTTCTGCGCGTTGGTGAGGTCTTCCTGGGCGGCTGCAACTGCACGCTGCGCCTCGGCAACGTTTCGATTGAGCTCGTCGTTTTTAATGGTCATAAGCACGTCGCCCTCGCTGACGGATTGGCCTGCCTGCACGTTAATCGAATCGACCGTGCCGTCGACAGAAGGGGAGACCACTGAGGACGAAATGGGTTTGAGCTGGCCTTTCGCCTCGACCGTTGTGGTAAACGTGCCCTCGGTCACCATGTCGGTCGCAGGCCCGCTAGCGCCCTGTGGCTGCGCATTGATAACCAGGGTTGCGACAATGGAAATGAGCACGATGGCACCTATGACGCCGGCGGCAATACCGCGTCGAATCAGCTTTTTGCGTCGACGTTCGGCACGTTTTGCCTTGAGCTTGGCATACGCCTCTTCATCGGAAATCTCGGCCGTATCGTTCGTGCGTTCGCTCTGCTTGTCGGCATGTACGTTTGTAATCAGAGGAATCGTTTCGGTGGCACCTTCGGGCGTGCGCTCGGTATCATCTGGGCCCGGGGTGATTGTGGGGACATTCGGCATTGCGTCTCCTTTATAGAAAGAACCTCGATAATTATATGCGCCCACCGGTTGGGGCGGGCGCATAGGACGGTTTCTTTCGGAACTGTTAGATTGGTCGCTGCAGTTCCACGTTGTAGGAATGCGCGCGTTGCACTACGAGTGGACAACCACGCACAGGCCGACTTTGATGCAGTCGTGAAGTGCCTTGGCGTCTGCCAGACGAAGGTTGATGCAGCCGTGGCTGCCGCACCATTTGTACGAATCGGCGTTATCGAAGCTCTTGTCGTTTTGCCAGGTGGCATCGTGGAAGCCGATCATGTTGCCCTCAAACGGCATCCAGTAGCTCACCGGGCTCTCGTATTTGGGCTTACCGGTCTCGGGGTCCTTGGCTCCGATTAGGGTGCTGCCACCGTCGTTGCTGTTGATCTGCCACACGCCCTCGGGGGTGGCGTCTTCGCCCGGTTTGCCGGAAATAAAGATGGCCTCCCAAACGATATTACCGTTCTCGTCATAGTAGCGCGCGTGCTGCTCGGACAGGTCGACGTCGATATACGCCTTCCAGTCGGGCTCTCCCTTTGCGGTAAATGTGTCGGCCTTCTGGGAGTACTTGATCTCGATTTCGCCGGTCTGCTTGTTGTTAATGGCGTCCTCGACCTGTTTGGCGAGCGAGCTGCTGTCGATGGACCAACCAAAGTCACCGCCTTCGACGGCGCACTGCTTGCCATCGGCGCGCGTCCACCAGCGAGTGGAGCCCACGGTATTAAAGCCGTTGGCGAGCTCGGCTGCCCAGCTACTGATCTGCGACGTATCGAGCGTGGGGTTGGCCGGATCGGCAAAGCTGATCCACTGCAACACGGAGCTGCCGTCGACCTTGCCGGCATCCTCGCCGTTGAGCTTGAGGGTTACGTTGACGCCCAGGAAGTTGTTGGCGGCATCACATGCGGCCTGAATCTGATCATCGGTCAGCGTTCCATTGAGCGGTTCATAAGCATCGTTGCCGAGTTTGGAAAGATCTACGGTCTCGGCCAGCGAGGCAAGCTCAAGCTCGGCATACTTAATGACATGCTCGCGGTTGAGTTTTTCGTTGGAGCGCGCCTTCTCGACGGTAAACTTGCCCGCTTGCTCGTCATAGGAGCTATTGGCCTCGAACGTGCCCGAACGGCCCTCGTTAAACTCGTCGATGGCGGCGCCCAGATCCTTCTCAAACTGCTTTTGGTCAAAGGTGTCGGAGAGCATGGACAGGTCGACGTCTTGATCAAGATCGACTTCGTTGGAGGTAGCGGTTGTTTTGGTCTTGCCGCTTAAGGATTCCACAAGGCGGACCGGCCATACAAAGGCTTCGTTGTGGCTGATGATCTCTTTTGCGGCAGCTTCGCCCTCGACGATGGGCTCATCGGACTCGGGCTGATAGGTCCAGCTAAAGTCATCGCCTGTCACGGTGAGCTTATAGTGCTTCCATGCCGAGTTGACTTTGGTGGCGGCAGACGAAGCGTTGGAGAGCGAGACGTCGACGCCGGCGATGGTGGTGTTGGGGTAGGCTACCTGCGAAAACGCTACGACGCCTACGATATAGACAATGACGATAAGACCCAGGACGACAAAGAGCGTCGTCTTTTTGCCCGACTTATTGTTGCCGGCGGACTTGCGCGCGGGGCCGCGATCGCCTCGGGCGTGCGTGGGGGGCTGCTTGGGCGCATTGCCGTTTGCCTGGCGCTGCTGTCGCTGTTGGTTTGGGCGTTGGGAAGCGTTTGCAGCACCACGCTGCTGACCGTGGCTCGGCGCGATAGGACGCGGTGACTGAACGCCGCCGGTGTGCCTGCTCGGCTGCTGCGGATCGGGAATCAGTTGAGTTCGATCGTTTTGCGACATCGTATGCATATCCTTCGAATTTCGCCTTATGGCTCATCGTGTTTTTACTGGGCTTGCATTATAGCGATTGCCCTGCTGTTTGTGGTACGGAAACGGTGGCATTCGAAAGAGCTGGGACAAATGTCCCACTATCGAGTCGTTCTTGGTCACTACCAGCACACACCGCATTTGGCACATGCCGAAAGTGCGGCCGGAGCCTGCGCGATGCCGCCCTTTGCCGTCTCGCGCAGCGTGGCCGGCAACGCGTGGCCCACCGAGAGCATGACATGTGCCATCTGGTCAAATGGCACCAAGCTCTTAATGCCTGCGAGGGCAAGTTGTGCCGAGCTAAAGGCCGCTGCCACGCCGATGGCGTTGCGGTTTTGGCAGGGCACCTCCACGAGGCCACCTACGGGATCGCATACGAGTCCCAATAGGTTGCTCAACGCGATGGAACTGGCGTCGAGAGCCTGCTCGGGCGTGCCGCCGAGCATCTGCACCAGCGCGGCGGCTGCCATGGCGGCGGCGCTTCCGACCTCGGCTTGGCAGCCGCCCTCGGCGCCGGCAACGCAGGCGCTTGTGGTGAGGTTGAGGCCAATGGCGGCGGCGCAGTAGAAGGCGTCCATGACCTGCTCGTCGTCGAGCTGCAGGTGATCGGCGAGCGCCAGCACGCAGCCGGGCACGACACCCGCGGAGCCGGCTGTGGGGGCGGCGACAATCACGCCCATGGTAGCGGAGCGCTCGAGCACGGCCATGGCGCGGGCAACGGCGTCGGTCTGGACGGCGCCCATCAGGCTTGCACTCAAATCGTTGCGGCGGGTTGCTTCGACGAGCTTGGCCTCGCCGCCGATAAGCCCGCCGAGCGATCGCTGCGGATTGACGATGGGGGTCGTGGTCTCCTCGCGCATGACGTCGAGCACGCGGCGCATGGCGGCGACGGCGTGGGCCTCGCCGGTCAGACGCGCCTCGCGCACGGCCATAACGGCGCCGATATTCAGGCCGAGGTCGGCGCACGCATCGAGCAGCTGCTCACCGTCGTCGAAGATTTCCTTTGCCGAGACACCGGGGGAGAGCGACGAGGCAGATCCGGGGAGCTCGATAAAGGTCGCGTAATCGACATTGTCGAGTTTGCGTAGCATGGGGATAACGGTGTCGTCGGGCGCGCCGTCGGTCTCAAAGACGGAGTAGGCCTGGCCGCCCACTTCGGTGCGGTAGGTGCGACAGAAGGCGATGTTAACGTGTGCGTAGGCGAGCAGGTTGGTGAGCGCGGCGAGCACGCCGGGGACGTCGTAGTGTGCCACGAAGAGCGTGGAGTACATGCCCGAGATGTCAACGCCGACGCCGTTAATGCGGCTGATGCGCATCTTGCCGCCGCCCAGGCTCTCGCCGCGGACCTGTGCCGTAGCGCCCGTGTCGTCGACCATGTCGATGTCGACGGTGTTGGGGTGGATGGAGGCGTCGTCGCCCTTGATGTCAAAGTGATATTCGAGGCCCTGCTCGCGCGCGAGGTCGAAGGCCTGCTTGATGTTCTCGTCATCGGTGTCGAGGCCCAGTATGCCCGCGACGAGCGCACGGTCGGTGCCGTGGCCGCGGTAGGTGTGGGCGAAGGAGTTCCACAGGCCAAAGGTAACTTTGGTGATGCGGCCTTCCAGCAGGCTGGCGGCAACTTGGGCGCAGCGCAGGGCGCCGGCGGTGTGCGATGAGCTGGGGCCGACCATGACGGGGCCCAAGATCTCGAATGCCGAGGTCGTAGCTAGTGTTTGTGGCTTGCCTGCCATATGCGCTCCTGTTCTATCCCGTCGTCCCGAGGGGCGGGGCATACTCAGTCCCGCCGTTCCGAGGGCTTTGGTATTTGGTCGCCTGCTCGGGCAGTCCTGCTCGCGCGGAGAGCACATTAAGTGCTCTCCGGCTCGTGCGGAACTCGCGACCGACCAAATACCAAAGCCCTCGGAACTTAGGATACATGGTTGGAGTCGCTCTGCTGCGAAATTTATCGGCCTATGACCTATTCCATGTCCCAGGTCGGCTCATCTTCACCACCTTTAAATAAAAAAGAAGTACCGGTTGGAGCCGGTACTTCTTTGGTGCGTTGTTTCTTGGCTGTAGCTTTTCTCGTTAGCTTACAGGCCGCAGGCTGCTTTGAGTTCGTTGACTCGGTCGGTTTTCTCCCAGGTGAAGTCGGCGTCTTCGCGGCCGAAGTGACCGTAGGCTGCCGTCTTTTCGTAGATGGGGCGACGCAGGTCCAGGTCGCGGATGATGGCGCCCGGGCGCAGGTCGAAGGTCTTCTCTACGGCCTCGACGATCTTGTCCTCGGCAACATGTGCGGTACCGAAAGTGTCGACCATGATTGAGAGGGGCTTGGAAACGCCGATGGCGTAGGCAAGCTCGACTTCGCAGCGGTCGGCTAGGCCGGCGGCGACCACGTTCTTGGCGACCCAGCGCGCGGCATACGCGGCGGATCGGTCGACCTTGGTGCAGTCCTTGCCGCTAAAGGCGCCGCCGCCGTGACGGCCGTAACCGCCATAGGTGTCGACGATAATCTTGCGGCCGGTGAGGCCCGTGTCGCCCATGGGGCCGCCCACGACAAAGCGACCGGTGGGGTTCACGTAGATGTCCGCGTTGTCCCATGGCATGTTCTCGGCGGCCATGACCGGGGTGATGACGTGCTCGATGAGGTCGGCCTTGATCTTGCCCATGTCCTCGATCTCGGCGGCGTGCTGCGTGGAGATGACGATGGTCGTGACCTCGACGGGCTTGCCTTCCTCGTAGCGCACGGTGACCTGGGTCTTGCCGTCGGGACGCAGATAGGCGAGGGTACCGTCGTGACGCACGGCAGCCAGGCGCTCGGCCAGGCGGCTTGCCAGGTAGTGTGGCATGGGCATGAGGGTCTTGGTCTCGTTGGAGGCATAACCGAACATCATGCCCTGGTCGCCGGCACCGATCAGGTCGATCGGGTCGGTGGTAGCGCCGGTCTGGGTCTCGAAGGACTCGTCAACGCCCTGGGCGATATCGGGCGACTGCTCGTGGATGAGGCTCATAACGCCGCAGGTGTCGCAGTCAAAACCGAACTTGGCACGGTTGTAGCCGATGCGGCGGATAACGCTGCGGGCGATTTCCTGTACGTCGACGTAGGCCTGAGTGCGAATCTCGCCGGCGACGATGACGGTGCCGGTGGTCACGAGGGTCTCGCAGGCGCAGCGGACGTTCTCCACGTTGGCAGGCACGCCGTTGGGGGCGATGTAGCCCTGCTCCTGCAGCTCTATTTCTTTGGCGAGGATTGCGTCGAGGACGGCGTCGCTGATCTGGTCAGCGATCTTATCGGGATGACCTTCGGTCACCGACTCCGACGTAAAAACAAAGGACCCTTGTTGGGGTGGGATGGAACGAAGTTCTTCTGACATGATTGTCCTTTCAAAAACGTGTCCCGGCGACCGTTACCATTCCGCCGGGCTCTCTATGCAAGGGCTCATCATAGCGCGTAAATCAAACATTCACACCCTTTCCGCACCTACTCATTGGGGACAGACTTAAATGATCAGCCTTACCTAAGTGCCGACAGGTTGCTCAAAGACTGGTCATTTAAGTCTGTCCCCAATGAGTAGGTCAGTGCCCTTTGTGCGGAGGTTGCTTTGATGCTTTATACTGGTGCGGTTAGACATCCATCCTGCAATCGAGGAGATTTCCATGGCATCAGACGTTCGCGTCCGCTTTGCACCCTCACCGACGGGCAAGCTGCACATCGGCGGCGCCCGCACCGCTATCTATAACTGGGCTTTCGCCCGTGCAAACGGCGGTACGTTCATCCTGCGCATCGACGACACCGACCCCACCCGCTCCACCGACGAGAACACGCAGATCATCCTGCGCGCCATGCGTTGGCTGGGCCTGGACTGGGACGAGGGTCCCGAGGTGGGCGGCGACTTTGGCCCCTACTCCCAGACCGAGCGCCTGGACCTGTACAAGCAGGCTGCCCAGAAGCTTTGGGACGAGGGCAAGGCCTATCCCTGCTTCTGCACCAAGGAGCAGCTCGACGCCGACCGCAAGGCCGCGCAGGAGCGCAAGGACCCCTTCCAGGGCTATCAGCGCCGTTGCCGCGATCTTGATCCCGAGGAGGCCCGCCGCCGCATCGAGGCCGGCGAGTCCTATGTCCTGCGCATCAAGGTGCCCGAGGACCGCGGCGACGTCGTCATCCACGACGCCGTCCACGGCGAGGTGACCTTCGACGCCAAGGAGCTCGACGACTTTGTCATCTTCCGCTCCGATGGCACGCCCACGTATAACTTCGCGACCGTTGTCGACGACGCCATGATGAAGATCACCCATGTCATCCGCGGCGACGACCACCTGTCCAACACCCCGCGCCAGGTCATGGTCTACGAGGCTCTCGGCGCGCCCGTGCCCACGTTTGCCCACATCTCCATGATCTTGGGTGCCGACGGCAAGAAGCTCTCCAAGCGCCACGGCGCCACCTCGGTGGAGGAGTACCGCGACGCCGGCTACCTGTCCGACGCCTTCGTCAACTACCTGGCGCTGCTCGGCTGGTCGCTCGACGGCGAGACCACGATCATCCCGCGCGATGTCCTGGCCAGCAAGTTCTCGCTCGACCGCATCTCCAAGAACCCGGCGACCTTCGACCCCAAGAAGCTCGACTGGGTCAATGCCGAGTACATCAACGGCATGTCCGATGCTCAGTTTGCCGACGAGATCATGGTCCCCGAGCTGCATGAGGCGGGTCTCATCGAGGGTAATGTCGAGTACGGCGAGGATTGGATCGACGCGCTTGCCGCCATTGTCAAGCCGCGCACCAAGATGCCGGCCGACGCCGTGACCGTCGCCGCTCCCATCTTCGCTACGGCCGAGACGCTCGAGTATGACGAGAAGTCCGTCAACAAGGGCCTGGCCAAGGAGGGCATGGGTGCCATTCTGGATGCCGCCAAGGCCGCGCTCGAGGGCGTGGACGAGTGGACGGCTGCCAACATCGACGCCGCGCTTGAGCCGCTGCCCGAGCAGATGGACCTTAAGAAGCGCGTGGTGTTCCAGGCCGTGCGCGTCGCCGTCTGCGGCAACATGGTGAGCCCTCCGCTGGGCGAGACCATGGCGCTCGTCGGCCGCGACGACTGCCTGGCGCGCATCGACCGCGCCCGCACGATGGCGCTGTAGCAGACTCGCAAACGCATGTATCCGAGCCCCGCTCACCACGAGTGGGGCTCTTGTTTCTAAAGACGTATTGGATGGGAGGTACAGAGCCCATGGCCGAGCAACTATCACTGTTTGGTTCGCCGGAACCTGAGCATGCTCCCGTAAGGGCCGTTTGCCCGGCCGAGCATGCCAAGTCCGAGCCTGCGCCCGAGCCCATTGTCGCCTACGCGAGCGTGGTCCTTGACATTCCCACCCGTGCGCTGTCTGAGCCGTTTGCTTACGGCATTCCCCGGTCCCTTGCCAACGAGGCGCAGATCGGATCCACGGTTTTGGTCCACTTTGGTAACCGTGCCGCCGCGGGCTATATCGTCGACATTGCGCCTGAGCTGGGCGACCTGCAAGGCATCAACGCCCTCGACCCAGCCCGCATTAAAGCCATCGAGGCTATCCTCAGTAAACCGCTCTTTACCGCCGAGGCTGCCCGTATCGCACGCTGGATGAGCCGCGAGTACGTCGCAACGCTTTCCGAGTGCCTGCGTTTGTTCTTGCCCCCGGGCGGCAGCCCGCGTGTGGTCAAGGGCGACGACGGCGTATGGACGGTTGAACGTCCCGCCGTCAAGCCTATCCAAAACCGTTGGGTCATGCTCACGCCCGAGGGCTTTGACTATACGCCGCCCAAGACCGCCGTTCGCCAGCGACAGCTCATCGAGGCGCTCCAGTGCGGACCGGTCACGACGCGCGACCTCAACCTGCTCTACAACAGTATGTCGGCGACCATCAAGGCACTCGAAAAACGCGGCGTCGTGGTGGTGGAGGAGCGCCGCGCCTGGCGTGGCTGTAGCGAGCAGACCACGCTGTCCTCGGCAAGTGGCAAGGCGCCGGTCGCGCTCACGAACGGCCAGCAGCAGGCGCTCGCGCAGATTGAGCGCGCCCGTCTGGACGCTCATGGCGACGTGGTGCTGGTCGACGGCGTCACCGGCTCCGGCAAAACCGAGGTTTACCTTTCCGCCATCGAGCGCGTGCTCGCAGCCGGCCGTTCGGCCTGCGTGCTGGTGCCCGAGATATCGCTGACGGCCCAGACCGTCGGCCGCTTCCGCTCGCGCTTTGGCGAGACGGTCGCCGTGTTCCATTCGCGCCTTTCGGCCGGCGAGCGCCTGGACCAGTGGGATATGGTTGCCAGCGGTGCCGCGCGTGTGGTCGTGGGTGCCCGCTCGGCGCTCTTTTGCCCGCTCAGCGACTTGGGCCTCATCATCATCGACGAGGAGCACGAGACCAGCTACAAGCAGGGCTCCAGTCCGCGCTACCACGCGCGCGAGGTAGCGGCCGAGATGGCGCGACGCTACCGCTGTCCGCTCGTGTTGGGCTCCGCCACGCCTTCTGCTGAGACCCTCGATCGTTGCCGCCGTGGCACGTATAACGGTGCCACCTGGACTCGTGTCGAGATGCCTGAGCGCCCGGGACATGCCGTGCTGCCCACGGTCCGCATTGCCGACCTGCGCCGCGAGTTTTCGCGCGGCAGCCGCTCCATGTTCTCAAAACCGCTGATGGAAGGCCTGGAGCGTGTGGTCGAGCGCCGTGAGAAGGCCGTGCTGTTGCATAACCGCCGCGGTTTTGCACCGTTCCTGATGTGCCGCGAGTGCGGCTGCGTCCCCACCTGCAACCACTGCTCCACCGCGCTTACGTATCACGAGCGCACGCACACGCTGCAGTGTCACACCTGCGGTTCGTCTTGGCGCGTGCAGCCGTATCCCGCTCCCACGAGCCGTTGCCCCAAATGTGGCAGTCGCTACCTGGCAAAAATGGGTCTGGGCACGCAGCAGATCGAGGACGCGCTGCACCAGATGCTTCCCGAGGACGTCGCCATCATTCGCATGGATGCCGATTCCACGCGCGGCAAGGATGCGCACAAAAAGCTGCTCGAGCAGTTCGATGCGGCCGATTGCGCCGTGTTGCTGGGCACCCAAATGATCGCAAAGGGTCTCGACTTTCCCGAGGTCACGCTTGTGGGCGTGGTCAATGCCGACTTCGCCCTTAAGCTGCCTGACTTCCGCGCAGGAGAGCGTGCCTACGACTTGCTCGAGCAGGTGGCGGGCCGTGCCGGTCGCGGCGATCGTCCCGGCGAGGTCATCATCCAGACCTATCTGCCCGAGGACCCGGTCATCCGCGCCGTCGCCGAGCACGATCGCTCGATCTTTACCGACTACGACCTGAATCAGCGCCGCGACGCGCTGTACCCGCCGTTTGTTCGCCTGGTCAACATCTTGGTGTGGTCGGCGAACCGAGACGACGCGCAGGACTACATCGGGCGCATTGCAAAGCTTCTTAAGCGACGCTGGCATGCCGCCGCGCCCGACTTTTTACGGGCGGGAAGTGCCGTGCCGCAGGTGTTGGGCCCGGCTTCGTGTGTAATCGAGAGAGCCAAGGACCGTTACCGCTTCCATCTGCTTGTGAAGTCGCCCGTGGGGTACCATGTCTCTGATGATATCGACGCCTGCCTCAAAGAGGTTGGCTCCGTGCGTGGCGTGAGCTTGAGCGTTGACGTCGACGCCTATGATTTGATGTAACAACTCGAAAGGATGGCCATGGAAGCCAACGGAATCGTACTGTCGCCCGACCCTCGCCTGCGCCAGGAGTGCGCCGTCATCGAGGAGATCACCCCGGCGATCGAGGCGCTTGCCGAGAAGATGAAGAAGATGATGTTCGATAACGGCGGCTGCGGCCTGGCTGCTCCGCAGATCGGTGAGCTCATTCAGCTCGTTACCATCGACTGCGACTACAGCGACAAGAACGACTACGACCCGTACGTGCTTATCAATCCCGTCATTGTTGAGCAGAGTGACCATCTGGTGCCCTTTAGCGAGGGTTGCCTTTCCATCCCTGGCATTAGCTGCGAGATCGAGCGTCCGGACCATGTCGTCGTCGAGGCGTACGACTTGGACGCCAACCTGATTCGCTATGAGGCCACAGGCGACCTGTTCTGCGTGTGCCTGCAGCACGAGATCGATCACCTGCACGGCAACACCATGTTCGAGCGACTGAAGCCCATGCAGAGGATCAAGGCAGTCAAGGAATACCAGGACGCCCTGGCCCGCGGCGCTCGACCGGGCGAGACGGAGTAGGTCCCACCGTCCCCGGTGCTGGGCGCCCACATATCATCCCGTGCTCAAACATTCTCGCTTCGCTGCGAAACTGCGCGCGGGACGATATGTGGGCGCCCAGCACCGGGGACTGCGGTGTCCTGGCTCCTTTTTCGCCCGGGTGCCGTCGGGCCAGGGATGGGCGTCTTCGCTGATAATGCCTTTGTTGAGAGAGCTGCTTTTATTGCGGCTCTTTCTTTGGTTTTGGGTATATTTGTTCTTGTTGAATTGTTATTGCGGATGGGCTGGGTACTTGGCTTTCCGCTGTTATTTGTAGCCGTCTCGGCTTTGGTTGAGGGGAGACGTCCTTTATGCGTATTGTGTTTATGGGTACGCCTGATTTTGCTGTGCCTTCGCTGACTTCGCTTGCTGAGGCTGGGAATGAGATTGCGCTTGTTGTTACTCGTCCTGATGCTGTTCGTGGGCGTGGTAAGAAGTTGGAGCCGTCTCCTGTTAAGGCTAAGGCGCTTGAGCTGGGGTTGCCGGTTATTGAGGCTAATCGTATGACGCCGGAGGTCGTTGAGGCGCTTCAAGCTGCGCGGGCTGATATTTTCTGCGTGGCTGCCTATGGCTGCATTTTGCCCGATGAGGTGCTGCATATGGCGCCGCTCGGTATCGTAAATGTTCATGCGTCCTTGCTGCCTCGTTGGCGTGGGGCTGCTCCTATTCAGCGTGCCATTCTTGCTGGTGATGAGGTTGCTGGCGTTTCCATTATGCGTATTGGGCATGGCGTGGATACTGGTGCTTATTGTGCTCAGGCTTCCACGTCGGTTGCCGGTAAGCATGCCGAGGCGCTCACGATGGAGCTTGGCGAGCTTGGCGGCAAACTGCTGGCTGATACGCTTCCGTCGCTTGCCGATGGTTCGGCTGTTTGGACTGAGCAGGATGAGGCGCTCGTCAGTCATGCTGCCAAGATTTCCAAGCTTGAGATGCGTCTGGATCCGCAGATGTCGTCGCTCGATTGCGTGCGTCATGTGCTCGCTTCGTCCGATACCGCGCCTGCTCGTTGCGTGATTGCCGGCAAGACCGTGCGCGTGCTCGATGCTGCGCCGGCTGATGTGTCGCTTGGCGAGGGTCAGGTTCTCATTAAGGCCAAGCGTGTTTACCTTGGTCTTTCCGATGATGCGGTTGAACTGCTCGAGGTTAAGCCCGATGGCAAGCGTGCCATGGCCGCTTCTGCTTGGGCTGCTGGGCTGCAAGGCGCCGATCTTATCTGGGGTGTTTTGTCATGAGCAAACTGTCTCCCGCGCGCAAGCTTGCGCTCGATGTGCTGATGGAGGCCGATCGCCGCGGCATGTATGCGCGCGACGTGCTGTCCTCTCGCGCATCGGCCAAGGCTATTGACCAGCGCGATTCCGCTTTTGCCGCCCGCTTGGCGCTGGGTGTGGCCGCTACGCAGGGCATTTTGGACGAGCTGCTCGATCAGTTTCTCGATAAGCCTAAAAAGGTTGCGCCGCGTGTTCGCATGGCACTTCGTATCTCGGCCTTCGAGATGCTCTATCTGCATACGCCTGGCCGCGTTGCGGTGAGTCAGGGCGTTGAGCTGGTGCGCTGCGGCGCTAAGTCTGCCGCCGGTTTGGCCAATGCCGTGCTGCATAAGGTCGCGGACAACGTTGAGGACTTTGCCACTGCGTCCGATGTAGACGAGTCTGAGCGACGCTTGGTTCGTCTGTCGCGCCTGATGGGTCTGCCGCGTTGGCTGTGCGCTCGTATTATGGCTTCGTTTGACACACCGGAGGGCGCGCTTAGCTTTGCCGGTAATCTGGCCCCCGCGCCGCTGGCCCTGCATGAGAACGCCTTTGCGACCAAGCCCGATCCGTATATCTCGCAGCTCGTCGCGCCTGTCTTCCCGGGCTGCCATGCGCCGGTCGATGCGCAGGTCACCGTTGCGTCGGGTGTGTTTGAGCGTGCTGCCGCGGTAGCATCTGATCTCAACGCGCAGCTTATCGCCACAGCTGCCACGCGCCCTGGAAGCTGCCTTGAGATTGGTGCCGGTCGCGGTACCAAGACCTATGTGATGATGTGCCAGGCCAAGCGCGCCGGCTATGAGCGTCAGCATACGGCGCTCGATCTGCATGATCGCAAGTGCGACCTAAATCTCGCGCGCCTTCACAAGGCGGGTATTCAGGGCGTTCGTACGGTTTCGGGCGATGCCTGCGAGCTTGATGAGGTGCTCACATCGTTTGATGCCATGCTTGGCGAGCCGGTTAAATTCGACACGGTCTTTATCGATGCGCCGTGCTCGGGCACCGGAACCATGCGTCGTCATCCCGAGATTCCGTGGCGCCTAACTGAGAATGACGTTACGACCGAGTTGCCCAAACTGCAGTTGATGATGCTCAAGGAAGCAGCCGCACGCGTGGCTGCCGGCGGTGAACTTATCTATGCCACCTGCTCGGTATTTGATGAAGAGAACACGCAGGTCGTAGATGCCTTCCTGGCCTCTCCCGAGGGCGCCTGCTTTACCGTGGCGCCTCTCTCCGAGGCACAGATTCTGCAACTGCCTGATTTCGAGCAGGCCAAGAAGCTCGTTTTCGTACGCCAAAACGACCGAGGTCTTTTCCAAAGCGTGCCAGTAAACGCCGACTCCTACGACGGCCACTTCTGCGCCCGCCTGGTCCACAAGTAACTACTAAGATGCGGTGAAATAGGGATTGAATAGCGGCTTCAGCCCACCAAACAGTCCTTATCTCACCGCAACTCATAGAGCCACCTATAGCGCAAAGAATCAGCCCCGCGATCGATGTCGGTCGCGGGGCTGATTGGTTCCTAGTGGCTATGCGGGCAGTTGGCGCAGCAGCCGCTGGTGGCGCTGGTGCTGGAGCCGCCACTGCGCTGGTCTGTGTTGTAGAAACCGCTGCCGTCGAACTTAATGCCGCTGGCCGAGAACGTCTTGGATGCCGGGGCGCCGCAGCTGGGGCATACGACCTCGGGCGTCTCGGACATGGGGTGCTCAACCTCAAACACGTTGCCGCAGCTTGTGCACTTGTAATCGTAGCGCGCCATAATACTTCCTTTTCAGCACAAAGCGGGCAGATCGCTCTGCCCGCAAAAATTCAAACAGCTGTAACTGTACCCTATATCGTGGGTTTTATCACGCTTCGCCCCAGAATCTATGGGTGTTGCGCAGGAGCTTCGCAGTTTTCTCCTCGGCTGCCGCAACGTCGGCCTCGTCAGCCTGCCATGTCCAGTTGCCTGTGGCTACACCCGGCACGTTCATACGTGCATCGTCGCCCAGTCCCAGCACGTCCTGCAGCGGCATCATCACGAGCGGTGCATCGCTTGCCAGGGCATTGCCCATGAGCTCGCTTGCCAATGTAATGCCGCTCGGCTCATCGCCGCCTGCAAAGGAGCGCGTGCACCAGCCGGCAAGTGTCGAGGTGTCGTGCGTCGAGGTGTACAGGATCTTTCCCGGTGTGGGGTGAATTCCGCAACGAACGTCGTAGTCGCTAAACTCCAGCACGTCCATGCCGGGGAAGCCGCAGGTCGAAGCCATGGCGCGAACGCCGGGCGTCAGATAGCCCAGATCCTCGGCGATAAAGTTGAGCGGACCCAGCTCGTCATAGGCGGTCTGGAACAGGTCCTTGCCCGGGCCTGCCAGCCAGCGGCCGTCGGCACAGGCCTTACCGGCGGGAATGCTAAAGTAGCTGTGGAAGCCCAGGAAGTGGTCCAGGCGCACGCGGTCGTAGAGCGAAAACGCACGACGCAGGCGGTCCATCCACCAGCGATAGCCGTTCTCCTTCATGCGATCCCATCGGAAGGTGGGGTTGCCCCACACCTGGCCCTCGGGCGCAAAGTTGTCGGGCGGCGCGCCCGAAATCTCAATCGCCTTGCCGGTATCGGACAGCCAGAAGTTCTCGGGCTCGCTCCACGCGTCGGCCGAATCGTCCGAGACATACATCGGGATATCGCCGATGACCTCGATGCCCTTCTTGTGCGCATAGTTCATGAGCTCGCACCAGGCAAGGTCAAAGCGATACTGCATGTACGCCTGCAGCTCGGCCTCGTCGTGGAAGCGCTTGTCATCGATCAGATACTCGTTGTAGCGCGCTACATCTGCCGGCCAATCGTGGCGCGACTCGCCCTCAAAGTACTTCTTAACGGCCATGTAGACGCAGTACTTTTCGAGCCAATCAGCGTTGCGATGTTTAAACGCCGTGTACAGCGGGTCGGCATCCTCGCCGCCGTGAGCCTTCCATGCAGCAAAGTCGGCGGCCAGCTCCTCGTGACTCTCGGGCAGCAGGTCAATATTGCCTGCAAAGGCCGAGGGGCCGGCGTAGGGGGAGCGGAAGAAGTCCGTGGGGTTGACGGGCAGGACTTGCCAGTAGCGCATGCCCATAGCGGCCAGATGGTCGATAAAGCGACGCGTGGGCGCACCGATTGTGCCGGGCTTGCCGTCATCGGTCGGCACCGAGGTGATGTGGCACACAACGCCCGCGCCATGATCGAGCGGCTCCTGCAGGCGCTTCTCGGCATGGTGATAGATGATCGAAGAGCCCAGCGGGTACAGGTCGAGCGTGACGGTACCGTTGTGGATCTCGCACTCGTGACCGCTGATCACGTCGCTCGCGCATTCGCCGAGCGCCGGAATCGTCACGCGGTGCGAATTGCGCAGGCTGCGGTTGATGATAACCGTCGCGGCCTCGCCGTCTTTGCCCGTGCGGGTGTAAGCCAAGACTTCGTCGTTGAGCGCAAAGGCCTTGATCTCGCCATCGACCATAAAGGGCAGCGCACGGCGCACGGCAGACGCGTTCTTAACGATGGCCAGTGTGTCGAAGTCGTGGAGTTGGTCCTTGGTCGGCAGGGTGCGGCGGTTGCCCGGGTCGGTAAGGCCCTCCAAGCCGTACTCGTCGCCGTAATAGATTGAGGGTACACCCGGGAAGGTCATCTGCATGAGCGTCGCCAGCCAAAAACGGCTCTTGGCCAGGCCCATCGAGTTATCGTCCAGGCGCCATTTGCTGCGCTCGCTCTCGGGCAGCTGCGACTCGTCGGGGCCACCGCCAAGCACCGAGATGATACGCGGACGGTCGTGGCTCGAAAGCAGATTGAGCGCGCAGGCCAGTGCCTCGCGCGGGTAGTTCTCGCGCAGGGTTTCGATATCCTCGGCTGCCTGGTAAGCGTTCTTGTAGCCCATCAAAAAGCCGATGACCATGTCGCGGAAGGGGTAGTCCATGGCGGAGTCGAGCTCCGAGCCCTGCAGATAGCGACGCAGGTGGCCATAGCTGATCTTGTTGGAGGCGTCTTCCCAGACTTCGCCGAGCAGCAGCGCATCGGGCTTCTCGGCGAGCACGGCCTTTTTGATCTCGGCCAGGAAGTCGTCGGAAAGCTCGTCGGCCACATCGAGTCGCCAGCCATGGGCACCGGCGCGCAGCCATTTACGGATCACGCCGTCCTTGCCCAGGAGCCGCTCGCGCACCAGTTCGGAATTCTCGTTGATGGCGGGCATGTTGCCCACGCCCCACCAGCAGTCGTATGAGCCGTCCTCGTGGAAATAAAACGCATCGCGCCACGGCGAGTCCTCGCTCTGCCATGCACCGACGCCGGGATAGTTGCCGTAGCGGTTAAAGTAGATCGAGTCGTCGCCCGTATGGTTGAAGACGCCGTCCAGGATGATGGAAATGCCGAGCTTCTCGGCCGCCTCGCACAGCTCCGTAAAGTCCTGCTCGGTGCCCAGAATCGGGTCTATTTTGGTGTAGTCGGCCGTATCGTAGCGGTGGTTGCTCGCGGCCTCAAAGATGGGGTTGAGGTAGATGGCCGTAAAGCCTAGCTCGGCAATGCGGGGCAGGTCATTTTGGATACCCTTGAGCGAACCGCCGTAAAAATCCCAGGTCTTGATGGAGCCGTCTTCGGCACGCTCGTACTCGGGCGGTTCGTTCCAGTCTTCGACCATGCGGCGCTGGATTCCTTTGCGCGGTTTTTCAACTTCGGTAAGCGTGCGCTCGCGCCAGTTTTCGTCGCGGGCATAGCGGTCGGGGAAGATCTGGTAGACCATGCCACGCTCGTACCACTCGGGACGAACATCGCGGTGCTTGTAGACGGTAATCTGGAAGGACGGGACCTCGGCGTAGTTGTAGGTTACGCCCTCGCCACCGGTGCGACCCTGCGGTGCGCCCAAACGGACCTCGGGCTGGCCCTCGATAGTGCAGATAAAGCTGTACCAGATAAGACAGGGCTCGGTGCACTCAAGCTCTACGGTAAATATGCCGTCGCCCTCGTGCGTCATGGGATACAGAGACTCACCGATTTCATCGACCCAGGTACGCAGGGTAAGCGTTGCTTGAGCGGGATCGGCATCCTCCAGAATCACGGAGAGCGAAAGGGTAGTTCCTGTGGTCACAGCGCCAAACGGAGTGCGAAACTGCGGTAGACGGCTGTTGTGAATCAATCTCATTATACGGTCCAGTTCAATAGAATCACGGCCTGCGGGCCATGGGCTTTACGCACAGAATATAAGTATATCTGTTGTACACAGGCTGTATAAACAACATCCGTTTACCATCGGCGAACGGTTGTCCTAGAAAATCGTTTTACCGCAACCTACAGAGAAGGGGCGCCCGGTTGGAGCGCCCCTTGCTTAGGGTTTGATTAGGTTCTGAATCGTCTGTGGGCTAGCGACGTTTGCGGGTTGCTGTGGCCTTGCGGACGGACGTCTTCTTGGACGGGGCCTTTTTCTCTGCCGGAGCGGCGGGGGAGACTGGAGTCTCCTTGGTGGGTTCTGGCTTGGCCTCTGCCTTCGGGGCAGCCTTGACCTCAGCGGCCTTCGGTGCCGGCTCGTCCTTTACTGCGGGCTTGTCCTCGGCCTTAGCCTCTGCCTTGGGAGCAGCGGCCTTGGTCGTGGTTTTCTTGGTCGTCGTGGTGCGCTTGCGCGTGGTGGTCTTGGCGGCCGGCTTTGCCTCGGTCTTGGGCTCGGCACCCGCCTCCTCGACCTTGACGGCGGGCTTTGCAGCAGCCTTCGTGGTGGTCTTCATAGCGGCCTTCGTCGTAGCAGCCTTGGTCGTCGTCGACTTCGTAGCCGCGGCCTTCTTGGTGGTCGTGGTCTTGGTCGCAGCCGTCTTCTTGGTAGAGGTCTTGGCCGGAGCCTTTGCCGCTGGCTCGGCCTTTACCTCGGGAGCGACCTCGGCCTCGGCGGCCTTTTTGGCTGCGGCGGTCGTACGCTTGCGCGTGGACGTTGCCTTAGCAGCGGTTGTCTTGCTAGCAGCGGCCTTCGTGGTTGTGGCCTTCTTAGCTGTCGTCTTGCGGGTCGTCGTCTTCTTGGCGGCAGGCTTAGCCGCGGGCTTAACCTCGGCCTCGGCAGCCGGTTTCTCTTCAGTCTTGGGCTCCTCGGCGGCAGCGGGCTCCTTATCGGTCGCCACAGGCTCCTCAGCCGCAGTCTCAACCACAGCCGCCGGCCTCTCAATCTCTGGATGCATAAAGAAGTACAGGTCCAGATACTTGTCGGCCGAGCGCGTCCAGCTAAAGTCCTGGCTCATGGCCTGCGTGACCAGCTGGTTCCAAGCGTCGCGGTTATCCCAGAACAGGCGCGCCGCACGGAATACCGCGTCGCCCATCTCGTCGCCGTTAAAGTTACTAAACGAGAAGCCCGTGCCCTCGCCGGTAAACTCGTTATACGGGATCACGGTGTCCTTCAGGCCACCGGTCTCGCGAACAATCGGCAGGGTGCCGTAGCGCATGGCGATGATCTGCGACAGGCCGCAGGGCTCAAACTTCGACGGCATCAGGAACATGTCGGCGGCGGCATACATACGCTGCGACAGCGCCGGATCGAACTCGATGCGTGCGGCCATGGTGCCGGGGTACTTGTCCTGGAAGTAACGCAGTCCGTCCTCGTAGTCGCGGTCGCCGGTGCCCAGCACCGCCACCTGCACGCCGCCGGCCAGGATGCGGTCGAGCGCGTACATGACCAGGTCCAAGCCCTTCTGGCGCGTCAGACGCGTGACCATGACCATAAGCGGACGGTCGTCGCGAACCTCGAGCCCCAGCTCTTCCTGCAGCTTGGCCTTGCACACAGCCTTGCCGGAACGGTCCTCAACCGTGTAGTTGGCGGCAATGCGCTTGTCGGTCGCCGGGTCAAAGCCCGCCACGTCAATGCCGTTCAAAATGCCCTGCAGCGCGTACGAACGTTCGCGCAGAACGCCGTCCAGGCCCTCGCCAAATTCGGGCGTCTGGATCTCGTTGGCATAGGTGGGGCTCACCGTGGTGATGGCGTCGGCATAGCGCAGGGCGCCCAGCATGTAGTTGATGCTGCAAGCGTCGCAACGCAGCTGCGAGGCGGCTGCCGGAATGTGCGCCACACCCAGGATGTCCTCCATCACGGTGTCGCTAAACTGGCCCTGGAACGCCACGTTGTGGATCGTGAACACGGTCTTAACGCGGTCATACAGCGGCAGGCCCTGATAGAATTCGCGCAAAAACACGGGCGCCAGCGCCGTCTGCCAGTCGTTGCAGTGCAGGATGTCGCACTCAAAGCCGGCCGGCAGGTGCTGCAGGCTCTCGGTAATGGCCTTGGAGAAGAATGCAAAACGCTCGCCGTCGTCAAAGAAGCCGTACGGATAGTCGCGCGCAAAGTAGCGCTCGTTGTCGATGAACATATAGGTGACGCCGTCGTGCTCGAGCTTCTCGAGCCCGCAGTACTCATTGCGCCAGCCCAGGCTCACGTAAAAGTCGGAGAAGTGCTCCATCTGCGCCTTGTACTCGTCCTTGATGGTGGCGTACTTGGGCACCATCACGATGACTTCGGCGCCGGCGCGCACAAGCGCCGCAGGCAGCGAGCCCGCCACGTCGCCCAGGCCACCTGTCTTTACAAACGGTGCGCACTCGGCCGAGGCAAACACGATCTGCATCTTTTTGCTGGAATCAGCCATATTGTCTCCCTGTTGCAATTCGAGAATAGCCGCCTGGCGCAAACCGGGCGGCTATTCTACGTGTTACGAGCGATGTTGCGGTGCCAAAGCTAGCTCGCGTTGGTGATATCAGAAGTTAACGGGGCCTTTCCCAGCACCAGGATGTTCTCGGGCGTGCCGCGAAGCTCGGTGTTGGTGGGAACCACGTTGTTCTTGTCCAGGATGGCATTCTCGACGCGGGCGCCGCTCTTGATGACGCAGCTCTGGTTGATGATCGAGTTGGTCACCGAGGCGCCTTCCTCGACCACGACGCCGCGCGACAGGATCGAGTTGCGCACGGTGCCCTTGATGATGCAGCCGGCCGAGATGATCGAGTTGCAAGCGTGGCTGCCGGTCGCATAGCGCGAAGGCGGCACGTCGTGAGCCTTGGTCAGAATCGGGCGCTCGGGGTCAAAGAGATGGTCGGCCACGGTCTGGTCGAGCAGGTCCATGCTGCGGCGGTACAGCGACTTCTCGCTAAACACGCCCACGACCTCGCCCTTGTACTCGTAGCTGCAAACGTCGATGTTGCCAAAGTCGCCCTGGAGTGCCTCGAGCAGGTCCAGATAGTCGGCGGCCTGGTAGTGGTCGATGATCTCGAGCAGCGTCTCGCGGTTGACGATGCAGCAGTCCATAGACGCGTTGTCGCCGTACACGACGCCGGCGCTCACGCCCGTCAGGCGGCCGTTCTCGTTAATTTCGAGTTTGGTCTCGTCATCGACGTTGTGCGTGGCCTTGCAGTACACCACGGTCATCTGGGCGCCGGAGTTCTCGTGCGCGTCGATGATGGTGTTGAGGTCCATGTTAAAGATGATGTTGGTGCCCATCATCACAACATAGGGCTTGTCCGAGCGCTGGAACAGCGTCTTGTTGGAGATGATGTCGCGCAGCAGGAAACGCATGCCGCCCTTGGTGGTGCCATACGCGTTGCCGGGCACCATGAACAGGCCGCCTTTCTTGCGGTCCAGGCCCCAGTCCTTGCCCGAGCCCACGTGGTCGATCAGCGAGCGGTAGTTGCCCGGCATGACGACGCCGACGGTCTTAATGCCGGCATTCATCATGTTGGACAGCGGGAAGTCGATCAGGCGGTAGCGGCCCAAAAACGGAACGGACGCGATGGGGCGGTCCTTGAGCAGCACGCTGCCGTAGGTCGAAGAGTAGTTAGCGGTGATATAACCGATGGCCTTGCGATTGATCATCGGATCATTCCCCCTTCCCGATAACGACGTCATTTCCAACGACGGCCGTATCCTTGGTGGTATCGACAGAGCCGAGCTTCACGCCCTCTTCGACCGTGGAGTTCTCGCCCAAAATAGCGCGGCAGATGTGCGCGCCGCTCTTAACGTGCGCACCCGGCAGCAGCACGGAGTCCTCGACCACGGCGCGCTCCTCGATGATGACATCGGTCGAAAGGATCGAGTGGCGAGCGGTGCCGTAGATCTTGCAGCCGTTGGAGACCAGGCAGTCGTCCAGGCGGCCATCCGGGCCAATGTAGTGCGGCGGTCGCGTGGTGATGTTGGACATGATGGGGAAGTGCTTGTCGAACAGATCGAACTCGGGGTTGTTGCCCAGCAGGTCCATCGAGGTCTCGTGGAAGCTGGCGATGGTGCCGACGTCCTTCCAAAAGCCGTGGAACTCGTAGCTGTACAGACGCTTGTTCTCGCCGAGCAGCTTGGGGATGATGTCCTTGCCAAAGTCGTGGCTCGAGCGCTGGTCCAGGGCGTCCTCCTCGAGCGCCTCGATCAGCACGTCGGCCGAGAAGATGTAGATGCCCATGGACGCGAGGTTCGAATCGGGCTTATCGGGCTTCTCGGTGAACTTGGTGATGCGGCCGTCCTCGGGGTCGGTGGTCAAGATGCCAAAGCGGCTGGCCTCCTCCCACGGCACGGGCATAACGCTCACCGTGAGGTCGGCGTTGTTCTCAATGTGCGTCTTGAGCATCTTGCGGTAGTCCATGCGATACAGGTGATCGCCCGAAAGAATCAGGACGTACTTGGGGTCGTTGGCCTTGATGTAGTCGAGGTTCTGCGTAATGGCGTCGGCCGTGCCCGCATACCAGGCGCCGCCGGTCTGCGTCTCGTACGGCGGCAGGATCGACACGCCGCCGTCGCGGCTGTCCAGATCCCACGCCTCGCCGGAGCCCACATAGGCATGCAGCAGGTAGGGGCGATACTGCGTCAGAACGCCCACCGTGTCGATGCCCGAGTTGGAGCAGTTGGACAGCGAAAAGTCGATAATGCGGAACTTGCCACCAAAGCTAACCGCCGGCTTTGCGATCTTTTGGGTGAGTGCCCCCAATCGGCTGCCCTGTCCTCCTGCGAGGAGCATCGCGATGCATTCTTTCTTACTCATCGATTTCTCCTTCTGTCATCGATGTTCCTAAACCCATTAGCGACGGGCGCGGCGCAACGTCACGCCCGTCGAGTAATGCCGTGCTGGCATAGGGGAGCTCGCGCGCCTTTACGCGTGCCAGATCTCGTCGCGGTACTCGCGAATGGTGCGGTCGCTCGAGAACCAGCCGCTCGAGGCGGTGTTGAGCAGGGCCTTGCGGTTCCAGGTCTCCTGGTCGCCATAGCTGCCGGTGAGCTTCTCCCACGCATCCACGTAGCTGCGGAAGTCTGCCATAACCAGGTCGGGGTCGTTGTTGTTCATGAGCTCGTTGTAGATGCTCTCGAAGTTGCCCGAAAGGCCGGCAAACGTGTTGTCCTTGAGCTCGTCCATCACGCGGCCCAGACGGTCGCGATCGTTGTTGAGCGTATCCCACGCAAAGTAGCTGTTCGATGCCCAGAGCTGCTCGACCTCGGGGGCGGTCAGGCCAAAGATGGCCTCGTTCTCGCGGCCGGCCAGGTCGGCGATCTCGATGTTGGCGCCGTCGAGGGTGCCCAGCGTAATGGCGCCGTTCATCATGAGCTTCATGTTGGACGTGCCCGAGGCCTCCTTGCCGGCCGTGGAGATCTGCTCCGAGATCTCGGCGGCGGGGTAGATGAGCTGGGCGTTGCTCACGCGGAAGTTTGGGATAAAGCAGACCTTCATGACCTCGTTGACGCGCGGGTCGTTGTTGATGACGTCGGCCACGGAGTTAATGAGGCGGATAGTCTCCTTGGCAAAGGTATAGCTCGAGGCGGCCTTGCCGCTAAAGATGAAGGTCGTCGGCGTCACGTGGAAGTTGGGATCGGCAATGCGACGGTTGTAGATGTCCATCACCTTCATGATGTTCATGAGCTGGCGCTTGTAGGCGTGGAAGCGCTTCACCTGAACGTCGAAGACGGTGTTGGGGTCGATGACCAGACCGGTCTCGGCCTTAACGTAGGCGGCCAGACGCTCCTTGTTGGCGCGCTTTGAGGCACCCACGGCCTTCAGGAACTCGGTGTCGTCCTTAAACTCCTTGAGCTTCTCCAGCTCAAAGGCGTCCTTCAGCCAGCCATCGCCAATGGCCTCGGTCACGAGCTTGGCATAGGTGGGGTTGGCCTCGGCAAAGAAGCGACGGTGAGAGATGCCGTTGGTCTTGTTGTTGAACTTCTCGGGCGTCAGGGCATAGAAGTCCTTGAGCACGATGTTCTTGATGATGTCGGAGTGGATCTTTGCCACGCCGTTGACGCTGTGGCTGCAGATCACGGACAGGTTGGCCATGCGAATCTCGCCGTCCCACAGGATGGCGGTCTGGCGCAGACGCTCCTGCCAGCCCTCCTGCGTGGTGTCGAACGACTCATGCCAACGACGGCTGATCTCGTCGATGATCTGGTACACGCGGGGGAGGAGCTTGGAGAACGTGCCGATGGGCCACTTCTCCAGAGCCTCGGGCAGGATCGTGTGGTTGGTGTAGCTCACGACCTGCGTCACGATGTTCCAGGCGTCGTCCCACTCGAGCTTCTTCTCGTCGATGAGGATACGCATGAGCTCGGGGCCGCACATGGCGGGGTGGGTATCGTTAGTATGGATGGCCACAAACTGCGGCAGCAGCTCCCAGTTCGCGCCGTGCTCCTTCTCAAAGGTGTCGAGCAGGCTGTAGATGCCGGCCGAGACAAACAGGTACTCCTGCTTTAAGCGCAGCAGACGGCCGTGCTCGCCGGCGTCGTTGGGGTAGAGGATGGCGCTGATGGCCTCGGCCTCGGCGCGCTCGGCATCGGCCAGGGCGTAGTCGCCGCGGTTGAAGGCCTCCAGATCGAAGTGCTCCTCGACCGGCTCGGCAGCCCAGACGCGCAGCTTGTTGACGGTCTCGCCGGCATAGCCCACGACGGGGATATCATAAGGGACGGCCAGGATGTCCTGCGTGTCCACCGTGCGGTAGAACGTGCGGCCATTCTCCTCAAAGCCCTCGACGCGGCCACCAAATTTGATGGTCACGGCCTTGTCCTGACGACGGACCTCCCAGGGATAGCCGTGGGTGAGCCACTCGTCGGTGGCCTCGACCTGGCTGCCGTTAACGATCTCCTGCTTAAACAGGCCGTAGCGGTAGCGCATGCCGTTGCCGTAGCCGGCAATGCCCTCGGCTGCCATGGAATCCAGGAAGCATGCGGCCAGACGGCCCAGGCCACCGTTGCCCAGCGCCGGATCGGGCTCCTGGTTCTCGATGACGGACAGGTCAAAGCCCATGTCGTCGAGCGCCTCGGCGACCATGTCGCGCACGCCAAAGTTAAGCAGGTAGTTGTCGAGCAGGCGACCGATCAAAAACTCGATCGAGAAGTAGTACACGCGCTTCTTGCCCTCGGCGGCCGCACGGGCGTCGCTCTTGGTGGCAACGGTGCGGGCCTTCTCAGCCACGAGCTTGGCCAGGGCGTTAAAACGATCGAGGTCGCTGGCGGCCTCGACGCTCTTGCCGCTGATGCTCATGACGGCATCGCGATAGAGCTCAGTAAACTCCTGCTTGTTGTCGAAGATCTTATTCATACGTTCCTTTCCCCCGGGGATGTTTCTCCCGGAACGGTTATGACATGTATCCTACGCCCTCGCGGGGCGGGTAATTACAGTGGTAACGCCTTTGTTACGCTTTCTTGGCAGGAGCCTTAACAGCAGCTGCCTTGGCCTTGGGAGCGGCCTTTTTGGTGGCCGCCTTCTTGGCCGTGGTGGACTTGGCCGCGGCCTTGGCAGCGGGCTTGGCAGCCTTCGCCTTAGCCGGAGCCTTCTTAGCAGCCGCGACCTTGGGCTTCACCGAAGACGCACGCTTGCGCGTCGCCTTCTTGGGCTCCTCGACCACGGGCGGCTTGTAGCTGCTGGGACCGAGGCGCTTAAGCACCACGCCCGCCAGACCGGGCACCTTAATCTCGATGGAGTCCATCTGCCCGTTCCAGGGATAGGGCTCGCTCGAGCAGGTGTAGGGCTCCTCACCGGCGTATCCGCTGCCGCCAAACTCGGGACGGTCGGAATCAAAGATGACCTCCCAGTCACCCTCGCGCGGCACGCCCACGCGGAAGCTCTCGTAGCTCGCCGGGTCAAAGTTGATCAGGATCACCAGGTCGTCATCAACGTCCTCGCCCTGGCGCACAAAGCTCACGATGGACTGCTTGGAGTTATCCGCGTCGATCCAGGTAAAGCCGTCGTCGGTGTAGCCGCGCTCGTACAGGGCGGGCTCGGCGGTGTACAGGTGGTTGAGCGCCTTAATGAACGCCTGATGATGACGGTGGGTCTCGTACTGCTCGGTCAAGAACCACTGAATGGACTCGTAGTAGCGCCATTCAATAAACTGGCCGATCTCGTTGCCCATAAAGTTGAGCTTGGCACCGGGATGCGTCATCTGGTAGAAGGCGAGCGTGCGCAGGCCGGCAAACTGACGCCACCAGTCGCCCGGCATGCGGCCGATGAGCGAGCACTTGCCGTGCACGACCTCGTCGTGGCTCAGCGGGCAAATATAGTTCTCGGTAAAGGCGTACATGATGGAGAACGTGAGCAGGCCGTGGTTGCCGGGGCGCCACGGAAAATCGGTCTGCATGTAGTGCAGGGTGTCGTTCATCCAGCCCATGTCCCACTTGTAGTGGAAGCCCAGGCCGCCGTCCTGCGGCGGATAGGTCACGAGCGGCCACGCGGTGGACTCCTCGGCCATCATCATCACGTCGGGGTAGTGCGCCTCAACAGCGCAGTTGACCTGACGGATAAACGCGCTGGCGTCCAGGTCCTCCTCGGTGCCGTACTTGTTGAACTTCTTTTGGCCGGGATCGTCGATGCCAAAGTTGAGGTACAGCATGCTGGACACGCCGTCCATGCGAATGCCGTCCACGTGGAAGTTCTCGAGCCAATACAGCACGTTGGAGACCAAGAAGGAGCGGACCTCGCCGCGGGCGAAGTCAAACTTGTGCGTGCCCCAGTTGGGGTGAATCTCGTGCTCAAACAGCATGTGGCCGTTAAAGGTGGCAAGACCGTGGGAGTCGGCGCAAAAACCGCCGGGCACCCAGTCCATGATCACGCCGATGCCCGCCTCGTGGCACGCATCGATAAAGTGCATGAGCTGCTGCGGGTTGCCGTAGCGCGACGTGGCGGCGTAGTAGCCGGTCGTCTGGTAGCCCCAGGAGCCGTCGAAGGGATGCTCCATAAGCGGCATGACCTCGATATGCGTATAGCCCATGTCGCGCACGTAGTCCACGAGCTCCACCGACAAGTCGTCGTAGGTGTAGAACTCGCCGCGCTGCGCGGGGAAGGGGTCCATGGGGCCGGGGTAGTTGCCGTACTCGTCGGGCTCGCCCTGCGGCGCGTCGCCGTGGCGCTTCCACGAGCCAATATGTACCTCGTAGATGTTAAGCGGTTGCGACATGTGGTTGTGCCCGGCGCGGCGCTTGAGCCACGCGGCGTCGTTCCACTTGTAACCATCGAGGGTCCACAGCACGCTCGCCGTTCCCGGAGGGCACTCGGCCTTAAAAGCATACGGATCGGCCTTGTAGAGCTTTTCGCCCTCGTTGGTTTCGATGAGATATTTATAGAGCTGGCCCTGCTCGGCGCCAGGAATAAAGCCTTCCCAAATAGCGCTCGTATGCACGGGCACCAGCGGGTTGGCTTCCTCATCCCAGTCGTTAAATTCGCCAATGACATGGACACTCTTTACGTCGGGCGCCCAAACGCAAAAGCGCCAGCCGCGCGTACGGTTCTGCGTGTCGGGATGCGCGCCCATCTTTTCCCAGCTGCGCTCCCACATACCAATGCCAAACAGGTAGACATCGTCCTTGGAGAGCTCCGGTGCGTGCGGAGCCGGTTTGCGGGTTGCGGGCTTTTTAGCCGTTGGCTTTAGCTTTGAATCGCTCACGTTTGATCCCATCATGACGCGGCAGCGTGTTGCCTTGGTGACTAGATGCGAAAGGTCCAAGGCTGCACGAATCGAAGGGACGGCGAAGTTTCTGTGATTCGTTCCACCTCGCGTGCTCGGTGGAACTTTCGGCAGAAACTACGATAACACCTGTGCGTTAGTTTTATGGACGAAAGCGGATTTGCGGGAGCGTTTAATCGGTAAGCGATATGTTTATACCACTGGCAGAATTGCCGTGGTAAAACTCTTGACAGTTTTACCAATTAGGGTTTCAAAATTGTTAGCCTGACGTTTGGTAAAACGTTTTTAGCAGGTTGTTTACCATTTGACATTGAAAGGTTCGTTTATGTCCCATACCGCCGCTCCCAAGGTTGCTTTTATTTTCGATTGCGACGGCACACTGGTTAATAGCACCCCCGTTTGGGCCTATGCCCAGCCCGAATTATTGCACCGCCACGGGATTGACGTGACCGTGGATGACTTTGCCCAATTTGAGCACCTGTCGCTGGAGGACGAGTGCCAGGCCTACCACGATACGTGGGGCATTGGCGCGAATGGCGAGGAGCTGTATCGCGAGCTGGGCGACATCCTGATCGATGGCTACTCCAAGGTGCCGCCTCGCGAGGGCCTGCTTGCATTTTTGAAGCAGGCGCAGGAGGCCGGTATTGCCATGTGCGTTGCCACGTCCACGCCGGCCAAGCTGGTTAAGTCTGCGCTAGCAGGTGCCGGGATCGATGCCTACATGGAGTTTGTGACCACGACGGGCGAGGCGGGGCGCTCCAAGCAGTTCTCCGATGTGTACGAGCTGGCGCTGCGTCGCCTGGAAGAGCGCCACGAGTGCAAGTTTGAGCGCGCATGGGTGTTTGAGGACGCCGTCTTTGGCCTAAAGAGCTCTGGCTCCGCCGGCTTTAAGCGCGTGGGCATCTATGATCCGCACGGCCGCATGAAGCGCGACGACGTGCGCGACAACTGCGATATCTTTATCGATAGCTACGAGGAGCTGAATCTACCCCGCGTGCTTTCGTTTGAGGGATAGGCGAGGGCTGTGGCTTGCAAGGTATTAGTTGTCTGCGGCTCGCCCGTGGTGGCGAGCACAGATCTGTTGCGGAGGCTAGCAGGGGAGTGCGACCACGTTGTCGCCGTGGACCGCGGGCTCGACGCACTGCTGGGCGCTGGCCTGGGCTGCGACGTATATGTGGGGGATGCCGACACGGTGAGCGACGCGGGTCGTACGTTGGTCGATGCCGCCGAAGCCTTTGAAGTAGAGCGCCACGACCCGTACAAGGACTATACCGATCTGGCGCTGGCGCTCGATTCCGTCCGTCGTCGCTGGCCGGGTGCCGAAGTAGTTGCGACCTGCGCCACCGGCGGCCGTCCTGATATGGCGCTTTCCGTACTGGGCCTGCTCGCAGGCTACGATGACGCCCCAGTCTGGATTGCCGAGGACGAGACCACGGCCCGCATCCTTCGCGCAGGTGAATCGTGGACCATCGAAGGCGCCGAAGGCAAGACGTTCTCCATTATCGCCATTGCCCCCAACACCGAGGTAAGCGAACACGGCCTAGAGTGGGAGCTAGATTACAGTCCTCTGGGCCTGTTAGCCGACACGGGCATCAGCAACGTTGTCAGGTCAACAGCCACAATCCAAGTCCACACCGGCACCGCCATCGCTTACTTATATCATTAGGCATTTAGAGTCTGACTCAAAAAAGTCCTTGCATGCCGCGCCAACTTCCCCTATAGTATCTCCTCGTCACGGGGGCGTAGCTCAGCTGGGAGAGCGCTTGACTGGCAGTCAAGAGGTCAGGGGTTCGATCCCCCTCGTCTCCACCATCGTGAATGCAAAGGCCTTCGGTATTCCGAAGGCCTTTTTTCATGCCAAAATACCTCGCGCCGCAAACCCCTCCTACGCCAACAAAAAGTTGCACAATTTATTTCCCATGTCTGTACATAGTTTGTTAGACAAGCGCAATTACCAGTGCAGCTCGCTGCTCCATTTGGGCTTCAGGATCATCCTTAATCACCGCTCGCACCCCAATAACCTGCATCAATGTGAACAACTTCCCAAAACAACCCCCTTAAGCACGCCAAATGAACGATATGTTGTCCGATGCAGCCTAAATCAGTTTTGCTACCAGCTTGTGCTAGGATACCTAACGTTACATGAGTTCAACTGTGCTCGCGGCTCCAGCAAGCCACAAAGCGCAGGGTCGATCAGCATCCGGCCGTAACGGCGGTGTTAGATAAACCAAGAGCTCCAATATTGATTGCCATGCGCGATTTTGCAATTGCTATGCGGCTATTTATAAGTTCGTTTTAGGCAGTTCTATAAGTTGCTACGGCAAATCACAGCAGTTCTTCAGCTGTTTGTGTGCGGTCCAGTTTTGTACCCGCTTGACTGGCCCGCACGCAGCCAGCTGGGGTCGCGGTCTTTTATGCGATACACGTCCGCGACTCTAGCAACTGCACTCATACATACCGTTCACGGTGGGGCAGAGCCACGTGCTTGTCTGACTGGGCTCAGGGTTTGAATATGGAGAGCCTTCGAGCATGAGCGCCCTGGCGAAGCCATACCCAAACCCCGTGAGCCACACGTAAGACAGCAAGGGGGTGGTGCTCGTGTGGTATGTGATCCAGGTCATTAACGGTCGCGAAGACGTAATGCGCGAGCGCATCGAGCGCATGGTGCCGGCGAGCGCCATGCAGGAGCTCTTTTATCCCCAATTTCAAACCGAGATCAAAGTACACGGCGAATGGGTCAATACGACCAAGCCGCTCTTTCCCGGTTATCTTATCTGCGATACGGCAGATCCCCGTACCGTGCAACAGTATCTGCTGCGTATGGACGACTTTGCCCGAGTGTTATCCCAGGACGGTCAATTTTGTGCCGCTGGCAAAAGAAGAGGTCCAGCTTATTGGCGGCTTTACGCATAGGGGAGACCGCGTAGTGCCCATGAGCGAGGCCCTAAAAGACGGTGACCAGGTCATAGTGACGGCAGGTCCACTGCTGGGCCACGAAGGCCTTATCAAAACCATTAACAGACGCAAGAGCACTGCTTATTTGGAGCTCGACCTGTGCGGTCGACGCGTAACTACGCGCGTTGGCCTTGCCGTGCTTTCGGCCGAGCAGCGTGTGATGTGAAACCTTAAAAAGGCGATCGCCTAGCTGTAGATGGTCGCTACACAGAACAGGGAGGCTCCCCGAACCGGGGACGAAGTGTTGGAAGAGAACGTGTCGGATAAAACAGAATATGCAACGGATGTGCCCGCAGGGGCGGCGCTGATTGCTCAGGCCATGGACCGGCGTGAGGACGCCGGTCGCTACAAGGCCATGCAATCCATCATGGACTGGGATCGCTCGCGCCTGGCCTATAGGGCCGTCAAGCGCACCTTTGACATCGTGTTCAGCGGTGCCGTGCTCGTCGTAATCGCAATTCCCAGCTTGGTGCTGGCAGCGCTCATCCGCCTGGAGAGCGAGGGCAGCCCCTTCTACAGCCAGATCCGCGTTGGCCAGACCCGCCCCGACGGCAGCCTGACCACCTTCCGCATGTGGAAGTTCCGCAGCATGTACAAGGACGCCGACGAGCGCCTCTCCGAGCTCAAGGAGCAAAACGAGATCGCCGGCGCCATGTTCAAGATGAGGGAAGACCCCCGCGTCACCAAGATCGGCAGGTTCATCCGCAAGCACTCCATCGACGAGTTCCCGCAGTTCCTGAACGTGTTTCTGGGCCAGATGTCCGTCTTCGGCCCGCGCCCGCCGCTGCCGAACGAGGTGTCGGAGTACACGGAATACGACCTGCAGCGTCTTGCCGTGAAGCCTGGCATCACCGGCTGGTGGCAAGTCACTGAGCGTAACTCGACTGGATTCGACGGGATGGTCCGACGCGATCTGGAATATATAGCCAAAAGAGGCGCTTTCTTCGATTTGAAAATAATCCTACTCACATTGATTGAGGTTGTCAGCGGAAATGGCGCTTGCTAAAGAGACAAGAGAGAAACACGAAGACGCCAGTTCAAGGGCTGTTCTTCCCGGGCGAATTGAAATCTTGGGCGCACCCGTCGACCCCTGGACGATGGAGCAGACCGTCGAGGCGACCGACGCTCTCATCAAGGAGGGACGCTTCGCCCACCTAATCGGCGTGAACGCCGACAAGCTGCTGCAGATGCGCGACGATCCCGAGATGGACGCGTGCGTGCGCCGATGCGAAATCGTGAATGCCGATGGCGCGTCCATGGTCATGGCCGCCAGGAAGCTGGGCGTGGACCTGCCCGGGCGCGTGGCCGGAATCGACCTCATGTGGGAGCTGTGCGGACTGGCTGAGCGCGAGGGGCACAGGGTCTACCTGCTGGGCGCCAAGGCCGAGGTGGTCGCAAAAACCGCAGGGGTACTGTCCGAGAGGTATCCCAACATTGTCCTCGCTGGCTACCGTGACGGCTACTTCGGCGACGACGAGTTCGACGCCGTGATAGCCGAGGTTGAGCAGACTAGACCCGACATCGTTTTCGTAGGCATTACCTCGCCCAAGAAGGAGCGCCTGATCGAGCGTTTCCGCGAGCTGGGCGCAATGGGCGCATTCGTGGGCGTGGGCGGCTCGTTCGACGTCGTCTCCGGCAACATCCCACGAGCCCCGATGTGGATGCAGCGCGCGAACCTGGAGTGGCTCTTCCGCATGATGCAGGAGCCTAAGCGCCTGGTGAAGCGCTATCTAGTCGGTAACACCCGTTTCTACATGCTTCTCCGCAAGGAGTCAAAGAGGAGCAAGGCCAATGTCTAAGAAGAAAGTAATGCTCGTCTTCGGCACCCGCCCGGAGGCGATCAAGATGTGCCCGCTTGTGAATGAGCTGAAGGCGCGCGCTGATGAGTTCGAAACCGTCGTCACCGTGACCGGCCAGCACCGTGAGATGCTCGACCAGGTCCTGCGCGTCTTCGACGTGACGCCCGACCACGACCTGGCGATCATGAAGCCGGGCCAGACACTGTTTGACGTTACGTGCGACGTTCTGCTCAAGCTCAAGGCGGTCCTCGAGGACGAGAAACCCGACGTGGTTCTGGTTCACGGCGACACCACGACCAGCTTTGCGGCGGCCCTCGCGTGCTTCTACCTGCAAATTCCCATTGGCCATGTCGAGGCCGGCCTGCGCACGCACGACATCTACAGCCCCTGGCCGGAGGAGTTCAACCGCCAGGCCGTCGACATCGTGAGCGAGTACTACTTCGCACCCACGGAGGCGAGCAAGCAGAACCTGCTCGGCGAGGGCAAGCCCGAGTCCTCAATCTGGGTCACCGGCAACACCGGAATCGACGCCCTGCGCACCACCGTGCGAGAGGGGTACTCCCATCCCGAGCTCGAGTGGGCGGAGGGCTCCCGCCTCATCCTCATCACGGCGCACCGCCGCGAGAACCTGGGCGAGCCCATGCACCGCATGTTCCGCGCCATCCGCCGCGTGATGGAGGAGCATCCCGACACCAAGGCGATCTACCCCATTCACATGAACCCGCTCGTCCGCAAGGCGGCCCACGAAGAGCTCGACGGTTTCGAACGTCTGCACATCATCGACCCGCTCGAGGTTCTCGACTTCCACAACTTCATGGCCGCGAGCCACCTCATCCTCACCGACTCTGGCGGCATCCAGGAGGAGGCGCCTAGCCTAGGCAAGCCGGTGCTCGTGATGCGCGACACCACTGAGCGCCCCGAGGGCGTGGCCGCCGGCACGCTGAAGCTCGTCGGCACCGAGGAGGACGTCATCTACCGTGAGTTCAGTTGCCTTCTCTCCGATCAGGCTGAGTACGAGGCTATGAGCCGCGCCTCGAACCCCTATGGTGACGGGCATGCGAGCGAGCGGATCGCGGACGTACTGGCGGACGGTGAATACCGTGGGTAAGATACGCGTGCTTCTCCTAGTGAACCGTTGGTACCCGGACGGTGGCGTTGAGAACTTTCTCGAGCAGCTGGTGTCTGAGACCTCGGGTTCAATCGACTACGCGATAATGTCGCTCACCACCCGCG
>CAJLTA010000014.1 GCA_905209455.1 uncultured Collinsella sp.
GAGCGGGGGCTCCTGTCGTTTCCGTGCCCTCGGATTGGGTCATAGTGTCTGACTTATGCTCAACCAGCGACGTTTCCACGCTCATCCGGAAAGTGTCCAAAAATCCACGCTCGTTCCCTTTGGACTGCATCGCCCGTGGCCGACAGCGGCGCGGCACCGGTCCGCGTGGCGGCGTATAATCGGCGGCAGATGACTTGGACGTTAGGAAACCATGACCGATAGCATGCAGCAGATGGCGCTTGACACGCTCGGCGCCTATTTTGGCTACACCTCGTTTCGCCCGGGACAGGACCGCATGGTGGATGCGATTCTTGCAGGCCGCGATGCGCTGGGTGTTATGCCCACGGGCGCCGGCAAGTCCATTTGCTACCAGGTGCCCGCGCTCATGCTGCCCGGCATCACCTTTGTGGTGAGTCCGCTGCTGTCGCTTATGGAAGACCAGACCCGTGCGTTGCTCGCGGCGGGTGCGCGACCCAGCTATCTCAACTCCAGCCTTACTCCGGCCCAGCAAAATACCGTGCTCAAACGGGCGCGCGAGGGCCGCTACCAGCTTATGTACGTGGCGCCCGAGCGCCTGCTCGAGCCGCGCTTTTTAGCCTTTGCGCAGGAGGCTGCGGCGGACGGCGGCATTGGCGTGCCGCTCGTGGCCATTGACGAGGCCCACTGCGTGAGCCAATGGGGCCAGGATTTCCGCCCCGCCTATCTGCAGATTCGTGAGTTCATCGATTCCCTGCCGCAGCGCCCCATCGTTGCGGCCTTTACCGCTACGGCGACCGAGCGCGTGCGTGCGGACATTCAGCAGATGCTCGGCCTGCAAAACCCCGCGACGGTGGTGACGGGCTTCGATCGCAAGAACCTCTACTTTGGCTGCGAAGAGATGGGCGACAAGGCCAAGGCCGCGTGGGTACGCGACTATGTGATCGCGCATTCGAGCGAGAGCGGCATCGTGTATTGCTCGACTCGCAAGACGGTCGACGCGCTGGCGGGCGAGCTTGCCGAGGCGCTGGGACCCAGCGGCATTCGCGTGGGCCGCTACCATGCCGGCATGGGCAACGACGCCCGTCGCCAGAGCCAGCGTGCCTTTATTGACGACGACATTCAGGTGATGGTTGCCACCAACGCCTTTGGCATGGGCATCGACAAACCCAACGTGCGCTACGTGATTCATAACAACGTGCCCGAGAGCATCGAGGCCTACTACCAGGAGGCTGGCCGCGCCGGCCGCGACGGCGACCCGGCCAGCTGCCACTTGCTGTGGAACGGCAATGATTTTCGCATGCGCCGCTTTTTGATCGACCGCGGCGATGCTGCGGACGAGGCGCTCGACGACGAGCAGCGCGCGTGGGCGCTCCAGAACCGCTACCGCCTGCTCAGCCAGATGGAGGGCTACTGCAATACCACCGGCTGCCTGCGCGAATACATGCTGCGCTACTTTGGCGACGAGGCCGCGGCCGAGCACGCGGCTGCGGCTGGTTCGGGCTCCACCGCCACGGATGACGCCGAGGGCTGCGGCAACTGCAGCAACTGCCTCACGCAGTTCGAGGTCGAGGACGTCACCGATATGGCCCGCACCGCCGTACGTTACGTGGCCACGCGTCCCATGCGTTTTGGCAAGTCGCTCATCGCCGACGTGCTTCACGGCGGCAACACCGAGCGCATTCGCCAGATGAATCTGGACGAGGACCGCGGCTACGGTGAGCTGTCGAGCGAATCGGTCGGGCGCATCAAGGACATCATCGGCCAGCTGTGCGGTCGCGGTTATTTGGCCACCTCGCAGGGGCAGTACCCGGTCGTGGGACTGGGTCCGCGTGCCGGCGAGGTCGAGGACGAGGCGTTCGTCTTTACCGTTAAGCGTCGCGCGTCCAAGCGCAAGGCCTCGGCCCGCGCCCGCCGCGCCGTCGATCTGCTGCGCGAGGAGGCCGAGCTGGATCAGCGCCCGCGCGTTGGCGACGATGCCGAGCTGTTCGAGCGCCTGCGTGCCCTCCGCAAGGAGATCTCGACCGAGCTGGAGATGGCGCCGTATATGGTCTTTTCCGACAAGGCCCTGCGCGGCCTGTGCCGCCTGCGTCCGCAGACGCGCGAGGAGCTGATCCAGGTCAACGGCATTGGCGAGAAAAAAGCCGACGCCTTTGGCGAGCAGTTTATGGCGGCGATTGAAGAATTTGAGTCCGAGCATGCGCGGGATGGAGCGTAACGATGGCATTCGACGATAAAACCGACCGCACTGACGTGCCCGCCGTGCCGCTGTACCAGCAGGTCATGGACGACCTAAAGGGCGAGATCGCGCGTGGCGTGTACGCATCCGGCTCGCGCATTCCTTCCGAGATGGAGCTTGCGAAGTACTACGGCGTGGGACGCATCACCGTGCGCCGCGCCATCGAGGAGCTGTCGCACGCGGGGTATCTCAACCGCCAGCAGGGGAGGGGCACGTTCGTGTGCGCGCCCAAGCTCAAGCGCAAGATTGTCCAGAAGGGTGACGTTCAGAGCTTTTCCGAGGGTTGCGCTGCCAACGACATGGTGGCCGGAGCACGCCTGGTGTCGCGCACGGTGGTTGCGGCGACGCGCGAGGACGCGGCGTTTTTTGGGGTGGAACCCGGCTGCGAGCTCATCGTTGTCGAGCGCGTGCGCACGGCAGACGGCGTGCCCGTCATGCTCGAGAACAACGCCTTTGTGCTGGCTGACCATCCCTATCTGCAGACACTTGCCGACAAGGACCTCGCCGATAACTCGATCTTTGCGCTCGTTGCCGAGCATTCGGGCCGCGCACCGCTCAAGTCCGACCCTTGCACCGTGGAGATTGCGCTTGCCGATGCTCAGACGGCCCCGCTGCTGGAGGTGCCGGTCGGCGAGCCGCTCTTCTATATGGAGGCCTACTTTACCGACGCCGGCGGGCGCCCTCTACTGCTCGGCCGCCAAAAGATCGTGGGCTCGCGCTACGTCTTCGACATCTAACGTCCACAGATAGAACAACATAGAACAAATTTGCTGAGATGGCTTCACGGGCGTTGTTACACGTGCTATAAATAGGACAACATAGAACGACAGCAGGTACGAGCTGTCGTCGTTCAAAGCCGCCCCACAAGGAGGAGCATCAGCATGAACGCACATGATCTGGTTCAGGAAATCATCGAGCGCAAGGGCAAGATCGAGAACGTCTTTTGGATCGCTTGCGGCGGTTCGATGATCGATCTCATGCCGGCCAACGAGCTGCTCAAGCGTGAGGCCACCACGTTTACCTCGACGGTCTACACGGCACGCGAGTTTTGCCTGATGGCTCCCAAGAGTCTTGGCGAGAAGTCGCTCGTCATCGCCTGCAGCCACAGCGGCAACACGCAGGAGGTCGTCGACGGCTGCGAGGTGGCGCTGGCCGCCGGTGCCGAGGTCATTGCCCTTACCGACTGCGAGGGCTCAAAGATCGACAACGGCAAGTGGACTACCTGGGTCTATCCGTGGGGTGAGGGTGTGTCGCAGGCTGAGGTGCCGCAGGGCATCGGCGCTCTGATCGCCGCCGAGTTGCTCGACCAGCAGGAAGGCTACGAGGCACTCGCCGACATGTATGAGGGCCTCAAGCAGATGGATGCGCTGCTGCCCGCCGCCCGTGAGAAGGTCAACGCCGAGCTGGGCGCCCGCTTTGCCGAGCTCTGCCAGCAGCACAAGTTCTTCTATATTCTGGGCTCCGGCCCCAACTTTAGCCAGACCTATGCCATGGCGATCTGCTCGCTCATGGAGATGCAGTGGCAGCACTGCTGCTACATCCACTCCGGCGAGTACTTCCACGGCCCGTTCGAAGCCACCGAGCCCGGCGTGTTCTACTTTGTGCAGCTCGGATCGGGCGAGTGCCGCCCCATGGAGGAGCGCGCTCTTGCGTTCCTCAACACGCACACCGATACAGTCATGGTGCTCGATGCGCTCGAGTACGGCGTGGGTGAAGTGCCTGCCAGCGTGCGTTCGTTCCTGGAGCCGATCTTCTTCTACAACATGAGCTGCGAGCTGCGCGCCGCCCGCGGCAAGGTGTTCGATCACAGCCCCGAGATTCGTCGCTACATGGGCATCGAGCAGTACTAGGTAACGGGAAAAGTATTTACCTTCGATTCGCAAGCGTGTCGTGTGAGTCAAAAAGCGGGCCGTGCCAGGGATTTCCGGCACGGCCCGCTTTGCATGGCGTCCGTATGAGCGAGGTGTCGCGGCAACCGACGCTTACTTGGCGTCGTAGGCCTCGGCGTCCCACCAGTCGAGCTGGGCGATGTTGTCGCGGATGTGCTGGCAGCTCTTATGGAAGCCCTCGAGCTCGTACTCGGACAGGTCGAGCGTGTAGACCTCCTCGACGCCCTCGGCGCCGATCACGCACGGCAGGGAGGTAAAGATGCCCTCCTCGCCATACTGGCCGGTCATGAGCGTGGAAGCGGAAAGCGCGGCGTGCTCGTTGTGCAGCACGGCGGCGCAGACGCGCGCGGCGGAGTTGGCGACGGCGTACTCGGTGCACTGTTTGCCCTGGTAGGTTACGTAGCCGCCCTTGCGTGCGAGCTCCTCGACCTCCATGTGGTCAAAGGCGTACTTGTCGGGGTTCTCGGCCTGGAGCTCGTTGAGGCTCTTGCCGGCGATGGTTGCGGCCTTAAAGGCGGCAAGCTGGCTAAAGCCGTGCTCGCCGATCATGTAGGCGTCGATGGACTTGGGGCTCACGCCGACCTTCTTGGAGATCTCGGTGCGCAGGCGGGCGGAGTCCAGGCCGCAGCCCGAGCCGATGATCTTCTTGGGATCGTAGCCGGTCAGGTGCCACAGCTCGGTGCACACGACGTCGCAGGGGTTGGAGATGCTCACGAAGATGCCATCAAAGCCGGCGTCGACGATGCGCTTGGCAAAGGTGCGGGCGGCGTCGGTGGTAAAGAACAGCTCGCCGTCGCGGTTGCCGGCGGCCAGCGCGACCTTGCCGGCGGCGTTGACGATGACGTCGCAGCAGGCAAGCTCCTCGTAGTGGTCGTAGCAGTTGACGATCTTGGTGTTGTACGGGACAAACGAAAGGGAGTCGCGCAGGTCCTGGACCTCGGACGTCACCTTGGCCTGGTTGATATCGCACAGGTACAGCTCATCGGCAATGCCCTGCATGAGCAGACTGTTGGCGACATGTGCTCCTACGTGGCCCTGGCCGACCACACCGATCTTACGCGTCTGGTACATATATGTATCCTTTCGGCCGAGTTTTTCGCGTCGAACCATTGTAGCGTCCTGCTGCCACTTTGCTAGGCTAAAGCGCCATAGATTTTTGGGCATGCCTTAATCTCTACTTTTGGAGTGATTTGGGCCGCTGACGGCATCGCCGGGCGATGTACTCGCGCGGGCGGGGCCGGTCGTTGTACCATAGCTGCAACTGACTCGTAAGGAGCATCCATGCCCATTCGCATCCCCGACGCCCTCCCTGCCGCCGCGCAGCTCGAGAGCGAGAACATCTTTGTCATGACCGAGTACCGCGCGCTGCACCAGGACATCCGTCCGCTGCGCGTGCTCATCCTCAACCTCATGCCCACCAAGATCGCCACCGAGACACAGATCATGCGCAAGCTCTCCAACACGCCGCTGCAGGTGGAGGTGGACCTGCTGCGCACCAAGACGCACGAGGCCACGCACGTAAGCGCCGGCCACCTGGAGACGTTCTACCGCACGTTCGACGACATCCGCGACATCCACTACGACGGCCTGATCATCACGGGCGCGCCGGTGGAGCAGATGCCGTTCGAAGAGGTCGACTACTGGCCCGAGCTCTGCCAGATCATGGATTGGTCTACCACGCACGTGCACTCCACACTGCACATTTGCTGGGGCGCGCAGGCGGGGCTCTACCATCATTACGGTATCCAGAAGTACGACCTGCCGGCAAAGGCGAGCGGCGTGTTCGAGCATTATCTGGTGAAGCCGCAAAGCCCGCTGGTCCGCGGCTTTGACGACCGTTTCTATGCCGTGCATTCGCGCAACACCGATGTGCGCCGCGAGGACGTGGAGGCCGAGCCGCAGCTTGAGGTTGTGGCCGTGTCTGACGAGGTTGGCCTGTACATCGTCAAGTCGACCGACAGCCGTCGCTTCTTTGTATTTGGCCACCCCGAGTACGATACCGACACGCTGCGCCTGGAGTACGAGCGCGACGTGAAGCGCGGGCTCAACCCGGAGGTGCCGGCGCATTACTTCCCGGGCGACGACCCCACCGCCGAGCCGCGCAACGTCTGGCGCAGCCAGGCTCAGCTGTTCTACACCAACTGGCTCAACTACTACGTCTACCAGACCACGCCCTACGACCTGGCCCGCGCCGGCGAGGAGCACTAGACTGCGATGGTGCTGCTGTAGCCGTGGCTGATGTGGCGGCGATTAGGCGCTAATGATGTGGGGTAGCGGCAGGTCGTGGGCGTCGGTGGGAACGTGGTCGACACGCTGCTCGTCAAAGGCGATGCCGATGATTTGGCATGCGGGCGAGAGCATAGGCAGGTAGCGGTCGTAACAACCGCCGCCGTAGCCCAGGCGCGCGCCGGTTTGGTCGAAGGCCACGAGCGGCACGACGATCATGTCGAGAGCTTCGGCAGGCACGATAGGGAAGTGGTTGCTGTCGATGTCCGTGGCCGCAAAGGCCCGCGTGGGGTGGGCGATAAACGGAGCCGCGGACGCATCGTCGGCGGCAACTGCCCGCATACACATGCGCTGGCCACAAGCTGCGGCATCAATTGCCGAGAGCATGCACGGATAGGCCACGCGCCAGCCACGTTTGGCGGCCGTGGCGGCAAACGCGGCGGGGTCTGCCTCGGAACCCATCGCGGCGTAGACGGCAACGGTGCGCGGCGCCGCGGAATCCGAGCGATCCAACAGCTCAACAAGCCGCGCACAGATATCAGCAGACTTCGCCGCCCGCAAGTCCAAATCAAGAGCATCGCGCTGGGCAATCACCGCCCGCCGCAACTCAGCCTTGTCCATCCCGGCTCCCTCTCCCAAACCTACCAAAAAGGGACAGGTTTATTTTGGCAGGTTTTATCTGGGCAAACGTCGAAGCCGCCACAAAGGCACCCTTTGTGGCGGCTTCGACTCGACGTTGGCTTCACAGCGCCGCAGCGATCGCTTCAGTCACAAACTTATTGAGTGACTCACCCTTCTTTGCCGCTGCCAGTGCCGCCTGTTTGTGAAGCTCGGAACCCGTTCTTACGTTGAACGAGCCCTTAAAAGCCCGCTCGGGTTCCTTGCCCTTTTCGGCGCAAAATTCAAGGTAATCGTCGACGGCGTCGTGGAAACATTGCTCCACTTCTTTGGCCGTGGAACCTTCAAATACGATTGCGTCCCTAATGCCGGCGACCATACCTGTTAGCACATGCTGTTCGGCATCGAACTCGACCGGGGCGAAATAACCCTTGTATGCCAAAACGTTACTCATGACTACCTCCGACATCTTGCAGAAAGCGAACGATGTTTCGAATGGTTCCCGCTGTCAATTCGTCAGATGGATGAGGTGCGTGCATTACGAACATCCTGCCGTCCGATGGCCTGTAGAAGCGAACGCGCGATCCGGATGTCTTGCCTTTGCTGTCCATTTCAAAGCCATACGAAGCCATGACTTTTAAAAAATCCGCATAACGATACGTCGAAGGGCAGCTAAACAGTTGGGCGATGAGTTTATCGGATCGAGTTATCCCGCCTCACATTCTGCAACTATATTCTAGTTGCAATTTCAGTTCGATGCAAGCACCTCTACTATAGAACATGTGTGCGTATAGAACAAGTGTTCGAACTACCACGAAGGGCGCCTGTGAACTGCGCCCTTCGTGGTAGTTTTGCTTGCCGTGCCTTAGCCCAGCAGGTCGACTACGTTGAAGCCGGCGTTGCTCTTGGCGATGACGTCTCGGCCGCCAAAGACGCAGGTGGGCGACTCGGCTGCGATGCGCGTCACGTCGGCGCCGAGCGAGCGCAGCTCACCGGGCGTGGCGGCGAGCATCTGGGCGCGACGCTCCTCGCGCGCATGCGGATCGAGCCCGGCCAGGTAGGTCGTGTTGCGGCGCTTGGTGAGCGCGTATGGCTTCACCGGCGCGTCCATGCCGCTCACGCAGCTCACGATAAAGCCCTCAAAGGCGGCCTCGTCGGGTTCAAAGCTGCCAAGCCATGCGCCCGCGCGCTCCACGCGCTCAAGCGAAGGATCGATCGCCGGGTCGCGGTAGGTGTAGAACGCCGTCTGGCGCTCGCCGGCTGCGCGGAATCCGCAGCCGTACGCACCGCCCTTCACGCGAATCTCGTTCCACAGGTAATCGTAGGAGAGCGCGTTGGCAGCCACGGCCCAAGCGCCTGTCACGTCAATGCCCAGGCGACGCGGATCGCACGCACGCGCGGCAAAGCAGATGTCGCTGGGGATCACGAAAGCCTCGTGGCGGTCGCACGGCGTCGGCACCGCGAGCGCGCCGCGGTCGGCACCATCGCCCGCACCCAGCCCCAGGTCACCCGCGGCATCCCAGTACGCGTCAAAGTCCTCGTCGCTGCCGGTAAAGCTCGCCATGCAGCCGTCGGCCACAAAGACGCGGCCTGCCAGCTCGGTAAGCTTGGCGCGCAGGCCGTCCAGGCGCTCGTCAAAGTGCTCGAGCAGATCGCGCAGGAACAGATAGAAATCCACGCCCGAGAGCTGCTCACGCACCACGGCCGAAGGCGAGCTGTAACTCATCGCGCGACCGAGCGCCGCCGAGTGGCCGTTGTTGATAAAGCCTTGCTCAAGCCCAATGCGAATCTGCGTGAGCACGTCGCGCACGCGGTCGGCGTCGGCGTTTGCCAAAAGCGTGCTCGACCATACCTCGCGCGGCAGACTCGCCAGCGCATCGATCTTCTCGGACAGGGCGCCGGCGCTCACCAGCAGGTAGGGGCGCACGCCGTCCACGTCGGGCTGCGTCATGACTTCGGTCGTAAAGCTCAAAAAGCCGAGCTTGCCGGCGAGCAAGTTGTCGAGCTCCTCGGCCGAGTGCTCGCTCGTGGGCAGCTGTTTGAGCAGGCGGCAGAGCAGCGTCACATAGGGCAGGTCCTCAAAGGCGACGCAGCTCAGGTCGAAATACTGCATGGCGTAGGCCAAACGGTTGGTGGGGATGTCGTGGCGCAGACAGGGGATGGGCGCTGTCGTGTCCACGACCAGCGGCGGCTCGGGGCGCGCCTCGCCAATGTCGGACACGCGCAGGCGCGGCAGCGTGGCCTTGGCCTCGGGCGTGTCTTCCGCCTCCTGTGCGGCACGCAGCGCGGCCGTGCGCTCGACCACGTCGGCCAGCTCGGCATCGGTCATGGCATCGCGTTTGGCTGCCAGCTCGGCGGCCTCGGCACCCTCCGAACCCTCGGCGGCATCCACCGGCACCAGCTCGACCAACGCCATGTGGTCGTTCTGCAGCACCAGCTCGCGCAGCAGATCCTCAAAATAGCTGCCGTCCAGCTCGCCACGCAGTTCCTCGTACACCGGGCCGTACTTGAGCGCCAGCGTCGCGGCGTCGTCATCGTAGAGCCAGGTGCTCAGCGCGTCGCACGCAATGGCCACGCCGTCGGCGATGCCGTAGTCGCGCTGGCGCAGGTCGTACTCGTTGCTGCTGATGATAGCCTCCAGGCGCTCGCGCGGAACGCCGTGCTCGCACAGGTCGCGGCAGGCGTCCTGGAACACGCGACGCAGCTCGCGCGCTATGCCGGGCTGCGCGTTTTGCAGCATGATGAGCTCGTAGGGCTGCAGGCTCTCGGCCGCGGTGTAGCTCACCACGTTGCCGCCCAGGCCGGCGGCCAGAATGGCCTTCTTAACTGGTGCCTCGTTGGAACCCAGCAGTGCCTCGAACAGGATATCCGCCGCGATCGTGCGCTTGCGGTCGAGCGCGCTGCCCAGCACCAGGCCCAGGCCTACCAGGGCGTTCTCGGGCGTGGTGGCCATCTCGATGCGCTTGTACTCGCAGGTCACGGGCGCCTGCACGTCCAGCGGATTGGGCGCCAGCGTGGACGGGTCCTCGCCGGCGGCAACGGCAGCGTCCATGCGGCGGCTCGCGGCACTCGGCTGCGACAGATAACGTTCGTCCAAAAAGGCCAGTGCACGGTCCACGTCCAGGTCGCCGTAGAGCGTGATGTAGGAGTTGGAAGGATTGTAGTGGCGCGCGTGCGTGTCCAGGAACTGCTCGTAGGTGAGCGCGGGAATCGCGCGCGGGTCGCCGCCGCTCTCGTGCGCATAGGCGGTGTCGGGATAGAGCGCGGCGTTGACGGCATCGTCCAGCACACTCATGGGGTCGGACAGCGCGCCCTTCATCTCGTTGAACACCACGCCGTTATAGCGCAGCGTGCCCTCGCGCAGGCTCGCGAAGCTGTCACCGCCCTCGCCCTCGACGCCCTCCGGCAGGTCCAGCTCGTAGTGCCAGCCCTCCTGCTCAAAAATGGTGGGTTTGGTATAGATGGCCGGGTTGAACACCGCGTCCAGATACACGTCCATCAGGTTGTACAGATCCTGCTCGTTGGTGGTGGCAACGGGGTAGATGGTCTTGTCGGGGTAGGTCATGGCGTTGAGAAACGTCTGCATGGAGCTCTTGATCAGGTCGACAAACGGCTCCTTGACGGGGAACTTAGCCGATCCGCACAGCACCGAGTGCTCAAGAATATGGAACACGCCGGTGGAATCGGCCGGCGGCGTCTTAAAGCCAATGGCAAAGGCCTTGTTTTCGTCGTCGCACGCCAGGTACAGCAGGCGAGCGCCCGAGGCGGTGTGGCGCAGCACGTAAGCGTCCGAGTCGAGCTCGGGCACGGTCTCACAGCGCTCGACGGCAAAGCCGTGGCAGGTGGTGCCGGGTACCAGCAGCGCGGCGGCAGCGGCGCGCGGGTCGGTTGAGGTGGTGGGCATATGCAGTCTCCTTTGACGCCCCAGCGGGGGCGAATCGAGTCGAATCCTCGAGAGTATACCCATATGGGGCCGCGGCTCTGCGGCGAACTGAAGACGATGCCGGCGGAATGGGTAAAGGTCCCGCGTGCCCGCCGCACGAGCGTGGAAAATTGGACACTCGCCAAACGAGAGTGGATATTCGGACGGACGAGCGAGGATTTCCGGATACCTATCGAACGAGAGTGGATATTTGGACGGAATTTGCCGCAAAAGCCCCAAAAACCGTCCAAATATCCACTCTCGATATCCGACCGTCCGAAAATCCTCGCTCGTCCATCACTTGCGTATCTCTCGTCTCTCATTCGTCTCTAATATGAAAGATGACAGGAAGATGAGAGAAAAATATGAGAGATAACTGAGCAGCAAAGAGACAGGCAATCATGGTATTGTCTCAATACCGATTGTTCTACCAGCAAAAATATGTATAGATGAAGCAAATGGTAGACATTCCATCTCTATCTATCTCTTATCTCTAAGCCGAGAGATAGAGAGATAAATGAGAGATAATTACGAGAGATAACTGAGAGACGAGGGAAATCTATCCGCGGCATTCTCTGCAGGACCGAGCGAAAGGACGTGCAGATGAACGAAAACGAGCTGACCGGTCTGCTTGAGTCTTTAAGGCGTATGGGCTCGGATGATCTTAACGTCGAAGCGAAGGAGAGCGCCACGACGCTTTCCCGCGACGTGTGGGAAACGGTGAGCGCATTCGCGAACACTGCCGGCGGAACCATCGTGCTCGGAGTGAGTGAGCGCGCAGGTTTTGTCCCGGTTGAGAACTTCGAGACCGAGAAAGTGCTCAACCAATTCGTGGCGGGCATGGGCGATGCCGGCGGTCGCGGAAAGCTGGCCAATCCGCCCAAATACACCATTGAGCGCGTGGAGCTCCAGGGCACCGTGGTTCTGGTCATCACGATTGAGGAGCTCGACCCGTCGAGCAAGCCTTGTTATGTCATAGAGCGGGGCGCCCAGGGCGGCAGCTACAAGCGCATCGATGACAAAGATGTGCCGCTTTCATCGACCGAGGTGCTCGCATTGGCGTCATACGGTCGAGCGACTCCGAGCGATCGCGACGCGGTGGCGGGTGCGGGCGCGGACAATCTCGACGAGACGCTGGTCGACCGTACGATAGATCGGGCTTTCTCGTTGACGCCCCGGGCAATGCGCGGCGCGCCGGACAAACAAACGAAGCTGGAGCGCCTAAATATCCTTGATTCCCAGGGCAATGTCACCAAGGCTGGACTTCTAGTTGTGGGCACCTACCCTCAGCAGTTCTATCCCAAGCTCTTCATTGACGTGGCTGTCCATGCGGGAACTCAGAAGGGCATGGCGGGGTCGCTGAGATTCATGGACCGCACAATCTGTGAGGGAACGTTGGGCGAGATGATCTCGGATGCCGTCGCAGCCGTCGCCAAGAATTTGCGGCGAACCTCGACCGTCCAAGGTGTCTCGCGTGTCGACTCGCTTGAGATTCCCGAGGAGGTTCTGCGCGAGGCAATCGCCAACGCCGTAATCCATCGAGAATACGGGGATCGGTTCTGTGGACAATCGATTGCCGTCGACGTCTTTGACGATCGTGTCGAGGTGACGAATCCTGGCGGCCTTTACGGGGGAAAGACTCGCGAGAACTTGTTTGACGGCAGCTCCCGATGCCGTAACGCGACGCTCGTGAAACTCATGTCGATTGTCCCGCTGCCGGATGGCGCAGGTTCGCCGGCTGAGGGCAATGGCTCGGGCATCCCGATGATGATCGATGCCATGCGCGCGCATGGTCTGGCCGAGCCCCTGTTCTGCCCGGGGTTCGATCGGTTCAAGGTCGTACTTTACCGTTCAAAGATCGAGCCGGTCGATCATGGCGGGGGCTTAATTGTGGCGGCACTCAAACACTACGGCGAGCTGGGGACGCGTGAGCTGGCAGAACGCACGGGGCTTACAATTTCCCAGGTTAGGTCGCGCGTCAACGCGCTCATTGCTCAAGGCGAGCTTGAGCCCACGGCGCCGGCGACGAGCCGCAACCGCAAGTATCGACTGTCAGAGCGCGTGGAATAAATGCGTTAGTGGACGAGGCGACCCAATAATCGACCCTCAATTGGCGTCCACTAAGGTAAAGCGGTTGTTGCTCAGTCGACGGTGATGCTAAAGACTCGGCTTACGCCGGCATGGTCCCGAACCCGTCCATCAAGAACAGCCTAAGAACCAGCTTGATGACATTTCCCGGTTTGACTTCTGCCGCGTCAAAGACGTGGCGCTCGGCGAGCTCGCTGCAGTATGCATAGATGTCGCGGATAAGGTCCGCGCCCGAGAGCGTAAACATGTAGCCTGCGTCCGAAAGCGTATTGGGCGCGGCGGGCAATTTGGTCATGCGACAAAAGGTCAACAGGTCGGGCGCCATAGCGTCCTGGTAGCCAAGATGGCTGCCGTCTTCTTGTGCGACGAGTTCCAGCTGGCGTACTCGATTCAGCGCCGCTGCCAGCACAAAGCTCGGTGTGGGAGCATTGACGTCCTCCGTGCTCGCCACGAGTCTGCCTGCTGCCTGCGTGACAAGCCAAGCGACCTCGCGCTGGCAACGCACGGCCTTGCGCGTAACCGGCTTGATGGACGAAGAAGAAACGCTTCCCTTAGGCGGATTCGAAGCAGCCACAAGACCCTCCCATGAACAATCCGGCCCAACAAGCTCGGATGAAACACGTGCTACATCAGTATACAGGGGAGTGGGGTAGCGGAGTACAAGCGCGCCAACGGCAAACCGAGAGCATCAACGACGTGCCGATCGCGGAATGAGATCTCGTAATAATTGACTCTCGGCCATATTATTGAGGGGCATGACTCGCGTTCGTATGGTTGTAGGTGCTGGCGATGAACGACATTGACCTTGCTGTTCCGTTGATGGATGGACCAAGCTATGACCGTGCCTGCAGTCTCGTGCCTTCCGAATACGTTGAGGCATGGGAGTGGTTTCTGGGTGAGGAACAGCGCGGCGGCGTTTGGACCAGCCTTCCGCACCACACCAAGGAAGATAGCCCTCAGTATCAGTATCGTTTGAGAATTGGCTCGGACTTCTTTCCCGTAACGCGGGATTCAGGGATCTTCTGGCCGGGCCAGGATCGGGTGAAGCAAGATCCCAATAAGATCTTTGCGCTTTCGGTCCATAACTCTAAAAAGAGCTTCTACACCGATGTGCCTCCGCTCTATTTGGACGATGGTACGTGGGTCATTAAGTACTCGGTTCAAGCGCCGGGTACCGTTGGTTTTCGAGACCAGAATTACAACCGTAAAATGCTCAACTGCATGGAATGTGGCGTTCCAGTCGGAGTCATATTTGCAACCGAGGTGGGCTACAAGGTGCTCGGCCTTGCGTTTGTTGAGCGGTTCGAGCCCGAAAACGGATGGTTTGTTCTGCACGGTCCTGTTCATAAAGGCGGACCGGACCCTCGTTTTGCACCCGACATGAGTTATCTGAAGCACATGCCCGTCGATATTGAGTTTACCGGACAGGGTACGACCGACGACGAAAAGGTCCGCTATGCGTTAAGGCGCGAGCGATTGGGGCAGCAATGGTTCCGCAAACAGCTCGTTGCCGCCTATGATGGCCGTTGCGCGGTGTCGGACTGCGGCGTCAGCGAAGCTCTGGAGGCTGCACATATCGAGAATTACTCGGGACCCAAATCGCAGGTTGCCAGCAACGGCATTCTGCTTCGGCGCGATCTTCATTCCCTATTTGATGCTCACCTGATTTCGTTTGAGCCTGTTTGCGGCGAATATCGGCTGTGCGGATCGTACCTGCTGGATAAGACCGACTACGCTTCCTTTGCGGGTGCGACGCTAAGGCAGCCGAATGAGCGTCAGTGGCGACCCGATACGGTGTTTCTTGAGGCCCATCGCATTGAGTTCGATCGCTCGGAAAAGAAGCGTGAAAAGGCGGGGCTTCTGCCGTATTAGCGTATTTGGCTTTGGCATTCTTTGACGATCGTGTTGTTTGATCGGATCGCGTGGCGATGCAATCTCGCGCCCGCCCGCCGGTGCATGCTCTTCCTGATTTGTATAGCGAGAAGGGGCATGTATGAGCTGGCGAGGCGATATTGCGATGGGGAAGTACGGAAAACTGCCGTGTGCCCTTATCGACAACAATATGTTTCCGGGCGTAGAAGTTGATTGCGGGTCGTTTGTCGTCGCCTGCCCTTGCTGCGGCTCGCAAATACCGTGTCTCGACATTCGGTTCATCGATGCACGTGACAGGTTCAGCGACGAAGTGAGGAAACGTACGGGCGTTCATATGCCGGTGTATCCGGAGAAATGCCCTGTTTGTGGCCTCGATATCGTGTACGACGCCGGCGACGAGGGATAGGTGATGCGGAGGAGTTGGCTGTGAGTGTCTTTTGCCTCTACAAATAAATCCCCTCACCGAGTTGCTTGTGGAACTCGGCGTGATGGTCGCGTGCCCAGGTAAAGAGCGCCTGGTCAAAGTCGGTACGCGTGGCCGGGACGCCAAAGACGCCGGCAACTTCGACGCGTATAAACTCCAGTGCCGGCAGCTTGTTGATGGCAGTGAGGGCAAACGGGGACGAGGGCTCCTCGAACAGATAGCGGCTGCCTTGCAGCGCGTCGCAACTGGTGCACGTGTTGCCGAGCGACGGGGCTTTGGAGGCTCGCGCGCCTACGGGCTTGTAGCCGCAGCGCTTATGAAGGTAGTCGCGGATCTCGCCCGGTACGCAGCCAAGAGCGGGCACGATGGCGAGTGCGTTGGCGTTGGCCGTGTCGATGGCAATGTACCCGGCTTCGTTGGGCGCGTGCGCGATGGCGATGCTCTCGTCGTTATCGGTTCGATAGGGAATGCCGAAGGCCGCGACCGAGGTCTCTTTGTGACACTTCCAGCACTCGCGCTTGCCCAGTACTAGATATATATACGGCGCTGAGGGGTCGGATCGGTCAACACCGGGCAGCCACTCGGCAAAGGGCTCGGGGTTGACGCCGCTGGGTACATACCAGATCTTCTTGGTCCGGTCCCATTTGGCGCCCAGCGCCTTGGCTTCTTCTTTGTGCGAAAAGGGGACATCGAGCTCGGTGCGCATGGCGGCTCCTTGGTGCTGCGGGTGCAAGTGGCTCAAGGATACCGCAGGACGCAGACATCGCGGCGTTTTGCTGAGAAGTTGCGGCTTGGATGGGTTCGAGATGTGTTGGTCTCGGCCTCGGTGACTATTGGGGCGGTTTTGATTGACTGCGGAGTCAGCCGGGATAGGCACTTGGGTCGCTGACGCGGTTTTGTGTATGGGCAGGGTGGTTGCTTGGGCGGTTGGAGCTGCCAGCTGATTTGGCGACATAAAACAAAACAGCCCAGAGGACATAGCCTCTGAGCTGCGAACATTTGGTGGGCGTTAGAAGATTTGAACTTCTGACCTCTTCCGTGTCAGGGAAGCGCTCTCCCCCTGAGCTAAACGCCCGATCAAGGGTGCGCAAGCGCGCAAGGGATAATATAACGGAGCCTGAACTCGGTGGCAAGAACATTTTTAAAAATCGCTTACATTGTGGAATTCGGGGGCTTTGTCGCATCCATTTCAAAAGAGCCTGCTGCCGCGATTTGGCTGTCGCATAATGCAAGGCCATTGCGGTATCGAGCTATGGAAAGACGCCTGCGGAATTGTCCTACCGATAAGCGGACAAGCCTCCAGCTGGTGACTTCGCCGTGGTAAGGTAAGCCGAATTGTTTCCAGGCTGTTTCGGGGGAGTGGAATGAGCAAAGAGTGTGTCGAGCAGGTCGAAGGCGCAGGGGCTTCGGTGCCGATGACCGATATATCGAACACTGATGTGCCCGAGGGCACCGACGAGCTCAGCCGCAACACCCGTCGCGCATGGCGCGACCGCCTGAACAGCGCTTCGACGCGCAAGATGATCACGGGCGTCTTGGCTACGCTGGTGGGCGGTTCGTTTTGGGGCTTCTCGGGCACCAGCGCGAGTTTTTTGTTCGATACCTACCATGTCGATACGCTGTGGCTTATGAGCGTGCGTCAGATTCTCGCCGGCCTGCTCTTTATGGCTGTGGTTGTCACGCGCGACCGCGCACGCCTGGTCAAGCTTTGGACCACACCCGCCGATCGCAAGCAGCTGCTGCTCTTTACCGCCTTTGGCCTGCTGTTCAACCAGTTTTGCTATCTTTCGGCCGTGCGCCTGACGAACGCCGGAACCGCGACGGTGCTCCAGTGCCTGCAGCTCGTTATCATCATGGGCTACACCTGCGTGATCGATCGCCGCATGCCGCGTACTCGCGAAGTCATCGGCATTGGCCTGGCTCTGGGTGGAACCTTTTTAATCGCCACCGGCGGCGACCCCACCAGCCTGAATATCTCGCCGCTTGGCCTGGCAGCAGGTCTTATGTGTGCGGTCAGCGCCGCGTGTATGGCGGTGATTCCCGCCAAGATCCTGCCCGAATACGGCAGCCCCATCGTCACGGGCTCGGCAATGCTCACGGCGGGCGTGATCTCATGTGTCTTCGTGCAGCCCTGGGCGCATGTGCCGGCACTCGACGCTGCCGGCGTCGAGGCGCTCGCGGTGTTCGTGGTTATCGGCTCGTTTTTTGCTTACATGCTCTATATGCAGGGCGTTAAGGACATCGGCTCGGTGCGTGCGAGTCTCATCGGAACCGTGGAGCCCGTCTCGGCGACCATCACCAGCGCCGTTATGCTGGGCACGGTGTTTTTGCCGACCGACCTTATCGGCTTTGCCATGATCATCGTGATGATGTTCCTCACGGTGTAGCTGGCGCCGCTGCCAAGACGGAAAAGGTGTTGTGCCGCATTTTCGCCAATTGATGTCCGTGTCTGGAGTTTAGCTGTCGATGCTCAAAATGCCATAAACTAGTAACGTTATGGACTTTTTCATTGCGACTCAATTGCGAGGATTTCTTTATGGCTGGTAATCACTTTAAGGGCAGCGATAGCGGCCGTCCTGCAGTTCCGCCGCGTCCGAACGGGGCTGGTAAGGCCGGCACGCCGGGCGGCGCTGGACAGGGCGGTTCCGGTAAGCGCGTGTCCCCGGGCGAGACAGCGATGTTTACCGCTCTGTACGAGCAGTCTCAAAAGGCAAAAAAGACCGGCCGTGCAAGAGGGAATGTCTTTGCGGGCGGTGCAACCTCCACGTCGCAGCCGAGCGGGGCTCCTTCGGTACCCGCGAACAACGCAGGTGCTGCCAACGCCGCGAATGCCGCCGGCAACGTTAATGCCGACAAGGCCGCCAACAATACTCCCTCTGCCGGTGGCGCGGGGCTTACGGGTAACCTTGGCACGATTTACACCGGCGCCTCCGAGACTGGCACGTTCGCCCGCCTGGATGATAGCGGTGCCGAGTTTGCGGGCTCGGGTTCCAAGGAAGATTATTACGATTTTGGCTTGAACTACGGTGGCGACGCTTCGCCGAGTTCGACCTCTGACGGTCTGGTCCGTCATCGCCATCGCAAGGGCGAGCGCAAAAAGCGTCACACCGGCGCCATTATTGCCGTTGTAGTCGCGGTGCTTCTCGTTGCGCTTGGCGCAAGCGGCTTTATGCTGCTTAACTCGGCAAAGACCGTAAAGAGCGAAGCGAAGGAGGCTGTCGAGATCGTCGGTGGCCTTAAGGACAAGGTCACGTCGGGCGATTTTTCGACGCTGCCTGACGACGCGAAGAAGATCGATGAGCTCTGCGACAGCATGAAGGCGGAGACCTCGAGCCCGCTGTGGACGGCGGCATCGTTTATCCCGGTGTATGGCAGTGACATCAACGCAGCCCGCACCATGATCGACGCCCTGTCCGATGTCTCGAGCAACGCGCTGGTTCCCATGGCCGACAACCTTTCGCAGGCCACGCCCGGCAAGCTGTTCCAGGACGGCATGATTAACGTGTCCGCGCTGCAGGCGGTCGCCGATTCGCTTTCCAGCAGCTCGAAGGTGTTCAAGAGCGCCAACGAGAAGGTCCAGGGCATTGGCGATACTCATATTTCCCAGGTGACCGAGCTGGTCGATAAGGCCAAGGACGGCTTTGCCACCCTCAACGGTGCGGTTGACGCGGCGGAGAAGGTCGCCCCCGTCCTTCCCCAGATGCTTGGCGCCAACGGCCAGACGCGCAACTACCTTATGTACGCCATGAACAACGTCGAGATTCGTGCTTGCGGCGGCTTTGGCGGTTCGCAGGGCCTGATTTCGGTCACTGACGGCCAGATGTCGATTGGCGAGTTTGTTCCCCGCATTGGACTCAGCGAGGATGAGGCAGTCGAGAGCGTCGACGAAGAGGATGAGGCGCTGTTCGGCAACCACAGTAACCTGTACAACTCGGGCAATACCTATTCGCCTGATTGGCCCCGCAACTCGCAGCGTGTCGCCGCGCTGTGGAAGTCCCAGTATGGACAGGACGTTGATGGCGTCATCGGTATCGACCCGGTGTTCCTGCAGTATCTGCTGGGCCTGGTCGGTAACGTGTCACTGCCCGACGGAACGGTTGTCGACGGCACCAACGCCGCAAAGGTCCTCATGCACGATGTGTACTGGAACTATCCGGTCGAGGAGTCTGACGGCATCTTTGCATCCGTCGCCAGCGCTGCCTTCGACAAGATCCTTGGCGGTATCGGCGATGTCGATGTTACGAAGCTTGTCAGCGCCGTTGAGCGCGGTGCCGAAGAGGGCCGCCTGATCGCGTGGATGAGAAACGATGATGAGCAGAATGCCATCAAAGAGACGGGCATTGACGCTTCGCTGCCCGATCCGGATGACCCGAGTGCCGATCCTGTTGCCGGCGTTTACTTTAACAACCTGAGCTTCTCCAAGCTCGACTGGTATCTGAACGCCGACACTCAGATTGGTCAGGGCGTGAAGAACGGCGACGGCACGTGCTCCTATCGCATCACCGTTACCCTGACGAACATCATGACGCAGGAGGAGGCTGGCAAGCTGCCCGACTACGTTGCGGCGAGCGCGCCCGATGCCGCGCGTGACGACGAACGCCTGAATGTCTCGTTGTTTGCCCCGACGGGCGGCAACATCAGTGACCTTACGGTTGAGGGCACACAGTTTGGTCTTGGCGCCGCTACGTGGCATGGAATCCCCTTCTATTCGGGCACCGTTGACCTGCATGCTGGCGAGACGACGACGATCACGTATACGCTGACCACGTCGGCCGAGGCGGGGGACAAGCCGCTTACGCTGCGTCAGACTCCTACATGCCAGGCGGCTCGCGACAGCGCGTCGGCGTAGGGTTTTTCTGGTAGCGCAGATAATCGAGTACCATTTTGGGGCGGACAGGCAATCTGTCCGCCCCTATTTTGTAAGGAGAGCGCATGAAGTACTTTGGCACCGACGGCTTTCGCGGTGAGGCCAACGTTGGGCTGACGGTAGAGCACGCTTATAAGATTGGCCGTTTTGTGGGCTGGTATTACGGCGCCAACCGCGAGCGCAAGGCACGCGTCATCGTGGGCAAGGACACGCGTCGCTCGAGTTATATGTTCGAGGCGGCGCTGGTGAGCGGTCTGGTCGCGAGCGGTGCGGACGCCTATATGCTGCACGTGATCCCCACGCCGGGCGTGGCGCATCAGACCGTGGAGGGCTGCTTCGATTGCGGCATCATGATCAGCGCGAGCCACAACCCGTTTTGCGATAACGGCATTAAGCTCGTCAACAGCGACGGCTTTAAGATGGACGAGGACGTACTGGAGCTCATCGAGGACTACATCGATGGCAAGAGCGAGGTGCCGCTGGCCACGGGCAACCACATCGGCGCCACGGTGGACTACATGCAGGGCCGCAACCGCTACATTGCTTCGCTCATCGCCAGCGTGAACTATTCGCTGCAGGGCGTCAAGATCGGTATCGACTGCGCCAACGGCTCGGCTTCCTCGGTGGCCAAGCCGGTGTTCGACGCGCTGGGCGCTGACGTGCGCGTGATCAACGCCGCGCCCGATGGTTTTAACATCAACGTCGACTGCGGCTCCACGCATATGGAGCGTCTGCAGCGCCATGTGGTGGAGCAGGGCCTGGACGTGGGTTTTGCCTACGACGGCGATGCCGACCGCTGCCTGGCCGTGGATGAGCGCGGTCGCGTGGTAGACGGCGACCAGATCCTGTACGTGTGCGGCGTGTATCTGAACAAGCACGGGCGACTCTCGGGCGGTACCGTGGTGCCGACGATTGCCAGCAACTTTGGCCTGGTCAAGTCGCTGGAGCTTGCCGGTCTGAGCGCCGTGACCAGCGGCGTGGGCGACCGTCACGTGTATGCCAAGATGCGCGAGGGCGGCTACAGCCTGGGTGGCGAGCAGACGGGCCATACGATCTTTGGCGATATCGAGCGCACGGGCGACGGCATTATGACCTCGCTGCGCGTGATGGAAGTGATTCGTGCCGAGCGCGAGACGCTCTCGCAGCTCACGGCTCCGTGCAAGCTGCTGCCGCAGGCGCAGGTGGCCGTGCACGTGGCGGACAAGGACGCCGCGCTCGAGAACATGGGCGTGCAGAACGCCATCGCCGAGGCCGAGGCTGCGCTGGCAGGCGAGGGCCGCGTGCTCGTGCGCAAGAGCGGAACCGAGTCGGTTATCCGCGTGCTGGCCGAGGCGCCCGACCAAGCATCCGCCGATGCCGCCATGAAGCGCATCGCCAACGCGCTCGAGGCTCTGTAAGGTAGTCATTGGGGACGTTCTTAAACAACTAGGTGGAAAGGGGGCGCCGCGGATTGGTTCCGCGGCGTCCCCTTTGCGTTGACGTGTCGGTTATGCCTTACAGCTCGTAGAGCGTGGTGAACTTGTCCTGCAGGTAGCTGCAGTAGTAGCGGGCATCGAACGCCATGCCGCATGCGCCCTTGATGAGTTCCGGCGCGTCCTTGGCGCGGCCCCACTGCCAAATGTGCTCGCCCAGCCAGGCGCGGACGGGCGCCAGATCGCCGCTCGCACAGGCGCCATTGAGGTCGACGCCGTCGCGGCACATGGCCGGCACAAACATGGCATCGTAGGCGCTACCCAGCGCATACGTGGGGAAGTAGCCAAACGAGCCGCCGCTCCAGTGCGTATCTTGCAGGCAGCCGCGTGTGTCGTCGGGAACGGGAATGCCCAGGTACTCGTCCATAAAGCGATTCCAAAGCGCGGGGATGTCCTTGGCCGTGGCCTCGCCGGCAAACAGCATGCGCTCAATCTCGTAACGCACCATGATATGCAGCGGGTAGGTGAGCTCGTCGGCCTCGGTACGGATCAGCGACGGCTGAGCGATGTTCACGGCGCGGTAGAGCGTGTCCTCGTCCACGTTGCCGTAGACCTCGGGCGCGTGGCGGCGCAGCACCTCGAGCAGCGGTCCCATAAAGGCGCGGCTGCGGCCCACGGTGTTCTCGAAAAAGCGGCTCTGGCTCTCGTGGATGCCCATGGAGGTGCCGCCCTCCAGGCACGTGCGCGCGTAGGCGGGGTTCACGCCCAGCTCGTACATGGCGTGGCCGGCCTCGTGGATGATGCTGTAGACGTTGGAGATGCAATCGTCCTCGTAGATGTGCGTGGCGATGCGCGCGTCGCCCACCGAGAAGCCCTCGCTAAACGGATGCTCGGTAAAGGCAAGCGTGGTGTCGTCCAGGTCCAGGCCGACGAGTTTCATCAGGTCGAAGCTCATGGCGCGCTGGGCGGCCTCGGGCACGCGGGCGTGCAAAAAGTCTGCAGCGGGCTGCTGGCCGCGCTCGCCGATGGCGTGCACGAGCGGCACGACCGTGGCCTTAACCTCGTCGCAAAACGCATCGAAGCTCTCGGTGGAAAGGCCGCGCTCGTACTGGTCGAGCCACACGTCGTATGGGTCGCGCTTGGGGTCCATGAGCTCGGCCTGATGCTTGAGCTGGCTGACGATTTTGTCCACATAGGGCTCAAAGCTCGCCCAGTCGTTGGCCGCTTTGGCCTTGTGCCACACGGCGTCGGCCTCGCAGGTGAGCCTGGTCCAGGCCTCGGCCTCCTCGGTGGGGATGACGCTTGCCTCGCGCTGGTCGCGGCCGAGCACGCGAATCTCGTCAAGCAGCTGTGGGTCGTCGATCTTTCCGCCGGTGACGGTCTCGCGTGCCAGCGAACGTACAAGTTCGACAGACTTTTCGCTGGTCAGGAGCTTATGGTGCTCGCCGGCAAGGGTGCCCATGGCGTCGGCACGGGCGGCGGCACCGTTGGCGGGAGCAATGGTCGCGCCGTCAAACTCGGCAATCTTGAGCAGGTACTCGCGGGTCCACAGTTTGCCTTCGAGCTTGCGGAATTTTTTGACGGCCTTATCGACCTTCATGCCTTTGGGCGTCTTGCCCGCTGCGGGCTTGGCCTTCTTATCGTGCTTCTTTTCCATACCATATCCTTGATCTCGCGAGCCGAACGCCACGGCTGGGCGCACGGCCAGTTTGCACAGCTACCTGCCTTGTACCCAGCACGAACAAAACGGAACGCGGCGATACGCCCACACAATGTGGTATCCTATAGCCCAATGCGTTGACGGAGAGGGTTTTGCCCGCCGCGTCGCCGGCAAGAGAGGGAAGGTCATGGGCTGCAAGCCTTCCTGCGGTGACAAGGGCCAAGCGTTCACTCCCGAGCAGCGACCTCAACGGGCACGCGGCCAGCGGCGGCGAAGCCCCAGTAGGGAAGCCGTGAGCCTCGCGACAAGGGGCAAAGAGTGGGCGCGGCGGGCCAGACATCCGCCGGGTCAAACAAGGTGGTACCGCGGAATTCAACCGTCCTTGGGCAATGCACATGCCCGAGGGCGGTTTTTTGTTACCGAACCGGGCCGCGTTTTCGCAACGTCAGACGGCGGCAGCCGCCTCGGCAAGCGGGGAGCGCGAGAGACGAAAGGGAAGACATGAGTCTGATTGATGATCTGGTCAAACTCGAGGAAGAGGCCAAGGAGCTCGTCGCGGGCGCCGACGACGCCGCAAAGCTCGAGGCCGCGCGCGTTGAGCTGCTCGGCCGCAAGGGCCGCATCACTGGCCTGATGCGCATGATGGGCAAGCTCGCCCCCGAGGATCGTCCCATGATGGGCAAGCGCGCCAACGAGATGCGCCAGCTGATTGAGGGCATGCTCGACGAGCGCACCACCGAGATGAAGGCCGCCGCCCTCAAGCACACACTCGAGCACGAGGCCGTCGATATCACGCTGCCGGGCATCCGTCCGCAGATCGGTCACCAGCACCTGATCAAGCAGATCATCGAGGAGGCCGAGGACATCTTCTGCGGCATCGGCTACACCGTCGAGTCCGGTCCCATGGTCGACACCTCCTACTACAACTTCACCGCGCTCAACGCCCCCATGGATCACCCGAGCCGCTCGGCCCGCGACACCTTCTACGTGGTCGACAACAACCCCGGCAGCGTCGCACACCCCGAGGCTCACGCCCACGGCGAGTCCGACGTGCTGCTGCGCACCCAGACCTCGGGCGTGCAGATCCACACCATGGAGTCGCAGAAGCCGCCCATCTACATGATCTGCCCGGGCACCGTCTATCGTCCCGACACGGCCGACGCCTGCCACCTGCCGCAGTTCAACCAGATCGAGGGCCTGGTCGTCGACGAGGGCATCACCTTTGGCGATCTTAAGGGCACGCTCGACTACTTTGTTAAGTGCATGTTTGGCGAGGACCGCAAGACGCGTTACCGCCCGCACTTCTTCCCCTTCACTGAGCCTTCCTGCGAGGTGGACGTGAGCTGCCATGTGTGCGGCGGCAAGGGCTGCAACTTCTGCAAACACAGCGGCTGGATCGAGATCCTGGGCTGCGGCATGGTCGACCCCAACGTCCTGATCAACTGCGGTATCGACCCCGAGAAGTACACCGGCTTCGCCTTTGGTATTGGCGCCGAGCGCGTCGCGGCCCTGCGCTACGACCTGCCGGACCTCAGAACCCTGATGACAGGCGATATGCGTTTCCTGAACCAATTTTAGGCTTGCCCAGGCACCCCATCTTGGCGTTCAACCGTCGCTCGCGTACCTTTAGTACGCGTCGCTCCTCTTTCACGCCAACCTGGGGCACCTGGACAACCCTAAGGCGAACGTCTTCATTTGATATTTCCTCCCTATGCGGAGATTAAGAACTAGGAGAGCTACATGCGCGTTTCTTACGACTGGCTCAAGACCATGATCGATATTCCGGAGGATCCCAAGACCCTTTCGGACGAATATATCCGTACCGGCACCGAGGTCGAGGCGATCGACACCGTGGGCGAGTCCTTCGACCACGTGGTGACCGCCAAGGTGCTCACCAAGATCCCGCACCCCGATAGCGACCACATGTATGTGTGCTCGGTCGATGTGGGCGACAAGAATCTCGACGCCGACGGCAACCCCGCCCCGCTGCAGATCGTCTGCGGCGCGCAGAACTTCGAGGCCGGCGACCACATCGTCACGGCCATGATCGGTGCTGTGCTTCCCGGCGACGTTAAGATCAAGAAGAGCAAGCTTCGCGGCGTCGTGTCCATGGGCATGAACTGCTCCGCGCGCGAGCTCGGCCTGGGCGGCGACCACTCCGGCATCATGATCCTGCCCGAGGATACGCCCTGCGGCATGCCGTTTGCCGAGTACGTGGGCTCGAGCGACACCGTGCTCGACTGCGAGATCACGCCCAACCGCCCCGACTGCCTGTCCATGATCGGCATGGCCCGCGAAACCGGTGCCATCTTCGACCGCGATTTCCACGTTGAGCTGCCCGCCATCAAGGTCGAGACCGGCCGCGCGACCGACGACGAGCTTTCGGTCGAGATTGCCGACGAGGGCCTGTGCGACCGCTACGTCGCCCGCATCGTGCGCAACGTCAAGGTCGGTCCCTCGCCCGACTGGATGGTCAAGCGCCTCAACGCCCTGGGCGTGCGCCCGCACAACAACATCGTCGATATCACCAACTACGTGATGATGCTCACCGGCCAGCCGCTGCACGCCTTTGACCTCGACACCTTTGCCGAGCGCGATGGCCACCGTCGCGTGGTGGTTCGCGCCGCCCAGCAGGACGAGAAGTTCACGACTCTCGACGGCGAGGAGCGCGTGCTCGACGCCGGCATGGGCCTCATCACCGACGGCGAGCGTCCCGTGGCGCTGGCCGGTGTCATGGGCGGTATGGATTCCGAGATCGAGGACGATACCGTCGATGTGATGGTCGAGAGCGCCTGCTTCAACGCCGGCCGCACCTCGCACACCAGCCGTGACCTGTCGCTGATCTCCGACGCCTCCATCCGCTTTGAGCGCCAGGTCGACGAGACCGGCTGCGTGGACGTCGCCAATGTGACGTGCGCGCTTATCGAGGAGATCGCCGGCGGCGAGGTCGCCCCCGGCTATGTGGACGTGTTCCCCGCGCCCAAGACCATCGACAGCATCAAGCTGCGCCTGGCCCGCGTGCACGCCATCTGCGGTGCCGACATCGAGCCCGACTTTATCGAGCGCTCGCTCACCCGCCTGGGCTGCACCGTCGAGCGCGACGGCGAGGACTTTATGGTCACGCCGCCGAGCTTCCGTCCCGACCTGCCGCGTGAGATCGACCTGATCGAGGAGGTCCTGCGCCTATGGGGCATGGGTCGCGTCACGGCAACCATTCCGGCTGCCAAGAACCACATCGGCGGTCTGACGCGCGAGCAGAAGCTTACCCGCAAGGTCGGCGAGATCCTGCGCGCCTGTGGCCTCAACGAGACCACGACCTTTGGCTTTGCTGCCCCGGGCGACCTGGAGAAGATTGGCATGTCCACCGAGGGCCGCGGCTGCCCCGTGGTTCTCATGAACCCGCTGGTGGCCGAGCAGACCGAGATGCGCCGTTCGCTGCTGCCGGGCCTGCTGCAATCCGTGGCCTATAACGAGGCCCACGGCACGCCCAACGTGCACCTGTACGAGATCGGCAGCTTGTTCCACGGTCGCGAGAACGCCAGCCTGCCCAAGGAGACCAAGTCCGTAGCGGGCGTGCTCTCGGGCCAGTGGAGCGAGCAGTCCTGGAACATGAAGTACCGCAAGCTGCGCTTCTTCTTTGGCAAGGGCATCGTCGAGGAGTTGCTCGCCCAGCTGCGCATCGAGAAGGTTCGCTTCCGTCCCGTCGAGGGCGAGGGCTATGCCTTCTTGCAGCCGGGTCGCGCCGCCGAGGTTCTGTCCGGCGGTACCGTGCTGGGCTGGGTTGGCGAGATTCACCCCGAGGCGCGCGAGGCTATGGGCATTGACGAGGTTGTCGTTGCCTTTGAGCTCGACCTGGACAAGCTGATCAAGGGCGCCCGCAACCAGGAGAACTACCGTGAGTTCTCGCAGTACCCGGCCGTTGAGCACGACCTTGCTATCGTGGTCGACAACACTGTGACCTGCGAGGATCTTGAGCGCCGTATTACCAGCGCCGGAGGCAAGCTGCTCGAGGATGTGCGTCTGTTCGACGTCTACCGCGATCCCATCCGCATCGGAGCGGGCAAGAAGTCCATGGCCTTTGCGCTTACGTATCGCTCCGACGACCACACGCTTACCAGCGAAGAGGTCGAAAAGGCGCACCAGAAGATCGTTACCAAGGTGTGCAAGGGCGTAAACGGCGAGGTCCGCGGCTAGGTCCTGCGCCGGATATAGGCCAGCGTCGGCTGCCGCCGAGTCTTACGTGACTGCTGTTTTCGGTATAAGGCACCGTTGAGCCTGCATATATGACACGCGCATTACATAACGGCGTGCTGCTTTGTCGGCAGTGCGCCGTTTTGCTATGATAGCCCGCGGCGTGTTACGAATCTGACATTACGTAACACTGGAAAGGTGATTCAAGCGGCGTTGCAATTCCGTGCGCCGATAACCGGGAGGCGCCCATGCACATTCCAGATAATTATCTGTCCCCGCAGACGGATGCCGTCATGGCAGTGGCAATGGTGCCCGTTTGGGTCCACTGCATCAAAAAGGTGCGTGCCACGCTCGATCGCGAGCACATGGCTTTCCTGGGCATCTGCGCCGCATTTTCCTTCTTGCTCATGATGTTCAACGTGCCGCTGCCCGGCGGCACCACGGGTCACGCCGTCGGCGGCGCGCTCATCGCGCTGCTGCTGGGCCCGGAGGCCGCGGCCATTGCTGTCTCGGTCGCGCTGGCGCTACAGGCACTACTGTTTGGCGACGGCGGCATCCTGTCCTTTGGCGCCAACTGCTTTAACATGGCCTTCGTGCTGCCGTTTGCCGCTGCTATCGTGTTCCGTGCGCTCAACAGCCGTCTGCACGACAAGAGCTGGGGCACCTCGGTTTCGGCCATCGTAAGCGGCTGGGTCGGCCTGTGCCTGGCGGCCCTGTGCGCGGCAATCGAGTTTGGTATTCAGCCGATGCTCTTTACCAACGCTTCGGGCGCGCCGCTGTACTGCCCCTTCCCGTTGTCTATTGCCATTCCTGCCATGATGATCCCGCATATGCTGGTTGCCGGCGTGGTCGAGGGCGTGGCGACGGCTGCGATTTACGGTTTCATTAAGAAGACGGCGCCGAGCGTTATCGTCGGGCCCGAGGCCGTCGATGGCCAGCTTGCTGCCGAGGGCGCTGCTGCCAAGAAGACCTCGCTGGTCCCCACACTCATCCTGGTTGCCGTGCTTGTCGTGGCCACGCCGCTGGGCCTGCTGGCCACGGGTGACGCCTGGGGTGAGTGGGACGCCGAGGGCGCCGCGACCGCCGTTCAGGAGGCTGGTGACAACAGTCTGCAGACTTCGGTCGGCCTCGATACCCCGACCTTTGCCGACGCTCTGCCCACGGGCGATTATCTGCAGGCCTATTCCGAGGAGCAGGGTCTTGGCTTTGCCGGCCAGGCCGCGATGTATATTCTTTCGGGCGTGATTGGCGTGGCGGTGCTCACCATCGCATTCCGTCTGATTTCGCTGACGGTCAAGGAAAGCGGTGCTCATGGCAATAGCCAAGCTGCCTAGCTGGCTTGCGGCCGAGGAGCGATACGAGCCCGCGGGGGTTCGGCATCGAGTGATGCAAAAGAATGTCCTGCACCTGGCGAGCCTGCTTGAGCGGGTTCGCCTGGGTGGAGGCGCGCACGAGGGCGGGTCGATGGTCGACCGCGCCCTTTCTTGCGTTTCGGCTCCGGTGCGCCTGGTGGGGATGTTCGTTTGCGTCCTGTGCGTGTGTCTGACGCAGAGCCCGCTGTACCTCATGCTGATGGCGGCTATCGCACTGGTGCTCGTTGCCGTGCGCCCCGTACGCGGACTGCGGGCAACCTTTGTGCCGGCGCTTGGCGCTGCGGGGCTCGCGGTGGTTCTGGCGCTGCCCGCCTTGCTGCTGGACGCTTCTGCCGCGGGCGCCATGCTCAAGATTGCGCTCAAGACCTTCATTAATGTGTCGCTAGTGCTGGGCGTTTCGTGGACCCTCACGTGGAGCCGCATGTCGGCGTCGCTCAAGATGCTGCATCTACCCGACGAAGTTATCTTTACGTTTGATATGGCGCTCAAGCACATCGAGGTGCTGGGTCGCACGGCGCACAATCTGTGCGAATCGGTCATGCTGCGCAGCGTGGGTCGTGCGCCTGCGGGTTTTTCGCGCACCGACTCGCTGGCGGGTATCATGGGCATGACGTTTATCAAGGCGATGGAATGCAGCCGCGCGATGGACGAGGCTATGCTTTGCCGCGGCTTTGCCGGTGCGTATCCGGCGCCCGCGCGTGTCGGGTTTGGCTGGCGCGATGCGGTCTATGCGGCCGGCGTGGCGCTGCTGGCAGTGTTGTGCGCCGTGCTGTAGACGCTGCTGGTTTCGACTGGGGATGCAAATAGGGAAGGGCGACGTTTTGACGATCGATATGAATAGTGCGGCGGGCACGAACGGCGCGCGCGCCGAGGCCATGCCGCTCATCGAGCTGCGCGACGTGGTGTTCTCCTATGCGGGGCATACGGTTGTCGATGGTGTGTCGCTGCAGGTCGATCGTGGTGAACTCGTTGCCCTGCTCGGTCCCAACGGCTGCGGCAAGACGACGATCATGCGCCTTATCAACGGCCTTGAGCTCGCGGACGCAGGGGCATACCTGTTCGACGGGCATGTGATCGATGCGGCGTTTCTAAAGGATTCCGCGGCTGCTCAGCGTTTTCATCAGCGCGTGGGCTTTGTGTTCCAGAATGCCGATGCCCAGCTCTTTTGCGCTACGGTGGGCGAGGAAGTTGCTTTTGGTCCCGCGCAGATGGGGCTGCCGGCAGACGAGCTCGAGCGCCGCGTGAGCGATGCCATGGGGTTGTTCCAGGTTGCCGACCTTGCCGACGCCTCTCCCTATCAGCTCTCGGGCGGGCAAAAGAAGCGCGTTGCGCTGGCTGCGGTGGTGTCGATGAACCCGGATATCTTGGTTCTTGACGAGCCTACCAATGGGCTCGACGAGGATTCATGCGACATCGTGGTCAACTTCTTGCTGGCCTACGTCGCGGCGGGTAAGACGGTCTTGATGAGCACACATCACCAGGATTTGGTGCGACGCCTGGGTGCCCGTGCAATCTATATCGATCGATATCACCATGTGGTCGAGGCGCCTTCGCCGTCGTATGGAACCGAAAGCGGTGCTACGGACTAGTTGCTGCGTAGAGCGTGCGTAGCCGCCCGCGCGGCTTTGCCGTGATGGTATAGTTATCCAGGTTTTTTATGGGGGTGGCTATGCCAAGCTGGAACATTCATATCGCTCAGACGGAGCGTTTGCTGGAGCGCACCGGTGCGCTTGCCAATAGCGTGCGCGACCGCAATGCCTTTTTGTTTGGCTGCGTGGTTCCGGATATCTTCGTGGGCTATATGGTCCCTGGCATCGCCGATCCCATCCCGTACCGCATTACGCACTTTGCAAAGCCCGAGCCTATCCCTAAGCCGCGCGAGCATGAGTTTTGGGACACCTATGTGGCGCCGCTGCTCAAAGGGGCGCCTGTTGGTACGCCGGCTGACGCGACCTCGATTGTCGAGGAGCGCGAGCGACTCAATCGGGTGCATTATCCCCAACGCTACAAGGATGCCGAGCCGGTTGCCGGTCCCGGTGCTAGCGAGCTTTCACTCGCGCCCGATGACGTGGCGCAGTCGCTGCTCGATCTGACGCTGGGCGTTTGGTCTCACCTCGTGGCCGATACCGTGTGGAATACGCGCGTGAATCGGTACCTGGAGGCGCACGGCGGCAAACCGTGCGAGGAATTCCGCATTAAAAAGCAAGGCGACTTTGACTGGTTTGGCAAGACACTCGGCATCGTTTCGATTCCGCGCGCGACCGATCGCCTGTATACTGCGGCGACCCGTTTTGGTCAGTATCCCATCCATAAGGAGTATGTGCTCAAGACCATTGGCGTTATGCACGAGATTGTACGCGAAAACCCCGGCGAGCCCGATCATCCGCCGTATCGCTTGCTAACCGAGGAGTTTTTCGATGCAACGTTTACCGAGGTCATCGAGCTGACCGAGGCGGGATTTGCGGCTCGCGTTGCTGCTTCTGACGTTCCCGCAGTCCCTCTGATCGCTAGCTGCTAGCCGGCCGGCTTAACGGAGAACAGTTCATCCCAATTGACCAACAGCTCCCGCCGCAGGGCGTCTTCGGTGGTGCACTCGGCATCGGAGAGGCTTGCGACTGAACGCAAATCGATGAGGCGGCATATGAAGAAGGTCTTAAAAAGGGCCCGGAAGGCAATGCCTTCCGGGCCCTTTGCAATGCAAATCTGCTTGCAAGTGCGATTTAGCGCACCTGAGCGACGTAAGCGACGTTGGTCGAGGAGACCTTGTCCTCGAGCTGGACGCTCATGCGGGGATCGCCGGCGGTAGCGACGGTCAGGTCGCCGGCCTCGACGTAGCCGAGCTCCTTGGCGGTCTCGATCGCCTTGACGATCGTGCCGTTGACGGTGCCCTGGGTAATCTCGGCCTGGTGCGGGATAACGCCCCAGTACATGATCATCTGCTGGACGGCCCACTCGTGGCGGGAGAATGCGCAGATCGGCATGTTGGGACGGAAGTGCGAGATCAGGCGAGCGGTACGACCGGTGGTCGTCGGCACGGTGATGCACTTGGCGCCAACGGTGGTAGCCATGTTCACAGCGGACATACCCACAACGTTGTTGACGACGCGGGTGCCGTGAGCGTCAGCCGGAACCTCGAGCGGAGCGTGGGCCGGGAGGTACTTCTCGGTCTCGAGAGCGATGCTGGCCTGCATCTTAACGGCCTCGACCGGGTACTTACCGGCAGCGGACTCGCCGGACAGCATAACGGCGTCGGTGCCGTCGTAAATGGCGTTAGCAACGTCGGCAACCTCGGCGCGCGTCGGGCGCGGGTTCTGCTGCATGGAGTCGAGCATCTGCGTAGCGGTGATAACGGGCTTGTAGGCCGCGTTGCACTTGGCGATGATCTCCTTCTGGATGTGGGGAACGAGCTCGGGCTTGATCTCGATGCCCAGGTCGCCACGGGCGACCATGATGCCGTCGGAAGCCTCGAGGATCTCGTCGAAGTTCTCGACGCCCAGGGCGCACTCGATCTTCGGGAAGATCGTCACGTGCTCGCCGCCGTTCTCGCGGCAAAGCTCGCGGATGCCGCGGACGGACTCGCCGTCACGGATGAAGGAAGCGGCGATGTAGTCGATGTTCTCGGTCAGGCCAAAGAGGATGTCCTGACGATCGCGCTCGGTGATGGCGGGCAGCGAGATGTTGACGTTGGGCATGTTGACGCCCTTGCGCTCGCCGATCAGGCCGTCGTTCTTAACGACGCAGGTCATGTCCTGGCCGTCGACGGACTCGACCTCGAGGGCAACCAGGCCGTCATCGATCAGGATGAGGGAGCCCTTCTCGACCTCGGAGGGCAGAGCCAGGTAATCGAGGGAGATGTGCTCAGCGGTGCCGTGGAAATCCTCGGACGTGGGCTGAGCGGTGACGACGATCTTGTCGCCGGTCTTGACGGCAACCTTCTTGCCATCGACCAAAAGGCCGGTGCGGACCTCGGGGCCCTTGGTGTCGAGCAGGATGCCGACGGGCATGCCGAGCTCCTTGGAAATACGGCGGACGCGCTCGATGCGACCGTGGTGCTCGTCGTAGGAGCCGTGCGAGAAGTTAAAACGGGCGACGTTCATGCCCGCCTTGATCATCTCGCGGATGGTCTCGTCGCTATCGCAGGCGGGACCCATGGTGCATACAATCTTGGTGCGCTTGTACATTCAGACCTCCATCTGACATCGTCTTGCGCTGATAGATAAACCATAAGAAATAAAACTGAGATGATTATAACGAAATGCCGACCGAATACCCCAAAAAATCGACCGTATGCCGAATTAGAAGTTCATTTTTTGCGGAAAAACGGTATATGCAAAAACTTTACCAACCGTTCTAACCGCTGCTATCTGGGCGATATTTCAGTCTGACGATGCGCCGAAGAAAAAACGTTTTATCAATGTTGAGCATCACACTGTCTGCACCGTTGCGCCTGTGCCGTGTTTCCAGATGGAATGTTTTGGCTAGACGCGTCGCTTTGGGGTACCATAGCTCCACTATCAACTGCCGCTCAGCACGGCAGCCTTGATGAGCCCTTGCCCTTCTCCTGGGAATTATGATCGGGCATCAATCTGCTGAGTGGCCCGAATCCCAGGAGGGGACTCTATATGCAAAAGGAATACCTGTCCGCCGCGGCGGAGGTGCTCAGCGACCAAGGTGTCGATGAGAACCTCGGCCTGAGCAACGGCGAGGCGTCGGCGCGCCTTGCCAAGACAGGCCCTAACAAGCTCGAGGAAGCCGAGAAGACGCCGCTGTGGAAGCGTTTCTTTGAGCAGATGGCCGACCCTATGGTCATCATGCTGATCGTTGCCGCCGTCATCAGCGCGCTCACGGGCATGGTCAAGGGCGAGGCGGACTTTGCCGATGTCGCCATTATCATGTTCGTCGTTATCGTCAACTCGGTGCTGGGCGTGGTCCAGGAAGCCAAGAGCGAGGAGGCCCTCGAGGCCCTGCAGGAAATGAGCGCGGCGCAGTCCAAGGTGCTGCGCGACGGCAAGCTCGTGCATCTGCCGAGCGCCGAGCTCGTGCCCGGTGACGTGATCATGCTCGAGGCGGGCGACTCCGTCCCGGCCGACTGCCGCGTGCTCGAGAGCGCCACGATGAAGATCGAGGAGGCCGCCCTTACCGGCGAGTCCGTGCCTGTCGAGAAGCATGCCAACGTGATCGAGCTCGCCGCCGGCACCGACGACGTGCCGCTCGGCGACCGCAAGAACATGTGCTACATGGGCTCCACCGTGGTGTACGGCCGTGGCCGCGCCGTCGTAGTCGGTACCGGCATGAACACCGAGATGGGTAAGATCGCCGGCGCCCTGGCCGAGGCCAAGGAAGAGCTCACGCCGCTGCAGGTGAAGCTTGCCGAGCTCAGCCGCATCCTCACTATCATGGTTATCGTCATCTGCGTCGTCATCTTTGGCGTCGACATCATCCGCCACGGCGTGGGCAACGTTCTCACCGACCCGACCGCGCTGCTCGATACCTTTATGGTCGCTGTCTCGCTTGCCGTCGCCGCCATCCCTGAGGGCCTGGTTGCCGTCGTGACTATCGTGCTTTCGCTCGGCGTGACCAAAATGGCCAAGCGCCAGGCGATTATCCGCAAGCTCTCTGCCGTCGAGACCCTTGGCTGCACGCAGACCATCTGCTCGGACAAGACCGGTACCCTTACCCAAAACAAGATGACTGTCGTCAAGCACGAGCTCGCTGCGCCTAAGGAGAAGTTCCTGGCCGGCATGGCGCTGTGCTCCGACGCCCAGTGGGACGAGGAGCTGGGCGAGGCCGTGGGTGAGCCGACTGAGTGCGCGCTCGTCAACGACGCCGGCAAGGCGGGGCTCACCGGCCTGACCGCCGAGCACCCGCGTGTGGGTGAGGCCCCGTTTGACTCGGGCCGCAAGATGATGTCCGTGGTCGTCGAGACCCTGGACGGCGAGTATGAGCAGTACACCAAGGGCGCGCCCGACGTGGTGATCGGCCTGTGCACCCATATCTACGACGGCGATAAGGTCGTCCCCCTGACCGAGGAGCGTCGCGCCGAGCTCGTGGCCGCCAACAAGGCCATGGCCGACGAGGCCCTGCGCGTACTGGCGCTGGCAAGCTGCACCTACACCGAGGTCCCGGCCGACTGCAGCCCCGCCGCGCTCGAGCACGACCTGGTATTCTGCGGCCTGTCCGGCATGATCGACCCGGTCCGTCCCGAGGTGGCCGACGCTATCCGCGAGGCGCACGACGCTGGCATCCGCACCGTCATGATCACGGGCGATCACATCGACACCGCCGTGGCCATCGCCAAGCAGCTTGGCATCGTCGCCGATCGCAGCCAGGCCATTACCGGTGCCGACCTCGACCGCATGAGCGACGAGGAGCTCGACGCGCACATCGAGGACTACGGCGTGTACGCCCGCGTCCAGCCCGAGCACAAGACGCGCATCGTCGAGGCCTGGAAGTCGCGCGACCAGATCGTCGCCATGACCGGCGACGGCGTCAACGACGCCCCGTCCATCAAGCGCGCCGACATCGGCGTCGGTATGGGCATCACCGGCACCGACGTCACCAAGAACGTTGCCGACATGGTGCTTGCCGACGACAACTTCGCCACCATCATCGGTGCCTGCGAAGAGGGCCGTCGCATCTACGACAACATCCGCAAGGTCATCCAGTTCCTGCTTTCGGCCAACCTTGCTGAGGTGTTCTCGGTGTTTATCGCCACGCTCATCGGCTTTACCATCTTCCAGCCGGTGCAGCTGCTGTGGGTGAACCTGGTCACCGACTGCTTCCCCGCGCTCGCGCTGGGCATGGAGGATGCCGAGGGTGACATCATGAAGCGCAAGCCGCGCAACGCCAAGGACGGTGTCTTTGCCGGTCATATGGGCCTGGACTGCGTGGTCCAGGGTCTGATCATCACCGTGCTGGTGCTGGCGAGCTTCTTTGTGGGCGTGTACTTTGACATGGGCTACATCCACATCGCCGATATGATCGCCGGCAATGCCGACGAGGAAGGCGTGATGATGGCGTTCATCACGCTCAACATGGTCGAGATTTTCCACTGCTTCAATATGCGCAGCCGTCGTGCGTCGCTGTTCACCATGAAGAAGCAGAACAAGTGGCTGTGGGCTTCTGCCGCGCTGGCACTGGTGCTGACGGTGATCGTGACCGTGCAGCCGACGCTTGCCGAGATGTTCTTCGGCCCTGTGACGCTTGAGCTCAAGGGCGTTCTTGCCGCGCTGGGTCTGGCCTTCCTGATCATCCCGCTGATGGAGATCTACAAGGCGATCATGCGCGCGGTCGAGAAAGAGTAGCGTACTCGTCCGGGCCCGCCCCACGCCCTTTCTCCCTCACTGGTCCTCGCGCTTCGCGCTGCGGGATCGTTCGGGAGAAAGGGCTTCCGGGGCGGGCCCTGCGGTATCCTTGTTGGCTTTTCTCCCGTGCGGATGAAAAGGGCTGAGGGAAAGCTTGTGAGCTGGTCGGGCTTTGCCCGGCCAGCTCTTTTTGATTTAAAATACCTGCTCAGTTGTGATTTTGGCTGCTGGGAGGCGTTTGTGGCTAAGGCTAAGGCTAAAGCGAAGAAAAAGACGACGGGGGCGCGGGCTAAGCGCGATCGTCGTCGGAAGCTTGCGACCGAGGCCCCCGCGTCTGCCGAGGAGTTGTTGGCGAGCGTACCGGGGCTCGATGCGCTGCAGGATGTCCCGGCGTTTGATGATCTGCCGGTCGATGAAGCCCAGCAGACTGCCTTTGATGATTTCTGCGCACATGCCGAGGAGCCCGAGCAGATGCGGCTGGGTGCCGTTATTCGCCTGGATCGCGGGTTTCCGCTGGTGGCGACTGCCGACGATACCTTCCGCGCCGAGCATGCCGTGGGGTTTGCCAAGTCGCGCGGCGAGGACGAGGTCCTGCTGCCTGCCGTGGGCGACCGTGTGGCGGTGCGCCGCGCTCCCGGGCACGATATGGGCGTGATTGAGTGCGTGCTGCCGCGCCGTACGAGCTTTGAGCGTTGGCGCGGCCGTGCCCGTGGAGAGCGCCAGGTGCTCTGCTCCAACGTGGATAGCGTGCTAATCGTGCAGGCGCTCGGTGCCGGTGAGGTGCTGCTCGACCGCGTGGCGCGCTCGCTGGTGTTGGCGCTTGACTGCGATGCCGAGCCGGTGGTGGTGCTTACCAAAGCTGACCGCTGCGATGCCGAGGAGCTCGAGCGCGATCTGGACCGCGTGCGCCGCCTGGTGGGTCCGGACGTGCGCGTGATCGTGACGTCCTCTGCCGAGGGCCGCGGCCTGGACGAGGTCCGTGCCTGCGTGCCTGCCGGGAGCTGCGCCATGATTCTGGGCGAGTCGGGTGCCGGCAAGTCGACGCTGCTCAATGCACTGCTGGGCCACGATACGTTGGCGACCGGCGGTGTGCGCGAACGCGACGACCAGGGCCGTCACACTACCGTCGCGCGCGTGATGGTGGCGCTGCCGGGCGACGCCGGCGTGATCGCCGATGCCCCGGGCCTGCGCAGTCTACCGCTCGTGGGTCACGAGCGGGGTCTGGCGCGCGCCTTCCCCGAGATTGTCGAGGCATCGCGCGCGTGCCGGTTTGGCGATTGCACACATACCCATGAGCCGGGCTGCGCCGTTCGCGAGGCCGAGGACGCCGGGCAGATCGACAGCCTGCGGCTGGAAACGTTCCAAAACCTGGCGTCATCCATGCGCGTGAGCGCTCAAATACTCGATCCCGATGTTCATCTGTAATTGATTTTTCCTATGACAGCCGTCTCCCAACTGTTCGGGAGACGGCTTTTTTGCTGCGGAAAAGCCTCGAAACATGCAGTTTGCTGACGTGCTGACCAAAACCTTGCCATGAGCTTGACGGGCTGGTCAGCTTTTGGTCGGCGATTGGTTTGACATCGAAAACCAAGATCGCGATTGCGCCGCTTTGCACTCTGACCGCCCAGACAATGGTGGTACGGGCATTCGCCCGGCACTGCCATGAGAGGAGCGGCCGTGAACAAGAGCAAGCGCATCGCCATCAGTCTGGTCGCGGGCGTGCTCGCTGCTCTGCTCTGCATGGTTTACGGCTCGTAGATCCGCTCGCAAGCCGAACAGGTCCAGGCTGAGACCTTGGCCAAGTACGGTGGCGATCGCGTCGAGGTATGCGTCGCGGCGCGCGATATCGATGTGGGCGAGACCCTCGATGAGACCAATGTCATAACCCAGGAATGGCTGACGAGCCTGCTGCCGCGTGACGCGGCGACCGAGCTGCGCCAGGTGCGCGGCGACGTGACGACTTCGCGTATTCCCAAAAACGCCGTGATCTGCAATGTCTACACCAAGGCCGAGAGCCACAAGCTCGAGGTGCCTAAGGGCAAGGTCGCCGTTTCGGTGGCGGTCGATGCCGAGCACTCGGTCGGCGGTGCCACGGGCGTGGGCAGCTATGTGGACGTGTACGTGCAAAAAGATGGCGTAACCGATCGACTGTGCGGCGCGCACGTGATCGATACCAGTGAGAATTCCGGTGCCACGCGCGAGGGCAAGATCGAATGGGTGACGCTGGCGGCTGACCCCGAAGACGTCAAGGAACTGCTGGGAGCCTCGGGCAAGGGAACGGTCAGCTTGACGATTCCCGCCACGGCGCGCGGCAAAAAGAGCGGAGGCGACGAGTGATGAAGGCGATCTGGCTTGCGTGCTGCGCGTGCGGCGATTACGGGCTGTTGCAGCAGGAAGTCGAGGGCCGTGATGCGGGTGCACAGGTGCTTCGCGTGGGTGACCTGGACGGGCTGGTTTCCATGGCGCGGGCGTTTCCGTCGCGCCGCGGGGCTGCCATCATCGCGGCGTCTCTGTTTGATATCGAAGATGTGCGCAAGACTGTTGCGCGCCTGACGGCCGAAGGCCGCGTGAGTCGCGTGGTCGTGTTGATAGAAGCGCTCGATCCGTCGGATATCGAGGGACTGTTTCGCGCGGGGGCGACCGAGGTCATCGCTGCGCACAGTATATGCGGCAACGGGCGCGCGGGCGAGGGAGCGGTTGATTCCGATCGGCGCATGACGATTGAGCCCGATGCTTTTGTTGATAGGGAACCCGGGGCGCCTCGCGCTACAAGAGGCCCGCGTGTTGATGATTATGGAAAAGCGGAAGCCGAGCATGGTCGGCGCCCCCGGAACCCCCTTGTATACGATGACGCTGGAGGGCCGGCACAGCATGCTGGCGACTCCCCGGCTGTAGATATGGGATACGTGCACGGCGTGAATCTGGCGGATGAACTCGACGAAGTTGAGGGCTTTGCCGGGTGCGGCGAGTTGTCGCTGATGCAGCATGAGCAGATTGCACAGAACGAGCCTGCCTTGCAGACCGAACAAGCTGCCATGCCGGCTTGGACGCAGCGTGTGGTTGCGGCGGGGGAGACGGGGACGCTGTCGCCGACGCCCGCCCCGCCGCCTCCGATGCCGCCGGCAGACGCTGCCGCTCCGCAGCATCGAGCTCCGGTCATCTGCGCCATTTCGGGTTCGGGCGGTTGCGGCAAGTCGACGATCGTTGCCACCATGGCACACACATCGTCGCTGTTGGGCTTGCGTGCCGCCGTGCTCGACCTGGACCTGATGTTTGGAAACCTTTACGACTTGTTAGGCGTCGATGCTCCGCGCGATATGGCGGCACTTATCGAGCCGGCGGCGGCGGGCGCGCTCACCGAGCCGGATATCGTAGCCACATCGATGCGCGTGGCGCCAGGCGTTACGCTCTGGGGTCCCGTTGCGGCGCCCGAGCAAGCCGAGCTCATGGCACGTCCGGTGGAGCTACTGCTTGATGTTTTGCGTCGCGAATCCGACGTAGTCTTTATCGATACCTCGGTCTTTTGGGGCGACGCCGTGGCGGCTGCGGTGGCGGCGAGCGACCGCTGCCTGATCGTTGGCGATGTTGCGGTGTCGTCCGCGACATCGGCGTCGCGCGTCATTGAACTGGCAAGTCGAGTAGGTGTGCCGCGCACGCGCATGAGCGCCGTGTTCAACCGGTTCGGTGCGCGCGGGGCAGACGAGGACGTCGCCATGCGCTTTGAGATTGCCTGTGCGTTGAGCTCCAAGATTCGTATCGCCGATGGCGGGCAGGATCTCGCCGCGCTCATGGCGTTTGGGCGCGCTGATGAGGCAGTGGGGCAGACCAGCGCTTTTGCGACCAGCGTGCGCGAGGCCACGCGCGAGATGCTCGTGGAACTGGGGTGCGCCGTCGGCCCTTGGAGCGATATGGTCGCCGACCGTGCAACGCGCACCGAACGCCCGCGTATCCGCCTTCCCTGGTCGCGCGAGGGTGATCAGCGATGAGCCTGCAAACGAGGATTAAGGCTGCCGGCGCTGCAGCGGCGGCAGCTCCTGTAGATGCGGGGCGTCGCCGCGCGGTGAAACGACGCACTAAGCGCGCCGTGATGGACCGCATGGGTTACGACGAAGTGGCGCGTATCAGCGCCTATATCGACCCGGTACTTGCCCGCTCGGAATTGCGTCCCGCGGTGGAGGCGGCGCTCAATGTTGAGGAGCCGACCGATCTCGCGACGCCCGAGCGCGAGACCATCATCGACGAGATTTTGGATGACGTGGTGGGCTTGGGGCCGTTGCAGCCGCTCATCGAGGACGACACCGTTACCGAGATCATGATCAACGGCTGCCGCTCGGCCTTCTTTGAACGCGGCGGCGTCTTGTACCCCATCGAGCATGCGTTTGAGGATGATGAGCAGATCCGTGTGCTTATCGACCGCATCATCTCGCCACTTGGCCGCCGTATCGACGAGCGCAGCCCCATCGTCAACGCCCGCCTCAAAACGGGCTATCGCGTCAACGCGGTGATTCCGCCTGTGGCGATTGACGGACCGATTCTCACCATCCGACAGTTCTCGGACCGCATCTGCTCGCTGGACGAGCTTGTGGGGCTGGGGTCGCTGCCGCTTTGGTATGCGCAGCTGCTGTCATGCGCGGTGTCGCTGAGACAGGACCTGGCGGTTGCGGGAGGCACGGGATCTGGTAAGACCACCCTGCTCAACGCGTTGTCATGCGAGATTTCCACCGGCGAGCGCATCGTGACGATCGAGGACTCTGCCGAGCTCAAGTTTGCGCATCATCCACACGTGGTGCGTCTAGAGGCGCGCGAGGCTTCAATTGAGGGCGAGGGCGCGGTGACGATCCGCGACCTGGTGACCAATGCCCTGCGCATGCGCCCCGACCGCATCGTGGTGGGTGAGGTGCGCGGTGCTGAGTGCTGCGACATGTTGCAGGCCATGAACACGGGCCACGACGGGTCGCTCACCACACTTCATGCGGGCTCAGAACAGGAGACCGTGGTGCGTCTGACGTTGCTTGCACGTTATGGCATCGATCTGCCGAGCGAGCTCATCGAGGAGCAGATTGCCATGGCGCTCGACGGCATCGTGATGTCCGAGCGCCACGCCGATGGCAGGCGCTTCGTCTCCTCGTATTCGGGGGTGCGTCGCGCCGCGTCGGGCGGCGTAGAGCTCGAGCGCTATGTGACTTTCGATGCCGCCGAGCGCACCTGGACGCTTGACCGCGAGCCGCCGTTTATCGCAGAAGGCCTGCGGTCGGGGACGCTCACACAAGAGGAGGTGGACGAATGGAGGTCGCTGTGCCCCTCGTCGTAGGGGGTTTGGCAGGGTTTTCTGTAGCGACGGCGTGCGGGGCGGAACCTCGTGTGCCGCAGGTGCCGCCGGCGGAGCTGGCGCGTCAGGCGCTCGAGACGGTGGCAGAGAAACTGCCGCGTGAGCTGGTGGAAAACGATCTGCTGAAAAAGATCGCCCGTTCGTGGGCATCGCTGGCTCCGGCGCATCGCCTTGGCCTCGTGATCGAAGATGCTTCGGGGCGTTTGGCGTTTCTGCTGCTCTCGAGCGGTGTCTGCTGCATTTTACTAACGATGGTGTCGTTATCGCCCCTCGGATTTGCCTTGGGACTTGTTGCTCCGATTGCCGTTGGCGCCGCTCGGGATGGCTTTGAGAGCCGGCGCGAGCAACACGATGCAGAAGAGGCCATGCCCGAGGCGTTTACCGCACTTTCCATGTCGCTTGCCTCGGGACATTCGCTGGCTCAGGGCATGCGCTTTGTGGGCGCTCATGCGCAAGAACCGGTGCATACCGAGTTTTTGCGGGTGGCGGCGGCGATCGATTGCGGCATCTCGGCGACCGACGCGCTCGATGACTTGCTCGTGCGCATCGACGCCCCCGGTCTTTCGCTTGTGACCTTGGCGCTTAAGGTGTCACAGCGCACCGGCGCTCCGCTTGCCGACTTACTGTCCGAGGCGTCGAGCATGGTGGGGGAGCGCATTGAGCTCAAGCGCCGCCTAGATGTTAAGACGTCGCAGGCCCGCATGTCTGCGCATATGGTCGCGGCGATGCCGACGGGCATGTGCGCGGTGTTGGCGCTGCTTTCGGCAGATTTTCGTCGCGGTCTTGCGACGCCTGCCGGCGCGGGCGCTGTGGTGTTGGGTCTTGCCCTCAACGCCGTTGCCCTGGTGGTTATCAGGCGCATTATGCGGGTGGAGCTATGAGCGCCCCGGTTGCAGTTGCGGCTTGCCTGTGCGCTCTGAGTGTATTTGTCGCGACGGGTTTGGATCGGGCGGATGCACGCAAGATCGCAGAGGCCTGCAAGCGCGAGGCGGTGCTGGTCGCTGCCGCGGGTCGCTCGGTGGTCGATGCTCTGACCGCGCGAATGAAGGGCGCGGTTGGAGCGGGCGGCCCGGCGCGAGTGTCGCTCGGCGAAGTGTCCGAGATGATCGATGTTGTGCGCTTGGGTCTTTCGGCCGGTCTTTCGTTTGATGCGGCGCTTGAGATTTTCTGCGCCAACCGCCGGTCAGTGCTGGCTCTTCGACTTGAGCGGGCCTGCATGGCGTGGCAGGTGGGCGTGGGCACGCGTGAGGACGAGTTGTTGGCCGCCGCGCGCGACCTGGACGTGCGAGCGCTCGAGACCTTTGCCATCACGGTGGGACAGGCGCTCGCCCTGGGTGCCCCACTTGCCGAGACACTGGCCGCTCAAAGTCGCGAGATCCGTGCGGCTCATCGCGCCGCGGTCGAGCGCGAGATCGAGCGTGCGCCCGTCAAGCTGCTGATTCCCACCGGCACACTCATCTTGCCGGCGTTGCTTCTGTCCATATTGGGCCCGCTGTTGGGAGCAGGCGGGATGATGTAGGGAGGAATACATGAACACGATGACTGACGTTGCTGGCAAGGTCTGGAGCTGGGCTGTTTGCCAGTCAATTCGCGCTCGCCAGCATGCCGGGGAGCTACTGCAGGAGGAGAGTGCGCAGGGCACCACCGAATACGCCATCTTGGTCGGCGTGCTCGTGGTGATCGCCATCATTGCCATTGTCGCATTTAAGGGCAAGGTCCAAGATCTATGGAACGCTATCAGCGAGGGCATCAACAGCCTGTAGAGGGCGAGCGCCCCATCGGGGTGCTGCTGGTGTTTGCTTGCCTGACCGTGGCGATAGCGGCGGTGCTTTGGGGGCTTAACGCCGCGCGGCAGCAGCGTCCTGGGGCCGCCTTCGATTCGGGCTCAGATTCGGCGGTGGCGTCTCAAAAAGATGAGATGCGAGATGCGGACGATTCGGATGTCGCTGTCACGGCGCATACCTTTCTGCGGACGCTCGACAAGCGGTCTGGCACTGCGACGGATTCACCTGAGGACAACGCGATTGCGGTCCGGCTTGCATGGTCCGAGGACCGACCGATGACCGAGGCAGCGGCGGATATGTTACGCGCCTACCGCGAGGTGCCAACGGCCCAGCTCGCCCTGAGCGGCTATCTCGATAGTAAGGGCAACGTATGGGGCGCCATCGTGCGCGATGGGCGCGGCTGGGTCGATATGGTGACGGTTGCCGCGGATGCTGGCGATGCTTCGTGTCGTCTGCGCGCCGTGCGTCTGGTCCCGCAAACAATAAGCTCAAAGGAGGGATCGTGAAATGCATGGCATTCTGCGTGAGGAATCTGCCCAGGCGACGGTCGAATACGCCATCGTCACGGTGGCGCTGTTATCGATCGTGCTGGCGATTGTGGGACTTTGGCGTGCTGGCACCGATGGACGCTTGGCGGCGCTGGTTGAGCGGGCGGCATCCCATGGCGTTGCCTCGACGTCGGTTATCGACGCCGCTGCGGGCGCTAAGGACATCGCGTTGTATTGATATCGCGCGCGAGGACCGGGCGCAGTCTACGGTCGAGGCCGCTTTTTTGCTGCCGACGTTTCTGACGCTCATCCTTCTCGCACTGCAACCGGTGTGCCTGCTTTATACGCGCGCGGTCATGGAGTCTGCCGCCGCCGAGACCGCGCGGCTCATGACCACGACGACGGCGGAGGACGACGATCTTAAGGAGTTCACCCTCCGCCGGCTTGCCGCAGTGCCCAACGTTTCGATCTTTCATGCCGGCGGGCCGTTGTCGTGGGATGTCGAGCTTAGCCGGGCCGATGCGGGCGGCGTCTCGTCCGTGTCCGTTTCCGGCGAGGTCAAGCCGTTGCCTGTGATCGGTGCGTTTGCGCAGGTTATGGGTGGTACCGCCGAGGGCGGCTACGTTGAGCTCAAGGTCGATGTCTCGTATCAATCACGTCCCGAATGGCTGGAGGGAGATTATGATTCGTGGATTGCTGCATGGGATTAAGCGTTTCTGGTCTAGACGCGTTTTGACGCGCCGTCCGAGCTGCCATCGCAAGCGAGGCGGCTTTATGGGTCGAGCCGGTATCGACCTGTTTATCGAAGACGGTGCCTACACCACGCTTTCCTCTGCGGTGGTCATCTTGGTGGTGCTCACGCTGCTGTTTTCGTCGACGGCGGCGATATGGAGCATGTCGCGCGCGGGGGACACCCAGGTGGCTGCCGATAGCGGCGCGCTGGCAGGCGCCAATGTGGTGTCGTCCTATCACACGGCTGCCACGGTGGTGGATGCGAGCATTTTGAGTTTGGGCCTGGCGGGGTTTGCCACGATCGGGACGGGCCTGGTCGCCATCCTCATCCCGGGCGCCGAACCAGTTGCCGGCAATATGGTCGACACCGGGATTGAGATTATTAAAACGCGCAACAAGTTTGCCAAAAGCGCATCGGAAGGCTTACAGAAAATCGAGACGGCTCTGCCGTATCTGATCGCCGCGCGTGCCACGCAGGCGGTCTCGGCGCAGGATACCGATAATGTGACCTATACCGGTACGGCGCTTGCCGTGCCCAGGACATCCGAGTCGGACTTCGCTGCGCTCGAGGGGTCCGAGATCTCGACCGATGCCATTAAAGACACATCGGATGATTTAGAGCGTGCGGCCGAGGAGCTGCGGAAGGCTTCTGAGGACACGGCGAAGGCTAAAGAGCGCGCTTGGCTGGCGGATTGTGGCGGGTCGGACGAGAGTTCGATTGGCAAGTACTCGTGTATGTGGGAGCGTGCGAAAAAACTAGCAGAACTATCTGACAGCCAGAACCGTCATGAAAAGTCGAGCATCACATGGGAGCCGCAAATAGCGCTCGATCGCGCGAAAACCTATTACCGACAGCGCTTGGCGAATGAAAAACCTCAGGGATCGAGCGTCGAGATGAAAGCGCAGTCAGCCGCTCGAAAAGCGTTCTATGCCTATGCGATTGAAGAGGTCGATCGAGCATACATAAAAGATGATGGCGAACGGTTTTCTGCCTATATCCCACTATTGCCGCGTGTCCCAAACGAGGTGCGGCCGACCGAACTTTACACCGATGCCGCATGGCCTGTAAGCAACAACGACGGCAGAACATACCTGCATTATGGAGTCGAATGCCCCGTCTATCAGAAAGGGACTCCGAGTGGGCTGGCATCTGTTGCTGATTATGATGGTCGTGATACATGCGAAGCGTGCGGCTTCGGCGTGGTTACGCTTGGAAGCGCCCTCATGCCGCCATCGTTCATCGAAAACGGCTTCGAGTACCACTTTGACAAGTTCAAAGAGGCTCTGGAAGACTACGTCGAATGCCGCAACAAAGAGCTCGAGCTCGAGCGTCAGACCGAAGACGAGGCCGATCGTGCGGGCAATACGTTTGACCAGGCCATCAAGGAGCTTTCGGGCGAGCGTCCGCGTATCGCTCCGCCCGGTCGCAACGGCGTGGTCGCCTTTGCGGTTACGGGTGCCATCTCGAGCCCCGACGAGCTCAACTCTTCGTTTAACACGGCAGTCAGGCTTGGCAATCGCGGTGCTATCTCTGGCGCGGTGCTGGCACCCGATGACGCGACGGCGCAAAACAACGTGCTTTCGCGATTTTTCTCGACATTGAAGGAACGCTCGGGCGGCGTTGCCGGCGTGCTCGACGGCGTCATGGATGTTTGGGGACGGCTGCTCGTAGGATACGGTGATATTCAAGGTTCGGCCGACGAACTTATGGACGAGATGATTAAAGGCCTAGGAGGGGGCAGCGGCGCGTTGGGCTCCATCGCATCGTGGCTCGGCGATACCGTTTCGGCGTCCGTGGCGGCGCTGGGTTTGGAACCGTGCGACTTGCGCCTGCGAAAGCCGGTGCTGACCGATTCTGCCAACGTCATTAAGAGTCCGGGGTCTGACATTGCGGGTCTCTCTCAAGCGCAAGACAAACTGCGAAGTATTCCGTTGGGCGTGACCGATCCCAAGGCGCTTTGCGAGGCGTTGGAATATCAAGTCGAACGCACCATTAGCGGTACGGTGTTCACACTTGCGGAGATTCCTCTGCCCGGCGGCGGCTCCATCCCGCTCACCGTCGATGTCGCCACGCTGGTTGGCGCTCTGGGCGGTGGGTCGTAATGAGTATCCGCATGCGTCTGCGCGAGGAGCGCGCCCAAGCGACGGTGGAGATGGCAGTGGTTACGCCCGTTTTGCTGGTGCTGGCACTCATCGTGTACAACGTCATGATCTTTGCCGGCGCTGTCGCGCGCTTCGACCGCGTGGTGCCCGACATCGTGCTAGCGCATGCCGTGGCGTCGGAGGGGGAGGGCGACGAAAGCTCTGCCGATGCCTCGGCGACGGTCCAGACTCAAATTCTGAATGCCATGGAAGGCTATGACTTGCAGATCGAAGTGTCAAGCGAGCAAGGCGCGAAGGCATCAGATGGTGGCCTGCTCTCCCTATCCGGTACGTTTAGGACCTACACCTGCACCATGCACTATGAGCCGTGGCCGACTTCTCTCAGCATCGCTGGCGTTCCGCTGGGGGCGCCGACAACGTTGTCGCACGAGCGCGCGGTGACGGTCGATCCATGGCATCCGGGGGTGGTCATGTGACCGCGGTCTCGTCCTACATCGCCTACGCGCGGGCACTCAATAGGCTGGGTTGGACGCCGGCCGAGTTTGTGGTGGCGGAGTCGTTTGTCGTGCGCCTGCGCGGCATGCTGGGACGGCGTCCGGTTGCCGCCAACGGCCTGTCGCTCGTCATGGCGTTTCCACGCTGCTCTTCGGTCCATACGTGTTTTATGGCCTATCCCATCGACATCGCCTTCATCGATCGCGACGGCAATATCCTCGCGCGCTACGAAAACGTTCGTCCTTGGCGCATGTGCTCCTGCCTCGGCGCCTGGGCCGTACTAGAGCGTCCTTCAATCATTGTTTCGACTCCTGCTCTCCAACGCGTGCCGGCTTAAGAATTGGCGACAGTGGACTTTCGTCATACGAAATTGGGTAAGATGGAGGAGAAGATGCATGGATGTTGAGATCCATCCCAACGCTAAAAAGCACCTGACGGAAAAGCAGGTGCTTAGCGCTTGGCTTGCGGTTACTGAGTGCATTCGTCGCGAGCCGAAGGACGAGCCGCCGAGATGGCTTGCAATTGGATGGCTCTCAGACGGACGAAGCGTGGAGCTTGTCGCGGTCGAGCTTGTCCGTGGGTGGCTTATCATTCATGCCTTGTCTCCAGTCCAGAAGAAATTTTGGCAGGAGATTGAACAGGCTCGGCAAAGGGGTCGATGATGGGCAAGACGTATACGGCCGCTAATGGTCAGGTTGTAACGGATGAAATGATTGACGCGTGGTGCGAGTCGTACGAGCGCGGAGAGTTTCCGGATGGCGAACACACCGTTGGTGGGATCGTGCATGGACGGCCCCCGCTCTCAGGTGAGGGGACGGCAACGCTGTCGGTCAAGATTCCTCTGGGAATGAAGGAGGCCATTCGTCGACGGGCGGCTGCCGAGGGGATGACGCCAAGTGAGTTTGCCCGTGCGGCTCTGAGTGAAAAACTTCTTGCTGCCGGCTGATGCCTCTGACGTGCCGATTTATAGAACCGAGGCTGTGCCCAAAAACTTTTTTAAAATTCTCGGTTGACCGGAACGCGTCCTTGGTTATACTAATCAAGCCTTGAAACAAGGCACACCTCAAATGGCTGGGTAGCTCAGTTGGTAGAGCAGAGGACTGAAAATCCTCGTGTCAGGGGTTCGATTCCCTTCCCCGCCACCTTGAATTGACTAGGACCTCTGCAAAGGGGTCCTTTTCTTTTATTGAGGGCTCTGCGGAAATTGCGTCCCGGAATTTGGCTTCAGAGTGGGATGCGTTTTCCGCTTTGAGGCCGCTTGGGAAAGCGCGACCCGGAATCCGGCGTCAGAATGGGATGTGCTTTCCTTTTGCGGTCTTTGGCGGAAACTGCGTCCCAGATCCCGCGCTCAGAACGGGATGCGCTTTCCGGCGCTTACTTCCGACGTGCGCGCACATCTCGGCGCACCAGCTCGTGCCCACCTGTCCCAGACATTCCTCCCACTTTTGCGCCACTTTGTAGACCGTTCGGTCGCCTGTCTGCATGCGCGGGTATACTCAAATCGATAGATATGTCATGCAAGAGCGATGCGGGCTTAGCCCGTATGATTCAAAAGGGGGCAGTGATGGAGAGGATACTCGGCGTTAATCTCTCTGGCTGGTTTATTCCCGAGCCTTGGGTGACCCCGTCGCTATACGCGGCGACCGGTGCATCCAACGCGGCCGAGCTGCAGGAGGCCATGGGCACCGCCGCCTATAACGAGCGCATGCGCCGTCATTACGAGACGTTTGTGAGTGAGGACGATTTCCGTCGCATGGCACAGATCGGTCTCAATGCCGTGCGTCTGCCGGTGCCCTGGTATGCCTTTGGCTCGCAGGAGTCCGATGCGTCCTACATCTCGGTTGTCGACTACATCGACCGTGCAATTGAGTGGGCTGCCAAGTACGACATCCGCGTGCTGCTTGATCTAGCAACTGTGCCCGGTGGCCAGGGCGATTCCAACGATTCGCCCGCCACGCCAGAGGCTGTTGCCGAGTGGCATTCGTCCACTAACGGCCGTCATGTCGCACTCGACGTGCTCGAGCGCTTGGCTGATCGCTACGGCGAGGCCGAGAGCCTGCTGGGCATTGAGCTGCTGGATACGCCGCAGATGAGTGTCCGCAAGAGTCTCTTTTCCATGACGGATGGCATTCCGGCGCACTACCTGCGCAACTTCTATCGCGATGCCTACGAGCTCGTCCGTTCGTATATGCCCGAGGATAAGATCGTCGTCTTTTCGTCGTCGGGGCATCCCAGCGAGTGGAAGCATTTTATGCGCGGCGCCAAGTACAAGAACGTCTACATGGACCTTCACCTGTACCATTACCGCGACGAGTATGCGCTCGATATCACGAGCCCCCGCGGGCTGACGACGGCGATTTCCCGTAACAAGCGCGAGCTTAAAGAAGCGATTTCGACTGGGTTCCCCGTGCTGGTGGGCGAATGGTCGGGCGCGGCGATCTTTGCCAACTCGTCGGTTACGCCCGAGGGCCGCAATGCCTACGAGCGCGTGTTTATCGCCAACCAGCTGGCTTCGTTTGCGCCGGCTGCCGGTTGGTTCTTCCAAACGTGGAAGACCGAGAAGCGCATTGCAGCATGGGACGCCCGCGCGGCGCTCGGTACGCTCGAGCGCGGCATGATTGAATAGGTTGATATGACGCAAAACAGCACCCATACGGGCAAACTCTATGTGGTCGGCACGCCCATCGGCAACCTGGGCGACCTGTCCCCGCGCGTTGGCGAGGCGTTTGCCGCCGCCGATGCCATCTGCTGCGAAGACACGCGTGTGACGTCAAAGCTGCTGATGCATCTGGGCATTTCCAAGCCGCTTGTCCGTTGCGACGAGAATGTGATCGCCAGCCGCGCCGTCGGCCTGGTCGACCGTCTGCTGGCGGGGGAGACCCTCGCTTTTGCCTCGGACGCCGGCATGCCGAGTGTGTCCGATCCCGGCCAGGCGCTGGTCGAGGCGGCGCGTGAGGCCGATGTGCCCGTTGAAGTTATTCCCGGGCCCTCTGCTTGCGTCACGGCGCTCGTTTCGTCCGGCATTCCCTGCGAGCATTTTTTCTTCGAGGGCTTTTTGGGCCGAAAGCACGGCGACCGCGTGCGGCGTTTACAGCGCCTTGCCGTGGTGCCCGGCGCACTCATCTTCTACGAGTCTCCACATCGCATCGTGGCGACGCTCGAGGCCGTGGCGGAGGTCTTTCCCCAGCGTGAGGTTGCCGTCTGCCGCGAACTCACCAAGCTGCACGAGGAGGTCTTGCGCGGGCCCGCTGCTCAGCTTGCCGAGGAGCTGCGTGCTCGCGGCGAGGTAAAGGGCGAGATTGCGCTGGTCATCGCGCCGCCGAGCGAGGATGAGGAGGCCGGTATCGTGCCGGTTGGCGCCGCGGCAGCGGATCCCGACGAGGCCCTGCGCGAGGATATCCGCGCCGCGCTCGAGGAGGGGGAGCCCGCCTCTGCGGTGGCCAAGCGCCTGTCTCAGAAGTATTCGCGCCGCAAGCGCGATGTCTATGCCATGGTGCTCGATATGCAATAGATGGAGGATATCCAGCCCTTGCGCTAGAATCATCCTCTGTATGCAACGTTTTTCTGGAGGACAAACCCCATGGATCAAAGCAAGCCTTCGTTCTTTATCACGACGCCCATCTACTACGTCAACGCCGATCCGCACCTGGGCACGGCTTATTCCACCATCATCGCCGACGTTCAGGCTCGCTATCGCCGCTCCGCCGGCTATAACGTCAAGTTCCTGACCGGCATGGACGAGCACGGCGAGAAGGTCGCCGAGGCCGCAGCCAAGCACAACATGACGCCTCAGGAGTGGACCGACAGCCAGGCTCCGCACTTCAAGGAGCTTTGGAACAAGCTCGAGATCTCCAACGACGACTTCATTCGTACCACCGAGCCGCGCCAGCATCACGCCGTGCAGTATCTGTGGGAGCGCATGAAGGAGTCCGGCTACCTGTATAAGGGCAGCTATGACGGCTGGTACTGCGTGCCCGACGAGACCTACTTCACCGATACGCAGGTCCAGAAGGGCGACGAGGAGTACGGCAGCGTCGGCCAGCACCTGTGCCCCGATTGCCACCGTCCGCTCGAGCGCGTGCAGGAGGAGTCCTACTTCTTTAAGCTCTCTGCGTTCCAGGACAAGCTGCTCAAGCTCTATGACGAGCACCCCGATTTTGTCGAGCCCGCGTTCCGCATGAACGAGGTGCGCAGCTTTGTCGAAGGCGGCCTCAACGACCTTTCCGTGAGCCGCACGAGCTTTGACTGGGGCATTCAGGTCCCGTTTGACGAGGGTCACGTTACCTACGTGTGGTTCGATGCGCTGCTCAACTATATGACGGCCGTCGGCTACGGTGTCGACACCGATGAGGCCCGTGCCGAGCTGGCCTATCGCTGGCCCGCGCAGTTCCACATCGTGGGTAAGGACATCATCCGCTTCCACTGCGTCATTTGGCCCGCCATGCTCATGGCCATCGGCGAGGCCCTGCCCGAGCACGTCTTTGCCCACGGCTTCCTGACCGTGCGCAATGCCGAGACCGGCAAGGCCGAGAAGATGTCCAAGAGCCGCGGCAACGCCATCGCTCCGCAGGATGTTATCGACATGCTGGGCGTCGAGGGCTATCGCTACTACTTTATGACCGACGTGGTGCCCGGCACCGACGGCGCCATCAGCTTCGAGCGCATGGAGCAGGTCTACAACGCCGACCTGGCCAACAGCTGGGGCAACCTTATCTCGCGTTCGCTCAACATGAGCGGCAAGTACTTTGACGGTTGCGCGCCCGCCAAGCCCGCATCGTTCGATGCGTTCGACAACCCGCTGGCAAAGATTGCCGATGGCCTGGTCGATCGCTACATGGCCAAGATGGACGTGCTCGATTACGGTGGAGCTAAGGACGAGGTCATGGAGCTCATCCATGCCGCCAACCACTACATCGAGGACTCCGAGCCCTGGGCGCTTGCCAAGGACGAGGCCAAGGCTGACGAGCTGGCGTTTGTGATCTACAACCTGCTCGAGGCCATCCGCATTGCCGCTCACCTGCTGATGCCGCTCATGCCCCAGACTTCTGCCGAGACCCTGCGTCGCCTGTCCTGCGAGGACGAGGCCGCGAGCGACGACCTCAAGGGCATTTGCGCTTGGGGCCTGCTTGCCGGTGGTCAGCCTGTCGAGAAGGGCGAGCCGCTGTTCCCGCGTCTGGGCTAAGCCGCTGCGCGCCATATCGGCAATTTGCTGTTTAGATGTAAGGGCATGGCCGCAACGGTCCATGCCCTTTTGTTTCAAGACGCCGCCACCATGCTAAGGAGGCAACCATGACAACTTCGCCTTTGGCAAACCCCACGGCAACAAGGGAGCTGCTGGAGGAGTTTGGCCTTGCGACCAAGCATCGCCTGGGCCAGAACTTCCTGATCGACAACCATGTGATCGAACGTATCTGTGAGCTCGCTGAGCTTGCGGGCGATGAGCGCGTGCTCGAGGTCGGCCCGGGTTGCGGCACACTGACGTTGGCCCTGCTGCAGGAGGCGGCGTGCGTTACGTCGATTGAGGCGGATCCCGAGCTTGAGCCGGTGCTTGACGCCCACGCCGCCGACTATGCCAACTTCCGCTTTATCATGGGCGATGCGCTCAAGGTGACGCCGGAGCAGATTGAGCAGGCCGCCGGTGGTGAACCCACGGTGTTTGTCGCGAATCTGCCCTATAACGTGGCGGCGACGATCATCCTTCAGTTCTTCCAGACGATGCCCGCGCTTAAGCGCGCTGTCGTCATGGTGCAAAAGGAAGTTGCAGATCGTATTGCCGCAACGCCGGGCAACAAGACCTATGGCGGCTACACGGCAAAGCTCGGCCTGTATGCGCAGGTGACGGGGCGCTTTGAGGTGCCGCCGCGCTGCTTTATGCCGGCACCGCATGTGGATTCTGCCGTAGTGCGCATCGATCGCGTTGACGGAGTGGTACCCGAGGGCATCGACCGCGAGTTTGTGGCCCGTGTGATCGACGCTGCGTTTGCTCAGCGCCGCAAGACGATTCGCAACTCCATGAGCGCCAACGGCTTTGCCAAGGACGCGCTCGATGCCGCCTTTGAGGCCTGCGGTATCGCACCTACCACGCGCGCCGAGACGCTCGACGTCGCTGCCTTTGTCCGCTTGGCTCAGGAGCTTTCCCATGACGCCTAATGTCGAACGCGTGATGTTTACCAAAAAGAAGAAAACGGTGGCCTGCCCGGTGCCGCTGGCGCCGCTTGCCGACACGCACGCGCACCTGCTTTCGTTTTGGGGCAAGGAAGTGCCCGAGACGCTCGTGCGCGCCAAAGCCGCGGGCGTCGACCTGTTGGTGACGATGCTCGACCCCATCGCTGACAAACGCAGCGTGACGGACTATAGTGACTGGCTGGTGCGCGAGATTTTGCCGATGCGAGATATTCCGCAGATTAAGTATCTCGCCGGCGTGCACCCCTATGGCGCACCGGACTATACCGACGACGTTCATGCACAGGTCGTTGCGGCACTTGATGACCCCTTATGCGCCGGTATTGGCGAAATCGGCCTGGACTACCACATGGACTATGACGACGATATCGCGCCGGCACCCCATAACGTGCAGATTGATTGCATGGCGCGCCAGCTCGAGCTTGCCGTGCGCCGCAATGTGCCGGTGGAGCTGCACCTGCGTCACGAGGACTCGGATGGGGAGCGCACCTCGCACGTTGATGCGTACAACGTGCTTCGTGAGGTGGGCGTGCCCCAGGCCGGTTGTGTGCTGCACTGTTTTGGCGAGGACCGCGCCACGATGGAGCGCTTTGTGGAGCTGGGCTGCTATATCGCCTATGGTGGTGCGGCCACCTTTAAGCGCAACGACGACGTGCGCGAGGCATTTGCGGCAACCCCACTCGATCGAATTCTGTTCGAGACGGATTGCCCGTATATGGCTCCAGAGCCCATCCGCGGTCTTGAATGCGAGCCCGCAATGATCTCCATTACGGCAAACACGCTGGTCAACGACCGTGTCGATCGTACCGGCGAGGATGCTGAGGCAATCGCGCGAGCAGCTTGGGAAAATGCCTGTAAACTTTTTCAAAAATAGTTCTTGCGTTCGCGATGGCGCTCCGTTATTCTAATTCCTGCACGCGGGCGTGGCGGAATTGGCAGACGCGTACGGTTCAGGTCCGTATGGGGGCAACCCCATGAAGGTTCAAGTCCTTTCGCCCGCACCATTAAATTAAAGAGCTCCCAGCAATGGGAGCTTTTTTGTTATGGGCCCTTCACAGGGACTTGAACCTGTGAAGGAGCGAGCGTAAAGAAAACGCGGAGCGTTTTTAGCGAGCTGGCGAGGACGCCGGCAGGCGGCCGAAGCCGGTGCGGATCCGCGAAGCGGATACGCGGACGTCCTTTCGCCCGCACCATTGAATGAAAGAACTCCCAGCAATGGGAGCTTTTTTGTTATGTACGATCTCCTTGTACGGGTATCCTAATGCCAACGTGTGCCTATCAGAGGAGAGACCATGCTGTTGTCCGGTATCATCGCCGCCCTTACCAGCCTTTTGATTCCCATCATCATTCTGTTGCTACTGCTTCCCAACGCCTGCTATGTCGTTGAACAACAGCATGCCGTGATCATCGAGCGCCTGGGCAAGTTTAACCGCATCGTCAACGCGGGCTTCCACATGAAGGTGCCCGTGATCGACCGCAAGGCCGCCACGGTGAGCCTGCGCACCATGAAAAACGGTTTTGGCATCGACGTTAAGACCCAGGACAACGTGACCATCGGCCTTGAGGTCTCTGCTCAGTACCACGTGAGCTATGACATGGGCGCCGGCCCGGCAGATTCGGGTATCTACAAGAGCTACTACATGCTGCAGGAGCCCGTCGACCAGATGCGTGACTTCATCACCGACGCCCTACGCTCTTCGATTCCCGTCTACACACTCGATGAGGTCTTTGCCAAGAAGGATGACATCGCCAAGGATGTCAACGCTACCGTTTCCGAGCAGATGGCCGCCTACGGCTTCACCCTCGTGTCGACGCTCATCACCAAAATCGCACTGCCGACCGAGGTCGAGAACTCCATGAACGACATCAACGCCGCCCAGCGCAAGCGCGCTGCGGCACAGGAGCTCGCCGAGGCCGACCGCATCAAGCGCGTCACCGAGGCGACCGCCGAGGCCGAGGCTATGGAAAAGGCGGGCGAGGGCATCGCCAACCAGCGCAAGGCCATTGCACTGGGTATCAAAGATTCGCTCGAGATCATCCAGGAGACGGGTGTCGGCAATGACGAGGCCAACCAACTGTTCATGTTTACGCAGTGGTCCGAGATGATGACGGAGTTCGCTCGCACGGGTAAAACCTCGACGGTCGTGCTGCCGAGCGACTTTTCGCAGTCGGCCTCTATGTTCGAGCAGATGCTGGCTGCCGGTAAGGTTCAGAACGAGTCAAAGGAGTAGGCACGCGTGAAATACACCGTCGTTTGTGTTGGCAAGCTCAAAGAGCGCTTTTGGAAGGACGCGTGCGCTGAGTACACCAAGCGCCTAGGCGCCTATGCCAAGGTGGATATCCGCGAGGTGGCCGATATCGACCCGGCTAAGGCGGGCGGCGTGGATGCCGCGCGCGACAAGGAGGGGGCGGCAATTCTTGCTGCATTGCCGTCTCGAGCGCATGTGATCCTGCTGGCTATCGAGGGCAAGGAGCGTTCGAGTGAGGAGCTCTCGGCGAGGCTCGACGATCTTATGCTGCGAGGCAGCAGCGACATTGCCTTTGTAATCGGCGGTTCGGACGGCGTGAGTGATGAGGTGCGCGCCCGCGCCGACGAGATGCTCAGCTTTGGACGCATTACCTTGCCGCATAACCTGGCGCGTGTGGTGCTGCTAGAGCAGATTTACCGTGCCTGCAAGATCAGCCGTGGCGAGCCGTATCACAAATAGGTCGGCAATACGAAACAATGGCGTGGGACAATACCTTTCGTTTTGAGGAATGTGTCTGAAAGGACTATGAGATATGAAGATTGGATTTGTCGGTTTTGGCAATATGGCGAGCGCTATGGCCGATGGCTGGATCGCTGCCGGTGTAGCTGCGAGCGACATGTGCGCCTGCGCGGGTCGCTACGACGCACTGGTTGAGCGCTGCGAGGCGCGCGGCATGGTCGCCTGCCACGATGCCGCCGAGGTTGTCTCCGCATCCGATATCGTGGTCGCTGCGGTCAAACCGTACATGATCGAGAAGGTATTCGCCCCGCTCAAGGATGCTCTTGCCAAAAAGGTCGTTCTGTCGGTTGCCTGGACCTGGGACAGTGCCAAGTGGGAGCAGGTCCTGCCGGGCGTCGCGCATATCTCGACGGTGCCCAACACACCGGTTTCGGTGGGCGAGGGCGTCATCGCTTGCGAGAAGGCTTCCACGCTTAGTGATGAGCAGAGCGCCGTGGTGCTTGATCTGCTTGGCAAACTCGGTGCGGTGGTCGAGCTCGATACGAGCCTGCTGTTTGTGGGCGGCACGGTGGGTGGTTGCGCTCCGGCATTTGTCGCCATGGCAATCGAGGCCCTGGGCGATGCGGCGGTCAAGCACGGTATCCCGCGTGCCGATGCCTATCGCATTGTGAGCCAGATGGTGCTAGGTACGGCAAAGTTGCAGCTTTCAACTGGTCAGCATCCTGCGGCGATGAAGGATGCCGTATGCTCGCCCGGTGGTGCCACCATCAAGGGCGTCGTTGCGCTCGAGGACGCCGGCATGCGCAGCGCCCTGGTCAAGGCAATCGACGCAACTCTCCAGTAAAACCGACCAAAAAAAAGACGGGTTTATTTTTGGCAGGTATTTTCTGCGGTTTTGTCCTTTTAGCGAAAAGCGCCCCGCAACTGGCTCAATTCCAGTTGCGGGGCGCTTGCGTTTGCCCAGATAAAACAGACCATAATAAACCTGTCCCTTTTTGGCAGGTTAGTCCCAGAAGCTGTCTTCCTCATCCTCGGACTTGGGTCCGCGGTCGACGTACATCTTATGGGTACGCTTCTCCATTACAAAGGCAAGAATCGCAAATAACAGGATGCCGCCGGCGAAAAGGATGGCAAAACCGGTGCGGGTGCCAAACAAAAAGGAAAAAACTGCGTCCATTGGGTGCCTTCTTGCGTAGTTGAGTTGGGTCGTAAACGCTCATAAGTATATACTTGCCCATACATGTACAAGGTTGCAACCTAAATGGAATGTATATCGCCGGAGGATCTAATGCTTGATATCAAGTTTGTTCGCGAGAACCCCGATGCCATCGATGTCGCCATGGCTAACCGCCAGACGTCTTGGGATCGCGAGAAGTTCTTTGAGCTCGACGACGAGCGCCGTGCCGTCATCACCGAGGTCGAGGAGCTCCAGGCTACGCGCAATGCCGAGTCCAAGAAGATCGGCGCCCTGATGAAGGAGGGCAAGAAGGACGAGGCCGAGGCCGCCAAGGAGGCCGTGCGCGCCGTCAACGAGAAGATTGACGGCCTGGCCGAGCGCCGTACTGCTCTCGAGCAGGAGCAGTACGACTTCATGGCTCACCTGCCCAACATTCCTTGCGAGGCCACGCCGTACGGCAAGGACGAGGACGAGAACATTGAGCGCCGTCGTTGGGGCACCCCGCGCGAGTTCGACTTCGACTTTAAGCCGCACTGGGATCTGGGCACCGATCTGGACATCCTCGACTTCGAGCGTGGCAACAAGCTCTCCGGCAGCCGCTTTACCGTTCTCGGTGGCGCCGGCGCCCGCCTGGAGCGCGCCCTCATCAACTTCTTCCTCGATACGCACACCAGCCGTGGTTTTAAGGAGTGGTGGCCGCCCATCGTCGTCAAGCGTCAGACCATGTTTGGCACGGGTCAGCTGCCCAAGTTCGAGGACGACGCCTATCACGTCTCGGGCGACAACTTCCTGATCCCCACCGCCGAGGTTGTGCTTACCAACCTGCACGCCGGCGAGGTCCTCGATGCCGACACTCTGCCGCGTCGCTACACCGCCTTCACCCCCTGCTTCCGCGAGGAGGCCGGTTCCGCCGGTCGCGACACCCGCGGCATCATCCGTCAGCACGAGTTCGACAAGGTCGAGATGGTCAAGTTCGCTAAGCCGGAGGAGTCCGACGATGAGCTCGAGAGCATGACCGCCGAGGCCGAGTACCTGCTGCAGCAGCTGGGCCTTCCGTATCGCGTGATTAGCCTGTGCACCGGCGACTTGGGCTTCTCTGCCCGTCAGACCTACGACGTTGAGGTCTGGCTGCCGAGCTACAACGCCTACAAGGAGATTAGCTCCTGCTCCAACTGCGGTGACTTCCAGGCTCGCCGCGCCAACATCAAGTATCGCGACCCCGAGAACTTCAAGGGTTCGCGCTACCTGCACACGCTCAACGGTTCCGGCCTGCCGGCCGGCCGCACCATGGCTGCCATTCTGGAGAACTACCAGAACGCCGACGGCACCATCACGATCCCCGAGGTTCTGCGTCCTTACATGGGCGGTCTCGAGAAGATCGAGCCGGTCGCGTAACTTGGCTGCATAGGGGATATGCAAGGGCGCTCCTTCGGGGGCGCCCTATTTCGTGCGCAGGTCCATATCATGCCGTGCGGACAGCTCAATAGAAAACACACGAACAACTGTTCTGTATACAGCTATCTACCTGTTATGCTTTTGCTAAATAAGAGCGAGAGAAAGGGGACGCGATGGAGCTGTTTGATGATCGGGTGGTTTTGTTTGAGAGCGACGAGGGTGGGGAGTACCTGCTTGTAACGTGTGAGCCGTCTGGCATGGGTGGCCTGGTGGTTCGACAGACGAGTGAGGGTCCGTTGACACAATGGTGTTTTGAGGAGTCGCCGCATGTGGTCGAGACCTTTGTGACGCACGTGGGGCTTGTGGCGCTGGAGCACTTCTATGGAGTTGGGACTTCCAACCAGGTCGCGCGCATGCTGAGCATCTCGTTTGCCGATTATGATTGTGCCCAGCGGGTGAGATCGCTCCTGAGGGAACTTGATGCCAAGTTTGACGTGATCGAAAAGCCAATCGATCGTACGGGGAACGGCGGTATATGCGGAGCAGCATGACAAAACTGCGTTTCACAAAAAAGTTTGAGATTGAGCTTGACTCCAATAAGCTAAAGTGGTTTTATATGTCTTGCGCTGCGGCGTTACCTCAGCTGGATAGAGGGTCTGACTACGAATCAGAACGTCATAGGTTCGAATCCTATACGCCGCACCAATCGAACTTGAAGCCTCCGGCAACGGGGGCTTTTCTTTTACGCCGGCACCGCACGGATTCGAACCTCGGTCGAGGTGCGAGCATCTTAATCACCACTTCGTAAAATTTTTCCAAATTGTCGCTTGACCCATCGAGGGGTCACGTGCATAATAATCCGTGCGTTGCGGCGTTACCTCAGCTGGATAGAGGGTCTGACTACGAATCAGAACGTCATAGGTTCGAATCCTATACGCCGCACCAATTGAGTTTTAAGCCTCCGGAAACGGGGGCTTTTCCTTTACGGGGGCATTGCGGAGATTCGAACCTCGTTCGAGGCGCGAGCGTCAAGAAAACGCGGAGCGTTTTTAGCGAGCGGGCGAGTCCGCCGGCAGGCGGG
>CAJLTA010000015.1 GCA_905209455.1 uncultured Collinsella sp.
AGGCCCGATTTTGCCTCTTGACAATGTCCTGCTCATATTAAAAGGAACGTCCCCAGGTGCCGGCATTTCAACGGCACTCATTTAAGTCTGTCCCCAATGAGTAGGGATAGAAAAAGGCCCGGGTGCCGTGGGGCATCCGGGCCTTTGCTAGCAACTTGATGTTGCGGGCAGCTTAGAACTTGTGGCCGCACTTCTTGCAGACGCGCAGCTTGTTCTTGCCGTCCTTCTCGTGACCGACGCGGGTAACCTTACCGCACTCGGGGCAAACGAGATTGACGTTGGAGGCATCGATGGGAGCCTCCTGCGAAACGATGCCGCCCTGCTGGTTGGCAGCGTTGGGCTTGACGGCCTTCTTGACGACCGAAACGCCCTCGACAACGACCTTGTTCTCGGCGGGGAGAGCACGCAGGATAACGCCCTGCTTGCCGCGATCCTTACCAGAGAGAACCTGGACCTTATCGCCCTTCTTGATATACATATATCTCCCCTAACTACAGGGTCTCGGGAGCGAGCGAGACGATCTTCATGTACTTCTTGTCACGAAGCTCGCGAGCGACGGGCCCGAAGATACGGGTGCCGACGGGCGAACCATCGTTGTTGATGACAACGCAGGCGTTCTCATCAAAGCGAATGTAGGAGCCATCCTTGCGGCGGATCTCCTTAACGGTGCGAACGACGACGCAACGAACAACGTCCTTCTTCTTGACGTTGGCGCCAGGGGTAGCCTCCTGGACAGCACCGATGAACACATCGCCGATGCCTGCATAACGACGCTTGGAACCGCCAAGCACCTTGATGCAGCGAATCTTGCGAGCGCCGGAGTTGTCGGCGACGTTCAGCATGGTTTGCATCTGAATCATGGTAGATGTTCCTCCGAACTAAGAACCGAAGAGAGGTGCGCAGCCTTTATACGGCCCGTGGTATGCAAGCCAGGCATACGCACATCTTCGGAAACGTACAAGTCGTAAGAGCGACTGCTTATTTAGCGCGCTCGACGACCTCGATGAGGCGCCAGCGCTTCATCTTGGACATAGGACGGGTCTCCATAACGCGGACGGTATCGCCCACGCCAGCCGTGCACTCCTCGTCGTGAGCGTGCAGCTTCTTGGAGCTGGTCATCATCTTGCCGTACTTGGGGTGACGCTTGCGCTCGGTGATGGTGACAACGATGGTCTTGGCACCGGAGACGGAGGTAACGACACCCGTACGGACCTTACGCGAGTTACGCGAATCAGTCATGTTCTCTCCTTAGGTCCTACTCGGCGACAGCGGACTTCTCCGCTGCGATCTCGCGGGCGCGCTGCTCCGTGAGGACGCGAGCGATGTCCTTCTTCACGGTGTTGACGCGAGCGGTGTTGTCCAGCTGGCTGGTGGCCATCTGGAAACGAAGGTTAAAGAGCTCGGCGCGCATTTCCTTCAGCTTCTCAACGAGCTGAGCGTCCGAGAGCTCACGAATCTCTGCGGGCTTCATTAGTTCTCCTCCTTGGCGGCGGCGGCGTCCTCAGCAGCCCACTTGGCCTCGAGAGCGGCCTCCTCAGCCATCTCCTTCTGGATGCGCTGCTCAGCGTTCTTGGCAGCAACAATCTTGGTCTTGATGGGAAGCTTGTGCTGTGCAAGACGCAGAGCCTCGCGAGCGACCTCCTCGGGCACGCCCTTGACCTCGAACATGATGCGGCCGGGCTTGACGACGGCCACCCACTCCTCGGGGTTACCCTTACCAGAACCCATGCGAGTCTCGGCAGGCTTCTTGGTGATGGGCTTATCGGGGAAGATCGTGATGTAGACACGACCGCCACGCTTCATGTAGCGGGTCATGGCAATACGAGCGGCCTCGATCTGACGGTTGGTGATCCAATGGGCCTCGAGAGCCTGGATACCAAACTCGCCGAAATGCAGCTCGGTATTACCCTTGGCCTGGCCCTTCATGGAGCCACGCTGCACCTTGCGGTGAAGAATACGCTTAGGGGCAAGCACTACTGACCCCTCCTCTCGGAGTTACGACGACGAGGACGGGAAGAGCCCTCGAGTGCAGGGTTGGGAACAGGCTGGCCCGGGAGCTTCTCGCCCAGGTAGATCCAGACCTTCACGCCGCAGGCACCCATGGTGGTGCTGGCGACAGCCGTGCCGTAGTCGATCTTGGCGCGGAGGGTGTGCAGAGGCACGCGACCCTCACGGTACCACTCACGACGGCCCATCTCGGCACCGCCGAGACGACCGGAGCACTGGATACGGATGCCCTTGGCGCCGGCCTTGCGGGCGGACTGGACAGCCTTGCGCATAGCGCGACGGAAGGCAACGCGGCCCTCGAGCTGCTCAGCGATGGACTGAGCAACGAGGTTGGCGTCGAGCTCGGGGCGCTTGATCTCGACAACGTCGACGGAGAGCTGGCCCTTGGAGACGCCAGCGACCTTCTCGAGCTCGGTGCGGAGGGTATCGATCTCGGCACCCTTCTTACCGATGACAACGCCGGGGCGAGCGGTGAGGATGATGACCTTCACCTTGTCGCCAGCGCGCTCGATCTCGACGCGGGAGACAGCTGCGCGGGAAAGACGCTTCTCGAGGTACTTGCGGATCTCGAGATCGTTACCGAGGGTCTTAGCGTAATCCTTCTCTGCGAACCAGCGGGAGCGCCAGTTCTCGGTGATGCCAAGACGGAAGCCGGTGGGGTAGACTTTCTGACCCATACAGCTTTACGCCTCCTTTCGAGGAGCAACGACGACGGTGATGTGGGAAGTACGCTTCAGAATGCGAGAAGCGGAACCCTTGGCGCGGGGACGGATGCGCTTAAGCGTCGGACCCTCGTCAACATAGGCAGCGGCGACAACCAGGTTGTCGGCACGCAGACCATTGTTGTTCTCGGCGTTCGCAACGGCGGAACGGAGAACCTTCTCGACATCCACGGCGACGGCGCGGTCGCAGAAGTGGAGGATGTCGAAGGCCTGAGCGACAGGCTTGCGGCGGATCAGATCGACCACCAGGCGGGCCTTGCTGGGGGAAACACGCACGTACTTAGCGACGGCGCGAACCTCGGTGGCCTCAGTTTCAATAGACTTAGTTGCCATTTACGGTTAACCCCCTATTTGGCCTTGTGGCCACGGAACGTACGAGTCGGCGCGAACTCGCCGAGCTTGTGACCAACCATGGACTCGGTAACATACACGGGCACATGCTTGCGGCCGTCGTGGACGGCGATGGTGTGACCAACCATCTCGGGGAAGATGGTGGACGCGCGGGACCAGGTCTTCACGACGTCCTTCTTGCCAGCCTCGTTCATCGCGGTGATACGCGAGAGAAGGCGAGTCTCCACGAACGGGCCCTTTTTGAGACTTCTGCTCATAAGTGCTTTCTCCTAAAACTCGGTATCCGAAATTACTTCTTACGGCGACGAATGATGTGCTGGTTCGAGACCTTCTTCTTCTTGCGCGTACGAAGGCCCTTCGTCGGCTTACCCCAGGGGGTAACAGAGGGACGACCAGAGGTGTGGTTCTTGCCCTCGCCACCGCCGTGCGGGTGGTCGACAGGGTTCATGACGGTACCGCGGACGGTCGGGCGCACGTTCATGTGACGCTTACGGCCGGCCTTGCCGATGACGATGTTGGAGTGATCGGCGTTGCCGACCTCACCGACGGTGGCGCGGCAGGTAACGAGGATGCGGCGCATCTCGGAGGAAGGCATACGGACGATAGCGTACTTGCCCTCCTTACCCATCAGCTGGCAGGAGTTACCGGCGGAACGGGCGATAGCAGCGCCCTTGCCCGGCTGGAACTCGACGGCGTGGATGAGCGTACCGACGGGGATGTCGGCGAGGGGCAGAGCGTTGCCCGGCTTGATGTCGGCGTCAGAACCGGACATGATGGTCTGACCGACCTCGAGGCCCTTGGGGGCCAGGATGTAGCGCTTCTCACCGTCAGCGTAGTGCAGCAGAGCGATGCGAGCGGAACGGTTCGGATCGTACTCGATCGTGGCAACCTTGGCGGGCACGCCGTCCTTGTTGCGCTTGAAGTCGATCACGCGGTAACGACGCTTCACGCCGCCGCCCTGGTGGCGGGTGGTGATGCGGCCGTTGTTGTTACGACCGGCCTTCTTGGGCAGGGGCTCGAGAAGAGACTTCTCGGGCTTGGTGCAGGTGATCTCGGAGAAATCGGAGATCGTCTGCCAACGCCTACCAGCGGAGGTCGGCTTAAGGTGCTTTACAGCCATTACAATCCCTTTCAATAGGAATCCGTTAGCCATCACAGACAGGGATTCGAGGTTCTGCCTCGGGTGCGATGACACCGGACGTATACACGGTTCCGGGCGTGTCCATTTTATACGCCCAAAACCTTGAGCTCTCGCCTCCCCTAGTTGGGAGGCATGAGCTCACTCAACAGCAGCGAGTCTTAGGCCTGGTTGCCAAAGACCTCGATGGTGTCGCCCTCGGCCAGCGTGACGATGGCCTTCTTCCAAGAACGGGTCTTGCCGGCGACATAGCGCACGCGCTTGGTCTTGGGCTTGACCGTCAGGGTGTTCACGCGAACGACCTTGACGCCGAAGATCTCCTCGACAGCGTCCTTGATCTGATACTTGTTAGCATCCTTGGCGACCTCGAACGTGTACTTGTTCAGCTCCATGCCGGAGAAGGAACGCTCGGACACGATCGGACGGATGATGATCTCGTGGGCGGTCATTTATGCAAGCACCTCCCCGAAGTGAGCGGCGATGTCGGCGGGCATCAGCACGGCGTTGTTGTTGACGAGATCGTAGGTGTTGGCCTCGTCGGCAGTGATGATGAACGTCTTGGGAATGTTGCGGAACGACAGGTAGGCGTTGACGTCCTCATCGCGAACGATGATGGTCAGACGCTTGCCCTCAAGGCCGAGAGCCTTGAGCATGGCGACGGCAGCCTTGGTGGAAGGCTTCTCGAAGCCGTAGTCGTCGACGAGCACGAGCTCGCCATCGGCCAGCTTGGCGGACAGCGCGGAGCGCATAGCCAGCTTGACCTCCTTGTTGTTCATACGCTTAGCGTAAGAACGGGGCTTGGGGGCGAAGACGACGCCACCGTGACGCCACTGGGCAGCACGGATGGAACCCTGGCGGGCACGGCCGGTGCCCTTCTGACGCCAAGGCTTCTTACCGCCACCGGAAACCTCAGAGCGGCCCTTAGCGGACTGGGTGCCCTGACGCCAAGAGGCCATCTGGCACTTGACGATGTGGTGCATAACGTGGATGTTCGGCTCGATGCCGTACACCTCAGCGGCGAGCTCGGCCTCGGCGACCTTCTTGCCCTCGCTGTTCTTTACTTCAAACTTTGCCATTTAAGTGTTCTCCTTGGTATGACGCTGGGCTAAATGGGCTGGGCCCTTAGGCCATACGGATGGCGACGAGACCATTCTTGGCACCCGGGACAGCGCCCTTGACCAAGATGAGGTTCTGCTCGGCATCGATGCGGACAACGGAAAGGTTCTTGACGGTAACGCGCTCGTTACCCATGTGACCGGCCATCTTGACGCCCTTGAGGACGCGCGCAGGATAGGCGCACTGACCGATAGAACCGGGGTGACGCTGGAAGTGAGAACCATGCGTCATAGGACCGCGGCGCTGACCCCAGCGCTTGATGCGACCCTGGAAGCCCTTACCCTTGGAGGTACCGATGACGTCGACCTTCTCGACATCAGCGAAATCAGCGACGGTGACGACCTCGCCGACCTTGTGCTCCTCGCCGTTCTCGACGCGGACCTCACGAAGGAAACGGACAGGCTCGACGCCAGCCTTGGCGAAGTGACCAGCCATGGGCTTGTTCACGTTCTTGGCCTTGATGTCGCCGAAACCGATCTGGACGGCGTCATAGCCGTCGGTTGCCTGAGTTTTAACCTGCGAGACAGCGCAGGGGCCAGCCTGGATGACCGTGACGGGAACGACGTTGTCGTCCTCGTCCCAAACCTGGGTCATGCCAATCTTGCGGCCGAGAATCATGCTGATCAAGATATGATCCCAACTCTCGCGTGGTCTTGGGACAATGCGTACACCACCGAGCGTACGCCCCTAGAGGACCACTACTTACACGACGTGCTCCCCAGCCTTGTATTTCGCCCGGACTACCTGACAACCCTATTAAGCAGGCATTTTGTCCAGCCAGAATACTCCCCTGGTTACACACAGCTGTTTAGTATACACGGCTGCGGGCGTATCCATCGAGATTCATATTTCACTCACATTGTTTACGCAGGTAAAGTGCGTGGAGTCGCCTGGGCTTGGCAGAGGGGCGGCGAAATATATTAAGTTTGCTGCTCTACAGTCCTGCGCAAGACGGAAAGCACATTAAGTGCTTTCCTTTGCGTGCGGAACTCGCGACAAACTTAATATATTTCGCCGCCCCTCTGCCAAGCTCGGGAGACGACACGTTGATGTCTGCTAAACCTTGCTCGCTCAGCTAATGACTTTGTTGGGGGTCCACTATTTGCTGGAGGGTGAACTTAAATTGCATTGGCTCACCTTCTGCTTGTGGCTTTTCCTCGTCAAAATCGAAGATCATGATGGCGCAGTTGGGGAGTTTTGCTGGGAGCTCGAAGCCCTCTGGAGCTGCAGCCTTGATGAATTGGCGGCTGGCGCTGCCGTGGCTTACTGCTAGGAGGGTTTCGATGCCCTCGGAGCCCATGAGATTGGTGAGGGTGTCCACCATGCGCTCTTGCAGCGCGCGGCTTCCTTCTCCTCCGAAGGGGACCAGGTCCTCGCCCGGATCCCAGACGTCGGTGGGCAGGGCGTCGTGGGGGCCTTCTTCGAAGGTTCCGTAGCAGCGCTCGATGATGCCTTTGCAGGGCTCGACGGCGGCGTCCGGACCGAGTAGTTCGCATGCGACGAGACTTGCCGTGTCCATGGCTCGGCCTAAGGGTGATGAGACCACTTTGTCGGGGGCGACGCCGTGGGCTTTGAGCCATGCGGCTGCTCTCTGCGCCTGCTGACGGCCCAAATTGGTGAGCGGTGAATCGCAGCGACCCTGGACGAGCTTTTTGACGTTGAATTCCGTCTGACCATGACGAAGTAGATATAGACGCTTCATGCTCTCCCCTTCTGTATAACTAGCTTTACCGGCGCAGCCCTACTCGTGGGTATGGCCTACGTAGTCTTCGTCGATCGTGATCTTGGCAATCGACTTGGGATATTCCGATTCGACCCGTTTCGCCAGCGCGTGCTTTAGGTCCTCGGCGCTCATCTGCAGATCCGAGGGTCGCACGCAGTCAAAGATCACGTTGGTGTGCGTAGGACCCGGCACGCAGCGCAGGTCATGAATCGAAAGGCGGCTATCGATCTCTTGAGCCATAGCGTTGATGCATAAACGCATGCTCGCCAGCTTGGGGTCATCGGTCACGATGGGATCGTAGTGAAGCGTGACAATCATGCCGTCTTCGTTCCTAAACGCCTGCTCGATGTTATCGAGCGTGTCATGGCTTTCCAGAGGGCTGGCCTCGGCTGCCATCTCGGCGTGAGCGCTTGCGAACTTCCTGCCCGGGCCGTAATCGTGAACCATCAGATCGTGAACGCCCAAAACGCCGGGATAGCTCATGATCTTGTCTCGAATGTGCTTGACCAGCTTAGGATCGGGCGACTGGCCCAAAAGCGGGCTCACCGTATCCTGGATGAGCTCAAAACCGCTCCAGCCAATATAGGCGCCAACGGCAAGGCCGACCCATGCGTCAAGATTGATGTGCGTCACCTGCGAAACAATTGCGCACGCCAACACGGCGCCTGTGGCAAGGACATCGTTCTTGGAATCCTGCGCGGTCGCATGCAGCGTCTCGGACTCAATGCGATCGCCGAGCTTTTGGTTGAGGGCCGCCATCCACAGCTTTACAACCATCGAAAGTGCCAGGACCGCCACCAGGGCAAGCGAGAACTCGACAGGCTCCGGGTTGACAATACGCTCCACCGAGGACTTCACCAGTTCGATGCCAATAAGCAGCACGAGCGCCGCCACGACCAAACCCGAGAGATACTCGTAGCGACCGTGGCCGTAAGGATGCTCGGGGTCGGCCGGCTTGCTCGCCAGCTTAAAGCCCAGCACGCTCACGATATTCGAGCTTGCATCGGACAGGTTGTTCATGGCATCCGCCACAATCGAAACCGATCCCGACAGCACGCCAATTACGCCCTTCGCAGCGCATAGTGCCACATTGGCGAGAATACACACCACGCCCGTCAACGTGCCCACGCGCGCACGGTCGCCCTGCGCACGCTTAACAATCCACTCGACCATCTACATCCGCCCCCACGGTACTACCTATATATCTATTGCTCAAACGGATTGTAGTGTAGCCACTTTGTCCCCCAGATACAAAAAAGGCCGCAACCCACACGGGCCACGGCCTTGGAATATGGCAAAGGAATCGTCCTTGTGTCGCACAGGTTTACGCGCTTACTTCGGCCACGCTCTTCGAGGTTTCGGGTGAATCGGCTCCGTCCCCCGTCGTCTGTCCCTTCGCCGGCACCACGCCAAAGCAGTAGCTCAGCGCCGCAGACACCGCAAATGCCACACCGCCGGCAGCGCAGCACCACAGCAGGTTCGAGATGCCGCCCGTGGCAAAGCCAATGACCATAAGGACATTCGTCATGCCGATGGTATAGGCCGTAACGTGGCCCACGGCCGCAACAAGGCCTCCGACGGCGCCGCCAATGGCCATGCACGTCAGGCACCTGCCATATTTAAAGCCGCAACCGTACAGCGCCGGCTCGCTTACGCCGCCAAGAACACCCGAGATTGAATAGCCCAGCATGAGCGCCTTCTCGTCCTTATCCGCAACGCGAAGCGACGCGCCAAAGGGCATGCCCCAAACGGCGAACGTTGCCATCGTCGCGGCGATCAGGATGCACGAATCCGTTCCCACACTCATAAACTGCGCATAGGCGAGCGATAGGACAACGTTGCTGACGCCGGCGATCTTTAGGAACTCCCAGCCCGCAGCAAGCCCCATGAGCGTGAGCAGCGACACGATGCCACCGGAATTGCCAAGCATAAACATAAGCTGGCCCAACAGCATGCCCAGATAGCTGCCCGCCGGCGCCGTAATACACAGCGAAACCGGAACCATGACAAGCATGGTCGCAAACGGAACGAACGAAAACGCCACGGCCTTAGGGATAACGCGCTTAAAGAAACACTCCACTCGCCATAGCACGGGCACCGAGATGAGAACCGGAATAACAGTCGTCGTGTAATCGTTGACCGGCGCAGGAAGCAGACCATACACGGAAGTCATCGATGCCCCCGTCGTCGATGCGGCATCGACAAGCTTGAGTAAATCGGGTGCAATCAATACGCCGCCCAGCATCATGCCCAGCTGCTCCGAGCAACCGAGCTGGCGGGCGGCCGCCCAACCAAGATAAATGGGCAAAAAGTAGTAGCCGGCGTTATAGAGCCAACTGTAGAACAGGCGATAGATATCGGAATCGGCAGACCACAGGCCCAGCATGCCTTCGCCCATAATGACAGCGACGGTGCGGAACAACGCCGCGCAGACAATAAACGGCAGCGCCGACATCATGCTTTTGGACAGATAGTCCACCACGGCCATGGCGTTTGATGAAACCGACGTTGTAAACGAGGTGTTAGAAACTTGTAGCATGGAATGCCTTTCCCAATATGACATGCGGGCTGTCCCTTTGTCACATCGTGCGGTACTGACCGATTGCGCGGTACTTTTCGTAGCGGAGGTTTGTGAGGGTCGCGTCGTCGAGCTGCCCAAGCGCATCGAAGGCATCAAATGCCGAGGACATGACGGCACCGGCGATCTCCTCATGCGACAGGCCTTTATCGTCAACAATGCCGTCGATGATGCCGAGCGCCAGCAGATCGGGGGCCGTGAGCTTAAGCGCCTCGGCGGCCTCATTCGCGCGCTCGGTATCCTTCCACAGGATCGACGCACAGGCCTCGGGGCTCACGACCGAATAGGCCGAGCTCGAGAGCATCAGGATGCGGTCGGCCACGGACAGCGCCAGCGCGCCACCAGAGCCGCCCTCGCCTGTCACCACCGAGACAATCGGCGTCTTAAGGCCGCTCATCTCCATGAGGTTCTGGGCAATCGCCTCACCCTGGCCGCGTTCCTCGGCACCGATGCCGCAAAACGCGCCCGAAGTATCGACCAGGCACAGAACCGGTCGACCAATCTTTTCGGCCTGGCGCATCAGGCGACGCGCTTTGCGGTAGCCCTCGGGATGTGCCATACCAAAGTTGCGACGCATGCGCTCTTTGGTCGTGGTGCCGCGCTCGATGGCGATGACCGTTACGGGGCGTCCGTCTTTCCAGCCAATGCCAGCCACCACAGCAGCGTCGTCGCCAAAGTAGCGGTCGCCGTGCAGCTCCACAAATCCATCCAGGCCCAGCGAGATCATCTCGCCCGCCGTGGCGCGATCTGCCGAGCGGGTCTGCTTGACAATCTCGAGCGCGGTTTTTGGTGCGGCCGAGCGCTTGAACAAGTATCCCAGCTTTTTGCCGCGGCGACCCGTATGCACGATCTCATGCGGTGCCCCCAGGCCGGGCGCGTGCCCTTCGTGCAGCGCCAGCAGCTCGCCTACCGTGAGCGCAATCTCGCCACGCGGAACAACGGCATCGCAAAAGCCGTGCTCCAGCAAAAACTCGGAGCGCTGGAATCCCTTGGGCAGGCGCTTGTGCATGTTCTGCTCGATCACGCGCGGGCCGGCAAATGCCGTCAGGGCATCGGGCTCGGCCAGGATAATGTCGCCCTCCATGGCAAAGCTCGCGGTTACGCCTCCGGTCGTGGGGTCGGTGAGCACCGTGATATACAGGCCGCCCGCCTCGCTGTGGCGCCTAACCGCCGCAGAAATCTTGGCCATCTGCATAAGCGAGGTCACGCCCTCCTGCATGCGCGCACCGCCCGAAACGGTAAAGCCGACAACCGGCAATCCCAGCTCGGTCGCACGCTCAAATGTGCGACAGATCTTCTCGCCCACCACGGAGCCCATCGAGCCCATCATAAAGTTGGCGTCCATAAAGAAGAGCGCGGTATCGCAACCGCAGATTTTGCCCCTGCCGCACACAACGGCATCGCGCTCGCCCGAACGCTCGCTCACGCTCTTGAGCTTGTCGGCATAGCCGGGAAACGAGAGGAAGTCCTCCGACGCCAGATTGGCATCCCATTCCTCAAACGTGCCCTCGTCGACCGTCATGCGCATGCGCGCGCGACCGCTCACGCGAAAGTGTTTGCCGCAACGAGGGCAGACCTCGAGGTTGTCGTGTAGGCGTGCCTCATCGATCACGCGGCGGCACTCCGGGCACTTGATAAACACGTGGCGCGCGGGAAACTCGGCGCACGACTCGGTCATCGGTCCCTCGAGGACGTTGACCGTCTTCGCTTTTCTATTCATCAGCATAGAGATGCCCCATCAGATCGGTGTGATACATGCCCGACAAGAACTCGTCGTTTGCCAGCACGTCGAGCTGAAGCTCGCTGTTTTCGCTCACGCCCTCAATCACGAGCTCGCCCAGGGCCGAGCGCATCTTGCGAATGGCGCCGTCACGCGTGGGCGCACACACGATGAGCTTGCCAAGCATGGAGTCGTAGTACGGCGGAACGTTCGCACCGGTAAACATGGCGGAATCCCAGCGCACGCGCGGACCACCCGGCACACGCAACGCGGTGACCGTTCCGCATGACGGCAGAAAGTCCGGCGTTTCGGCATTGATGCGGCACTCCATGGCGTGGTTGCGGACCGGCATATCCTCCTGCTCAAAGGGCAGAGGCTGGCCGGCTGCCACGCGCAGCTGCCACTTGACCAAGTCGGTATCGGTCACAAACTCCGTAACCGGATGCTCCACCTGCAAGCGCGTGTTCATTTCCATAAAGTAGAAATTGCCGTCGTCCGAATACAGGAACTCGATGGTACCGGCTCCTTCGTAGCCGACGGCACGAGCCAGGTCACGCGCTGCCTTGTGCATGCGAGCACGAATGTCGTCGTGTCCGTCGAGGCACGGCGCGGGGCTCTCCTCGATCAGCTTTTGGTTGCGACGCTGCACCGAGCACTCGCGCTCGCCAAGCGAAAACACATGGCCCTGCTTATCGGCCATAATCTGCACCTCGACATGGTGCGCCGGCGCGACGAACTTCTCCATGTAGCACTCGCCGTCGCCAAAGACGGCCTCGCCCTCGGCACGCGCCTCGATGAACGCCTTTGCCGCATCTTCCACGCGCTCGACCTTGCGAATACCGCGACCGCCGCCACCTGCACGCGCCTTAATGAGCACGGGACAGCCAATGCGCTCGGCCTCGGCCGTTGCCTCCTCGGGGCTTTTGAGCAAATCGCAGCCCGGCACGATGGGCACGCCCGCCGCGGCAGCCGTTCGACGTGCGGCGTCCTTGTCGCCCATGCTGTCGATCACCTTGGCCGAAGGACCAACAAACGCCAGGCCATACTTGTCGCAGTCGCGCACGAAGCTCGCCTTCTCGGAAAAGAAGCCATAGCCGGGATGAATTGCCTTAGCTCCCGACTTTACGGCACAGGTGAGCACGGCATCGTCGTTGAGGTAGCTCTCGGCAAGACGCGGGCCACCGATGCAATACGCCTCGTCGGCAAGCTGCACGTGCAGCGCGTCCGCATCGGCCGTGGAATAAACAGCGACGGTCTTGATGCCCATATCGCGGCACGCGCGGATAACACGGACCGCGACTTCGCCGCGGTTGGCGATGAGCACTTTGTCGAACATGAAGCCTTCCTTAACTTTCGTGCATGAGTGCAAAAGACATATCGGCGCGGCAGCAAACCTCACCGTTGACGCTCGCGGTGCCCGTCGCAAAGCGGAACGGCCCGCGCGCACGCGTGATGGAGCACACCAGATCAACCGTGTCGCCCGGGCGCACCGGACGCTTAAAGCGCACCTTGTCCAGACTCGTGTAGAACGGCGTCGCGCCGCGCGCCTCCTCATCGCCCATCAGCAGCACGCAGCAGTTCTGGGCGAGCATCTCGCACTGAATCACGCCGGGGACGACCGGGTTTCCCGGAAAATGCCCCTGCAAAAAGTACTCGTCGCCCGTAATCGTAATCTTGCCGTGGGCCTCGTCGCCCACCAGCTCGGCTTCGTCGAGCAAAAGCATCGGCTCGCGATGCGGTAACAGCTTCTTGAGCTCTTCTTTGTTCACGGATATCACCTATCCGATCCTCATGAGGCAGCTGCCAAACTCCACGAGGTCGCCGTCGGCCACGCAGATCTCGAGCACCTCGCCATCCGCCTCGGCCGTTACCTCGTTGAGAACCTTCATGGCCTCGATGATGCAGAGGGTCTCGCCGGCCTTGACCTTAGAGCCCACGTGCACAAACGGCTCGTCGCCCGGCGCCGGGGCAGCATAGAAAACGCCGACCATGGGAGCGGTCACCTCGGTGCCCTTGGGCTCCGGTGCGGCGGCAGGCGCCTGCGCGGCGGGCTCCGGTGCGGCGGCAGGCATGGCGACAGGAGCCACCGCCGGAGCAGTCACGGCACCCGGCATAGACATGGGCACGGCAACCGGCTGCGCGGCACTCGCACGCTCGAGTTCGACCGCGGTGCCATCGGGCTCCTCAACGCGCACGCGCGTGAGGCCGCGGTCCTCCATAACATCGGCTATCTCGGCAAGTCTTTTGGAATCCATGCTCTAGCTCCTCGTATATCTACGCAGCGCGATGGCGGCGTTGTGCCCGCCAAAGCCCAGGTTGGTCGAAAGCGCCCAGGTAAGGTCGGCGCGAACCGCGCGATTGGGCGTGTAGTCAAGATCGCAGGCGGGATCGGGCGTGTGGTAGTTAATGGTCGGCGGCACCACGCCCTGCTCGAGCGCCATGGCGCAGGCCATGACCTCGATGGCACCCGTGGCACCGATCATGTGGCCGGTCATCGACTTAGTCGACGAGACGTGCGCGGCGCGCGCCGCGTCCTCGCCGAGCGCACGCTTAATGCCCGCCGTCTCGGACGAATCGTTGAGCTTGGTCGAGGTGCCGTGGGCATTGATGTAGAGACCCTCGGAAGGCTTGACGTCGCCCTCGGTCACCGCCAGCGATATCGCGCGGGCAATGCCGGCAGCCTCGGGATCAGGGCTCGTGATGTGATAGGCATCATCGGTGTTGCCGTAGCCCACGACCTCGGCATAAATGTGCGCACCGCGCGCCTGCGCATGTTCCATGCTCTCGAGTACCAGCACGCAGGCGCCCTCGCCCATCACAAAGCCATCGCGGTCTGCATCGAACGGGCGGCAAGCCGTCGCGGGATCAGGGTTGGTGGTCAATGCGCGGCAGGACGTAAAGCCCGCAACGGCATCGGGGATAATTGCGGCCTCGGCACCGCCGGCGAGAATCGCATCGGCATAGCCGTGCTTGATGGCGCGGAACGCCTCGCCCACCGCATGGGCCGAGGTTGCGCACGCGGTCACCACGGGCAGGGTCGGGCCCTTTGCCTTATGGCGAATCGCGATGTTGCCCGAAGCCATGTTGGGAATCATCATCGCGATCATATAGGGCGATGCGCGGCGGGGCCCGCGGTCGGCAATCGTATGGACGTTGTCGACAAGCGTCTGCATGCCGCCCACGCCCGAGCCCACGTAGACGCCCAGGCGCTCGCGATCGATGGCGCCTTCGACATCAAAGCCCGCATCGTGCATCGCCTCGTCCGAAGCCGCCATCGCAAACTGAACGCAAGGGTCCAGATGCTTGGCGTCACGCTTGCCAAAGTACTCGTTGCCGTCAAAGCCCTTGACCTCGGCCGCCACCTTGACGGCAAATGCATCGGTATCGAAGTGCGTAATCGGGCCGATGCCGCACGTGCCAGCGCACATTGCCGCCCAGGTGGCAAGCGCGGTGTTGCCGAGCGGCGATACGGCACCTATGCCGGTGATTGCAACTCTCTGTTCCATCATGGTCTCCTCATCCAAGCCGTTCTTCGGCCCTGATTTCTACATCGCCATTCCGCCGTCAACGCGTACGACCTCGCCCGTAATGTAGGAAGCCGCATCGCTCGCCAAAAAGCGCACCACGCCGGCCACTTCCTCGGGGCGCGCCATGCGCTTAAGGGGAATCTGCTCCTCGGTTGCCGCACGAACCTTTTCCGAAAGCTTTGCCGTCATATCTGTCTCGACAAACCCGGGGGCGACCGCGTTCACTCGTACGCCGCGGGGCGCAAGCTCGCGCGCCACCGCCTTGGTCAAGCCGATCACGCCCGCCTTGGAGGCAGCGTAGTTGGCTTGCCCGGCATTGCCCATCAGGCCCACAACCGAGCTCATGTTGACGACGCAGCCGCCGCGCTGGCGCATAAAGGTCTTGGTGAGCGTGCGCGTCATGTTGAATGTTCCCTTGAGATTGACGTCGAGCACGCGGTCGAAGGCGTCATCGCCCATGCGCATGAGCAGGCCATCGCGGGTGATGCCAGCGTTGTTGACGAGCGCCCAAATGGAGCCAAAGTCGTTGAGGACCGCTTCCACGCACGCGTTGACGGCAGCGGGATCGGCCACGTCGCATTGATATGCGCGAGCTGTGGCACCAGCGGCCTCGCAGGCTTCGCACGTCTCGCGCGCCGCATCGACGCTGCCGGCATAGACGACGGCGATATCGTAGCCATCCTCCGCCAGACCGATAGCGCAGGCGCGGCCGATACCCCGCGAGCCGCCCGTGACCAGTGCCACGCGACGTAAGTCGTTGCGCTCGAGCGTGCCGTTGTTCAAATTGCCCATGTCATTCCTTTCGGGTTACAGCCCTGTGGACTATGCGAGCTCGTCGGCAATAGCTGCGACCTGCTCGGCTGTTTCGCACGAATACACGCAAACGTCGCTCAGCGTACGCTTGACCAGGCCGGACAGCGTTTTGCCAGGGCCAACCTCAATAAACGTGTCGATGCCCTGATCCTGCAGAGTATGCAGCGTGTCGACCCAGCGCACGGCATGACTCACCTGGTTGGCCAAGACATCCGATGCCGCTCGCGGATCCGCCGGATAGGGCGCCGCCGTCATGTTTGCCATGACCGGAATCAGCAGCGGAGACGGCGCGTGGCCGGCTTGGATATACGTCGCCAGCCCCTCAGTCGCCTCGGTCATATAGGGACTATGGAATGCACCCGACACCGCGACTTTCATAGCGCGGCCGCCAGCCCCTTTTACTAGGACGTCGAGCTCCTGCAGCGCCTCGGGCGCTCCGGCAACAACCGTCTGCTGCGGGCTGTTGTAGTTGACCGGCCAGCAGTCCTCGCCGGCCTGTTTTGCCAGGTTCTCGACTTGCTCCGCATCGAGCTTGATGACGGCGCGCATACCGCCCGGATGGCGCTCGGCAGCCGCGGCCATCAGCGCCGCGCGCTCGCACACGAGCTCAAAGCCCGCTCGCGTATCGAATGCCCCCGCAAAGGTGAGCGCGGCGACCTCGCCCAGCGAGAATCCCGCACAGGCGGCAGGCACCACGCCGCGCTCACGCAGAGCGGTAGCCGCTGCCAGGTCGTGAACGAACACGCACGGCTGCGTGTTCTCGGTCTGCGAGAGCTCCTCCTTGGAGGCGCTCCGGCACTGCTCGCTGGTCCCCGGGCGCACCTCGTCGACAATGGCGAACACCTCGGCGGCCGCCGGCGATGCCTCGATCAGGTCGACGCCCATCGCGGGGTGTTGGGCACCCTGGCCAGCAAACAGAAACGCTACGCTACCCATGCGGACGCACCCTTCAGGACGCGCTCGGCGCCATCGATCAGGTCGTCAACGATTTCACGTGCGCTCTGGCGCTCGTTGACCATGCCGGCAATCTGTCCACACAAAAACGAACCCTCTTCGTAATTGCCGTCCTTGGCGGCCTTGCGAAGGGCGCCCGTGCCCATGGCCCCGAGTTCCTCGACACTTACGCCCGCCGCCTCGCTCTTGGCGTAGGCGTTGGTAAAGGGGCTCTTGAGTGCACGCACCGGGTGTCCCGTCGAGCGGCCGGTCGCACGCGTCGAGGTGTCGTTGGCCTTCAAGACCATCTCCTTGTACTGCTCCGATACGGTGCACTCGTCTGCGATCAGAAAGCGCGTACCCACCTGCACGCCGGCGGCGCCCAGCATAAAGGCGGCCGCCACGCCGCGGCCGTCGGCAATACCGCCAGCGGCCACAACGGGAATGTCGACCGCATCGACGACCTGCGGCACCAGTGCCATCGTCGAGGTCTCGCCAATATGGCCGCCCGATTCGGTACCCTCGGCAACAACCGCCGTGGCTCCACGACGTGCCACGAGGCGCGCCAGCGCCACCGAGGCAACGACCGGGACGACCTTGATGCCCGCCTCGTTCCACGCCTTCATGTACTTGGCGGGATTGCCGGCGCCCGTCACGACGACCGGCACTCGCTCGTCAATCACGACCTGCGCGACCTCGTCGGCAAACGGGCTCATGAGCATGACGTTGACGCCAAAGGGCTTATCCGTCTTGGCGCGCAGCTCATGAATCTGGTCGCGAAGCCAGTTGGCGTCGGCGTTCATGGCCGCGATGATGCCTAAGCCACCCGCCTCGGACACTGCGGACGCCAGCGAGGCATCGGCAATCCAGGCCATACCGCCCTGGAACACGGGCTTTTCGATGCCGAGCAGATCGCAGAGAGGAGTCTTGAGCATCTCTACTTCTCCAATGCCGCCTCGACCGTATCGGCGAACTCGCCGACCGTCTTGGGGTTCTCCTCGGTATCGAGCTGGATGCCAAACTCGTCCTCGACGGCGACGAGGATCTCGACGGTGCCCAGGCTGTCGAGACCAATCTCCTCGAGCGTGGACTCGGGCTTCATCTCGACATCGTCAAGACCGGCGGTCTCGCGGATAACGTCGCAAACGCGCTCGAAGGTCTTCTGATCTGCCATGGTAGTTCTCCTTTGGTTGTGCCCTAGGGCGTTTTTATTTCCTATGTGCGACTACTTCCAACGAAGCAGATAGCCACCTATATCCAGACCGGCGCCAAATCCAACCAAGGCGATGGTGTCGCCTGTGTGAAGTGCACCGGCATTTGCCAGCCGGTCGAGGGCAAGCGGAATGCATGCGCTCGAAATGTTGCCGATCTCGCGCAGCGTTCGAACCACGCGCTCGTCTGGCACGCCGAGGCGCTTGACCGCCTGACTCAGGATTCGTTCGTTAGCCTGATGGAATACAAAATGGTCGATGTCTTCGACCGAAATGCCCGCATCGCCCGCAAGCTTATGGACCGTGTCGCAGATGGCGTTGACGCCGAACTTGAACACGCGGCGGCCATTCATGGACAGCACGCTCTCGCTATCTGCAGAGGCCTTAAACGGCGAGGTGCCGACCAGACCGGGTACGCGCAACGTCTCGACGTCGGGCGCCGTCGAAAGCTCAACGGCAAGGGGGTTGTCTCCCCCAGCTCCAATCACTGCGGCGCCTGCCCCATCGCCAAAGAGCACGCAGGTGGCGCGGTCGGTCCAGTCGAGCGTGCGCGTCATCTGCTCGGCAGCAACGACAAGCACGCGCTCGGCACGGCCGCGGGCGATATAGCCCTCGGCGACATCGAGCGCAAACACGAAGCCGGCACAAGCCGCCGAGACATCGAAGGCAGGGCACGTCGCGCCCAGACGCTCGGCTACGGCACACGCCTCGGCGGGAACAAGGTGGTCACCCGTTGTCGTCGAGCAGACGATTAGATCCAGCTGGCTCGCGTCGATTCCGGACACCTGGAGTGCCCGCTCGCTCGCCGCTACGGCAAGGTCGTCGAGTGACTCGGTGGTGCAGACGTGGCGGCTCTTGATACCGGTGCGGGTAAAAATCCACTCATCCGAGGTATCGAGGAACTCAGATAGCTCGTCATTGGAAACACTGCGCTCAGGAAGCGCCGAGCCTGTTCCAAGAATCGTGAAACCCATCACTAACCTCCTTTGAGTTGTTGACGTGTTTACATCGACCAAGAGAGGATAGCGCATTTTAGTCGTTGTTGACGTGTTAACATTAAATTGTCCAAATGCGACAAAGGCTTCACATTGTGTCTATCTCTCGACACCATTGCGCGATTGCCTTATTAACTTAGGAGGTAGCAGCTGTTATGGATTCTCGTTTAACGATAGTCGACGTAACCGGATCGACCAACGATGACCTGCTCGAAGCAGGAAAACAGGGAGAGCCGCACGGCACGGGACTTGCCGCCCGGACTCAGACGGCAGGACGCGGCCGGCGCGGCCACAAGTGGGATTCAACCGCCGGCAACCTATTGCTTTCGATTGTCCTGCGTCCATGCGTTAATCCTGCAAAGTACTCTGGTCTTGCCGCCATCAGCGGCTTAGCGGTGCTCGAGGCGCTCGAAAAGCAGGGTCTTGCAAACGAGATTGGCCTCAAATGGCCCAACGACCTGGTCGCGCGAGGACGCAAGCTCGGCGGCATTCTGGTCGAGGCCGCACGCGATAACGAAGGCAAACCTTTCGCCGTCTGCGGCATTGGCGTCAACGTAAACTACACGCCCCAAGAGGTGCCCGATGGCGGCCTGGCGGCAATTGGCCTCTCGGATCTCAACGAGAACGTTCCCGCCGTCGACATGCTCCTCGATGAGGTCTATCACGCAGTTATAGACGCTGTAGATGCCTGGGCAGAGCGCCTCACCGCCAAGGAAGAAGACGCCGGTCCGCTCGCGCCCGTCCACGATGAATATATCGCTCACCTCAATTGGATCGGGGAGCACGTTATCGCCCGCTCCCCCGCTGGGGACGAGCTGGCGCGTGGCATCTTTCAAACGGTCGATGGCTTTGGTCGCGCGTGCATCGAAACGGAAGACGGCTTTCGATCCTTCCATTTTGAGGAGGCATCGCTGCGTCCCTTGAGCGAATAGGGCGCCGCAACCACCTACTCGGCAGCATTACCCCACAGTCCAAACCATCATTCAAAACAAAAGGGCCCCGCTGCCGTAGCGGCAGCGGGGCCCTTTGAGCTATGAGCGATATCGCTTAGAGCTTGATGTCGATGTCGACGCCAGCGGGGAGGTCGAGACGCATGAGCGAATCAACGGTGCCCGAGGTGGGGTCGAGGATGTCGATGAGGCGCTTGTGGGTGCGCATCTCGAACTGCTCACGGGAGTCCTTGTTCACGTGCGGCGAGCGGATAACCGTGTACAGGTTGCGCTCGGTGGGCAGGGGGACAGGACCGGAAACGCGAGCGCCGGTCTTCTGAGCGGTCTCGACGATGAGCTTCGCGGACTGATCGACGACCTCGTGATCATAGCCCTTGAGGCGAATGCGGATCTTCTGGGTAGCCAACTTAAACCTCCAAAGAGTGCGAGAGATGTTCTCGCGGATTACGTAACAGGGAGCTCGAACTTAGGCGTTCTTGCTCATGACCTCGTCCACGATGGACTTGGGCGCGGGCTCATAAGAGTCGAACTGCATCGTGTAGGATGCACGGCCCTGGGTCTGGGAGCGAAGGTCGGTAGCGTAACCGAACATCTCGCCCAGCGGCACCTTGGCACGGATGAGCTTGCTGTTCTTGCGATCCTCCATGCCCTCGATCTTGCCGCGGCGACCGGAGAGGTTGCCCATAACGTCGCCCATGTACTGCTCAGGGGTCTCGACCTCGACAGCCATGATCGGCTCGAGCAGCTGCGGATCGGACTTCTTGAGGGCGTCCTTGATAGCCATGGAACCGGCGATCTTGAAGGCGGCCTCGGAGGAGTCGACCTCGTGGTAAGAACCGTCGAACAGGGTGACCTTAACGTCGAGGACCGGGAAGCCGGCGATAACACCGGTGTTCAGGGCCTCCTGGATGCCCTTGTCGATGGACGGGATGTACTCCTTGGGCACGACGCCGCCGACGATAGCGTTGACGAACTCGTAGCCGAAGCCCTCCTCCATCTTCTCGAGCTTGATGACGGCGTGGCCGTACTGACCGCGACCGCCGGACTGACGGACGAACTTGCCCTCAGCCTTCTCGACGTCGTGACCAGCGGTCTCGCGGTAGGCAACCTGGGGCTTACCAACGTTAGCGTCAACCTTGAACTCGCGGAGCAGACGGTCGACGATGATCTCGAGGTGCAGCTCGCCCATGCCGGCGATGATGGTCTGGCCGGTCTCGTGGTTGGTGGACACCTGGAAGGTCGGGTCCTCTTCGGCGAGCTTGGTCAGAGCCAGGGACATCTTGTCCTGCTCGGCCTTGGTCTTGGGCTCGATGGCAACGTCGATAACGGGCTTAGCGAACTCGATCTTCTCGAGGACGATCTCCTTGCCCTCGGCGCACAGGGTGTCACCGGTGGTGGAGTTCTTGAAGCCGACGCAAGCGACGATGTCGCCAGCGGCAGCGTCGTCACGGTCGATACGCTCGGCAGCGTTCATCTCGAGGATGCGGCCGAGGCGCTCGCGCTGACCGTTGGAAGCGTTGACCACGTAGGAGCCGGACTCGGCGCGGCCGGAGTAAACGCGGACATAGGTGAGCTTACCGACGAACGGGTCGGTCATGATCTTGAAGACCAGGCCGGAGAAGGGCTCGTCGAAGGAAGGATGACGCTGAATCTCCTCGCCGGTGTCCGGATCGGTACCGGTGACGGCCTCGACGTCGAGCGGGCTGGGCAGGTAGTCGACGACAGCGTCGAGCAGCTCCTGAACGCCCTTGTTCTTGTAGGCGGAACCCACGAAGACGAGGTTGAGCTCGTTGGCCAGAACGCCCTTGCGCAGAGCAGCCTTGAGCTCCTCGACGGTGAAGTCCTCCTCCATGAGAATCTTCTCCATGAGCTCGTCGTCAAAGCTGGCAGCAGCGTCGAGGAGCTCCTCGCGCTTGGTGGCAGCGATGTCGGCAAACTCAGCCGGGATCTCGTCCATCGGCTCGGGGTAGGTCATGCCCTTCTCGTCTGCCTTGAAGTCCCATGCAGTCATGGTGACCAGGTCGATGACGCCCCAGAAGTTGTCCTCGGCGCCCATCGGGACCTGAGCGGCCACGGCGTTAGCGTCGAGACGATCCTTCATGGTCTCGATAGCGTTGAAGAAGTCAGCGCCCACGCGGTCATACTTGTTGATGAAGGCGATGCGGGGGACGTTGAAGGTAGAAGCCTGACGCCAAACGGTCTCAGACTGGGGCTGAACGCCGGCAACGGCGTCGAAGACGGCGACAGCGCCATCGAGGACGCGCAGGCAGCGCTCGACCTCGGCGGTGAAGTCAACGTGGCCCGGGGTGTCGATGATCTGGATGCGGTAGTCCTTACCGTCCTTGTTCCAGAAGCACGTGGTAGCAGCGGAGGTAATGGTTACGCCGCGCTCCTGCTCCTGAACCATCCAGTCCATGGTGGCAGCGCCCTCATGGACCTCACCGATCTTGTGGGTCTTACCGGTGTAGTAAAGAATACGCTCGGTCGTGGTGGTCTTACCGGCATCGATGTGGGCCATGATGCCGATGTTACGGGTATCGGAAAGCTTGTACTTAGGCTTAGCCATGTTAGTTCCTTACCTTAACTTACCAACGATAGTGAGAGAACGCGCGGTTGGCCTCGGCCATCTTGAAGACGTCCTCACGCTTCTTGACGGAAGCGCCCAGGCCGTTGGAAGCGTCGAGGATCTCGTTGGCGAGACGCTCGGCCATGGTCTTCTCCTTGCGAGCGCGGGAGAAGTTGACGATCCAGCGGATGCCCAGAGCGGTGGAACGACGGGAGTTGACCTCCATCGGGACCTGATAGGTAGCGCCACCGACACGCTTGGGCTTAACCTCGAGCGTGGGCTTGACGTTGTCCATAGCCTTCTTGAAGGTAGCGAGAGCGTCGCCACCCTCGGACTTCTCGGCAACGATCTCGAAAGCGGTGTAAACGATGCGCTCAGCGGTGGCCTTCTTGCCGTCAAGAAGGACCTTGTTGATGAGCTGAGTCACCAGGCGGTTGTTGTAAACGGCGTCAGGCTGAACCTCACGACGATTAGCTGCTGCACGACGCGGCATGTGAAATCTCCTTAAGTGTCTACCGTGCGGCGCTTAGGCGGCACACGGCGAAAGTACCAAAACGTTATCTGGCTTATTTGGCCTTGGGGCGCTTAGCACCGTACTTGGAACGGGCCTGCATACGGTTCTGGACCGGAGCAGCGTCGTAGGCGCCACGGATGACGTGATAACGGACACCAGGGAGGTCACGGACACGACCGCCGCGGACGAGCACGATGGAGTGCTCCTGCAGGTTGTGGCCCTCACCCGGGATGTAAGCAGTAACTTCGATGCCGTTGACAAGGCGAACACGGGCAACCTTACGAAGAGCCGAGTTCGGCTTCTTGGGGCTCGTGGTGAAGACGCGGGTGCACACGCCGCGCTTCTGGGAGTTGTGCTGCAGAGCAGCGTTCTTGGACTTCTTGGGCACGGAACGACGGCCCTGGCGAACCAGCTGGTTAATAGTAGGCAAAGCGTACTCCTTCTCGAATGATTCCAGCTTTCTGTAAAGTGCAACGGCTTGAATCGAGGGGTCAGCATCCCCCTACGAAACACGCAGTTCGATAGGATACGTGGCGTTAGCTGTGCCGTCAACAGACCACGCCGCCGGGCGTATCCAAAAATTGGTACATTTCCGCAAAGCCTACACAAAAGGAATCCCCTCCTGTGCGCTTGGGAGGATTCCCGGATCGGGCGGCCCAGGTTTTAAGTTTGCTGCTCTACAGTCCTGCGCAAGACGGAAAGCACATTAAGTGCTTTCCTTTGCGTGCGGAACTCGCGACAAACTTAAAACCTGGGCCGCCCGGTCCGGGAATCCGACGTGCTCGTTGGGGCAACGCCACCTGCCAAAAAGGGACAGGTTTATTTTGGTCGGTTTTATCTGGGGAAACGTCGCGCTCCGGCGGTGATCTGCTTTCGTCTTTCGCATGGAAATCGGCGGCGTTTTCGGAAGTATATCGCTCGGTCTAACCGTCCATTTAATGCAAAATGGGCCGCCTCCCCTAGTAGGAAGCGGCCCCAAATCTTACGAATAGATGATGGTAAAGGGTACTTCTGTTTCGGTCTCTCCTGTTGATGTGTATCTCGTGCCCTCAAGCGTTACTGAGACCACTTGATCGACATTGATCAGTTTTGTCGGCACCCAAATGTTCTCTCCGCTATTGCGTGCCATCGAAACATAGAAATTGTACGCCCCTGCGTCGTCATCTTCGATAATCTGCTCCGATCCATCCTTGTAGCTGACGGTCAGTTTATGATCAACTGCTTCATAGCCCAGATCATCGATGTGCGTCTGGATGGAAAACGGGCTAATCTCGAGAGGCGAGTCATCAGAGCGGAGTTCCTTTGTATCGACGTGCGCTCCGACGTTAAACTCTGGCGTCGATACCTCGATCACCTTCGCATCCTCACCTTTGCCCTCCGTCCAGCTGATATTCCAGGTGACCGCATGTCCCAAATCTCGCTCGCGATTCCACGAGGCAAAGTACATCGTGCCATTAATGACCGTGTCGCTTGATGTGTCCTTATCAATTGTGCAGCGTGTGTCAGCCCATTCCTCGCCGAAGTTCATGCTGGGTGTACCGATGCCTTGTTCTTCTTCACCATAGAGAACAAGTTCGCCTGTCTCTGCTGCCGGCTTGTAGTAGTTAACGCCATTTGGATTGGACAACGTAAACGTCACGGCTCCGCAGCCGTTTTGGTCAATAGCCATCTCATGGATATCAAGCGTATAGCCGTTACCCTCGACGGACAGATTAACCTCCTGGACTGCACCCTCCAGGCTTTGGGGCGCGATGCCATCACCAAACTCTCTGGTGTAGGTATATTTAGTTCCCGATGAGCCTCCGTTGGTCCAGGTAATGGAATCCCCATTGCCGTGGTTTCCCCAGGCTGAGGCAAAATAGCTGGAATTGACAACGGCGTAGGCGACCCCTCCGGTCGCCAACACTCCGGCAAGACATCCGATTACGGCAACATACAGAGGTTTCGCGTGACCCTTTCGACGAAGCGGCTTTCCAGCCGCAGCATCAATAACACGGTCGGCAAGATCGCTATCGGCTTGGATGGACTCGAAGGCCTGCTTGATTTGATTGGATTTCACGGTCGCCCTCCTCTAGGATGAATTTGAGCTTCGATCGACCACGAGCTAAACGCGTTCGAGCGGTCGCGGCTGGCACATGCAGTAACTCGGCAATCTCTGAGGTCGAAAAGCCCAGATAGTAATAGAGCACGATGGGAACACGGAATCGCTCCGGAAGTCGCATAACGTCTGACAGGACCGCCTTGGACTCCTCCTGCGCCGTCGAAAGCGAATCGGCCAGGTTCTCAATATCCTCCACACGCCTCCATGGCTTTCGAAAGAGCGATTTGCATTCATTGATCGTGACCCGGATAAGCCAGCGGCGAAGATGCTCCCGACTTTCAAAGTGTCCATCGCTTTTGAGCAACTTAAGAAAGACGTCTTGTGCAACATCGTCGGCATCGGCGCGATCGCGCAGGTACGTCAATGCGATTCGAAACACGACATCCCGGTGATCTTCGACCGCCTGTCTAAAAGCTTGTTCTTCCATAATCACCTCCCGGTGATGCTGATATTTCTTGCTGAGGCCCTCACCATAGATACGCTCTGGCCGGACGAAATGTTTCAAATTCAAGCAGGAATAACCTACCAAAAAAACTCTGCCCCTTATTGGCAAGGGATCGACGGAACGCAACAGGTTGAGCATACGCAAGCGAGCGGCCCCCAGAGCGTACAAGGTGGCATGAAAAAGGCAGGGCATTGACCTTTTGGTCATGCCCTGCCTTTTGAATGACAGATTGTAGCTCTGGGGGCCGCGCAGCGACGGAGATCGCCGCCGTTCGTTAGAACGGCGGAACTAGTTACTCCTCGTCGTTGTCCTTGGCCTCTTCGGCGTCGTCGGTGTCCACGAGCTGGTTGAGCAGCTCGTCGAGGGACGCCATGTCCTCGTTGATGGCACCGTTGGCGGGAGCCTTCTTGTCGTCGATCGGAGCGCCCAGGAGCTCCTCGTCGGCGTCGGCGTGATGCGTCGGCGCGGCAGAGGTGCCCAGCAGGATGTCGTCCGGACCGTCGGGGCTAAAGACCATCTGCAGCAGCTGCGAGAGGTCTTCCTCGTCGGCAACGTCGTCGTTGTTCTCGAGGATGTAGAGCAGGTCGTGGGCCTCGAGGCCGTCACGGAGCTCCTCGATCGCCTTGACACCGATGCCATCGATGCGCAGCAGATCTTCCTCGGACTTGCCGACCAGGTCGCCGACCGTCTCGATGCCGACCTCGCTGAACTTGTTGGTCCAGCGCTGCGACACGCCCAGGTCGTCGAACAGGTACAGGCGAGCCTTCTCGGCGGAGATGGTGTGGCCGTTGCGGGTGAACGAACCGTCAGCACCACCGAACTCGTCGTAGCCGGCCCAGTCGAGCTGCTGCGGGAGCTGCTCGTCCAGGTCCTTGAGCTCCACAGGAGCCCACTCGGGCAGCGACTTGGCGTTGGGCGAAGCCGGGCCGTCGATGTCCACGTAGCCGTCGGCCGTACGATACGTCAGCTTGGCGTTGGCGTACGGCTTGAGGCCGGTACCGGCCGGGATCTTCTTACCGACGATGACGTTGGACTTAAGGTCGAGCAGGTGGTCGACCTTGCCCTCGATGGCAGCCTCGGTAAGGACGCCGGCGGTACGGATGAACGAAGCGCTCGACAGCCAGGAGTCGATGTTGGACGCGACCTTGAGCGTACCCAGGATGACGGGCTCGGCCACAGGAGCCTGACCGCCCAGACGGGCAACGCGCTCGACCTCGTCGGCGAACTCGTAGCGGTCGACGTACTGACCAAGCAGGTACTTGGAGTCACCGGGGTTGGTGATCTGAACGCGACGCAGCATCTGACGTGCGAGCACCTCGATGTGCTTGTCGTTCAGGTCGACGCCCTGGCTGGTGTAGACGTCCTTGACGCTCTCGACGAAGGTGTGCATCGTCGACTCGATGTCGGTCAGCTTGCGCAGGTTGCGGAAGTTGACGAAGCCCTTGGTGATCTGGTCGCCGGCGCGAACCTCGCAGCCGTCCTCGATCTCGGGCATAAAGCGAACCGAAGCGGGGACGCGACGCTCGTCGAGGACACGGGTGTGGTCCTCGGAGTCGGTGAGCGTCAGCACGTACTCGGACTTCTCGGGCTTAATCGAGAGGTGGCCGGAGTACGGAGCCAGCTCGGCCTCGCGACCCAGAATCTTCTCGTTGACGTTGCCGACGATATCGAACATACGGCTGACCGTAGGCAGACCCTGCGTAATATCGTCGACGCCAGCGACGCCGCCGGAGTGAATGGTACGCATCGTAAGCTGCGTACCGGGCTCGCCGATGGACTGGGCGGCAATAATGCCGACGGCGGTACCGATGGCGACCGGACGACGGGTGGAAAGATCCCAGCCGTAGCACTTCTGGCACACGCCGTACTTGGAGCGGCAAGTGAGCAGCGCGCGGAGCTTGACCTTCTTAAGGCCGGCATCGACCATCTTCTGAATGTCGGCAACCTTCTCGATGTAGCCGTCCTGCTCAAAGAGCACGGTGCCATCGGGAGCCACGACGTCCTCGATGAAGCAACGGCCGACGAGGTCGGTGTTGAGGTCGGTGGTGCCGGGGATGATGAGGTTGTAGGTGACGCCCTCGTGCGTGCCGCAGTCCTCCTCGCGGACGATGACGTCCTGGGCCACGTCGACCAGACGACGGGTCAGGTAACCAGAGTCCGAGGTGTGGGATGCGGTATCGACCAGGCCCTTACGGGCGCCGTAGGTCGAAATGAAGTACTCGAGCGGCAGCAGGCCCTCGCGGAAGTTCGCCTTAATGGGAAGGTCGATCGTCTCGCCGGACATGTCTGCCATCAGGCCACGCATGCCGCCGAGCTGACGCAGCTGGGTCTTAGAACCACGGGCGCCGGAGTCGGCCATCATGTACAGCGGGTTCTCCTCGTCGAACATGTCGAGCATGAGCGCTGCGACCTTGTCGGTACAAGCGGTCCACTCGTTAACGACTTCGATGTGGCGCTCCGTCTCGTTGATGAAGCCCTCCTCGAAGTACTTGTTGATCTGGTCGACGTTGGCCTGGGCGCGGTCGAGCAGCTCCTGCTTCTCGGCAGGGATGAGAGCGTCCCACACCGAGATGGTGAGGCCGGCGCGGGTAGCGTAGTGGAAGCCGGAGTACTTGATGGCGTCGAGGATCGGGCCGACCTTGGCCTCGGGGTAACGATCACAGCAGTCCGCAACCAGCTTGGCCACATCGCCCTTGACCATCTTGTAGTTCATGAACTCGTAGTCTTCGGGCAGGCACTGGCGGTTGAAGATGATGCGGCCGATAGAGGTCTCGAAGCGCGCGGTCTTATTGCCGGTGACATCGTAGTCGACAAACTCGTTCTTGCCGTTCTTGACGCGGAAGATACGGGTGCCGTCCTCATTGATGACGTTGGCATCGGCAGCGGACACGCGGACCTGGATCTTGGCCTGCATGTCGACCTCGGAGCGGCAGTCATAGGCGTGCAGCGCGTCGTCGAAGCTCGAGAACACGTGGTTCTCGCCCGGCAGACCCTCGCGGACCTGGGTCAGGTAGTACACACCGATGATCATGTCCTGCGAAGGGATGTTGACCGGCTTGCCGGATGCCGGCGAGCGCAGGTTGTTCGCAGAGAGCATGAGCACGCGGGCCTCGGCCTGAGCCTGGCTGGACAGCGGCACGTGGACAGACATCTGGTCGCCGTCGAAGTCGGCGTTGAAGGGCGAGCAGACCAGCGGGTGCAGGTGGATAGCCTTGCCCTCGACCAGCACCGGCTCAAAGGCCTGGATGGACAGACGGTGCAGGGTCGGTGCACGGTTGAGCAGCACGACGCGGCCGTCGATGACCTCTTCGAGGATATCCCACACAAAGGTGGCACCGCGGTCGATAGCGCGCTTGGCGCCCTTGATGTTCTCGACCTTGCCGAGCTCGACCAGGCGCTTCATAACGAAGGGCTTGAAGAGCTCCAGCGCCATGGTCTTGGGCAGACCGCACTGGTGCAGCAGCAGCTTGGGGTCGGTAACGATAACCGAACGGCCGGAGTAGTCGACACGCTTACCCAGCAGGTTCTGACGGAAACGACCCTGCTTGCCCTTGAGGGCCTCGGCGAGCGACTTGAGCGGGCGACCGCCACGGCCAGAGACCGGGCGACCACGACGGCCGTTGTCGAACAGGGCGTCCACGGACTCCTGGAGCATGCGCTTCTCGTTGTTCACGATAATCGCAGGGGCGTCCAGGTCGAGCAGGCGCTTGAGTCGGTTGTTACGGTTGATCACGCGACGATACAGGTCGTTGAGGTCGGACGCGGCGAAGCGGCCGCCATCGAGCTGGACCATCGGGCGCAGATCGGGCGGAATGACCGGGATGACGTCCAGGATCATGTTTGCGGGGCTGTTGCCGCCCTTCAGGAAGGCGTCAACGACCTCGAGGCGCTTGACGGCCTTCTCGCGCTTCTGCTTCTGGGAATCCTCGTCGGCGATGATGGCCTTGAGCTTCTCGGCCTCGGAGGGGAGGTCGATAGCAGCGAGCAGGTCGCGGACAGCCTCGGCACCCATACCACCCTTGAAGTACATGGAGTAGTAACGGGTCATCTCACGGAACAGCGGCTCATCGGAGATGAGGTCGCGCTCGGTGAGCTTCATGAAGGCGTTGAAGGCGTCCGTGCGGAGCTGCTTCTCGTCCTTGCACTCTTCCTCGATGTCGACGATGCCAGAGGCGATCTCCTCGGGGGTCAGCGGCTCCTCGTCGGAGAACTCGTCAAAGTTCTCGGGGTTGCCCTGCTCCTTGAGGGACTCGATCTGGCGGGCGCACTCGGCATCGATCTCTTCCAGATCGGCGGCGAGCTCCTCGCGCAGGTCGTCGGCGTCGGCCTCGCGGGCCTCATAGTCGACCTCGGTGATGATGTAGCTGGCAAAGTACAGAACCTTCTCGAGGTCCTTGGACTTGATGTCGAGCATACGGCTCATCGGGAAGCTCGTGGGGCTCTTGAAGTACCAGATGTGGGACACGGGAGCGGCGAGCTCGATGTGGCCCATTCGGTCGCGACGCACCTTGGCCGAGGTGACCTCGACGCCGCAGCGCTCGCAGACGATGCCCTTAAAGCGGATGCCCTTGTACTTGCCGCAGGAGCACTCCCAGTCCTTGGCGGGACCGAAGATCTTCTCGCAGAACAGGCCGTCCTTCTCGGGCTTGAGGGTACGGTAATTGATGGTCTCCGGCTTCTTGACCTCACCGTGCGACCAGGAACGGATCTGGTCGGCGGAGGCAAGGGAGATCTTTACCGAGTCAAAATCAGTAGCTTCGAAATCTGCCACAGTCAACTACTCCTTATCAGTGGTCGTGGCGGCGACAGCCTCGGGCGCCTCGGCGGTCTCGGCATCCTCGGCCTCGACGCCGGCGTCAACGCCGGCGAGCGCAGCCAGGTCGTCGAGAGCGGAGGTCTCCTCGGCGGTCACAGGGGCGGAGGCGTCCTCGTCGGCATCGTGCATGGGCTCGATGTCCAGTGCGAGGGAGCGAATCTCCTTGACGAGAACCTTGAAGGACTCGGGGATACCCGGGACAGGAACGTTCTCGCCCTTGACGATGGACTCGTAGGTCTTGACGCGGCCCACGGTATCGTCAGACTTGACGGTCAGGATCTCCTGCAGGACGTTGGAAGCACCGTAAGCGTACAGTGCCCAAACTTCCATCTCGCCGAAGCGCTGGCCGCCGAACTGAGCCTTGCCGCCCAGAGGCTGCTGGGTAACCAGGCTGTAAGGGCCGGTCGAACGGGCGTGGATCTTGTCGTCGACCATGTGGCCGAGCTTGAGGATGTAGGACGTACCCACGGTAATGGGCTCGCGGAACTCCTCGCCGGTGCGGCCGTCGAACAGACGGGTCTTGCCGCGCTCGTCAAGCTGGGTGACGAACTCGGGGCGCATGTGATCGCCAAAGGCAGCGGTAGCCTTGTTGAGCATGTTCTTGTTGGCGCGACGGATGACCTCGGCGATCTCGTCCTCCTTGGCGCCGTCGAAGACGGGCGTGGCGGTGAAGAACGGACCGGGGACGTACTTGTCGGAGTCGGCCTGCTCGGTATCCCAACCGCAGGCAGCAGCCCAGCCAAGGTGGCACTCGAGCAGCTGGCCGACGTTCATACGCGAAGGAACGCCCAGCGGGTTGAGGATAACGTCGATCGGGGTACCGTCAGCCATGTAGGGCATGTCCTCGACCGGCAGAACGTTACAGATAACACCCTTGTTGCCGTGGCGGCCGGCAATCTTATCGCCCTGCTGGATCTTACGACGCTGGGCGACGTAGACGCGCACCTGCTCGTTGACGCCGGGGGCCAGGTCGTCGCCGTTCTCGCGGCTAAAGCGGACGACGTCGATGACGCGGCCGTAAGCGCCGTGAGGCATCTTAAGGGAGGTGTCGCGGACATCGTGGGCCTTGGCACCGAAGATGGCGCGCAGCAGGCGCTCCTCGGCGGTCAGAGCGCTCTCGCCCTTAGGCGTAACCTTGCCGACCAGGATGTCGCCAGGGCCGACCTCAGCGCCGATGCGGATGATGCCGTCCTCGTCGAGGTTGGCAAGCATGTCCTCGGACAGGTTCGGGATCTCGCGGGTGATCTCCTCGGGGCCGAGCTTGGTGTCGCGGGCGTCGATCTCGTGACGGGTGATGTTGATGGTCGTCAGCAGGTCCTCGGCCACCAGGCGCTCGGACACGACGATACCGTCCTCGTAGTTAAAGCCTTCCCACGGCATGTAGGCCACGGTGAGGTTCTGGCCCAGTGCGAGCTCGCCGTGATCGGTCGAAGGACCGTCGGCCAGAGGCTCGCCCTGCTCAACGGTGTCACCGACGCGCACGAGCGGACGGTGGTTGATGCAGGTGGACTGGTTGGAGCGCTGGTACTTGGCCAGGTGATACTCGTCCATGCCGCCGGCATGCTTGACGATGATCTTGGCGGCGTCGGCAAAGATGACCTCGCCGGCGTTCTTGGCCAGGGTGACCTCACCGGAGTCCAGGGCGGCGCGACGCTCCATGCCGGTACCGACATAGGGAGCGGCGGGGTGAACCAGCGGCACGGCCTGACGCTGCATGTTAGCGCCCATCAGCGTACGCTTGGCGTCGTCGTGCTCCAGGAACGGGATCAGCGTGGCTGCGACGGAGAGCATCTGGCGCGGCGAGACGTCCATGTAGTCGACGTCCTCGACGGGCACGTCGGCGGGAGCGCCGAAGGAGCCGTCGAAGTCGCGGGTACGGGCGATCACGGTGTGCGGACGGACGATCTTGCCCTCGGCATCGGTCGTGATGAACTCGTTGGTCTTGGGATCGAGCGGCGTGTTGGCCGGCGCGATGACGTGCTTCTCTTCCTCGTCAGCGGTCATCCAGTCGATCTGATCGGTGGCAACGCCGTTCTCGACGCGACGGAACGGGGCCTCGATGAAGCCATACTCGTTGACGCGGGCGTAGAGGGCGAGCGAGCCGATCAGGCCGATGTTGGGGCCTTCGGGGGTCTCGATCGGGCACATGCGGCTGTAGTGCGAGTTGTGAACGTCGCGGACGGCCGTCGGCACGTTGGTGCGGCGGCTGGAGCCCGACTTGTGGCCGGCAAGACCGCCAGGGCCGAGTGCGGACAGACGGCGCTTGTGGGTCAGACCGGTCAGGGGGTTCGCCTGGTCCATGAACTGCGAGAGCTGCGAGGAACCGAAGAACTCCTTGATGGAGGCCACGATCGGGCGGATGTTGATGAGCGACTGCGGGGTGATCTCGTCGATGTCCTGGGAGCTCATGCGCTCACGGACGACGCGCTCCATACGGCTCATGCCGATACGGAACTGGTTGGCGACGAGCTCGCCGACGGTACGGATGCGGCGGTTGCCGAAGTGGTCGATATCGTCGACCTTGAAGCCCTGCTCGCCGGCAGCGAGGGACAGGAGGTAGCGCAGCGTCGCGACGATATCCTCGTCGGTGAGCACCGTGACCTCTTCCTCGGTGGTGAGGTTGAGCTTCTTGTTGACCTTGTAACGACCGACGCGGGCCAGGTCGTAGCGCTGCGGGTTAAAGAGCAGACCCTCGAGCAGGCTGCGGGAAGCGTCCACGGTGGGAGGCTCGCCCGGGCGCAGACGACGGTAGATCTCGATGAGGGCGTCCTCGCGAGTGAGGGCGGTGTCGCGCTCCAGGGTGCGCTTGATCACATCGGAGTTGCCGAGCAGCTCGATGATGTCGTCGTTGGTGACGGCGATGCCAAGGGCGCGCAGGAACATCGTGGCGCTCTGCTTGCGCTTACGGTCGATGGAGACCATGAGCTGGTCGCGCTTGTCGACCTCAAACTCAAGCCAGGCACCGCGGGACGGGATGATCTGGGCCTTGTAGATCTGCTTGCCCGAATCCATCTCGGAGCTGTAGTACACACCCGGAGAACGAACGAGCTGCGAGACGACGATACGCTCGGTACCGTTGATGATGAAGGTACCCTGATCGGTCATCATGGGGAAGTCGCCCATAAAGACGAGCTGCTCCTTGATCTCGCCGGTCTCCTTGTTGGTGAGACGGACGTCGGTCAGAAGCGGAGCCTGATAGGTCATATCCTTCTCGCGGCACTCCTCGACGGTGTGCGCGGGGTCGCCGAACTGATGCTCGCCGAAGGTAACCTCGAGAACATGGTTCTGGCTCTGGATGGGGCTGGATTCCTTGAACGCCTCACGAAGGCCCTCGTCCTTAAAACGCTCAAAGGATTCCCTTTGAACAGAGATAAGGTTGGGGAGCTCCATGGCCTCCGGGATTTTCCCGAAGCTGACGCGCTTGCGCTCAGTGGCAGTGTATGCGTAGGTCACCAGGTTTTTCCTCCTTCACGGAAATGCTCGGTGGGTTGGCGAGGCATAGCTTCGCCAGTTATCGCAACTTAATAGTTTATCAGGTACCGACCGTTGGGCAAGAAAAGCCTTGACGCGATTGAGTTTTTGGAGTAGCAAAGTTTTTCGGCAGAAAAGGTGCAGGTAGATAGGTGTGCATCGAACATCTGTTCATATATTTTCTGTGAACAGAGAGTCGGCAATCGCAGCTCTTATAAAAAACGGGTGCAGACCGAAGTCCGCACCCGTAAATGTCGATGCCCGAAGGATTACTTGCGCATCAAGCCGCCGCGCTCGTCGATGGCGTCCCAGAAGGCGCTGGCAAAGCGAGGATCGCTTGCGGCCATGAGGGCGTTGGTGGCCATCCAGCCAGACGGGGTGCCGGTGTCGTAGCCCGAGAGCGGGTCGATGACGACAGCGTACATGGCCTCGCGGTCGAGCGAGCGGGCCATGGCGTCGGTGAGCTGGATCTCGCCGCCCTTGCCGGCCTGCTGATCGGCGAGCAGGTCCATGACCAGCGGGCTCAGCAGGTAACGACCGACGATGTACAGGTTGGACGGAGCCGCCTCGGGAGCGGGCTTCTCGACCAGACCGCCGATGCGCCAGACAGCGCCCGGCTCGGCATCGGCAACGCCCTCGGCGCCCTCGAGCGAACCGACGCGCTCGCCGGCGATAACGCCGTAGCGGCTGACTTCCTCGGGCGAGCAAGCAGCGACGGCGATAACCGAAGCGCCACCGTGCTCTTTGGAAACGGCGAGCATCTTGTCGCAGATGTCGCGGTTAGGCACAACGTAGTCGCCCAGAAGAACCAGGAAGTTCTCCCCTGCCACGGCGTCGGCGGCAGAGCGGATAGCATGACCGAGGCCCTTGGGCTCGTACTGATAACGGAAGTCGACCGGCATACCGCCCGCATGGGCGACGGCGTCGGCGTAGGCGTCCTTACCGCGCTCGCGCAGCAGGTTCTCGAGCGAACGATCGGGCTGGAAGTAGCTCAGCAGCTCGGGCTTACCGGGAGAGGTAACGATGATGGCGTCGTCGACCTCCTCGGGGTCGAGTGCCTCCTCGACGACATACTGAATGACCGGCTTGTCGAGCACCGGCAGCATCTCTTTGGGTGTGCACTTAGTGCCAGGCAGAAAACGCGTGCCAAGACCGGCGGCGGGGATGATTGCCTTCATGTTATTCAAGGATCCTTTCGCAGGCGCAGAATGCGCCCTATGCGTGCGGCACAGCGGCCGCAGACCAAATTGCGATACCGAAGTATCTTACCGCCGGAGACATACGTCGCCGTAAGGCAAACGCAATTCTTCAGCAGGTCAACGCAAATTATTGCTCGAATGGTGCAATTTTACGCCCCAGCGGTAACGGGATTGGCACGGCGAAGACAACGGTGCTCTGCGTGCCGAGCAATGGGAATGAGGAGCCAAAACATAAAAGACGGGGCTCGCAATGCGAACCCCGTCTGCAAAGAAATCTGGCGAGAAAGCCTGATTACTTGAGGGTGACAGCAGCGCCAGCAGCCTCGAGCTTCTCCTTGGCAGCCTCGGCGTCCTCCTTCTTGGCACCCTCGAGAACAGCCTTGGGAGCGCCCTCGACGACCTCCTTGGCCTCCTTCAGGCCAAGGTTGGTGAGCTCACGGACGGCCTTGATGACCTGGATCTTGTTGTCGCCGAAGCCCTCGAGCACGACGTCAAACTCGGTCTTCTCCTCGGCCTCAGCAGCGCCAGCAGCGGGAGCGGCGACAACGGCGGCAGGAGCAGCGGCGGAAACGCCAAAGGTGTCCTCGATAGCCTTGACGAGCTCGGAAGCCTCGAGAAGGGTCATTTCCTTAAGAGCATCGATGATCTCATCGGTGGTAAGCTTAGCCATTTCTAAGTCCTTTCGGTTTCCGTGTCTGTGCACGGAGATCAGTTAAAACACGGCGCGAATGCGCCAGGGGTGCGGCGTTGCCGCCGCGGGTGAAAACAGCAACTAGGCTGCCTTCTGCTCGGAGACCTGCTGGATCGAACGAGCGAGACCAGAGGAAACGCCGTTGACGCAGACAGCGATGTCGCGAGCGAAACCGGAGATGAGACCGGCGATCTGGCCGAGAAGCTGATCCTTGGTGGGCAGCTCGGCGATAGCCTTAACATCATCAGCGGAAACGGCCTTGCCGTCGGAGATACCACCCTTGATCTCAAGGACGCCCTTGGACTTAGCGGAGAAGTCCTTAAGGGCCTTAGCGGCCTCGACCGGCTCGGACTCGTAGAACACATAAGCGACGGGGCCGGCGAGGATCTCGTCGAGCTCGGGCTGCTCCTGGTTCTTGAGAGCGATCTTGACCAGGTTGTTCTTGTAGACCTTCATCTCGGCGCCGCACTCGCGAAGCTGATGACGCAGCTCCTGAGCCTGCTTAACCGTCAGACCGTTGTAGTTGACGACGAACAGACCGGCGTTCTCGGCGATACGGGACTCGATCTCTGCAACCTTGTCGATTTTGTACTGCTGGGGCATGAATTACACCTCCTCGAATTCTTTCCGGGCACGGTCCGCCACAAGGACGTGACGGGGGCATGTCCAAAAAGAAAGCCCCCGCGCTGCATGAGCGACGGGGGCGAGAAGACATATCTACTCGACCACCTCGGCTGGCGGGATATCCCATTAAGCTCGCGGGCGATGCCCGTTTGCACCGGCTGTCTCTGGCAGCGGATTCGTGCGTGAACCGAAAGTATTATGGCGGGGACCCCGGCGTCGGTCAACGGACACGAGGATTCGTACACAAACCCTGCATACGCTCCGGCCGGGAGGGGCAGGGCGAGTTTTCCGCTCGGTCAAGTCCTGGGCTCGCACGAAGGCCACATTAAGTGGCCTTCGGCTCGTGCGAAATCTACGGAAAACTCGCCCTGCCCCTCCCGGCCGGAGCTACGTTGCCTTTGCTGCGAATCCTCGTGTCCGTTGGTCGGCGCGCCCCACTCATAATGCTTGGGTCGGTGGGCTGATGGTTTTGGATCCCGTTGGGCTATAGGGTTGACACGAAGTTGGACAGGCGGCGGAGACCTTCGTCCAGATCTTGGTCGGAGACGCAGTAGCTTAGGCGGATGTGGCCTTCGGTGCCGAAGCAGTCGCCCGGGACTAGGGCTACGTTTGCTTCTTTGATGGCTTTGATGCAGAAGTCTTCGCTGGTTAGGCCGTACTGTTTGATGCTGGGGAAGGTGTAGAAGGCTCCTGCCGGTTCCACTACGTCGAGGCCCATGGCGTCTAAGGCTGCGAGCACGCGTTTGCGGCGGGCTCGGTAGACTTTGAGCATGGGGGTTGGGTCGACGGTGAGGGCTCGGGCCGCGGCGTCCATCTCGAAGGAGACGGCGCTCGATACTAGGTATTGGTGAGCCTTGGCGATCTCGGCGATGACGGGCCCTGCCGCTGCGAGCCAGCCCAGGCGCCAGCCGGTCATGGCCCAGGGCTTGGAGAAGCTCTCGATGACGACCGTCTGCTCGCGAAGCTCCGGGTGTCGCTGGGCGAAGCGCTCGTAGCCGTCCACATAGACCAGGCGGTTGTACACGTCGTCGCAGACTACGTAGATGCCCGCCTGCTCCGCTACGCGCGCCACGGCGTCGAGCGATGCCGCGTTGAGAATGCAGCCCGTGGGATTGTTGGGCGAGCAGATGACGATGGCCTTGGTCGCCGGCGTCACGCAAGCACGAAGCGCGTCCTCGTCAATCTGAAATTGCGCAGGCTCCGTATCCAAAAAGACCGCTTTGGCGTGATTGGCCACGACGATGCTCTCGTACAGGCCAAAAGCCGGCGTAGGGATGATGACTTCGTCGCCGGGGTTGAGCATAGCCATGAATGTTGCCGACAGGGCCTCGGTCGCACCGTCGGTCAGAATGACCTCGTCGGCCGAAAACGTAAGGCCCGCGTCGCCCATATATGCGGACAGCGCCTCGCGCAGGGCAGGGCGACCGTTGTTGGGCGGATAATGCGTGTCACCGCGATTGAGCGAGGCCGTCACCTCAGCGCTAATCACATCGGGCGTGGGAAAATCGGGCTCGCCGAGCGCGAGCGCAATGCATCCCGGATGCTGCGCGGCGAGTGCGTTGATCCGGCGGATGCCGGAGGGCTTGAGCGTGGCAAGCGAGGTATTCATGGGCAGACGCATGGCGTTCCTTTCGTAAGGGTTGCATTAGGATAGCGCGGCGGAGCGCCACCAGACGGTGTAACCTAAACGGAAACCAACCGGAAAGGAGGCGGCATGGAGACGACCGCACGCGGCGATGCACCAAAAACGCTGCAAACCATTGCGTATATCAGCATTCCCAATAGCGCCGATCTTGAGTTTTTGCTCTGGGACCTGCAAGATGCCATCGCGGCCTATGCCCGGCTTTCCGACACCGTACTCCCCCACCCGGTTGACTTGAAGGCGGATGATGCCGGCGCAGTCGATGGCATAGTGCTCGCTGTTGATGATGCATTTGACGATGAGGCTATGATCGCTGTCGAGCATATACTCGATCGCCTTGGAAATACAGAGACACGCGTCTATGTCGTCGTCCAGGCCCTGTCCAAAAACGCCAAGCAGACGGACGAAGTCCTCGACCGCCTGTACCGGGCATGTATTCTACGTGATCTGCCGTGGTGCGACGGCGTTGTCATCTGTGCCGGCAGCGGCATCGCGGCGCTTCGCCATTCCCCACGTATGGGCCTCTTGCGCCGACCGTTTTCGGAAGCGATGGATAAGCTTGTGGGCGCTGTGCGCATGGGCTGTTCCATTGAGCATGCGCAGCTGCTTGGCGGTGGCAATGCCGGTAGCGTCGATGCCGACGGCATGGTGCGCGTCAAGCCCGCGCTGCCCGCACCGATCTGGCATGCCATCATGAAACGCCTCGGCACCCGCGCCCAATCAGATATCTAAATTACAGAGCGCCCCAATCAACGGCCTCGCGCCAGCGTTCAACAAGGCGTTCCAGACGCCACGCCGCATTGGCGGGACTTGTCGACGGCAGAACGATGGCCGGCAGCCCGGTGCGTTCTTGTAGATAGCGCTTGTAGAGCCGGCCAGCTGTACCACCGTTGCATATCACCTGCTCAATGGGAGCTGTGCCGGTAATGCGCTCGGCATGCGCCGGAACGACGTTTTTGATGCTCGCGTCGCTTGAGCCTTTGATGTCGCAGCTCTCGATTACATCCCACAGGGCCACGCCGCCGTCCAGCAGCATGGAGCGCTTGGCGGCAATCGAGGCATCGAGCGTCGCGGGCTCACCACTTGCCAAAGGATCGCCCTCGTTGGGCGGCACGGGCACACCGAGGCACGCGGCCATCACGCGCCAAAAGCGGTTCTGCGGATTGCCGTAGTAGAAGGCATTGGCACGCGAGAGCACCGAGGGAAACGAGCCCAACACCAAAACGCGCGAGCGCTCGTCAAACACGGGCTCAAACCCATGCTCAATATGCTGATAGCCCTCGTCCGGCGCAGTCATGAATTAGGCCCTCAGCAGATAACGCACCTCGTAGGGCGCAAGCTCAAGGGCACCCGTCAGCTCGACCGTGGGCGCATCGTCGGCAAGCAGGTCGACGAAGGAGCCGTTGAGTTCGCCGGCTCCAAAGGTATAGGGCTCGTTCACGGCGTTGACCGCCACGAGCACCGTCGCGTCATCGCAGGCGCGCTCGAACAGCAGCTGCTTGTTCTGGATCACCACGTTGCGGTAAGCGCCGTAGTTGAGGGCACGGGCTGCCGCGTCGTTTGCCGAGCGTAGGTGCGCAAGCTGCGTGACAAATGCCGTCAGCTCGTTAGGTGCCGGGGTGTCAAGCGCAGGACGTAGCGCCCAATCGCCATCGGGGCCGCCCTTTTCGCCAGTAATCCCCCACTCGCTGCCGTAGTAGACGCATGGAATGCCCGGCATACCAAAGAGCATGCCGTAGACGGGGCGCAGGCAGGACTTGTCCGTCAGGATGCTCGCCAGGCGCGGTACGTCGTGGTTGTCGACAAACGACAGCAGATGCTTGCCGCGATAAATGCACCACGGGTCACCGCCAAACTGGCGATGAAGCGAGTGGGCAATCTCGAACATGTTGACCGAATTAAAGCTGGAGTACAGGCCCTTGTAACACTCGTAATTGGTGCAGGAGTCGAGTATCTCATCGTTGACGATCTGGTTGTAGTCACCGTGGAGCGTCTCGCCGATCAGCACAAAGTCGGGCTTGAGCTCACGGGTAAACGTATGCAGACGGCGCATAAAGTCGCGGTCGAGCATGTAGACGACGTCCAAACGCAGACCGTCGATGCCAAAGACCTCGGCCCAGCGACGCACGGACTCAAGCAAGTAATCGACCACGGCGGGGTTTTGCAGGTTGAGCTTCACAAGCTCAAAATGGCCCTCCCAGCCCTCGTACCAAAAGCCGTCGCCATAGCAGGAGTCGCCGTCAAAGCTAATGTGGAACCAGTCCTTGTAGGGCGAGTCCCGCTTGCGCTCCTGAACATCGCGGAAGGCCCAAAAGCCGCGACCGACGTGGTTGAAGACGGCATCGAGTACCACGCGGATGCCGTGGGCATGCAGCGTCTCGCACACGGCGGCAAAATCGGCATCCCCACCCAGGCGACGGTCGATATGGCGCAGACTGCGCGTGTCGTAGCCATGGCTGTCGGATTCGAGCGGCGGGTTGATGAGCACAGCGCCAATGCCGAGTTCCTGCAGGTAATCGGCCCATTGGGCGATTTTCATGATGGGGGCATCGGGGTTGGGTGCAGTGCCGGCAGCTTGGGCGAGCTCATCCTCGGCAACGGGGGCGGCGTTTTCGCGCGGAGCTCCGCAAAAGCCCAGCGGATAGATCTGATAGAACGCCGTCTCGTATGCCCACATAGCAACCTCCCGGTAAGCTCAACACAACGACATCCATTGTATGCCCGGCTTGTATCCTCTTCCCCAAAATAAGTTGCGGTGGAATAGTTCCTGCTTGGGCCTTCAGAGGCCTTAAACAGGAACTATTCCACCGCAACTGATGAGGAAACGTGATTAGGCAACGGGCTTTGCGCGGCGAATGGCCGGGAACATTACCGTGATGGCGAGGATGACACCCACGGCGGCGATTGCGCCACCCGCGCAGCCGATCCAGGCGATACCGGGACCCGAAACCACGGCTCCGCCGATCGCGGTACCCGTGCCAATGCCCAGATTGAACAGGCCCGAGAAGATCGACATGGCGACGGCCGACGAATCTGCCGGCGTGTGCTTGATGAGCTCGGCCTGAAACGCCACGTTAAAGGCCGTGGCGCAGCAACCCCACAGTGCGCAGACGGCAAGCACTGTCACGAGCGACGATGCGGCCGGCCCCATGAGCAGCAGGGCCACCGGCACGCCGGAGAGCGTGATAGCCAAGAACGGGAAGCGATGCCCATCGAACAGGCGGCCGAACAGCCAGCTTCCGAGCAGACCGGAGCAGCCGAACGCCGTCAGCGTCATGGTAATGGCGCCCGCATCGACGTGCGCGACCTGCGCCAGGAAGGGCTCGATATAGCTGTAGCTTGCGTAATAGCCGGTCGCCATGAAGACCGTGACCGCATAGAGCGCGATCAGTAACGGGTTCTTGAGCAGCTCGGGCAGCTGTTTGACGGTAAAGCGCTCACCCGCCGGCATGGCCGGGAACACCGCTGCCTGGTAGACGGCCGCGATGGCTGAGAGGCCCCCGACCACGGCAAACGTCATGCGCCAGCCCACGGCCAAGCCAATGGCGCGACCGAGAGGCAGGCCAAAGATCTGCGCGATGGACGAGCCCGTAGCGATCATGCTGATGGCGAGCGCGCCGTGGCGAGTGTCGACCAGGCGCGAGGCCATAATCGAGGCGACTGACCAGAACACGGCATGTGCGCAAGCGACCACCAGGCGCGCGCAGACCAGGATGGGATAGGTCGGCGCCACAGCGGACAGGAACTGACCGAGCGAGAACACGGCAAGCACGCCCAGCAGCATCCGCTTAAACTCGAAACGCGAAGCGAACACCATGAGCGGCAACGACAGCAGCATGACGCCCCAGGCATAGACCGAGATCATGATGCCCGCCTGGGCCTCGGTGAGCGAGAACGACGCGGCGATATCAGTCAAAAGGCCGATGGGCATAAACTCCGACGTGTTGAACACGAACGCACAGCAGGTGAGCCCGACGAGTGGGAGCCACTGCCTGAGCGTGATGCCGTCTTGCCTTGCCTGACTCATATATAACATCTCCAATCATTTTGAGTGGAGGCGATTATATAGCAACGGTCCCGCATCCGTCAGTAACGGACACGGGACCGAAACAATTCGATACACAGAGGTTGCGCCGTCAATAAATAACTAAGCCAACCCCAGCAATATGCCCGCCGAATGCACGACAAACGCCACGATCCAGGCGACCGTCACTTGAAACGCGAACACGGCAACGGCATAGCGCGCGCCCAACTCGCTCCTGACGGCGCCGATGGCCGCCACGCAGGGCGGGTACAGCAACGTAAAGACCAGGAACACGTAAGCGGTAAACGGCGAAAACATGGTCGACAGTGCCGCGGGCGAGGTCGCGCCCAAAAGCACGGTGAGGGTCGAGATGACACTCTCCTTGGCGATAAGTCCGGTGACGAGCGCCGTGGATGCGCGCCAATCGCCAAAGCCAAGCGGCGCCAGCGCCGGCGCGATGATGCTGCCGAGGCCCGCAAGCAGGCTTTGCGACTGATCGGCGACCACATTAAAGCGGATATCGAACGTCTGAAGGAACCAGATGACCACCGTAGCGGCAAAGATAATGGTAAAGGCCTTGGTAATAAAATCCTTGGCCTTATCCCATGCCAGCATCACCGTCGTCTTGACGCTCGGCAGGCGGTAGTTGGGGAGCTCCATGATAAACGGCACTGGGTCGCCCTTAAATGCCGTGCGGTTGAGCACCAAAGCCGCGATACAGCCAACCGCAATGCCAATCAGATAGAGCGAGACCATGGCGGGGACCGTCGCCTGCGGGAAAAACGCCCCGCACAGCAGGCCGTAGACCGGCAACTTGGCCGAACAGCTCATGAACGGCGTGAGCATGACCGTCATCTTGCGGTCGTGCTCGGATGGGAGCGTACGGGTCGACATGATAGCCGGCACGGTGCAGCCAAAACCGACGAGCATAGGCACAAAGCTGCGGCCCGACAGGCCAAAGCGACGCAGCACCTTATCCATAACAAAGGCCACGCGCGCCATGTAGCCCGAGTCCTCCAGAATGGAGAGGAACAAGAAGAGCACGACAATAATCGGCAGGAAGGTCAGCACGCTGCCCACACCCGTAAGCACGCCGTCGACAGCCAGTGAGCGCACCACGTCGTTGGTGCCGAACGCCTTGAGGCCCGCATCGGCCGAGGCGATGATGGCAGCGATGCCGTCCTCCATGAGTCCCTGCAACGCCGCGCCGATCACGCCAAACGTCAGCCAAAAGACGAGACCCATGATCAGCAGAAACGCCGGAATGGCCGTATAGCGACCCGTCAGAATGCGGTCGATCTTGACGGAGCGCACGTGCTCGCGGCTCTCGTGCGGCTTGACGACACAGCGCCCACACAGGTCGCCGATAAAGCTAAAGCGCATATCGGCCAGCGCGGAAAGGCGGTCGGTGCCGGCCTCGCCCTCCATCTGGGTAATGATGTGCTCGATGGCGTCGAGCTCGTTACGGTCCAGGTGAAGCGCCTCGGTCACCAGCTCGTCGCCCTCAACCAGCTTGGTCGCCGCAAAACGCACGGGAATGTGTGCCGTCGCGGCATGGTCCTCGATAAGGTTGGCGATGCCGTGGATGCAGCGATGCAGCGCACCGCCGTCTGGACCATCGGGCGCGCAAAAGTCCAAGCGGCCGGGACGCTCGCGGAACCGCGCGACGTGCAAGGCATGATCCACCAGCTCACCGATACCCTCGTTGCGGGCAGCGCTAATGGGGACAACAGGCACGCCCAACAGGCTCTCGAGCAGGTTGACGTCCACGGCGCCACCGTTGGCCGTCACCTCGTCCATCATGTTGAGCGCGATGACCATGGGGCGATCGAGCTCCATAAGCTGCAGCGTCAGGTACAGATTGCGCTCGATGTTGGTGGCGTCGATGATGTCGATGATGGCGTCGGGATGCTCATCCAGGATAAACTGACGGCTGACGATCTCTTCGCCCGTGTACGGCGACAGCGAATAGATACCAGGCAGATCAGTGACGCTCGCCTCGGGGTGGTTACGGATGGTGCCGTCCTTGCGGTCGACCGTCACGCCGGGAAAGTTACCGACATGCTGGTTGGAGCCCGTAAGCTGGTTGAACAGCGTGGTTTTACCGCAGTTTTGGTTGCCGGCGAGGGCAAAATGTAGCGGTGCGCCCTCGGGCACGGCCGTTTTTGCCGCACGGGGCGAATACGTCCCCTCGCCGAGTGCCGGGTGCTCCGTCGTGCCGATTGCGGCGTTAGCGCGCGGACCCGTATCGGTGTCGTGAACATCCACGAGCTCGATGCGAGCAGCATCATCCTTGCGCAGCGTCAACTCGTAGCCGCGTAGGCGAATCTCGAGCGGGTCGCCCATAGGGGCGTACTTCATCATGGTGACTTCGGTGCCCGGTGTTAGGCCCATGTCCAAAATATGCTGTCGGAGTGCCTGGTCGTCCGATGCCACCGATGCGACAACGGCGTCCTTTCCAATCTCGAGCGTATCGAGCTTCACGTCCGTGTTCCTCCCCCGGCGCCCGCAGGGCGTTGTATTTATGTTCACCATGGCTAACCGTTTGCCATGGCTAACCAATTTTAACCATGCATGATAGCGCGAACATGCAACGATGTTCAATCAGCAAATTGGCGCAATGGGGACAGGCAGGAGAGTTCAGGGCCATAGTTTCCCGATGAGGCCTCTCGGGGAAACTACATCCCAGAATTCCGGCTCGAAACGGGATATGGTTTCCCAAACAGGCCTCTTACGGAAAATGCATCCCGGAATCCCCGCTCGAAACGGGACGCGCTTTCCCAGTCGAGGCCCTATGGGAAACTGCGTCCCACCTTGAAAGGCAAAACTGGGGCGCAGTTTCCGGGCGGGGCATCAAAAACGAAGTTGCGGTGGAATAGTTCCTGGATGGGCTGGTTGATGCCCCAGATCGGAACTATTTCACCGCAAGTTATTGAAGGGCTGGGATGCCCGTCCTCTTACAGATGGCGCTCCAGGAAGCGGAAGGCTAGGCGGATCCAGGGACGGACCGCCACCTGCTTGTCCTCGTTGTCGACCGCGGTGTTGGCGTTGCCGAGCGAAAGGCCGTGACCACCCTGGTCGAAGACGTGCATCTCGCATGCAACGCCCTCCTCGGCCATGCGCTGCGCAAACGGGTAGACCTGCGCGATCGGCGCCGTCTTGTCGTCGGACACGCCCCACACAAAGGTCGGCGGCATCTGACGCGAAACATGCGTGGTGGGGCAGATATCGGCCAAATGCTCGTCAGTTGCCTCGCCACCCGTCACCATCGACAGGTAGTCGTTGAGCAAATCGCGCCCCGTCTTGCCGCCCGTCTTGGGCACGCGCAAGTCAATGCGCGGATCGCGCGTCTGCATGTCGCGCACATAGGCAAAGTCGAGCAGCGGATAGCCCAGCACCACGGCATCGGGACGAATGTCGTCCGGACGTGCCCCGGCAAGTGCCGCGAAGGGGCCGGTCTTCCACTGCGTTGCCAGCGAGGCACAGATCATGCCGCCCGCCGAGAATCCCACGACGCACACGCGCTTAGGATCGACATGCCACTCGTCGGCGTTGGCGCGCACCGTGGCGACCATCTTGGCGAGGTCCGCCTGCGGGTGCGGAAAGCTCACGTCGCCCGTGCCACTCGTCACATAGTTGAGCACAAAGGCCTGGTAGCCGCGGTCCAAAAACGCAAACGCCACCGGGTCCTGCTCGTGCGGAGCGATATGCGTAAACCCGCCTCCGCCGCAGATGATCACCGCGGGGCGGCGGCCATTGGGCTTATCGGGCAGCGGCTCGGCACCCAGATACGTAAACGTCGCCGGATAATCCTCGGTCGGCTCCTCGCCCCACAGCGCATGGTTCTCAATAATCATAGGTGCTCCCTCCGTGCGATTCGCGCGCACTCGTTTTTCGCACCTTAGCGTACCCCACTTGAGCCCGCGGCGCAGAAACACCCCCGCAATAAGTTGGCCTTCAACTGATATATCACAAAATCGCTGTTCAGAGGTATCGTTAGGCAGCGTAAAATAGGGGCGCTGACCGTGCTGGGAAACACGTACGAAACGTTTCCGGCAAACCACACGCGTGCAACATGCGCGCCTGATACGTTGGAGGCATCTATGGGTCTGCTCGATTCGCTCAAGTCCACGTTCACTTCGTCGGGCGAGGCGTCCGTTCCGCCCGCAGCAAGCTTCGCCACCCGCGAAGGCGTCATCTACGCTCCCGTCAACGGCGTGCTCGTCAATCTGAGTGAGGTTCCCGACGAGACCATCGCCTCGGGCATGCTCGGCCAGGGCTACGGCATCGAGCCCATTACCGGCACCATTTACGCCCCCGCCAACGGCCGTATCGGCGCCACCACCGTCACCAACCACTCCATCGGCATGATTACCGAGGACGGCCTGCGCGTGTTTATCCATGTTGGCCTGGGCACCGTGGAAATGAACGGCAAGGGTTTTGCCCGCTTTGTCGAGATGGGCGATGTGGTCAAGGCCGGCCAGCCGCTCATCAGCTTCGACCGCGAGGCCATTAAGGCCGCTGGTCACGAGGACATCGTGACCGTCATCGTCTCTGAGCTCGATCGCCTCAAGAGCATCGACCATGTCGGCGAGTCCGGCACGCTTATCGGCGGCAACCCGCTCGTCAAGCTGGGCGACCCGCTGCTGGTAGCCAAGACCAAGTAGCCAGGCCCCGCGCCATACAGCCAAAAGGCACCTCGTCAAGCGCCCGCGACCATTTGGCCGCGGGCGCTTTTCGTTTGAAAAACCATCCCGCCAATGCCTTATCTGTATAGCCCAAATGAGCCGAGCTGCTAGAATATCGAACTGTATGGATAACTATCATTCAACCGTTATGGGAGGATACGTGAACCGCACCAAAATCGCGCAGCTCTATGCCGATGCCGAGTCGCTCGGCGGCCAGACCGTCACCGTCGCCGGCTGGGTCAAGTCCGTCCGCGACATGAAGAACTTTGGCTTTGTTACGCTCAACGACGGCAGCTGCTTCCGCGACCTGCAGGTCGTCATGAACCGCGAGGCACTCGACAACTACGACGAGATCGCACATCAAAACGTCTCGGCCGCACTCATTTGCACCGGCACCGTCAAACTGACCCCCGATGCACCCCAGCCTTTCGAGCTTTCTGCCACTTCCATCGAGGTCGAGGGCACGAGCGCCCCGGATTACCCGCTGCAGAAGAAGCGCGCAACCGTCGAGTTCCTGCGCACCCAGCAGCACCTGCGCCCGCGCACCAACCTGTTCCGCGCCGTGTTCCGCATCCGCTCTGTCGCGGCCGCCGCCATCCACCGCTTCTTCCAGGAGCAGGGTTTTGTCTACGTCAACACCCCCATCATCACCACGAGCGACTGCGAAGGCGCCGGCGAGATGTTCCGCGTGACCACGCTCGACCCCAAAAATCCGCCCCTCACCGAGTCCGGCGAGGTCGACTGGAGTCAGGACTTCTTTGGCAAGCATGCAAGCCTCACCGTGTCCGGCCAGCTCAATGCCGAGAACTTTGCCATGGCCTTTGGCGACGTGTACACCTTTGGCCCCACCTTCCGCGCCGAAAACTCCAACACCACGCGCCACGCCGCCGAGTTTTGGATGATCGAGCCCGAGATGGCCTTCGCCGACCTCAACGACTACATGGACAACGCCGAGGCCATGCTCAAGTACGTCCTTAAGGACGTTATGGCCACCTGCCCCGACGAGCTCAATATGCTCAACAAGTTTGTGGACAAGGGTCTGCTCGAGCGCCTGGACCATGTCGCCAACTCCGACTTTGCCCGCGTTACCTACACCGAGGCCGTCGAAATCCTGGAGCAGGCCGTCGCCGCTGGTCACAAGTTTGACTATCCCGTGAGCTGGGGCATCGACCTGCAAACCGAGCACGAGCGTTTCCTGACCGAGGAACACTTTAAGCGCCCGACCTTCGTGACCGACTACCCGGCCGAGATCAAGGCGTTCTACATGCGCATGAACGAGGACGGCAAGACCGTCGCCGCCGCCGACTGCCTGGTGCCGGGCATCGGCGAGATCATCGGTGGCTCCCAGCGCGAGGAGCGCCTGGATCTGCTCGAGGCCCGCATCAAGGACCTGGGTATGAATCCCGAGCAGTACAAGTACTACCTTGACCTGCGCCGCTACGGTTCCTGCAAGCACGCCGGCTATGGTCTGGGCTTCGAGCGCTTGGTCATGTATCTGACCGGCGTGGGCAACATCCGCGACGTCCTGCCGCACCCGCGCACCGTGGGCAACGCCGACTTCTAATCGTCGGACGCTAGCTCGCGTCGCCACACGCCAACGCTCATCGCACAAGCGCCTCTCGACATCGGTCGAGAGGCGCTTTTTTCAACAGCATCCGTCAAGCTTTTGGCAAGTTTTTGGTCAGTTGAGCAGGGCTGTTGAAAACTCGACCCGCCGTTTGCCGACGACTACCGACCGCCCAGAGCGCCCTGCGCCCCTGGGAAAGCCCCACGTCCTAGGCTCCATACCGTCGCCACCCAAAACGGAAAGGACGTGGGCACGATGACCGAAGCCGCTGTTGAAACCTACGACACCACGACTAGAGGCGCCGCCTCGATGGCGGCCTATCGCGCCGTTCGCATCCTGCAACTATTAAGCGAAAACACCGGCGAAGACAAGGCCATGCTTTCCGATGAGCTGATCCGGCGCCTCGCCCATCCCGACGACCCCGCCCGCATGCCCATCTCGGCGGCGCGGCGCAGCATCTACACCGCCATCTCCGCGCTTCGCCATGCCGGATACGAAATTGAGTACAAACGCGGCGTGGGCTACAAACTTCTTACCCGCCCGCTCACCGATGAAGAGATCATCCGGCTCCACGGTATGGTCATGCGCAACCGCTCCACGCCTATCGCTATCCGCAAGAGCATGGCGCAGCACTTAGTTGCCATGGCGAGTGCCGACGTTCGCGGCTACCTCGATACACCCGAACCCGTTCCGAGCGCAGGCAGCAAGGCTACCAAGGCAACACGCACGCCCATCAAGCGCATCGACACGTGCGAGCTCGTCGAGCAGGCCATCGACCACGGAACCACGGTGAGTTTTGATATTTCGAGCGTTACGACGCGTGGCGAAACCGAAGCAGCACGGATGACGCTGCGTCCCTTTGCCATCAGGCAGCGCGATGGCATCTCGTATCTGCTGGGAACGGTCTACGACGCCCGAGGCGCCGATGACACGTTGCGTACCGTAGAGATTGGCCGAATGAGAAACGTCACCACACGTCTCCTCGACGGCAAGAAGCTCTTCGCCGCCCTAGACGAGGACGACGCCTCCTCCGCCGCATAAGACCCTCCGCCGCCCATTCGACTACCCGCACCGCCCATCCGATTCTGTATTAAAAAACCCGCCAGGCTGTTGTAAAAATGGACATCAGCGCTACTATAGTTCCACTTGCACTTTGTCCCAGTGCAGTGTTTCCAGCCATTTTTATACTGGGGGTAATGATATGAAGGACATCACCATCAGCCGCAGGAGCCTTCTGGTCTCCGCCGGCCTGCTCGCGCTCGCCCCGCTCGCCGGGTGCGGCGGCAAATCTGGTTCCGGCTCTGCTGCCGCCGGTTCCGACTACACCATCGGCGTTCTGCAGCTCACCGAGCACTCCGCACTCGATGCCGCCAACGACGGCTTTGTCAAGGCCATCAAGGAGAGCGGCCTTAAGGTCAAAATCGACCAGAAGAACGCCCAGAACGACCAGTCCACGTGTAAGTCCATTGCCGACAAGTTTGTGGGCGACAACGTCAACCTGATTTATGCCATCGCCACGCCCGCCGCGCAGGCTGCCGCCGGCGCCACGGCCGATATCCCCATCGTGGGCTGCGCCATCACCGACTACGCCGCCTCCGGCCTGGTCCAGGACAACGACAAGCCCGGCACCAACGTCACGGGCGCTTCCGACCTCACCCCGGTCGCCGAGCAGCTCGAGATGATGCAGAAGGTCCTGCCCGACGTTAAAAAGGTCGGCCTGCTCTACTGCACCGCCGAGTCCAACTCCGACGTCCAGATCAAGGCCGCCAAGAAGGAGCTCGACAAGCTGGGCCTCGAGTACACCGATTTCACCGTCTCGAGCTCCAACGAGATTCAGTCCGTCGTCGAGTCTGCCGTGGGCAAGGTCGACGCGCTGTACTCCCCCACCGACAACACCATCGCCGCGGGCGCCTCGCAGGTGGGCCAGATCTGCAAGGAGAACAAGCTTCCCTTCGTGACTGGCGAGGAGGGCATGTGCATGGCCGGCGGCCTGTTCACCCTCTCCATCAATTACGAGGATCTGGGCTACGCCGCGGGCGAGATGGCCGTCAAGATTCTGAAGGGCGAGGCCAAGCCCGAGGATATGCCGATCAAGCACCTCTCGAGCAAGGACCTGGTCGTCGTCAAGAACGACGAAATGGCCGAGGCCCTGGGCATCGACCTTTCCGCTCTGGACGCGTAATGCTATACGCGGCATGCGTCTAGAGCCCGTGCTCGCGCTTTAGCCGCGTTATTCAATATCTGAGCCACAGGGGCGGGCGCTGTAGACCGGCGTCCGCCCTGCTTGTTTCAGGTAAAACAAAACGTCTGTCCGTAACTCTTCTATGCATTGTTACCGCTATTATGGTGAATCACGTGTCCACCCTATCCTAGGAGGTATGAAGCATGCTCATTGCATTGCAGGGCGCCGTTTCGCAGGGCGTCCTCTGGGGCATTATGGTGCTTGGCGTGTTTATCACGTTCCGCCTGCTCGACATTCCCGATATGACCTGCGACGGCAGCTTTGCCCTCGGCGGCTGCGTCTGCGCTGTGCTCATCGTCAATAACAACGTCGACCCGCTGTTCGCCGTGCTGGCCGGTATGTGCGCCGGCGCCATCGCGGGCGCCGTCACGGGCATTTTGACCACCGTCTTTGAGATTCCTGCGATCCTCGCCGGAATCCTCACCCAGATCAGCCTGTGGTCCATCAACCTGCGCATCATGGGCAAGTCCAATACGCCCATTCTTGCCAAAGGCACCGTGTTCTCGGCCGTCAGCAATATGACCGGTCTGCCGCAGTCCACCGTTGCCATCATCTTGGGCATCCTGCTCGCCGTGGCTATCGTTGCCATCCTGTATTGGTTCTTTGGCACCGAGATCGGCTCGGCGCTGCGAGCCACCGGCAACAACGAGTACATGATCCGCGCTCTGGGCGTCAACACCAACTCCACCAAGATGATCGCCCTCGTGCTCTCCAACGCCCTCATCGGCCTTTCGGGCGCGCTCATCTGCCAGAGCCAAAAGTATGCCGACATTGGTATGGGCACCGGTGCCATCGTTATCGGTCTTGCCGCCATTGTTATCGGCGAGGTGCTCGGCCGTCTGCTTCCCGGCGGCCTCACGCAGTTTAGCGTCCGTCTTGCCTCCGCCGTCTTTGGCTCCGTGGTGTACTTCCTTATCCGCGCCATCGTGCTGCAGTTGGGCATGGACGCCAACGACATGAAGCTGCTCTCCGCCGTGATTGTCGCTGTGGCCCTGTGCGTGCCCGTGGTTTGGGAGCGCTATAAGCTCCGCAGCTCCTACACGAAGGGGGATGAGGCAGATGCTTAAGCTCTCGCACGTCAAGAAGACCTTTAACAAGGGCACCGTCACCGAGAAGCGCGCGCTCACCGGCGTCGACCTCACCCTAAATGACGGCGACTTTGTAACCGTGATCGGCGGCAACGGCGCCGGCAAGTCCACGCTGCTCAACATGATCGCCGGCGTGTACCCGCTCGATTCGGGCGTTATTGAGCTCGACGGCACCGACATCTCGCGCCTGAGCGAGTCGCAGCGCGCCAAGTACCTAGGCCGCGTGTTTCAGGACCCCATGCGCGGTACCGCTGCCGACATGCAGATCGCCGAGAACCTGGCCCTCGCCAAGCGTCGCGGCCAGCGTCGCGGCCTTTCGTGGGGCGTCACCAAGGCCGAGAAAGATGAGTACGTCGAGCTGCTCAAGCGCCTGGACCTTGGTCTGGACACGCGTCTCAACGCCAAGGTCGGCCTGCTCTCGGGTGGCCAGCGCCAGGCACTCACCCTGCTGATGGCCACGCTCACCAGGCCGCGCCTGCTGCTGCTCGACGAGCACACCGCGGCCCTCGACCCCAAGACGGCCTCTAAGGTGCTTAACCTGACCGAGGAGATCGTCGACGAGAACCACCTGACCACGCTCATGGTCACGCACAACATGAACGACGCCATCCGTCTGGGCAACCGTCTGATCATGATGCACGAAGGCCACGTGATCTACGACGTGGCGGGCAATGAGAAGAAGTCGCTCACCGTAGCCGACCTGCTGCAGAAGTTCGAGGAGGTCTCGGGCGGCGAGCTCGCCAACGACCGCATGCTGCTGAGCTAAAACCTGCCAAAAAGGGACAGGTTTATTTTGGTAGGTTTTATCTGCGCAAACGTCAAAACCGCCGCAAAGGGACAGACGCCCTTGCGGCGGTTTTCGCATATTATGTCGATAATCCGATATTCAACCAGACATTCTGGCTAAGGACTAAGGAAACTGCCATGAAAAGACTCCCCCGCCTTGCGTTAGCCGCCGCGTTGTTTGCCGGCGCGCTCGCAGGCATCCCAAGCCTCGCTTTCGCGGGGAACCTGCCCGCCGCTATTGACGGCTCTGTGACCGTCATGCACACCAACGACATCCACGGCAGCTACAAGTACAGCTACAACGAAAGCAAGGGCACTGGCACTGTGGGCTTTGACGGACTGGCGGTTCTCTATAGCGCCCAGGGCAACGCCCCCGATCTTTTGCTCGATGCGGGCGACACCTTCCACGGACAGTCCTTCGCCACCATGAGCGAGGGCAAGAGCATCGCCGAGCTCATGGACACCTTCTACGCCGACGGCTACGACGCGACCACGCCAGGCAACCACGACTGGAGCTACGGCGCGGACAAACTCCGCACCATGACCGGCTACAGCACCACCAGCACGCCCTTCGCCATGCTCTGCGCGAACGCGAAGTCTACGAGCGGCGTATGGAGCTCGAGCATCACGAAGACGCTCGATCGCACCTGGGAGGATAGCGAGGATTACTCCACATTCGACTACAAAATCAAGGTCGGCGTCGTGGGCGCCATGGATGAGTCGCTGGGATCCTCGCTGCGCGCGGACCTGGTCGCGGGCACGTCGTTCTCGAGTGCCGCGAACGCCATCAATGCCGAGGCAGAGCAGCTGCGCAAGGAGGGCTGCGATGTTGTTGTGTGTATCGCGCACACGCTCGACGCCAAGACCTTTGCCACGCGACTCCGTGGCGTCGATGCCCTTATCGCAGGCCACGAGCACATCAACCTTAACGAGAAGGTGACGGGAGCCGACGGCAAGACGATCCACGTTGTCGAGGCAGGCAGCGCCTTTGCCGAGGTGGGGCTGCTTTCCATTCCGTACAAGTACGACACCAATGGCACCGAGTCGACCGACGATGACACGGTCACGGTCCCTGCAGACGGCAGCGACGAGAAGCTCTACACCGCCAAGAACGTCAACGACCTTTTGGCGGACCCCGACAAGGGCTCCGACTACCAGAGCCGCCTTGAAGCCGTCCGCAACAAAATCAAGCCGCTCGACGAGGACTTTGAAAACGAATCGAACAAGGTGCTCGGCACATCCACCACCAACTATTTCTACGGCGAGGACGCCGCAGGCACGCATGGCTGGGAAATGGTGCGCACCACCGATTTCCGCCCCAGCAAGGAGGGCGACACCACCAAGGCCCAGACCATCGGCCACGTGATTTGCGGCTCCTATCTTGCCCTGACGGGCGCGGACCTCGCTATCGAAAACGCCGGCGGCATCCGCGGCGGCATCGCGGCGGGCAACGTGACCGCCGGCAACGTCATCGCCATCTCGCCCTACGGCAACACCGTTGAGACCTGGACCATGACCGGCGCGGACTTCCTCGCAGCACTCGAGCACTCGCTACAAATCAGCGACGATTGTAACGACAGCTACGAGCTTCAGCAGGCTTATGTGGCGGCCGGTCACACCGAGCAGGAGGCGCAAGACAAGTACAAATGGCGCGATGACTCTGGCAGCGTTCTCTCCTTTGGTGGCATCAACGTGACGATTGATTGGACGCAGCCCGAAGGCAAGCGCATTGTGAGTGCCACACTCACCAAAGACGGCAGCACGCTCGACCCCGCCAAGACCTATACCGTCGCCACCAACAACTACATCATTACCAACACGACCGACTTTCCCACCTTTGCACACGCCACCAAGTACACCGAGTGGGGCACGCGCGAGGCGGCGCTGAGGGCGCTGATTGAGCAGAACGGCTGGGAGAGCAAGATGGCCGGGCTCGCCGGCACCATCAGCTTTGGCTCCGCAGCCGTGGACCCCACGCCCACACCGGCCCCGACGCCTAAGCCCTCGCCTAAGACGGACACGACGACCACGAAGGTCATCACCAAGAAGACGACCGGTAAGCTCGCCGCAACGGGAGACCGCACGCTGGCAGTAGTTGGCGCGTGCCTTATCGGCGGCATCATCGTCATCATCCTCGGCATTATCTGGAAGCGTCGACGCTAAGCTACACCGCCGGGCCTTGCAGCCCCGCCGCGTAAACCTTATATCGAGCACAGAAGCCCGTCCGAATTTGAACTGCCTCCCATTTCTTGGACATGAGAAATGGGAGGCTTTCTTTATGCGCGT
>CAJLTA010000016.1 GCA_905209455.1 uncultured Collinsella sp.
GTATACGGGTGCATCATCGACGTCTTCAATACAGAAAATATCAGTGCGGAATGTTCCGGAGAGAAACCCCGTCACGCCCCCGGATCCCCTGCGTTTACGGCCTTGAGGTCGGCGTGGGCGGAGAATGTGGTTGATGGGGATACGTGTCCCTTTCGCTGTTTCGCGGCTTTGCCGCGAAAAGCGCGTTACTTTGGGATGGGTGGGGAACGTGGTTGTTGCGGCAGCTGATCCCCACCATAAATTACCCTCGGCATACTTGCGCGAACGATTGCTCGTGCTACACTTGCAATTGCTGTTTCAGGGCGGGGTGGAATTCCCCACTGGCGGTAAATCGGGCGGTGTCAAAGGGACGCCGTGGCGCAGGCGAGGTGTCTGCGACCGAGCCGATGAGTCCGCGACCCGTGCGTGTGTTGGTTCGCATGCCGGCTGAACTGGTGAGATCCCAGTACCAACGGTTAGAGTCCGGATGAAAGAGGCAGGTGATCTTATGTCTGAACAGTCGCAGCATATCCATTTTGAGAACACGAATAGGTGGAGCACCAAACAGCTCGTTACCATGGCGTTGATGTGCGCCTTGGGCGCCCTGTTTATGTACGTGCAGCTGCCTATCCTTCCTTCGGCGCCGTTTTTGACGTATGACCCGTCGCTGGTACCGGCGATGGTGTGCGGGTTTGCGTATGGTCCTGGCGCCGGCACTGCTGTTGCCGCTATGGCTATCGTTATCCATGCGCTCACCACGGGTGACTGGGTCGGCGCGCTTATGAACCTGGTTGCCACGCTGGGCTACATTCTGCCTGCGGCTATCGTCTATCAGAAGATGCATACCTATAAGGGTGCCGTGATTGGCCTGGTGCTCGGCGTTATTGCCGCTACGGCGTTGTCTATGGTCGCAAACCTTACCATTGGCGTATGGTTCTGGTATGGCTCGGTCGATGTGATCGCCCCGCTCATGATTCCTGCCGTGCTGCCGTTCAACCTTATCAAGACCGTGCTTAACTCGGTGTTGACACTGGCGGTGTATAAAGCGGTCTCCAACCTCATCACGCCTAAAAAGGACCAGGTCAAAGGCCGCGCATGATTGAGTGTCGGGGCGTTTCCTTTAGCTATGACGGTGCCGTACCGGCGCTCGACGGCGTCGATCTGAATATCGAGGACGGCGAGTTTTTCTGCATCCTCGGTGGCAATGGGTCGGGCAAGTCGACGTTTGCCAAGCATCTGAATGCGCTGTTGCAGCCCGATGCGGGCACGGTACGCATCAACGGCATGGATGCGTCCGACCCCGAGCTGGTCTACGACATTCGTTCGACCGCGGGCATGGTATTCCAGAATCCCGACGACCAGCTGGTGGCAACGCTTGTCGAAGATGACGTTGCGTTTGGTCCCGAAAACCTTGGCGTGCCATCGGCGCAAATTGCGCAGCGCGTACGCGAGGCGCTGAAGGGTGTGGGCCTGGTGGGCTTTGAGCGCCACGAGACCCATGCGCTTTCGGGCGGCCAAAAGCAGCGCGTGGCGCTTGCCGGCGTGCTCGCCATGGAACCGCGCGTGCTCATATTGGACGAGGCTTCCTCGATGCTCGATCCGCGTGGACGCAAGGGCCTCATGAAGGCTTGCCGCGCGTTGCACGCTCGCGGCATGACCATCGTGATGATTACGCACTTTATGGAGGAGGCTGCCGAGGCCGATCGTGTCGCCGTGTTTCAGACGGGACGAGTTGCCATGCTGGGCACGCCCGATGAGATTCTGACGCGGGCGAATGAACTCGTTCAGCTCAACCTTGACATGCCAGAGTCGTGCCGTTTGGGCATGGCACTTCGTGCGGAGGGCGTGCCCGTTTGCGCGCAGGTACGTGAGGCGGATATGGTCGCCGAGATTGCGCAGGCTTATGCCGAGCGAAGTGGGGCAGGCATCGCGGGGCAGTCTTCCGTATCCCAGTCGGAAATCGCTGACGGCACTGTTCCGGTAGACAACGAGGGCAACGCGTCGGAGCCCGTCATCGAGCTATCCCATGTTTCGTACAGTTATTCGCTCAGTCCGCGCGAGCGCCGCCGCTGGCATAAGCGCTCGGCCACTGCGGGCAAATCGAGCAAACAGGCTCTCTGGGGAAACGACCCAAGCAGCCCGTGGGCGCTGCGCGATGTATCGCTGACGGTGCGTTGCGGCGAGTTCCTGGGCTTGGCAGGTCATACCGGTTCGGGTAAGTCGACGCTGGTCCAGCATCTCAACGGTTTGATTCGCCCCCAGGAGGGATCCGTTCGCGCGCTGGGGCTCGATCTGTCAAACAAGAAAGACGCCGCCGCGGTTAAGGCCAAGGTCGGCGTGGTGTTTCAATATCCTGAGCGTCAGCTGTTTGCCGAAACCGTGGCGCAGGACGTGGCGTTTGGTCCGCATAACCTTGGCTTGCCGCAAGATGAAGTCGACCGTCGTGTCGAGTCATCGCTCTCACGCGTGGGCCTCGACCTTTCCACGGTCGGCGACAAGAGTCCCTTTGAGCTTTCGGGCGGTCAGCAACGGCGTGTGGCATTCGCCGGCGTGCTCGCCATGGAGCCCGAAGTCCTGGTGCTCGATGAGCCCATGGCGGGGCTCGATCCGGCTGCGCGCAGGGATTTCCTTGAGCTTATCGATCGACTTCACCGCGATGGCCTGACCGTTGTCATGGTTTCGCATAGTATGGATGACCTGGCCAATTGCTGCGACCGTATTGTCGTGATGAACGAGGGCGCGGTGTTTGCCGAGGGCACGCCCGCTCAGGTTTTTGCGCATGCCGATGAGCTTAAATCAATCGGCTTGGGCGTTCCCGCCGCCCAGCGTATGGCGCTGGCGCTTACGGAGGCGGGCGTGCCGCTGCGCTTTGACGGCCTCTATACGGTTGAGTCGCTGACAGACGAGTTGGTGGACCTGCTAATCGGTTGCTCGGGCGGTCCTTCTAACGTCGCGGACATTGCTAAATTCAAGACGGTCGCGCGAGAGAAGGGCTGCTAATGGAGGCGTTTTCGTTTGGCAGCTACTATCCCGGCGATAGTGCGATCCACCGCCTGGACCCGCGAACTAAGTTGCTCTTGGGCTTTGTGTTTCTGATCACGACGCTGACCGTCGGCGGCTTCCGCGGACTGGCCCCTGTCGCATTGTTTGTCGTGCTGATCTATGCCGTGTCTCGGGTGCCGGTTCGTCGCGTTCTGTCGTCGATGGCGCCGCTGCTGGCAATCGTCGTCGTGGTCGCGGTGCTCAACTTGTTTACCGACCAGAGCGGGCGCATTCTGTGGCAGCTCGGCTTTTTGCAGATAAGCGAGGGCTCGCTGCATTCCGCCGCCTTTATGGCGTGCCGCCTGACCTTGATGATGGCCGGTATGAGCACTATCACGCTCACCACGCCGACGCTCGACCTCACCGCGGGCTTTGAGCGCCTGCTCGCACCGTTTGCGCGTGTGGGACTTCCTGCGCACGAGCTCGGCATGATCATGGGTATCGCGTTGCGCTTTATGCCGCAGTTTGCCACCGAGATGAAGCAGACGGCGGACGCGCAGGCGAGCCGCGGTGCGCGCGTGACGGGGGGCCCGCTCGGCGGCGTGCGTATGCTCGGCAGTGTGGCGATTCCGCTGTTCACCGGCGTGTTCCGCCATGCCGAGACGCTGTCTGCTGCCATGGATGCACGCTGCTATCACGGCGAGCAGGGCCGCACGCGCCTGCATGCGCTTGCATTTGGCCGCGGCGATGCGTTGGCGGCGGTGGTGACGGCGTTGCTGCTCATCTGCGTCATCGTCATCAATCTTCAACTTGTTTAGGCGCGATTCGAGCGCAAGAAAGGGGTCCCTATGACCGACAACGACCGCACGGCTCAGCTTGAGCGCGCCTGTTCGTATCTCAGGCGCATTCCGGCGTGGTATCTGGCCACGACCGATGTGGCCGACGGGCATCAGCCTCGCGTGAGGCCGTTTTCGTTTGCCATGGTCGATGACGGTAAGTTGTGGTTTTGCACGTCGCGCGACAAGGATGTGTGGGCGGAGCTGAGCGCGAATCCCAAGTTTGAGCTCTCGGGCTGGAAGCCGGGGGAATGTTGGATCGTATTGACCGGCGAAGCCGCGCTTGAGGACGACGCAGTTGCGAGCGACAAGGTGCGTCAAGCGGGTTTTAAGCACATGGTGGGCATTGGCGAGGAACACGAGAGTGCCAACGACGGCCGCCTTGCTTTCTTTTCGGTCCGCAACATTGCTGCGCGCTTCTGTGATATCGACGGCAGCGAGGAGCGCCTGGAGCTCTAGCTCGCACAAACCAGGTTCCCAAACTAGCTAGTACAGGAGGAAACGTGGACGGATTGAATACGGTTTTGGAGTATCTGACGTCGGTGCCGGCGTGGTATCTGGCGACGAGCGTGGATGGGCAGCCGCATGTGCGTCCGTTCTCGTTTGCTCAGATTCAGGACGGTAAGCTGTGGTTTGTGACGGCGCGCACCAAAGACGTGTGGCAAGAGCTGCTGCAAAATCAGCGCTTTGAGGCCACGAGTTGGTGGCCGGGCCATGGCTGGCTCATCTTGCGCGGGCGTGCCGGCTTGGATGACCGGGCTTTAGACGAAATGCGCGAAGCCGGGTGGAAGCATCTAGAGCACCTGGGCGAGCACTATGAGGGGCCTAACGACCCCACGCTCGTCTTCTTTAGCGTCGAGGATCCCGAGGCTTTTATCTGCAATCACGACGAATGGGTGCCGGTCGAGCTCTAGCCAGCTGGCGCATCCTAACAACTTGGTTTTCGCATGGGCGGGCCCCGTATTGCCCGGCGCCGTTAGGAGCGCCGGTCAATACGGGGCCCGCTCCATTTGTCAATTCCTTCAAGCGAATGTGTCGGGAATGTTTCAATGCATGAATATGCAAGCCATTTACGTGTTCATGCATCTTTTGGTGCTAAAGTTTCAACCCACTTCATAACGACCGCTGCGAAATGCGCATCGGTGCATAAATCGCAGACAAGGAGTCTGATATGTCTTTGAAGGTTGGAATCGTCGGCGCGGCTGGATATGCCGGAGCCGAGCTCATTCGCCTCGTGCTCGGCCATCCCGAGTTTGAACTTGTTGCCATTACGTCCAACGCCGATGCCGGCCAGCCGCTGTCCGCGGTGTATCCGAGCTTTGCTGGCGTGAGCGATCTGGTTTTCACCACGCATGACGCCCCCGAGCTCAAGAGCTGCGATGCGGTTTTTCTTGCCGTGCCGCACACGGCTGCCATGGCACAGGTGCCCGCGCTGCTTGCATCGGGCGTCTCCTGCTTTGATCTTTCGGCCGACTACCGTCTGAACGACGCGTCCGTCTTTGAGGCATGGTATGCCGCCGAGCACACGAGTCCCGAGCTGCTCAAGACGCGTGCTTTCGGCCTGCCCGAGCTGTTCTGCCAGGACTTGGAGACCGCTGCTTCCAGCCATGCCGCTGGCAGGCCCGTGTTGGTCGCCTGCGCCGGCTGCTATCCCACCGCAACGAGCCTCGCTGCCGCGCCTGCCGTGCGCGCCGACTGGGTTGCCCAGAGCGGCCCCGTAATCGTCGATGCCATTAGCGGCGTGACGGGTGCCGGTAAGTCCTGCAACGCCCGCACCCACTTTTGCAGCGCGGACGAGAACCTGGAAGCCTATGGCGTGGGTAAACATCGTCATACGCCCGAGATTGAGCAAATCCTTGGCTTAACCGATCGCGTCGTCTTTACCCCGCATCTGGCACCGCTCAAGCGCGGCCTGCTCTCCACGGTGACGATGCCGCTTACGCCGCAGGCTATCGATACCTTGACCCTTGAGGACGTTGTCGACTATTACAAGCAGTTCTACGCTGGACGCACCTTTGTGCGTGTGCTCGACGCCGGCCAGCAGCCCAAGACGGCTTCGGTCGTCGGAACCAACGCCGCCCAGATTGGCCTCGCGCTCAACAAGCGCGCGGGCGTGCTGGTGGCGACGGGCGCCATCGACAATCTGTGCAAGGGCGCTGCGGGCCAAGCGGTCCAGTGTGCCAATATCGTCTTTGGCTTTGACGAGCGACGAGGCTTGCCCACAGTGGCGTGCCCGGTGTAGCACATTCGATTGTTAACGATTTGGTAGTCGGGCATCGAGTGGGGCGCCACTCTTAAGCTGGTCTCATGATCACGACTGGCATGGCGCACCAACCGATGTCCGTTTTTTGTTTGACATAAGGAGTCATAAAGACGATGAATACCGAGCTGTTTGATATCAAGATTCGCGCCGTCGAGGGTGGCGTTACGGCAGCGGCCGGCTTTAAGGCCACGGGCATCCATGCTGGGTTCCGCAAGAACCCTGAGCGTCTGGATTACGCGCTCGTCGTGCCCGATAAACCCTGTCCCGGTGCTGGCGTGTTTACCACCAATCGCTTTTGCGCGGCGCCCGTGCAGGTGAGCCGTGCCAACCTGGGCGGTGCGGACAAGGGCTACGGTATCATCGCTGGTGTTTCAATCAACTCCGGCAACGCGAACGCCGCCACGGGCGAGACCGGCCTTGCCTGCGCGCGCGAGACCTGCAACATCGCATCGCAGGTTATCGGCTGTGAGCCCCAGCAGATTCTGGTTGCCTCCACGGGTGTGATTGGCCAGATTCTGCCGATCGACACGTTTGAGACCGCCATTCCTGCTGCCTACGAGGCGCTCTCAGCCCACGGTGGCGCCGATGCCGCTCGCGCCATCATGACGACCGACACGCACTCCAAGGAGTACGCCGTGTCCTACGTCAGTGAGGCCGCGGGTCATGCGGGCAATGTCTATACGGTAGGCGGAATGTGCAAGGGCTCGGGCATGATCATGCCCAACATGGCCACCATGATTGCAGTTATCACCACCGATGCCCCCGTCGAGCCTGCGGCACTTCATGCCCTGCTGCTCTCGACCGTCAAGCAGACCTTTAACAAGGTAACGGTCGATTCCGACACCTCGACCAACGACACCTGCATCATGCTTGCCTCCGGCGCCGCTGCCGCAGATGCCGAGCCTATCGTCGAGGGCACTGACGCCTTTGACGAGTTGGCATTTGCCGTGCACGAGGTGTGCGAGAGCCTGGCGCGCAATATCGCCGCCGATGGTGAGGGCGCATCCAAGCTTGTTACGGTCAACGTTACCGGCGCCGTGAACGACGAGGAGGCCGATATCGCCGCCCGTGCCGTTGCCAACTCGCCGCTCGTTAAGACCTGCATCGCCGGCCACGACTGCAACTGGGGCCGTGTTGCTATGGCGCTCGGCAAGTGCGGCGTGAAGTTTAATCAGGAAGACGTTTCCATCGACATAATGGGCATGCCTGTCTGTCGCGACGGTCTGACTGTTCCCTTTGACGAGGACGAGGCTCTGCGACGTTTCGAGGCGCCCGAGATCGTGATCTCGGCCGACCTGGGCGCAGGCGACGCGGCAACGACTGTGTGGACCTGCGACCTCACGCATGAGTATATCTCCATCAACGGCGACTACCGTTCCTAGATTCCAGGCACGCTGCGCATCTTGCCGCGATTGCGGACAGCGGAGCACGGCGCGATAACGATACGAAAGACGAGGCAGATTATGATATTCGCACGCGATTGTCGTTCGAGCGAATCCAACGAAGCAACCGCGCAGCTGCTGTTCGAGGCGCTGCCGTGGATTAAGAACCTGACCGGTAAGACGGTTGTTATCAAGTACGGCGGTGCCGCCATGATCGACGAGCAGCTGCGTCGTGACGTGATGAGCGACATCGTCCTGCTCAAGATTATCGGCATGCGCCCTGTTATCGTGCACGGTGGCGGCAAGGCCATCAACGAGGCGCTCAGCCACTACGACATCCCCGTCGAGTTTAAGAACGGCCAGCGCGTGACTACGCCTGCCACCATGGACATCGTACGCGAGGTACTGGGTGGCAAGGTCAACCAGGAGCTGGTTGCTGCCATCAACCACCACGGCAACCTGGCCGTGGGCGTGTCGGGCAGCGATGCCGGCACGCTCATCGCCGAGCCGCTCGACCCCGAGCTCGGTCGCGTGGGCAAAGTGACGCACGTCAACACCGACTATATCGAGCGCTTACTCGATAGCGAGTACATCCCCGTCATCGCTACCGTCGCGGCGGGGGAGGACGGCGGTTTCTTCAACATCAACGCCGACACCGCCGCCGGTGCCGTTGCCGCGGCGCTCCACGCGCATAAGGCGATCTTTTTGACCGATGTCGATGGCCTGTACAAGGACTTTAGCGACAAGGACTCGCTTATCTCCAACCTAACGCTCGATGAGGTTAACGAAATGCTCTACGGCGGCGAGGTCGACAAAGGCATGATTCCCAAGCTACGCGCCGCTGTCGATGCGCTTGCCGCCGGTGTGTTCCGCGCGCACATCATCAACGGCACCACGCCGCATTCGCTGCTGCTGGAGCTGCTGACCGATGCTGGTGTCGGTACCGTGATCCATTCCACCGAGACGGCCTACGAGTTCGATACGCATCCGCACCCGCTTTCGACGTTTGCGGCGCGCCTGACCGAGAACCTCGACGAGGTCGAGAAACTCCAGACGGTCTAGCTGACCCGCGGTCGTCGCGTCCCTGCACCCATAGCCCTGCGCCGTACGGCGCCCAACGAAAGGCATCCCATGTCACTTGCAACTCAGCAATCGCTCGAATTCCATTACGTTATGCATACCTTTGGCCGCTCACCGGTTGAGTTTGTCGAAGGTCACGGCATGAAGCTCATCGGTGACGATGGTCGTGAGTATCTCGACTTTCTCGCTGGTATTGGCGTGTGTAGTCTAGGTCACGGAAATCCTGCAGTGCTTTCGGCGCTCGAGGTTCAGACCAAAAAGCTCATGCATGTCTCCAATTACTTCTACATTGAGCAGCGCGGACAGGTCGCGGCGCTGCTGTCCAAGCTTGCTAACGACGACGTAGATGGTGCGCGCGTGCTTGCCGATGCCATTGTCGCCGGCGATGAGACCACGGCAGCTGCTCTTGGTGCCCCGGCTGCGGATGAGCAGGTTTGGGAGACCTTCTTTGCCAACTCTGGCGCCGAGGCCAACGAAGGCTCGATGAAGCTCGCGCGCCTGTACGCCAAGCGTGCCGGAAATTGCGGCAACACCATCGTGTGCATGCGCGGCGGCTTCCACGGCCGTACGCTCGAGACCATTGCCGCCACCATGCAGGATTGGCTGCAGGACAGCTTCCGCCCGCTGCCGGGTGGCTTTGTGGCCTGCACGCCCAACGATGTGGATGAGCTGCGTGCGATCTTTAAGCAGCTGGGGAGCGAAATTTGTGCCGTGATGCTCGAGCCGATCCAGGGTGAGAGCGGTGTGCATCCCATGACCGAGGAGTTTATGGCTACGGCGCGCGACTTGGCGCACGAGGTGGGTGCCGTGCTTATCGCCGACGAGGTCCAGTGCGGCATCTTCCGCTCCGGCAAGCCATTTGCATTCCAAACCTATGGCGTGAAGCCCGACATCATGAGCCTTGCCAAGGGCATTGCCGACGGCGTGCCCATGGGTGCCGTGGTGGCAAAGAAGGAAATCGCCGACGTCTTTAAGCCCGGCGATCATGGTTCGACCTTTGGCGGTAGCTGCCTGGCCATCACGGCGTGTGCCGCGACGCTCTCCGCGCTCGTGCGCGGCGATTATGCCGACCATGCTGCCAAGGTAGGCGCCTATATGGAGGCAAAGCTCGCTAAGCTGCCGCACGTGACCGAGGTGCGTGGCCGCGGCTTGATGCTCGGCTGTGATTTGGATGATGCTGCGGGCGATGCGCATGATATTGTTGCCCGCGCGCTGGCCGCCGGTGCCGTGATTAACGCTACGGGTGCCCATACGCTGCGTTTCCTGCCGCCGCTCGTCTGCGAGGAAGCCGACGTGGATAGTCTGATTGAGATCCTGTCGGGTGTCTTGGGCTAACGCGGTGCAATAACTCAATTTGGACCGGGTTCCGGACTGCGGAAGTGCCCTACGCGGCATGATTCAGCGGTCTGGAGCCCGTTTTGCCTTAGATTTGCTAAGGCAGGGAGACCTGCTGGTCAAAAAACATCAAATATGAGTACTGTTACCGATTTGGTAGCAGCAATTTTGGACTAATAAGGCCAGATAGCAAGTCGAAATGGCGATGAAAGCACGATTTTGATTCAACTGTTAGCCCTTATAATGGACATATGTTGCGTAACTTAAGCAAATACTGTCTATTTATATGTTGCAAACAAAGTAGCAGTACTCATTTTTGCCATTTTTTGACCACGGCCTTTGTGACAGACGTGCTGGCGGGTTCGAATCCCATGCGCTGGGCCTGAAAAAGGAAAGGCCTCCATCGCCGGAGGCCTAACAATTCAGTGGTGGGCGATGAGGGATGTCCGCGTGCGGTTGGCGCCGCCCGCGCCCCGCTTCGTCGCTCCGCTCCTCGCGTGCTGCGCTGGAAAACGCTTCGCGTTTCCTCAGCTCCGCACCCTGGCGGGTTCGAATCCCATGAAATGGGCGCAAACAAAACGGTCCCCTTGCGAGGACCGTTTCCAATTCAGTGGTGGGCGATGAGGGATGTCGCGTGCGGCTGGCGCCGCCCGCATCCGCTTCGTCGCTCCGCTCCTCGCGTGCTGCGCTGGAAAACGCTTCGCGTTTCCTCAGCTCCGCACCCTGGCGGGTTCGAATCCCATGAAATGGGCGCAAACAAAACGGTCCCCTTGCGAGGACCGTTTCCAATTCAGTGGTGGGCGATGAGGGATTCGAACCCCCAGCCTTGTGCGTGTAAAGCACCTGCGCTAACCGTTGCGCCAATCGCCCGTGCGGAGAGAGTATAGCAAAACAATCGCCTCATTCACCTCATATCCATTAAAGGTAACTCGCGCGTGTCACAGCGGAGCTGATTCAGTTGAGATTGCCTGAACATTCCGCCCCTCTTTACGCCCTCGGGTATACTCAAAAGCTACTGATTCGATTTGATGCCCAGCAACAGCAGAGGGGATAGTATATGTGCGGTTTTGTCGGTTTTGTCGGTGGGACGGATAACCAATCCGAGGTGCTCACCAAGATGATGGACCGCATCGTCCATCGCGGTCCCGACATGGGCGGTCAGTTTATCGACGGCCGCGTTGCCCTCGGCTTCCGCCGCTTGTCGATCCTCGACCTGACCGAGGCCGGCGCTCAGCCCATGGCCAATGAGGACGGCAGCGTCGTCATTGTCTTCAACGGTGAGATCTACAACTTCCAAGAACTCCGTTCCGAGCTCGAAGCCAAGGGCTACAAGTTCCATTGCGGCGCCGACACCGAGAGCCTCCTGCACGGCTACGAGGAGTGGGGCGAGGCCGTCCTCGATCGCCTGCGCGGTATGTACGCCTTCGTCATCTGGGACAAAAAGAAGAACAAGCTTTTTGGCGCCCGCGACATCTTTGGCATCAAGCCGCTCTACTACTATCCCATGGCCGATGCGGGCGACGGCGCTCCGGGCGTGCTCTTTGGTTCCGAGATCAAGAGCTTCCTGGACTACCCGCACTTCCACAAGGCGGTCAACAAAAAGGCCCTGCGTCCGTACATGACGCTGCAGTATTCGGCAACCGAGGAGACCTTCTTCGAGGGTGTCTACAAGCTGCCGCCGGCGCACTACTTTACCGTCGATATCCCGACCGGCAAGATGAACATCGAGCGCTACTGGGATTGCGATTACTCTGCCGTCGAGAAGCCGTTCGAGGAGTACGTCGATGAGCTGGACGAGGTCGTGCACGAGAGCGTCGAGGCCCATCGCATCGCCGACGTCAAGGTCGCGTCGTTCCTCTCCGGTGGCGTCGACTCCAGCTACATCGCCGCTTGCCTCATGCCCGACAAGACCTTCTCGGTGGGCTTTGACTACAAGAACTTCAATGAGACCAACTACGCCAAGGAGCTTTCCGATAAGCTCGGCGTCGAAAACGTTCGCAAGATGATTACCGCCGACGAGTTCTTCGGTGCGCTCGAGGACATCCAGTATCACATGGACGAGCCGCAGTCCAACCTGTCTTCCGTGCCGCTGTGGTTCTTGGCCGAGATGGCCCGCAAGGACGTCACCGTGGTGCTTTCGGGCGAAGGCGCCGACGAACTCTTTGGCGGCTACGCCTACTACGAGGATACGGTCCCGGTGCGCAAGTACAAAAAGATGGTGCCGCTGCCCATCCGTCGCGCGCTCGGTAACCTGGCGCTGCATATGCCGTACTTCAAGGGACATAACTTCCTGGTCAAGGGTGCCGAGATCCCCGAGAAGTCGTTCCTGGGACAGGCTCTGGTATGGCCGGAGCGCGAGGTCGACGGCGTGCTCAAGCCCGAGTACAACACCGGCGACGGCGCCTTTGAGCTCGCTGCACCCATCTACGCACGCGTGAAGGGTCAGCCCGAACTGGTCAAGAAGCAGTACCTGGACATGAACATGTGGCTCCCGGGCGACATTCTGCTCAAGGCCGACAAGATGTGCATGGCACATTCGCTGGAGCTGCGCGTGCCCTTCCTGGACCGCAAAGTCATGGAGTTCGCCGAGCACATTCCCGACCGCTACCGCATCAACGAGAACGGCAACAAACAGGTACTCCGCCACGCTGCCAACAAGTCGCTGCCCGATGAGTGGGCCACCCGTCCCAAGGTGGGCTTCCCGGTGCCGATTGTCTACTGGCTGCGCGAGCAAAAGTGGTACGACTATGTCAAGGAGTACTTCACCGCGCCGTGGGCAAGTGAGTTCTTCAATACCGACGAGCTCATGCACCTGCTCGATCTGCACTTTGCGGGCAAGGGCGATTTCCAGCGCAAGATCTATACGCCGCTCGTGTTCCTAGTGTGGTACAAGCGCTTCTTTATCGACGAGGGCCAGCCTTCTGCTCAGGCTGCCTAGTCTCGGCCTACGAATGCCTGCGCGTAACGGCTCCTCCGGGAGCCGTTTTTGCGCGAGCACGTTTCAGTTACTATGAAAACCGTCCCTGCCAAATGGCTGAGAAAGGTGAAAGATGCACCATTCGGATTCCGCGACCGTGACCACGGTCGATACGCTTGCCAAGCTGCTCGATGTGTGCGGCGAGCTGCGCGCATCAGAGCAGGTTGACGAGCGTGCCGTGACCGGTTGCTCGTTTGATTCGCGCGCGGTCTCGGCAGGTGACGTGTTCTTCTGTAAAGGTGCTGCCTTTAAGCCCGCGTTTTTGAGCATGGCGCTCGATGCGGGCGCCGTCGCATTTGTGTGCGAGGAGTCGCTGGTCGAGTCTCTGGAGCCGCTGGCGAAGGAGAGCGGTGCTGCGATGCTGGTTGTTGATAGTGTTCGCACGGCCATGGCCCTGTTGCCGCCGGAGGTCTACGACCGTCCCGACCACGACGTCAAGATCGTGGGCATCACCGGCACCAAGGGAAAGACCACGGCCGCTTTTATGCTCCAGTCGATTATCAAAGCGGCGGGCGAGTCCTGCGGCATGATCGGCTCGGTGAGTACCGACGATGGTATCGAGTGCTACGAGAGCACCAACACCACGCCCGAGGCCCCCGAGGTTTGGCGCCATATCGCCAACTGCCGCACGTCCGGTCGCCAGTCCATGGTCATGGAGGTCTCGAGCCAGGCGCTCAAGTACCAACGCGTCGAGAATCTGCCGTTTGACGTGGCGTGCTTCCTCAACATCGGCCGCGACCACATCTCGCCGATCGAACACCCCACATTTGAGGATTATTTTGAGAGCAAACTCAGGATCTTTGACCAGGCAAAGACTGCCGTGGTGAATCTGGGCACCGAAGAGGTCGACCGTGTGCTGGAGGCAGCGTCGACGGCCGAGCGCTTGGTGACCGTTGGCGTCGAGCATCCCGAGGCGAGCCTGTGGGCGAGCGACGTACGCATGGTCGGCTTTAGCATCGAGTTCAACTTGCATGGCCTGTGTGCCGACGAGTCCGAGGCGGGGGAGAAGGTCCTGCTGGGCATCGCGGGCGACTTTAACGTGGAGAACGCGCTGGTCGCTATCGCCGCCGCGCGCGAGATCGGCATCGGTATCGAGGCTATCAAGAAGGGCCTCTCCAAACTGCGTGTGCCGGGCCGTATGGAGGTCGTGGAGTCGAAGGACGGCCGCGTGATCTGCGTCGTCGACTATGCGCACAACCAGCTTTCGTTCCGTTCGCTTTTCTCGTCGGTCAAGCGCGCGTTTCCCGCCAGCCCGGTCATCGCGGTGTTTGGCGCTGCCGGCGGCAAGGCGCAGGAGCGCCGCGAGCAGCTTCCGCGCGAGGCCGCACCGTATTCCGACCTGATGATCTTTGCCAATGAGGACCCGGCTCACGAGGACCCGATGAAGGTCTGTCGCGAGCTTGCCGAACATGTTCCCGACGATACGCCGAACAAGATCATCCTCGATCGCGAAGCTGCCGTGCATGCGGCGTTCAAGGCGGCGCGCGAGGAGTACGTCAACCCCGATGCTCCTACCATTGTCTTGCTGCTGGCAAAGGGTGACGAGGAGCTCATGCACGTGGGCGACGAGTTCGTGCCCATCGAGAGCGACCTTTCGTTGGCCAATCGCCTGATCGATGTTACCCAGTTTGACTAATGAACCATGATGGCGGCGGCGCCCTGAGTGCGCTGTCGCCATAAGCGTGTTCCCTCAATCAAAACATGCCGTCCAAGTCCAAATCCTTCTACGTAAACGGAGTAACCATGTCCCACAATACCCTGCCGACCGTTGCCGAGCTTTCGGGCGAGATGCGCGAGCGCTTGGCCAAGGTCAAGTACGTCTTTACCGACCTGGATGCCACGATGCTCGCGCCCGGCTCGTGCGTGCTGCGCGACAACGACGGCAACCCTTCGACCAAACTCGTCGAGGCCGTCGTGGCGCTCGCTCGCGCTGGTATCCAGGTGGTTCCCACCTCGGGCCGCAACCGTACCATGATCCACGAGGACGCGCGCGTGCTCGGCCTCAACTCCTACATCGGCGAGATGGGCGGCCTGGTCATGTACGACCTCAAAGCCAACGATTGGGAGTATCTGACCGGCGACATGCCTTACGACCCCGCCTGCGGCCTTACTCCGCACCAAGTGATCGAGCAGACCGGCGTGTGCGAGAAGATCCTTGCCCGCTGGCCGCACAAGATCGAGTACCACAACGACATGTCGACCGGCTACAAGTACCGTGAGGTCACCGTCGGCATGCGCGGCGATGTGCCCGACGATGAGGTCCAGGCCATCCTGGACGAGGCCGGCTGCGGTCTGGTCTGGGCTTGCAACGGCCATCTGACTCACCTGTCCAAGCCGACGACGCTCGAGCTTAATCGCGTCGAGGACGGTCGCGCCTTCAACATCAATCCGGCGGGTCTTAACAAAGGCGTTGCCATTGCGCGCTTCTGCGAGCACCTGGGGATCGAGCGCGAGGAGACGCTTGCGCTCGGCGACTCCGAGTCCGACTTCTACATGGCCGATCACGTGGGCACGTTCTGCCTGGTCGAGAATGGCCTGACGAGCGCCGGCGCGCCCGAGTTCCTGGCTGCCTGCGAGAACGCTTTCGTTACGCGCGGCAAAATTGTCGACGGTTGGGCGGCGACGGCAGAGCTGCTGGTCGCGGCGCGTTCGTAGCGCGGCGTCGCTGCACTTGGACATGTCTTTTCGAGAGAGACTGGTGAGGTAATGTCCGATATCGAGAATCCGGCAGGCGACACGCGCCCGATTGGCGTGTTCGATTCTGGTTTGGGCGGTCTGACGGTTGCGCGCGCGATTGCGACGGCGCTGCCGCACGAGTCCGTCTACTACTTTGGCGACACCAAGCGCTGCCCCTACGGCACGCGCACCGAGGATGAAGTGCGCTCGTTTGCGCTGCAGGCGGGTCGTTGGCTTTCGAAGCACGACGTCAAGATTATGGTCATCGCCTGCAACACGGCGACCGCTGCGGCCTTGCGTTTGGCCCAGCAGGTGCTCGACGTTCCCGTGATCGGCGTGATCGCGCCGGGTGCCCGTGCAGCAATCAACAGTACGCGTACGCGTCGCGTGGGCGTGCTCGCTACCAACCTCACTATTCGCTCGGGCGCCTACACGCGCGCCATTCAGGATCTAGATGCCGGCGTCGATGTATACGGCTGTCCTGCCTCGAGCTTTGTCGAGGTTGTCGAACACGAGCTCGCCTCGGGTGCACATCTGCAGGAACAGTGGCTTGAGAACGAGGACATCTTCGATACGCCTGCCGTGCGTGCGCTGGTGGGTGCCACGGTTGAGCCGCTGCGCGACCACGGTATCGATACCGTGGTGCTCGGCTGTACGCATTTCCCGCTGTTGGTGGGACCTATCCGGCATGCGCTGGGGCCTGGGGTGCGCGTCGTGAGTTCCGCCGAGGAGACCACACGCGAGCTGACCGATATCCTCACGCGCCGCGAGCAGCTGGCGGGCGACGCCGCCGAGCCGCAGCATCGTTTTGCCACGACGGCCGATAACATTGCCGAGTTTGCGGTGGCGGGCAGCTTTATCTTTGGTCAGCCGCTCAAGAGCATCGAACATATCGATATCGATGAGCTGAAATAGATGTAAGGCAGCCGCCAAAGCCTTCGCCACATATTTTGCCGAAAGGATATTTCTATGGAGTACATGCAGGTCAACCGCGCCAACGGCCGCGCCGCCAACGAGTTGCGCCCCGTTAAGCTCACCCGTGGCGTCATGAAGCACGCCCACGGCTCGTGTTTGGCCGAGTTCGGTGACACGCGCGTGCTGTGCGCCGCCACTATCGAGGAGGGCGTGCCGGGCTGGCGAAAGGGAGCTAAGGCCGGCTGGGTGACCGCGGAATACGCCATGCTGCCGGCGTCGACCGGCAAGCGCTGCAAGCGCGAGCACGCCAACCGCAAGGGTCGCTCCATGGAGATCGAGCGCCTCATTGGCCGCAGCCTGCGTACCGTCGTCAACATGAAGGCGCTCGGCGAGTACACCGTCACCGTCGACTGCGATGTGATTCAGGCCGATGGCGGCACGCGTACAGCGAGCATCACCGGCGCCTGGGTGGCGCTGCACGACGCCCTCGCCATGTGGGTCGAGGCGGGCAAGATCGAGCGCATCCCGCTTACCGGCCAGGTGGCTGCCATCTCTATGGGCGTTGTCGACGGCAATACGCTGCTTGACCTCGATTATTCCGAGGACAGTCATGCCGAGGTCGACATGAACCTCGTCGCCACCGATACCGGTGAGATGATCGAGCTCCAGGGCACCGGCGAGCAGGCGCCCTTCGACCGCAAACGCCTCAACGCCCTGCTTGACCTGGGTGACAAGGGTGTCGCCGAGCTCATCGAGCTTCAGCGCCAAGCCATCGCCTAACCTGCCAAAAAGGGACAGGTTTATTTTGGTAGGTTTTATCTGCTGAAATGCTGCGTTGAAAGGTCCGATCGCCTGAGAGGGGAGAGGTCAAGTGCCCAAACGCCCCTCACGCGGCTTGCTATAGAGACAAGGAGGCCAGTCATGGCACTTGAGAAGATTGACATTGACACCCTCGACCCGGCGGCGACCATCGTCGTGGCAACCGGAAACGCTCATAAGCTCACCGAGATCGAGGCCATTTTGGGCAAGGTCATGCCCGAGGTGCGCTTTGTGGCGCTCGGCCAGCTGGGTGATTTTGAGGATCCCGAGGAAAACGGCACGACGTTTTTGGAGAACGCCATCATCAAGGCCCAAGCCGCGGTTGAGGAGACGGGCCTTATGGCCATTGCCGACGATTCGGGCTTGGTCGTCGACGCGCTGGACGGTGAGCCCGGTGTGTATAGCGCGCGCTATGCGGGCGTGCACGGCGACGATGCCGCCAACAACGCCAAGCTTCTCGTTAACCTGGAAGGCGTGGCAGATGAGGACCGCACCGCGCGCTTTATGAGCGTCGTCGCGCTCATCGACACGGACGGTCTGGTTACCTATGGCGAGGGCGCCTGCGAGGGCGTTATCGCGCACGAGGGCCGCGGCGACCATGGTTTTGGCTATGACCCGCTGTTCCTGCCGGTCGACACGCCGGGCAAGACCATGGCCGAGCTGACGGCTGACGAGAAGAACGCCATCAGCCATCGTTTCCACGCGCTCGAGCATCTGTCCGCCAAGCTGACGGGCGAGGAGTAGGCCATGCGTGCGGTGGTGCAGCGCGTGCTCAACGCCGGCGTGACGGTCGACGGCGAGTGCGTGGGCCGCATTGGACGCGGCTACCTGGTGCTGCTGGGTGTGGGCCATGGCGATACGCGTGCCGAGGCCGACAAGCTGTGGGGCAAGCTCCGCGGGCTGCGTATCAACGAGGACGAGAACGGCAAGACCAATCTGGCACTTGCCGATGTCGACGGCGAGGTGCTCGTGGTGTCGCAGTTCACGCTGTTCGCCGACTGCCGCCACGGTCGCCGCCCATCGTTTACGGATGCCGGCGCACCCGATGTTGCCAACGAGCTCTACGAGTACTTCCTGACGCTTGTGCACGAGGACGTTGAGCATGTGGCGCACGGTATCTTTGGCGCCGACATGAAGGTCGACCTGGTCAACGACGGCCCATTCACCATCGTCTTGGACACCGACAACCTTTAGGTTACGCGGTTTTACCAAACCGCGTAACAACTGGTCATGCGAGGTTGTCGTCTGGTACGTATTCGAGACCGGGCTTTTTTAGCTACTTGCGTATGGCCACAACAGGGTGCTATAGTATTAGAGTTTTGTCTATCTTAGGGGTATTGTCCCCTTTTTGAATTGCACCTTCTGGAGGCCCTGTTCATGGAAGAGATGGAAGTCAATCACGTCGACGACATCCACGAGAAGCTGACCGATATGGTGGGCGATCGCGTCAAGGTGAAGGCCAACATGGGCCGTACCCGCGTCGTCGAGCGCATGGGCACCATCAAGAGCGTCCACCCGGCCGTCTTCATTGTCGAGGTTGACGAGCGTCGCGGCCGCAAGTCGCGTCAGTCCTACCAGTACATCGATGTCCTCACCGGCCAGGTCGAGCTGTTCGACCCCGAGAGCGGCGAGCATATCTTTACCCCGCTCGGCAATCAGCTCGAGGAGCATTAACGGTGACCGATCGGTCCCTGACTCTTTCCGCGCCGGCAAAGATTAACCTCTACCTGGGGGTTCATACCGAGCGCGATGACCGCGGCTACCACAGGGTCGATTCCCTGATGGCGGCCGTCGGTCTTTCCGATACCGTGATGGTCGCGCCGTCGCAGGCGCTGACCGTCCAGACGGTTCCGGCATCAGATTTTCCCATGCAAAAGAATACGGCGTATCGGGCTGCGGTTGCTATGGCCGAGCATTATGGTCGCGAGGCAAACGTCTGCGTGACGATTGAGAAGCGCATTCCATTGTGCGCCGGCTTGGGCGGCCCCTCGACGGATGCGGCCGCGGTCATTGTCGCCTTGGCAGAGCTCTGGGGCATTGATCGCACCGACCCAGCGCTCGACGATATTGCGCGGGGCATTGGTGCTGACGTCCCGTTCTTTTTGCACGCGAGTCCTGCGTTCTACGTAGGTGGGGGAGACGTGCTGGCAACTGAGTACCCCGCGCTGCCTGCGACGCCCGTCGTGCTGGTCAAGCCGCGCGAGGCAAGCGTTTCGACAATTGAAGCCTATCGACGTTTTGACGAGGCCCCGGTGCCTGCGGACAAGCCCGGCGCGATAGCTTCTGCCTTGCGTGCTGGTGATGCCGAGACGGCATATGCACTCATCCATAACAACCTTGGTGTCATTTCCGCACAGATGGAGTCGCAGATTCAAACGGTCCTCGACTGGCTGCGTAAACAGGACGGAACCGTTGCTGTAGATGTGTGCGGATCGGGTGCCTGCTCGTTTGCCATTTGCGACACCGCTGCCACGGCCGAAAGGCTTGCCGATGCTGCCCAGCAAAATGGCTGGTGGGCCTGCGCGACTGAGCTTATTCCCAACACGGTTCAAATCGACGCGCCAAAGAAATAAAAATTTCTCTAGCACGCGGCGAAAATCTTTGTTACTATAGTCGAGCTAACGGGTTGTGGCTCAGTTTGGTAGAGCACTGCGTTCGGGACGCAGGGGTCGCTGGTTCAAATCCAGTCAACCCGACCAGAGCATGAGGAGGGACCGCTTCTTGCGGTCCCTTTTTTTAGCTAGTGTTGTGATACCGCGATACCCGCGGTATACTCATTCGAGCTTGTCTCGCTGTATTGTGGAGGTCTACATGTTTGGACTGAGGGCTCCTGAGCTCATCATTATTCTCGTCGTTGTCCTGATTATCTTCGGGCCCAAGAACCTGCCGAAGCTCGGCAAGTCCCTCGGCTCTACCGTCAAGAATATCCGTGAGGGTATGGAGGGCGACGATAAGGCCGAGACCAAGCAGGCCGAGGAGGTCGTGGTCGAGCAGTCCGAGGAGGACAAGGAGATCGCTGAGCTCGAGGCCAAGCTCGCTGCTGCCAAGAAGAAGCAGGCAGAGGACAGCGACGCGGACGCAGAGTAGTCCCATCCCTTTGGGGTGAGCACCTGACCGGCTTGCCCGCAGGCTAGCCGGTCTTTTTCGTTTTGTTGACAGTTGATTGTTTGATCAGAGTTGGGGAGATATCCGTATGGACGCAAGCCAGATCGTACTGACCGCTGAGGGCCGCCAGAAGCTCGTCGAGGAGCTCGCCTGGCGTGAGGGCGATTACGCCAAGGAGATCGTCGAGGACATCAAGGAAGCCCGCGCGTTCGGCGACCTTTCGGAGAACTCCGAGTACGATGCCGCCAAGGACAAGCAGGCCCAGAATGCTGCTCGTATCGCCGAGATCCAGGCCATTCTTGCCAACGCTCAGGTTGCTGCCACCACGGGCGACCTGACCGTCTCCATCGGTTCCACCGTTTCGCTGATTGATCCCAACGGCGAGGTCATGGAAGTCACGCTCGTCGGTACCACCGAGACCAACTCGCTCGAGCACAAGATTTCCAACGAGTCTCCGGTCGGTCACGCCATCATTGGTCACGGCGAGGGCGATTCCGTCGAGGTCGTTACGCCTTCCGGCAAGACTCGCGTCTACACCATCGCCAAGATCGCACGCTAGACCACGGTCCCGCGTAAAGGTTTGTTTTCGCTCCCTGGGACCGAATCCTGGGGAGCGTTTTAGTTTGAGGAGCTAACTTATGGCAGAGAACCAGAACGCCGCCGATCAGGCATCGACGCTCAACGACGAGCGCGCCACCCGCCTGGTCAAGCGCGCCGCCCTGTTCGAGGCGGGCCAGAACCCCTATCCTGAGCACTCTGAGCTTGAGGACTACGTCGCCGATATCGAGGCTAAGTACGCCGATCTTGCCGATGGTGAGGACACCGAGGATGTCGTGAAGATTGCCGGCCGTGTGGTCGCCAAGCGCGGTCAGGGCAAGATCATGTTCATCGTCGTGCGCGATGCGACTGCCGAGATTCAACTGTTCTGCCGCATCAACGACATGGACGAGGCTGCCTGGAATACGCTCAAGGCCCTCGACCTGGGCGACATCCTGGGCGTGACCGGCGTGGTCGTGCGCACCAAGCGCGGCCAGCTTTCCGTTGCCCCTGAGAGCGCGACCCTGCTTTCCAAGGCCGTTCGTCCGCTGCCCGAGAAGTTCCACGGTCTTTCCGACAAGGAGACCCGCTATCGCCAGCGCTATGTCGACCTGATCGCCAACGACGACGTTCGTGAGACCTTCCGTAAGCGTTCGCAGATTCTCTCCACCTTCCGTCGCTTTATGGAGTCCGACGGCTACATGGAGGTCGAGACCCCCATCCTGCAGACCATCCAGGGTGGTGCCACGGCCAAGCCGTTCATTACCCACTTCAACGCGCTCGATCAGGAGTGCTACCTGCGTATTGCCACCGAGCTGCACCTCAAGCGCTGCATCGTCGGTGGTTTTGAGCGCGTGTTCGAGATCGGCCGCATCTTCCGTAACGAGGGCATGGACCTTACCCACAACCCCGAGTTCACCACGATGGAGGCCTACCGTGCCTTCTCCGACCTCGAGGGCATGAAGGCGCTCGCCCAGGGTGTCATTAAGGCGGCTAACAAGGCCATCGGCAACCCCGAGGTCATCGAGTACCAGGGCCAGACCATCGACCTTTCTGGTGAGTGGGCCAGCCGTCCCATGACCGACATCGTCTCCGACGTGCTCGGCAAGCAGGTCACCATCGACACGCCGGTCGAGGAGCTTGCTGCCGCCGCGCGCGAGAAGGGCCTGGAGATTAAGCCCGAGTGGACCGCCGGCAAGATTATCGCCGAGATCTACGATGAGCTGGGCGAGGACACCATCGTCAACCCCACGTTCGTGTGCGATTACCCCATCGAGGTCAGCCCGCTTGCCAAGCGCTTTGAGGACGACCCGCGCCTGACGCACCGCTTTGAGCTGGTTATTGCCGGTCACGAGTACGCCAACGCGTTCTCTGAGCTCAACGACCCGGTCGACCAGGCCGAGCGCTTTGCCGCTCAGATGGCCGAGAAGGCCGGCGGTGACGACGAGGCCATGGAGTATGACGAGGACTACGTGCGCGCCCTCGAGTACGGTATGCCTCCCGCGGGCGGTATTGGCATTGGTATCGACCGCGTGGTCATGCTGCTTACCAACCAGGCTTCTATCCGCGACGTGCTGCTGTTCCCGCACATGAAGCCCGAGAAGGGTTTCCAGTCCGGTGCCGCTGCCGCCAAGGCTGCAGAGGCCGGCAACGCCGCGAGCCCGTTCGTTAAGTCGCTTAAGCCCACGCTCGATTACTCCAAGATCGCCGTTGAGCCGCTGTTTGAGGAGTTCGTCGACTTTGATACCTTCTCCAAGAGCGACTTCCGCGCTGTGAAGGTCAAGGCATGCGAGGCCGTCAAGAAGTCCAAGAAGCTGCTGAACTTTACGCTCGACGACGGCACCGGCACCGACCGCACCATCCTCTCCGGTATTCACGCTTATTACGAGCCCGAGGACCTGGTTGGCAAGACCTTGCTTGCCATCACCAACCTGCCTCCGCGCAAGATGATGGGTATTCCCAGCTGCGGCATGCTGATCAGCGCTGTCCACGAGGAGGAGGGCGAGGAGCGCCTCAACCTGATCCAGCTCGACGCCTCCATCCCCGCCGGCGCAAAGATGTACTAATTGGTTCCGCCGTTCTACCGAACGGCGGACCAGCCGACGCTGCGCGACGCCCAGGGCGACAATTTGTCATTCAAAAGGCAAGGCATGACCAGAAGGTCTATGCCTTGCCTTTTTCATGCCAACTTGTTCGCCCTGGACGTCGCTCGCTGTCGTTGCCAAGGCATCGGCGTTGCCTTGATTAGCACTTGGGGACGGTCCTTTTCGTCGGGGGGCCTACCGGCTCATTGGGGGTTTGCGCCTTCCATGCATGACGGTCGTCTCTTTTATGTTTCCTTTAGCCGTTGCTGCCTAGGATGGGGGTTAGTCGGTAGGAAGGGAGCGTCTATATGGACGACGCGAGCGAGCGTTCAATCGAAGAGGACATGCTCGATCAGTTCAATTACTTTGATGATGAGGACGAGGAGCTGATCGACCGTCGCGAGCCAGCGCCGCTTGATTCCTTTGATCTGGTCGATGAAGAGACTGATGAGGTTGAGGACGAATCAACGGAGCCCCCACAGCCTTCGCGCCTTGACTCGCTGCTTTCGAGAGCCCCCATGCACCACGGCGTTCGTGCCGGCGCGCTCCATATGAAAACTGACTGGCACCAGATCGTGACGGCAGGCGATGAGCTTGCCGTCGATGCGCCGCTCACCGATAAATCATCCATCATCTGCCGCACCGGCATGCTTATGCTGGCAAGCGGAACGGGTGCCTGGCGCGTGCGCGATACCATGAATCGTGTTGCCGCCGTACTCGGTGTCACCATCCACGTTGACTTAAGTCTTCTGTCGTTTGAGTGCACCTGCATCGAAGATGGTCACTGCTTTAATGAGGTCGTCAGCTTGCCCACAACGGGCGTCAATACCCATCGCATTTGGATGATGGAGAGTTTCCTCAAGGAAATCGAGACCTATGGTCGTCGCTTCACGGTGCACGAGTATCACGAGATGCTCAAGACCGTTGAGAGTTCAAAACCTGATTACGCGCCTTGGCAACAGGGCCTTGCGGCGGCCTGCGCCTGTGGCGCCTTCGTTTTTTTGCTCGGCGGCGGCCCTATCGAGATGGCCTGCGCGTTCGTGGGCGCGGGTGTCGGCAACTTTGCCCGCTCCCATATTCTCAAGCAAGGCCTTGGTCAGTTCAGCGCGCTGACGACCGGCGTTGCGCTCGCTTGCGTTTCGTATCTGCTGGCATTGCTCGGCCTTGGCCAGGTCATACCGGGGGCAATGTCGCACCAAGAAGGCTATATCGGCGCCATGCTCTTTGTGATTCCCGGCTTTCCACTCATTACGGCAGGCCTCGACATCGCTAAGCTCGACATGCGAAGCGGTATCGAGCGCCTTTCATATGCCGTATCGATTATTGTGATGGCGACCCTCGTAGGTTGGATGGTTGCCGAGTGTGTTGGCCTGGCGCCGGACGACTTTGCCCCACTGGGCCTTTCGCCGCTTGCCCTTACGCTCCTGCGCGTGGTGATGAGCTTCGTTGGCGTATTCGGCTTCTCGGTGATGTTCAACAGCCCGGTAAAGATGGCCGCGGCAGCTGGGTTGATCGGCGCCGTGTCCAATACCCTGCGTCTGACCCTTGTCGATGCGCCGACGATGATTCCCTTCCTGGGCCTCAGCACGGGAATGCCTCCCGAGGCAGCAGCGTTTATCGGCGCGCTGGTATCGGGGCTGCTCGCAAGCTTGGCTGAAGTCAAGCTCACCTACCCGCGCATCGCCCTCACGGTGCCTTCGATTGTCATTATGGTGCCGGGCTTGTATCTGTATCGCTCGATGTATTACATGTGCACCTTCGACACGGTCAATATGCTCGGCTGGTTTGTGCGCGCAGTGCTCATCGTAGCGTTTCTGCCCGTTGGACTGGGTGTGGCGCGTACGCTCACCGACCCTCGCTGGCGCCACACCAGCTAATTGGTACAAGGGGGACAGGTTACTTTGCACCAAATGAGTTGCGGTGAAATAGGGACTGAATTGTTGCTTAAAGGGTCAAAACAGTCCGTATTCCACCGCAACTTATGGGGTCGGGGGTTTTGGTGCCCTGCATCTCCACAAACTCAACGCTTACGAAGCGCGCGCCGTTCGTGTTAGGGTAGTTCCACCACATAAGTAGTCGCAGACGCGCGTAACACGGGCGGGCGAGATGAAGTCCCAACAGCTCCATCTTGCCCGCCCGTTTTTGTTGCGTGGCGCCGCGGTACAACACAGAGAGGAATCTGCCCTTTATGCCTATCAACAAACGAGAGAGCCTGCTGTTCACCTTTATCATGTGCTTTTGCATGGTGCTCTGGATGAGCATCTACAACGTTGCCCTGCAGCACGGGGCCATCAACGGCGAGGTCGTTGCCACTGCGTGGCTCGGCTTCCCCGTTGCCTACATTTTTGCCATGTGCTGCGACTGGTTCGTCGCCAGCCCGCTCGCCAAGGGTTTCGCCTTTAAGTACTTGGTCACGCCGGGCAAGAGCTCGCCACTTGCCATGACGCTCGCCGTCAGCTCCTGCATGGTCGTTCCCATGGTCATCATCATGTCGCTGTACGGTGCCTGTGAGGGTCTGACGCACATGCCCGGCGGCATCCTTGCGAACCTGTATTCCGTGCCCGCGATCTGGATGATCAACATCCCGCATAATTTTGTGATGGCGCTGCCGTGGAACCTTTTGGTAGCCGGTCCGATTTCCCGCTTCGTCTTCCGTCGCGCCTTCCCTGTGGGGACGGTTTTCGAGGAGGAGCATGCCGAGCTCTTGGAGCAGGCTATGGCTCCTGAGTGCGAGTAGCTCGCTTAGGGATCTGCTGAGCGCGGGCGACTTGCTTGGTTGGAGCCCTAAGCGTGGATAGCTCTCTCGGCGACATCGCGGGCGTGAGCGGTGCGCATGACCGGAGGGCCCGTGCTGCTCCGTTGCCCGACGTGCTAGCGCGCAGAACAATCTGTTGGTGCATTCGGCGGCTGCTGAAGCGTTTCGGCAGCCGCTTTTTATACGGAGTTTAAATACAACAGTCTGTTGTATTACGTAGAGTGGTATATCTCTAGCGGGAAAAATGCGAGAGACGGAGCATTATGGCGTTGCTAGTAGGACTGGACGTAGGGTCGACGACGACCAAAGTTTACGCGATGCACGAGGATATGACCGAGGCGTGGTGGGGATATCGCCGCCACGGGGCGTGTCAGACAGCGAGCGTGCGCGCCATGCTCGGCGAGCTCGCCGAGCGCTTTCCCCATGAGTCGCTGCGCGTTGCGGTGACCGGCTCGGGTGCGCGCGATATCGCGACCGCGCTGGGCGCCTCGTACGTTCAGGAGGTGGTCGCCAACGCGCTCGCGATCAGCAGGTTCTATCCGCAGACGCGCTGCGCCATCGAGCTGGGCGGCCAAGACGCCAAGATGATCTTCTTCCGCACCAACGATAAGGGAGACATCGAGGTTGCCGACATGCGCATGAACGGCTCGTGCGCAGGCGGTACCGGTGCATTTATCGACGAGATGGCAAAGCTCATGGGGGTCGGCACCGAATCGGGTGAGTTCGAGCAGCTCGCAAGCCGGGGAACGACCGTCCACGAGGTCTCGGGCCGCTGCGGCGTGTACGCAAAGACCGATATCCAGCCGCTGCTCAACGAGGGCATTCCTACCACCGACCTGGCGCTTTCGGCGCTTCACGCGGTCGCCCGCCAAACGATCGGCGGTCTGGCCCAGGGTATCGACATCGAGCCGCCGGTAATCTTCGAGGGCGGTACGCTCGCCTACAACCCCACACTGGTCCGCGTGTTCCGGGAGCAACTGAATCTATCGGACGATCAGGTTATCGTCCCGCGCGATCCGCAGATCATGGTCGCGCGCGGTGCCGCCCTGTCGCTGACCGACATGTTCGCATCGTCCCAACCGATCGACCTTCCCGACGCTTTTGTCCGGCTGGATAAGCTCGAGACGGTCGCGCCCGCAAGCGGGGAGGGACGTCTTGCCCAGCCCTTTTTTGCCACACCTGCCGAGCAGGCGGATTTTACGGCACGCCATGGCAAAGAGACGCCGGCAAAGGGTCCGGATGCGTATGCGCCCGGAGAGACGGTGCGTGTGGCGCTCGGTATCGATTCGGGGAGCACGACGACCAAGTTCGCCCTGGTCGATGAGGCGGGTGAGCTTGTCGATTCGTTCTACGCGTCTAATAACGGCAGACCGCTCGACGTCGCCCAACAGGGTCTTGTCAGCTTGAAGAACCGCTGGGAGACAGCGGGAGTCACGCTTGCGATCGATGCCGTGGGCACCACGGGATACGGCGAGGAGCTTTTCGCGCGCGCGTTCCACGCCGACTACCATACGGTCGAGACGGTCGCGCACGCCCGCGCCGCGTGCGCATGCGTTCCCGATGCGACCTTCGTGCTCGACATCGGCGGACAGGATATGAAGGCCATCTGGCTCAACCACGGCGTGCTGACCGATATCGTCGTCAACGAGGCGTGCTCTGCGGGCTGCGGCTCGTTCCTCGAGGGTTTTGCCAAAAACCTCGGAATAGCCGTTGAGGATATCGCGACCGAGGCATTTTCGTCCAAAGCCCCCGCCGTTCTCGGCAGCCGCTGCACGGTGTTCATGAACAGCAGCGTCGTTTCCGAGCAGCGGCGCGGTAAGGGTCCGGGCGACATCATGGCCGGTCTCTGCCGTTCGATTATCGAGAACGTGTTCACCAAGGTCATTCGCGTTTCAAATCTCAACCGTCTGGGCGACAAAGTCGTCGTCCAGGGCGGCACGTTCCGAAACGACGCGGTGCTGCGCGCATTCGAGCAGTATCTGGGCAAACCCGTCACGCGTGCGCCCCACCCGGGGCTGATGGGCGCTATCGGTATCGCCCTGCTCGCGCGCGAGGAATGCCGCAAGGGCGACGCCGGCACGTCGTTTATCGGGCTCGATGCCGTGGAGCGCTTCGAGCATCGCGAGTTCGGCGGCGTTACCTGCCGTCGGTGCAACAACCGCTGCCAGCGCGCGGTCGTGGCATTTGGCGACGGCTCGCTTTACGTCACGGGCAATCGCTGCCCGCGCGGCGGCGCCATCTCATGGGATGAGCTCGTGCGCGAGGTTCCCGCGGCGGAGGAGCTGCGTCCGCAGGGTGCTTGCGAGGCACAGGCACCCGGCACGGGGCGCGACCGGACCGCGGCTGCCCCCAATCTCTTTGTCGACCGCGAGAAGCTGCTGTTCGAGTCGTGCCCCACGGTTCCCGTCTGCGGGGGGCGCGATGTCACGATCGGCATTCCCCGTGTGCTCGAGTTCTGGGACACCATGCCGTTCTGGTCGACGTTCTTCAGCACGCTCGGCTTTAAGGTGCGCGTCTCGGGACGCAGCACCAAGGCGATGTACGAGCGCGGTCTGGCGCACGTCACATCCGACACCGTGTGCTTCCCGGCCAAGCTCGTCCACGGGCACATCCGCAATCTCGTCGACGCCGGCGTCGACCGCATCTTCATGCCCATCATCACGACGGTGCCCACCGAAAACACCGCCTCTACCAGCGAGTGGATGTGCGCCGTCGTAAAGGGATACCCCTACGTGATGCGCAATTCCGATAACCCGGAGGAGCGTTTCGGCGTTCCGTTCGATACGCCGCTGTTCCACTGGTACGACGAGGGCGACCGAAACCGCCAGCTCAAGGCGTGGTGCAAGGAGACCTTCGATATCGATGCCGACCTGGTTGCCAAGGCGACCGAGCAGGCGGACCGCGCGCAGCAGACGTTTGAGAACCAGCTGCAGCTGCGCGGCAGGCAGGTGCTCGAGAACGTGCGCGAGGACGGCGGCTACGCGGTGGTGATCGCTTCGCGCCCGTACCACAACGACCCGCTGGTCAACCACGGGCTGCCCAAGCTCTTCTCTGAGCGCGGCATCCCCGTGCTGACGCCCGATGCGGTGCCGGGGGTCTGCAACGTCGATCTTTCCAACAGCCGCATCGACATCGTGAACAACTACCATGCGCGCATGCTGTCGTGCGCGGTCATCGTCGCATCGACGCCCGAGCTCGAGCTCGTGCAGATGGGCAGCTTCGGCTGCGGCCACGATGCGTATCTCACCGACGAGATCGCGCGCATGATGGGCGAGATGGGCTCCAAGGTTCCGATGATGATCAAGCTCGATGAGAGCGACGTCGCCGGTCCCATGGGCATTCGCGTGCGTTCGTTTATCGAGTCGGTCAACCGTCGTCGCGCGGAGGAGCGTGCCGAGGGCGCCCGGGTGCACGCGGTCCATCCGCTCGACGACCCGTATAAGGTCAAGTACACCAAGCGCGACCGGCACGACAAGATCGCGCTGGCCCCCAACACCTCCCATGCGTTCTGCAGGCTCATGACCGCGGCGATGCGCAATCAGGGCGTGCGCGCCGAGGCCCTTGATATCGGGCGCGAGGATGCCATCCGCCTGGGCAAACGCTATGTGCACAACGACATCTGCTTCCCCGCGCAAATCGTGATCGGCGAGGCGCTCGCGGCACTCGAGAGCGGTAAGTACGACCCGCACGACGTCGCCGTGGTGACTGGCAAGTATATCGGCGACTGCCGCCTGACGCACTACATGCCCCTGCTGCGCCGCGCGCTCGACGACGCGGGATACGACTATGTCCCGGTGCTCACCAACGACGACGTCGATGCCCACAATGCGCATCCGGGCTTCAAGCTCGGCCTTGGCCCGAGCATCCAGATCGCCTACGGTCTTCCCATGATCGATGCCCTCGAGGCCATGCTTAGGCGCATCCGTCCCTACGAGCTCGAGAAGGGCGCGGCGGACGCTGCGTTCGACCGCGCGCTCGATGAGGTTATCGAGGGCATGGAGCGCTCCGGGCTGAGAGGCCAGGCGACGGGCTTCAAACGCGCGCTTGCGATCATGGACGCCGTTCCGTACGACCGCTCGAACCCGCATCCGACCGTTCTCATCGTGGGCGAGTACCTGCTCAATTTCCATCTCGGCGCCAACCACGAGATCGAGCGCTACCTCGAGGACAACGGGCTCGAGGTCATCGAGGCGCGCATGACCGACGTGATCCGCAAGACCTATTTCTACAAGCATGCGCAGTCGCGCGAGTTCCACGTCGACCTGTCGCTGCCCGAAAAGGCCTGGTACGCCACGGCGGACAACCTGTTCGAGCTCGCGCACGACCGTTGCGACCGCCTGGGCGCGGCGAGCCCGCTCTACGAGCCGCCGACGCGCATGCCCGAGCTCGTGCGCGCGAGCGATAAGATCCTGCACCATACGTTCGATGCGGGCGAGGGCGTGCTGATTCCGGCGGAGATTCTCGAGCACGCCAAGCGCGGCTGCCGCAACTTCGTGATCCTGCAGCCGTTCGGGTGTCTGCCCAACCATGTCGTGGGGCGCGGGCTCATCCATGCGCTCAAGGAGCAGTATCCCACGGCGCAGTTCCTGCCGCTCGACTACGATCCCGACGTGAGCTTCGCCAACGTGGAGAACCGTCTTCAGATGCTCATCATGAACGCCAAGGCGCAGGGGTGCGGTGAGGCGCATGGCGAGACCGCGTAAGGACGCCGATGCGCCCGATGCACGCACCCGTATCATCGAGGCGTTTTGGGAGCTCATCGAGAACAACAGCATCTTCGAGCTGTCGGTTGGCGAGGTGACCCGCGCCGCCCAGTGCAATCGCGGAACGTTTTACTACTATTTTCACGATTTCGATGAACTCGTCGCCATCGCCATAGCCCAGCTGCTGCAGGATAACGAGCTCATCACCGATGCCCTCTGGCATTTTTCGAGCGAGGGCGACCTTTCGGCGTTCGACCGGCGCGACGTCCGCTGCCTGCTGCGGCGCATCGTCATCACCATGAGGGCGGGTGCCGCCGAGCAGGTCGTGCAGGGCATCCATACGATCATCATCGACCGCGTGAGAGAGATCGTCCACCCCGACGGAGAAGAGCTCAAGGCAGATTCGAGCTTTGCGGTGGGCTTTCTGGTCTCGGGCATCATGGGCTTTGTGATGGCGGTCGGCTTTGCCCGGGAGGGCGGCGAGGAGATAGACCTCGAGCAGCCGGGGGACAGCGCGTGCGCGTACCTGAGGGCGGTCGCCATGCAGACGGTGGAAACGGTCGCGCAAGTCGAGGGCGTCGATACATCCGAGCTGCTCGAACGCGTCTCCAAGGAGGCCGATGCCTATCGCGCATCGCGTGCGACGAGTCCCGACGTGGTGAAAGACGCCTAGGGTTTCTCTTGCGGGGCGCCTGTCGCGCATCGCGCGGTGAGTCCCGCGATGCGGTCATAACCTGCATTCATGTGAGCCGGGTTTATAGATATTCCTCCAGCTGTTAACATAGACAACCTGTGGGTAAAGAGACAAAAGCGCCGCCGACGGGCGGGCGTTTTGATTTCGATGAACTCATGTAAGGAAACGAGCATGTTAGATAGATTTACCGATCGAGCGCGCAAGGTCATGTCGATGGCCAAACAGGAGGCGCTCGATCTGCACTCAAATAAGGTGGGCACCGAGCACCTGCTGCTCGCACTCGCCAAGGAGGACGAGGGCATCGCTGCCGAGGCGCTGCGCTCGCTTGATATCTCCTACGACGACATCATGGACACCCTCAAGGAGGTCCAGACCACGGTTCCCGAGCCCAGCGAGGAGACCGAGGCTGCCAAGCTTGCCTTTACGCCGCTCGTCATTAGCGTGATGGAGCGCTCCTTCCGCGTGGCACGTGAGAACAACCAGACCTACGTGTCGACCGAGCACTTGCTGATTGGCATCGTCGAAGAGGGTAACGGCATGGCCATGGACATCCTCATGCGCCTGGGTGTGTCGTCCGCCTCCATCAAAAAGGCTATCGAGAAACTTACCGCCAAGGACCAGGACAAGAAGCGTCCGCTCGCCGGCGCCGGTGCCGGGCGTCCCGGTGCGGGCCTGCCGTTCTTTAGCGGCTCGGACGCGTCGCAGCAAAAGGGGAGCGGTACCGATACGCTTAAGCAGTTCGCCACCAACCTTACGCAGAAGGCGCGCGACGGCGAGCTCGACCCTGTAATTGGTCGCGAAAAGGAAGTCCAGCGTATGATGGAGATCCTTTCGCGTCGCACCAAGAACAATCCGCTTATCTTGGGCGACCCCGGCGTGGGCAAGACGGCCATCGTCGAGGGTCTGGCTCAGCAGATTGCAGCTGGCAGCGTGCCCGAGAACCTTATGAACCAGAACATCTGGACGCTCGACCTGCCGGGCCTCGTTGCGGGCGCCAAGTATCGCGGTGAGTTTGAGGAGCGCCTCAAGAACGTGATCCAGGAGGCCACCGAGGCCGACGACGTCATCCTGTTTATCGACGAGATGCACACTATCATCGGTGCCGGTTCTGCCGAGGGCTCCATCGACGCGAGCTCCATGCTCAAGCCCGTGCTTGCGCGCGGTGCCTTCCAGATTATCGGCGCCACCACGGCCGAGGAATTCCGTAAGTACCTCACCAAGGATCCGGCCTTTGAGCGTCGCTTCCAGACCATCGATGTCGAGGAGCCGAGCGTCGAGGACACGGTCAAGATCCTGACCGCGCTCAAGCCGCGCTACGAGGAGCACCACCATGTGCGCTATACGCAGGGTGCTATCGAGGCCGCCGCGAACCTTTCCAACCGCTACATTCAGGACCGCTTCCTGCCTGATAAGGCCATCGACCTCATTGACGAGGCCGGCGCCCGCGCCCGCATCGCCGCCAACCGCGCGCCCGAGCCGGTGCGCGAGGCCGAGCATCGCATAGAGGAGCTCAAGGCCGCCGCACAGGAGGCCACCGAGAGCGACGACATGAACAAGGCCGCCGAGATCACCGAGCAGCAGAAGGCTGCCGAGATTGAGCTCGCCGAGGCCAAGGCCGCCTGGACCGCCGAGCTCGACGCCAGCCCGCTCACCATCGACGTGAGTCAGATTGCCGACATCGTGTCCGTGACCTCTGGCGTGCCGGTTTCCTCGCTCACCGAGAGCGAGAGCCGTCGCCTGCTGCAAGCCGAAAGCGTGCTCAAGACGCGCATCATCGGCCAGGATGAGGCAGTCGAGGCCGTCGCCAAGGCCGTGCGCCGCAGCCGCTCGCCGCTCAAGGACCCGCGTCGCCCCGGCGGCAGCTTTATCTTCCTGGGTCCCACCGGCACAGGCAAGACCGAGCTCGCCAAGACGCTCGCCGAGTACCTCTTTGGCAGCAAGGACGCGCTCATCAGCTTCGACATGTCGGAGTTCGGCAGCGAGTTCGAGGTCTCCAAGCTTATCGGTAGCCCTCCGGGTTACGTGGGTCACGACGAGGGCGGTCAGCTTACCAAGGCCGTTCGTCGTCACCCGTATTCGGTCGTGCTGTTCGACGAGATCGAGAAGGCGCACCCCGACATCTTCAACATTCTGCTGCAGGTGCTGGAGGAGGGTCGTCTGACCGATAGCCAGGGCAAGACGGTTGACTTCCGCAACACCGTGATCATCATGACATCCAACGTGGGCGCCCGCGAGATCGCGCAGGATGCGAGCGTTGGCTTTGGCACCACCGGCGAGCAGGGCCTCACCTCGAGTGAGATCAAGGGCCGTGCGATGGGCGAGCTCAAGCGCCTGTTCCGCCCCGAGCTGCTCAACCGTATCGACGATATTGTGGTGTTCCAGAAGCTCTCGGGCGAGAACCTGACCAAGATCGCGCACCTGCTGGTGGACGACCTGCGCCAGCGCCTGATCGCAAACGGCATGAACATCAAGCTCACCGATGCGGCCTATGACAAGATCGTGGCCGAGGGCACCGACCTCACCAACGGTGCGCGTCCGCTGCGCCGTGCTATTCAAAAGCTCATCGAGGATCCGCTGTCCGAGGAACTGCTGGCTGGCGAGTGGGGCGAGGGCGATACCGTCCTGTGCGACGTGGCCGATGGCAAGTTTGTCTTTAGCCACGGCACGGGCGAGATCCCGGCACCGCGTCCGGCGGGCACGCTCGGTGGCGATACCGCCCCGGCGGCACCGCACACCGGCAACGCCGCGCCCGTGAGCGGCGGCGTGACCTCGGGCCCCGGCGGCATGATGCAAGCCGGTTCCGGCGCGCTGTAGGGCGTGGCGACAATTTGATACGCGCAATCGAGGCGCTCCGAAAAGGGCGCCTCGATTTGTAGAGCTGCGGAAGTTGTGACCGTTACGCTATACGGTCCACCGTTAGCCGATGATGCGAGGGCGCTCGGCGTTTTCGACTGGTTTATGCACGCAAAGTCTGGGAATATACAAGTCGCATGTCTTACTGTCTAACCAGTTGCGCCAAGGAGGCACCATGGACTACAAGATTACCGGCTACGAGCCCGCCCAGCTGTTCCATTTCTTTGAGGAGGTCAGCGCGATCCCCCGTGGGTCTGGCAACGAGAAGGGCATCAGCGATTTCCTGGTTGCGTTTGCCAAGGAGCGCGGCCTCGATGTGTATCAGGACGAGGTCTACAACGTCATCATTCGCAAGCCCGCATCTGCCGGCGCCGAGAATGCCCCGACCGTGATGCTGCAGGGCCACATCGACATGGTGTGCGACAAGCTGGGCTCCGTTGAGCACGTCTTTACGACTGATGGTATCGACCTGGTCGTCAAGGACGGCGTCCTCACCGCTAACGGCACCACTCTGGGCGCCGACAACGGTATTGCCGTCGCTCTGATGCTCACTGTTCTCGATGACGATTCGATCATTCACCCCGCCCTCGAGTGCGTGTTCACCACCGACGAGGAGACTGGCCTGGTCGGCGCCGAGACGCTCGACAAGTCCCAGATTAGCGCCCGCACCATGATTAACCTCGACTCCGAGGAAGAGGGCGTTGCCACCGTCAGCTGTGCCGGCGGCGTCGTCGTTACCTACACCTGCCCGATCGTGCGCGAGCACAAGACCGGTAGCACCCTCACGCTCGACATCTCCGGCCTGCTGGGCGGTCACTCCGGCAGCGATATCCACCTGGAGCGCGGCAATGGTAACCTCATCATGGCCCGCATCATCGACCGCCTGATGGTCGCCGGCGAGCCCGCCATCGTTAGCTTTAACGGCGGCACCAAGGACAACGCCATCAACCGTGAGTGCAAGGCTGTTCTGGTCTACGTCGACCACGCTGCCGCCGAGGCCGCGGCCCAGATCGCAAGGGGCATCATCGCCGACGTCACCGCCGAGCTTGAGGTCTTCGACCCCGGCTTTACCTGCACCGTCGAGATTGCCGACGACGCCGAGGTCGAGGCCATGGACCAGAAGTCCGCGCTTGCCCTCATCCGCGCCCTGCGTCTTGCCCCCAACGGTGTGATCCGCCGCAACGTCGCCACCGACGGCTCCGTCGAGGTTTCCTCCAACATCGGTGTGGTTGCCACCTCTGACGACGAGGTCAAGATCATGCTGTCCCCGCGCTCCTCGATCACCTCGCTGCAGAACGAGTTCAAGGACCGTCTGCAGACGCTGGCCGATGTCCTGGGCTTCGACGCCAAGTTCGAGTTCGAGTATCCCGGCTGGAGCTATGCCGAGCATTCGCCGGTCCGCGACGTCTTCGTCGAGAGCTATCGCGAGCTCTTTGGTTCCGAGCTGCGCATCGAGTCCATTCACGCCGGCCTTGAGTGCGGCCTGTTTGCCGAGGCCCTGCACGGCCTGGACGCCATCGCCGTGGGTCCGACGCTCTCCGATGTTCACACCCCGGACGAGAGCATGGAGCTCGCTTCTGCCGAGCGCTTCTACGAGCTGCTCATCGATGTCCTCAAGCGCCTCGCTGCGTAAAGGTCGCCTTAGTTAAGCCGCTCTAAAACGGCTGGCTATGAAAACGACCGCTTGGCGTAATGCCGGGCGGCCGTTATTCGTTACAGTGCGAGAATCCCCAGATGCTCAAGCAAGATCTTAAGCCCGATGAGGGTGAGCACGACGCCGCCCACGATGGTGGCGGGTTTTTCGTAGCGCGCGCCAAAGGTGTGGCCGATCGCTACGCCGGCGATGGAGAAGATAAACGTTGTGATGCCGATAAGCGATACAGCGGGAACGATGTCAACCGAGAGCGCCGCAAATGAGATGCCCACGGCAAGCGCGTCAATCGAGGTGGCGATGGCAAGGATTAGATATTCGCCCAGGTCGATCTTTTCGGCATCCTTGCCGTCGCCTTCGTTCTCGTCCTCAGTAAAGGCTTCCCACAGCATCTTGCCGCCGATAAAGGCGAGCAGGATAAAGGCGATCCAGTGGTCGATGGGGCTGATGATGCCCATGAACTGGCTACCAAGGGCCCACCCAATTACGGGCATGCCGGCCTGGAAACCGCCAAAGAACAGGCCGAGTATCACGGCGACCTTAAGGTTGATCCTTTTCATGCCAAGGCCCTTGCAGATGGATACGGCAAAAGCGTCCATAGAAAGGCCGATAGCGAGCAACACAAGCTCTGCGAGTCCCATAGTCTGGCTCCCTCTCTGCGGGCGGGCCCGCGTGTACCTCTTGGGGGAGTAACAAAAAAGACCCGTGGCGTACGCGTTGCGCGCACAGCCACGAGTCTCGTTCATTAAGGCAAGCCAGGCCGCATCGGCCAGTGTGTTGACTTGCCGCGCCACCGGAGGCGAACCCGATCACGCGACTACTCCCTCATTTATGCGAATCCCGATGCTACCACATGAACAGCTCATTTGGATTGGGGCTCTCAGCTGTGTTCGCTCATTCTGTAAGCATCGGATTTTGCGGGCGTCACAGGGGCAAACCGTGAGAAACTTATTGACGTTTATGGAGCGTATACGATGGGAGCGATGCCTTGGATAAGAACGAGCTGCAAAAGCGTATGGAACAGGCCATCCGCCTGACGGCACCTGGTCAGCCGATCCGCACCGCCCTCGACATGATCATCGCCGGTCACCTGGGCGCCCTTATCTGCGTCGGCGACACCGAAAACGTGCTCGCTGCCGGTAACGACGGCTTCCCGCTCAACATTTCGTTTACCTCGAACCGCCTGTTCGAGCTTTCCAAGATGGACGGCGCCATCGTTATCGATGGCGACCTCACCCAGATCCTGCGCGCCAACTTCCACCTCAATCCCGATCCCTCGCTCGCCACGAGTGAGACGGGCATGCGTCACCGTACTGCCGCTCGCATGTCGGTGCTCACCGATGCCATCGTGATCTCGGTTTCGGCTCGTCGCGCCGTCGTCAACGTGTACGTCCACGGCAAGAGCTACGAGATCCAGCCCGTCACCACCATCATGAGCTCGGTCAACCAGCTCGTCGCCACGCTCCAGACTACCCGTCAGTCGCTCGATCGCTCCCTGCTGCGCCTGACGGCCCTCGAGCTCGACGACTACGTCACACTCGCCGACATTACCGGTATTTTCTCGAGCTTCGAGATCATGCAGCAGGCAAAGACCGAGCTTAAGGATTGCATTGTCAAGCTGGGTAACCAGGGTAAGCTCGTGCAGATGCAGCTCGAGCAGCTCGCGGGCTCCAGCATGGATACCGAATACGACTTGATGATCCGCGACTACGCGAGCGATTCCTCTGAGGCCAACGCCGAGAAGATTCGCGCCGAGCTGAGCCGTATGACGCCTAAGGACCTGTCCGACCCGCAGCACGTGGCGGCAGTTCTGGGCTATGACGACTTGGACGAGGACTCCGTCATGACGCCGCTGGGCCTGCGCACGCTTTCGCGCGTGTCCGTCGTGCGCGACGGCGTGGCCGAGAAGATCGTCGACGAGTACGGCTCGCTGCAGGAGCTCATGGACGACATCAGCGAGGATCCGGAGCGCTTGGGCGACTTTGGCGTCAACAACCCTGCCATTCTTGCGGACTCGCTGTACCGCATGAAGGGCACCAAACAGGGGAACGCATAATGGCGCCCGTATGCGCCGTGGTCGTTGCCGGCGGCAGCGGCCAGCGCTTTGGAAATCCCGGCGGCAAGCAGCTCGTTAATGTGGCGGGCCGTCCGCTCATGAGCTGGTCCATCCGCGCGTTCGATCGTAGCGATAAGGTCGGCCATATCGTCGTGGTTTGCCCTGCCGAGCGCCGTGCCGAGATGCGCCGCCTGGCCATTGACCCGTTTGACTATGACACGCCCATCAGCTTTGCCGATGCCGGCGATACCCGTCAGGATTCCACCCGTGCCGGCGTGCATGCGGTTCCGGCGGGTTTCGAATATGTCGCCATCCACGACGGCGCTCGTCCGCTCATTACGACCGAGGCCATCGACCACGCTATCGACGTGCTCGTGAGCGACCGTGCCCTCGACGGTGTCGTGTGCGGTCAGCCCGCGATCGACACGCTCAAGATCGTTGACGGCGATAATATCGTCGAGACGCCGCCGCGTGAACTCTACTGGGCAGCGCAGACGCCGCAGATCTTTAGCGTCGATGCTATGAAGCGCGCCCACGCTGCAGCCATTGCCGAGGGCTTTATCGGTACCGATGATTCGTCGCTGGTCGAGCGCATGGGTGGGCGCGTCCGCTGCGTCCAGAGCCCACGCGATAACCTTAAGGTGACGGTGCCCGAGGACCTGCGTCCCGTAACCGCGATTCTGCTTGGCCGCATGGCCGAGGGAGAGGACCTTCCCCATGTTCAGTAACCTGCGCATTGGCCATGGCTACGACGTTCACCGTCTGGTGGAGGGGCGTCGATGTATCATCGGCGGTGTCGACATTCCCTACGAGCGCGGCCTGCTGGGCCACTCGGATGCCGATGTGCTCGCGCACGCCTTGGCCGACGCCATTCTGGGCGCCTGCCGTGGGGGAGACATCGGCAAGCTATTCCCCGACACCGATCCCGCCTACGAGGGTGCCGATTCGATGGTGCTGCTTGCCCGCGTGATGGACTATGCGCGTGAGCTGGGCTTTGAGTTTGTCGATGCCGATTGCACCATTGCCTGCCAGCAGCCTAAGATCACCCCGCATCGCGATGCCATGCGCGCCAACCTTGCCCATGCCCTGGGCGTTGACGTCGAAAACGTGGGCGTCGCCGCTACTACGACCGAAAAGCTCGGTTGGGAAGGCCAGGGCGAGGGAATCGGCGCCTGGGCCGTCTGCCTGCTACAGAAAACCGTTAAGGAGTAACGAATGCGTATCTACAACAGCGCTACCCATAAAAAGGAAGAGTTCCAGCCCATCGAGTCCGGCAAGGTCCGCATGTACGTGTGCGGCCCCACGGTCTACGACAACATCCACATCGGCAACGCCCGTACGTTCATCAGCTTTGACGTGATTCGCCGCTGGCTCATCGCGAGCGGTTACGAGGTCACGTTCGCCCAGAACCTCACCGATGTCGACGACAAGATCATCAAGCGCGCCAACGAGCAGGGCCGTACGGCCGCCGAGGTCGCGACGGAGTTCTCCGACAAGTTCATCGGCGTCATGCGCGCCGCCAACGTGCTCGATCCCGATGTGCGCCCCCGCGCCACCAAGGAGATCGGCCCCATGATCGCCATGATCAAGACGCTTATCGAGCAGGGCCACGCTTACGCAGCCGATAACGGCGACGTGTACTTTGCCGTGCGCAGCGATCCCAACTATGGTCAGGTCTCGGGCCGCAACATCGACGACCTTATGGTTGGCGCGCGCATCGAGGAGAACGAGGACAAGAACGACCCGCTCGACTTTGCCCTGTGGAAGGCCGCCAAGCCCGGCGAGCCCAGCTGGCCGAGCCCCTGGGGCGAGGGCCGTCCCGGTTGGCACACCGAGTGCGCCGCCATGGTGCATCGCTACCTGGGCACTCCGATCGACATCCACGGCGGCGGCTCCGACCTTGCCTTCCCGCATCACGAGAACGAGTGCGCCCAGGCCACCTGCGCCTGGCACCAGGGCTTCTCCAACACCTGGATGCACACGGGCATGCTGCTGGTAGACGGCGAGAAGATGTCCAAGTCGCTCGGCAACTTCTTTACGCTGGCCGAGGTCCTCGAGCAGCACTCCGCTGCCGCCCTGCGCCTGCTGATGCTGCAGACGAGCTATCGCTCGCCGCTCGACTTTTCTTGGGAGCGCCTGGAGGGTGCCGAGAACTCGCTCACGCGTATCGCCGGTACGGTCGAGAACCTGCGTTGGGCCGCGAACCACGCGACGGCCGATGCCGACGAAGCGGCTGCCGAGGCGTTTGCCGCCAAGGCCGCCGAGACCCGCACCACCTTTAAGGAGTGCATGGATGACGACTTTAACACCGCCGGTGCCATGGGTGCTGTCTTTGGCTTTGTGACCGAGTGCAACCAGTACCTGGAGCAGGCGGGCGATGCTGCCGACAAGGCCGCTGCCCTGGCCGCCGCCGATACGCTGGTCGAGCTGCTCGATACGTTTGGCGTCGAGCTTCCCGAGCCCAAGGTCGAGCTGCCGCTGGGCCTGCTGGGCGTTGCCGCCGGCCTGGTCGCCTACACGGGCGACGACGTGGACGAGGCTGCTGCCAAGATTCTCGAGGCCCGCGCCGAGGCCCGTGCCGCCAAGAACTGGGATCTGGCCGACGCCATCCGCGACCAGCTCAAGGACCTGGGCCTGACGATTGAAGATACCGCCGCCGGCACTCGTATCAAATCTCTCTAATCCCCGCGGGTTTCCCAAGCACCCGACCTTGCCGTTCAAACCGTCGCTCGCGTACTCAAGTACGCGTCGCTCCTCTTTCACGGCAATCTCGGGCACTTGGAAAACCCGTACCGACCGCCCGAATTAATATTCATGGGCGGTCGTTTATTTTGTTTCGTTTGATAGTTGTATTTAGGAGGTCGCTTTATGGCCGACAATCGCAAGCGTGCGCCTCGTGGCGGCAAGCAGGCTGCTTCTGGCTCGCGTCCGATTCGCCGCAATGATCGCGCTGCCGCTCCCAAGGGCCAGCGCGATCGCACCCAGGCCGCACGTCCGCAGCGCGATCGCAACCGCGACGCTGTCCAGGCTCCCAAGGGCGAGTTTATCGAAGGTCGTCGTGCTGCCGCCGAGGCGCTACGCACTGGTTTTCCCATCAAGTGCGCGCTCATTGCCGAGGGCAGGGAGCGCGATGCCGCCTTGTCGCGCCTGGTCGATGACCTCAACGCCGCGGGCGTCCGCATTAAGTTCGTTCCACGCGCGCAGCTCGATGCGCTGTCGAGCCATGGCGCTCACCAGGGCATTGCGCTCGAGGTTGGCAACTTCCCCTATGCCGATGTCGCCGACATCCTCGATCGCGCGGGCGACGGCCCGGCGCTTGTCGTTGTGCTCGACCATGTGACCGACGACGGTAACTTTGGCGCCATCGTGCGCTCTGCCGAGGTTGTGGGCGCAGCGGGCGTCATCATCGCCAACAAACGAGCCGCCGGCGTAACGGTGGGTAGCTACAAGACTTCTGCCGGCGCCGTTATGCATCTGCCCATCGCGCAGGTCCCCAATATCGCTCGTGCGCTCGATGACCTCAAAGCCGCCGGTTTTTGGGTGGGCGGTGCCTCTGAGCACGCCGAGGGCAGCTGCTGGGATGCCCCCTTCGAGGGCCGCGTGGCACTCGTCATGGGTTCCGAGGGCGACGGCATCTCGCGTCTGGTGCTCGAGAAATGCGACTTTTTGACCAAGCTTCCCCAGCGCGGCATGACCGAGAGCCTCAATGTTGCCCAGGCGACTACGGCCCTCTGCTTTGAGTGGCTGCGCCGCAACGCCGGCGAGCTCATGGGGGAGGAGTAGCGCATGTCCAAAAAGAACCGTGCCAAGTCCAAGGCCAAGCGCTTTGGCGAGGGCTCGGCCAAGCCGATTGTTTCGGCCGCGACCTACGGCGTGGGCGGCAATGCGTTTGCGCAGGCCATTGCCGACCCGGTCTCGACGGTGCACTCCAATAAGCCCGAGCTGTTGGTGGTCGACGGTTACAACGTGATCCACTGCACGCCGCGCTACGAAAAGCTCGTGTACGACCATTCCGACGATCCGTATTCCAGCGACGTTCACGATATGGCGCGCACCGCCCTCATCAACGACGTCGCCGCCTTTGCCCAGGGCCGCTACGAGGCCGTGATCGTGTTCGACGGCGCGGGCAATATCTCCAACGAGCGCCCCAACCTGCCGGCCCGCGGCGTGCGCATCGAGTTTTCGCCGACGGGCGTCTCTGCCGATACCGTGGTGCAAAAGCTCTGCATCGAGGCACGCGAGGAAGGTCGCGCGTGCTCCGTGGTATCGAGCGACGGCACGATCCAGGCCGTCGTCATGGGCAAGGGCGTTACGCGCATCTCGAGCCGTATGCTGGTGGACGAGATCAAACAGATCGATAACGACGTTCACGAGGCAGAGGAGGCGCCCCAGATTAAGATGACCCTGGGCAGCCGCCTGAGCCCCGATGCCCTGGCCAAGCTCAAGGCCCTGCGCGGACGGTAGGGGATTATCCATAGAGACCCGTTTCCCAATTGGCCGGCCCGTTGATTTGTAATCAATGGACTGTGGGTTGCCGTCGCCAAAACGAATAGTTTTTGGTTTTGGCGAACGGATAAAACTATTCGTTCTGGCGAATAGTTTTGAGATGTGGTCGGGTGAAGGGCCTGTTGCGCCTCGTCCGCAATTCCTTTATTCTTAACTGGCTTCGCGCGAAAGCGCCAAGTGTGCCAGTGTGGCGCAACGGTAGCGCAACTGATTTGTAATCAGTGGGTTGCAGGTTCGATTCCTGTCACTGGCTCCACGAGAGTTTCGGGCTCTGTCTCTATATGGGACAGAGCCCGTTTCTTTTTTGTCGATAAGTCAGCGGGTTTGGCGCCAACCAAGCTTCAGGTTTGTCTCGATCTGTAACACGAAGGGGCGGAAAACCGTTCTTACTGTTACAGAATGAGACGTAAGCTGGGATCTCTGCGAAATATCTCGATCTGTAACAGATAGGGGAGTAAATGTTCTCTAAATGTTACAGATCGAGACAAAGACCGGACCGGTCCCAGTCATCCTGGTTGAGCGTGGATTTCCGGACATACGAGCGTGGAAAATCTCCCGCTCAGCGAATGAGCGTGGATAATCTGCCACTTTGGGCTTGATGGCACGGCAAAGTGGGAGAAAAACCACGCTCGATTTCAAACGGAAGAAAATCCACGCTCGATTTTGCCTGGGAAGAGCAATCTTCTGTCTGGGAAGCCCCGATCTCGACCTATATAATTGGTGCAAATAAGCTGTTATCGAAGTTTGATCCTGAAGGTGTACTCCACTACACCAAAGTGTTACCTTGGGAAACGTCACCTCTGTATCCAAAACCACCGTCCTTCATATCCAAACTCAATAAAACCGCAGGTCACGGCTATATAGATACGCCCGGGACCGTGTATCTAGAGGTTTTCGTTGACAGCCCCCAAGGTTGCATCGTATTATCTTTTTCGTTCGCGGGGGCGGCGGTCCAAAAGACCAAAGGGCCTGCGGATACTTGAACGATTGGGAGTTTGCCCGAGTGGTTAATGGGGACGGGCTGTAAACCCGTTGGCTCTGCCTACATAGGTTCGAATCCTATAGCTCCCACCCGTCAAGTGCCTGTATAGCTCAGTCGGTAGAGCACTTCGTTGGTAACGAAGAGGTCACCAGTTCAAGTCTGGTTGCAGGCTCCATCCGGCGGTGTAGCTCAGTTGGTTAGAGCACACGGTTCATACCCGTGGCGTCACTGGTTCGAATCCAGTCACCGCTACCATAGGTAACACGGTGGCTTCTCAATAGTATGTTGAGAGGCCACTATGGTATAAAGGCAAAGTCCCGTCCGGGGACGACCTGTTTAGAGGAGGGCTTTATGGCCAAAGAGAAGTTTGAGCGCACTAAGCCGCATGTTAACATCGGCACCATTGGTCACGTCGACCACGGCAAGACCACGCTGACCGCTGCCATCACCAAGGTTCTCTCCGAGACCGAGGGCTGCAAGGCTGACTTCACTGCGTTCGAGAACATCGACAAGGCTCCCGAGGAGCGCGAGCGCGGCATTACGATCTCCGTCTCCCACGTCGAGTACGAGACTGCTGCCCGTCACTACGCTCACGTTGACTGCCCGGGCCACGCTGACTACGTCAAGAACATGATCTCCGGTGCTGCTCAGATGGACGGCGCTATCCTGGTCATCGCCGCTACCGACGGCCCCATGGCTCAGACCCGCGAGCACATCCTGCTCGCCCGTCAGGTCGGCGTTCCCTACATCGTCGTCTTCCTGAACAAGTGCGACATGGTCGACGATGACGAGCTCATCGACCTCGTCGAGATGGAGACCCGTGAGCTCCTCTCCGAGTACGATTTCCCCGGCGACGACATCCCCGTCATCCGTGGTTCCGCTCTGGGCGCTCTCGAGGGCGACGCCAAGTGGATGGACGCTATCCGCGAGCTCATGAAGGCCGTCGACGAGTACATCCCGACGCCTGCTCGTAACAACGACCTCCCGTTCCTGATGGCCGTTGAGGACGTTATGACCATCTCCGGCCGTGGTACCGTTGCTACCGGCCGTGTCGAGCGCGGTGAGCTCAAGCTCAACGAGCCCGTCGAGATCGTCGGCATCAAGGATACCCAGAACACCGTCGTTACCGGTATCGAGATGTTCCGTAAGTCCATGGACTTCTGCGAGGCTGGCGACAACGTCGGTCTGCTGCTCCGCGGCATCAAGCGCGAGGACATCGAGCGCGGCCAGGTTCTCTGCAAGCCCGGTTCGGTTACCCCGCACACCAAGTTCACCGGTGAGATCTACGTTCTGACCAAGGAGGAGGGCGGCCGTCACACCCCGTTCTTCGATGGTTATCGTCCTCAGTTCTACTTCCGTACCACCGATGTTACCGGTACGGTCAAGCTCCCCGAGGGCACCGAGATGGCTATGCCTGGTGACCACATCACCATCGAGGGCGACCTCATTCACCCGATCGCCATGGAGGAGGGCCTGCGCTTCGCTATCCGCGAGGGTGGCCACACCGTCGGTTCGGGCATCGTCTCCACGATCATTGAGTAAATTAGCTCTTTGATATAGTTGACTTAGAGAACCCGGCACTTATATGGGTGCCGGGTTCTTTTCTGCAATGGATATTGAGCCGTTGCTGGTGCCGAGAGGATCGATAATGGTCCTGGATGCACCGTCGATTAGCTCTCGATGGCTTCATTGATGTGTTCCAAATATGAATGGATCCACCGAGAACCAATTGACTCGAGGTTTTCATTGACAGCACTTACGTGGAGCTGATAAAGTAACAACTCGTGCCCGTACGGGGCGGAAATGAAAGGTTCAGGATACATGCGTACTCTAGTTACTCTTGCGTGCACTGAGTGCAAGCGCCGCAACTATACGACCACCAAGAACAAGTCGACCATGCCTGATCGTATGGAGATCAAGAAGTATTGCCCCTGGTGCCGTCACCACACGCTGCACAAAGAGACTCGCTAGTCTCTAGTCACATACGCCAGTAGTTCAATTGGTAGAGCATCGGTCTCCAAAACCGAGTGTTGAGGGTTCGAGTCCTTCCTGGCGTGCCAGTCATTATTCCGTAAGCTCCCATTTGGGGGCTTACGGTTTACTCATGTATAAGCGCATTGCGCGGAGGTAACCCAAATGGCCAACAAGAAGAACAAGAAGAAGGCTCAGCAGCCGGCACCTGCCAACAGCGCTGCCGCCAACTCCAAGGTTGAGGCCAAGAAGGCCGTTGCCAAGAAGAACGAGAAGGCTGCGAAGTCCAAGAAGAACGAGAAGCCTGGTTTCTTCGCCCGCACCAAGAAGTATTTCGCTTCGGTCAAGTCCGAGATGAAGCGTGTCACGTGGCCCGATAAGAAGGAACTCGTGAACTACTCGGTCGTCGTTTGCGCTTCTCTGGTCGTCGTCGGCGTCGTCATCGCTCTGCTCGATGCTGGCTTTGGCGAGGCTCTTGCTCTGTTCTCTGGATTGAGGGGCTAAACCATGTCTAAGCGTTGGTACGTCGTTCACACTTACTCTGGATACGAGAACCGCGTTAAGTCCGATCTCGAGCATCGCATCGAGACTATGGGCATGCAGGACCGTATCTTTGATATCGAGATTCCTATGGAGCGCGTCACCGAGATCAAAGAGGGTGGCAAGCGCGAGACCAAGGATTCCAAGATTTTCCCGGGTTATGTCCTGGTTCGCATGGAGATGGATGACGATGCTTGGACGTGTGTTCGCAACACGCCCGGCGTCACCGGTTTCCTGGGCGGCAATGGCAAGCCCGCTCCGCTTTCCCGCGACGAGTACAATAAGATGACTCGTCGTCCCGGTAAGGGCGATTCGCCCAAGCGTACGTCGGTTGATATTGAGGTCGGTACGTCCGTCCGCGTCACCGATGGCCCGCTTACCGACTTTGATGGCAAGGTTTCCGAGGTTAACACCGAGGCAGGCAAGCTCAAGGTCACGCTGATGATCTTTGGCCGCGAGACGCCGGTCGAGCTCGACTTTAACCAGGTCGCTGTCATCGCTTAAGTTTTCGTCCGTTCGCGCGAGCGTGCTTCTTCTGTGACTGCTCATCTCAGGAGTGCTTCTAACACGTGCGTGCTTACGATATAGCAAGTACTTCACACTCGTGATTCGAAAGGAATGACCATGGCTGAGAAGAAGGTTGCCAACGTCATTAAGCTCCAGATTCCTGCTGGTGCAGCTAACCCCGCTCCTCCCGTCGGCCCCGCCCTGGGCGCTGCTGGCGTGAACATCATGCAGTTCTGCCAGGCCTTTAACGCCGAGACGCAGGACAAGAAGGGCGACATCATCCCCGTTGAGATCTCTGTCTACGAGGATAAGTCCTTCTCCTTCATCACCAAGACCCCGCCGGCGGCTCACCTCATCAAGAAGGAGCTGAACCTCAAGTCTGGTTCCGCTAAGCCCCAGGCCGACAAGGTTGGTCAGCTCTCCCAGGAGCAGCTCACCAAGATCGCCGAGATCAAGATGCCGGACCTCAATGCCAACGACATTGACGCCGCCAAGAAGATCATCGCCGGTACCGCCCGTTCCATGGGCGTCACCATCGCTGAGTAGCGATTTCTTATGGTAACGACGGGTGCTCCGACCAGGGCGCCCGTTAAATGTGTGCAATAGGGCACACGATACGATGTGGGAGGGCTCACGCCCGTTTAACCACAGGAGGTAATGCACATGGCTAAGCATGGTAAGAGCTATAACGCCGCTGCCGAGAAGATCGACCGCGCCACGCTCTACACCCCCCTTCAGGCTGCCAAGCTCATCAAGGAGCTCGACACCGCCAAGTTCGACGAGACCGTCGAGGCCCACTTCCGTCTGGGCATCGATACTCGTAAGGCTGACCAGAACATCCGTGGTTCCATCTCCCTGCCCCACGGCACCGGCAAGACCGTTCGTGTTGCCGTCTTCGCCGAGGGCGAGAAGGCCCGCGAGGCCGAGGCTGCCGGCGCCGACATCATCGGTTCCGACGAGCTCGTCGCCCAGATTCAGAAGGGCGAGATCAACTTCGACGCCGCTATCGCTACGCCGAACATGATGGCCAAGGTTGGCCGCATCGGTAAGATCCTTGGTCCCCGTGGCCTCATGCCGAACCCCAAGCTCGGCACCGTGACCATGGACGTCGCCAAGATGGTCTCCGAGCTCAAGGCCGGCCGCGTTGAGTATCGTGCCGACCGCTACGGCATCTGCCACGTGCCCCTGGGCAAGAAGTCCTTCTCCGAGCAGCAGCTCGTCGAGAACTACGCTGCCCTGTACACAGAGATCCTGCGCGTCAAGCCCTCTTCTGCTAAGGGCAAGTACGTCAAGTCCATCTCCGTGTCTTCCACCATGGGCCCTGGCGTCAAGGTCGATCCCGCTGTCCAGCGTGACTTCCTGGCTGAGTAACTGCTAGTTACTGCCTGAGCAAAGCAAGCATTGCTAAAGAAACCCGGTTCTGCCTCGTGTGGGACCGGGTTTCTTGCTATCGCGTGCCAAAACTACCTCAAAGGGGTCAGCGTCCCCTTTGAGGTGGTTACCAGGGTGTTCTGGCTGTTGAGGACTCGATAGCATCGTGGCGTTTGAGCTCGCGGCGCATGGTTTGCGAGTTGAGCCAGGCTGCCTGCCAGCCACGGATGGGGTAGCGCGTCTGGTCGAGCTCAAACTGCGTATAGCCGCAGGCGTTGATGATCGTCGTTCCACACACATGCTGCCGCTCGCGCTGAAAATCGTAACCGTAGCTTTGGTGTACATGCCCATGCACCATGTAGTCGGCTCCCCAGGACTCAAGCGCCGTGTTAAAGCACTCAAACCCTCGATGCGGTAGATCGTCCAGATCACCCATACCTGCGGCGGGCGCATGGGTAAGCAGAATGTCGCACCCGCCGACCATCCTAACCTTACGCGACAGCTTACGCATACGCTTGGACATCTCGCGTTCGGTGTACATGTTGGCGCCGTCGCGATAACGCATGGACCCGCCAAGGCCCGCAATGCGAATCCCTCGGTACGTGTACACGCTGTCTTCTACGCAGATACATCCGCCCGGTGCATGACGCGCGTAGCGGTCATCGTGGTTGCCACGCACGTAGAGGAGCGGCTTGTTGATGACGGTGACCAAAAACTCAAGATAGTCCGGGTCCAGATCGCCGGCGGACAAAATCAGGTCGACTCCCTCAAAGCGTTCCTTGCGAAAGCACTCCCAAAGGCATCGTTCTTCGGTATCGGCTATGGCAAGGATTTTCATAGGGCAGGGACTTTCGGCTTATCGTCGAGCTGCGGAATGGTGCCTACCACGTTGTCCGCCAGCCAATTCATCTCGACAATCTGCGTGCTCGGCAGCGGAGGGAAGCCTTCGATCTGTACCACGCCGTTCTGGCTGTGGAGCTCGCCGCCAAAGGGGTTGATGGATCCCTCAACAATGCCATTGCGGAGGAGCTGAACAAGCTTGCGCGTCTGATAAGGCAGGCCCGGAGCGTAGCGAATGTCGATAACGCCTGAGCTCATGCCGTACCAGTAGTTGACGGCGCGCACTTGGCTGTCGTCGCTGGTCTCATCCCAGGTGCCATGCAGCAGGCTTCGTACGATAAGTTCGTAGTAGCGCCCCCAGTTCCAGACGGGCATGGCGATGCCGGTAACCTTGCCATCGACCAAGCGGTGAAGCCCGTAGGCAGTGGGATCTTCCAGCGACTTTGACATGTCAGTGCCGGTCATGACGCTTACGCCTTCGCGGCACATGGCTTCGGCAAGACCGCCGGCGGGCACATCGCCCCAGGTGAGGATGACCTGCGCGCGGGGGTCGAGCAGCGAGGCGCCAATCGCAAAGGCATTGATCTCGCTGAGTGCGCCCGAGGCGAAGACCGACGCGTGGTAACCGATGCGGTGGTTGTCCGCCATGCTGGCGGCAAGGGCGCCCAGGAGAAACTTGGCCTCGTACATCTTGCCAAAGTACGAACGGACGCTTTGATGGGGAAGGCCGATAGAGCAGTTGAGGAACCGAACCAGGGGATACTCAACGGCAGCCCTGAGCGTGTATTCCATCAGGCGGTGCGAGGTCGAGAAGATGACGTTTGCTCCATGTTTGACGGCCGTTTCCACGGCGGCGTAGAACACATCCGGATCGTGACAGTCCTCGAACGCCTCGGTGCGCACGATACCGCCAAAATGCTCATCGAGATACTGACGCCCTTGGTCGTGCAGGCTGTCCCAGCTCGACGTCGCACAGGGGAACTCATGGATAAAGGCGATGCGCAGGGGGTTGGCCGTCGAGTAGACGGTCTTGCCCATAAAGAAGTTGAGCACGCCAGCGGTGGACTTGGCGGGCGTTTCTTCCTCGTCGACGCTCGGTGCTTCGACAAGATCGACCTTGTCCTCGTCATTTTTGCCGGCAATGACCAGCTCGCGCCAAATCTTGCACAGGCGGTTTACGACGATATCCGTCGGCGTATCCAGCAGGCGGTCCTGGTTGTACACATTGAGGTACACGAGCATGGCGTCGGCAGGCGTAATGTCCAGGTGGTCGCCGCCTGCGCGAAGGTAGGCGCGCTTAAAGAGCAGGAAGGTGTGGCGCAGGTAGTCGACCTTTTTCTGCGGCCATTTTTCGATAAGGTTCTGACCGAGCATCTTGGCGAGCGTCTCGTAGCTTCCCTCACGCGAGAAGTCGATCTCGTATAGGGGGCAGACGCGCCAAAACGCGCAGAACTCGCCGTACAGGCGGCTTTCGACGGAATCCCATGTGCCGGGGTAGAGACGGGTGACCTTGGCCGAAACCGTCGGGGCGTCTAGGAATTTGAGGACACTGACGCGTTTGTTGCCTTCTTGGACATAGAACCGATGCATGAACTCGGTGACGATGACGGGGTCGCGATAGCCCTCGGTCACCTGGATGTCGTAGAGGTTGGACCACTTGCGGGCGAACTCGGTGCTAAACGGAAGCAGGGGCATAAAGGTACACGAAAAGGCGGACTGACGGCCCTTGGTGACCGTGCCGACGACCATTTCGAGCGGAATATCCCGCAGGCCGACATTCTCTCGCTGACCTAAGGGGAGCTGAGCAACCAAGCTATCGAGGTCCGTAAGGTATGGATGCTCGCTTTGGCTAATGGCGCGTCGACGTCCTTGCTCGCCGCGCTTGCGTGCTTGACGATAGGCCTCTTCCATAATGTTGCTCCCTTAGTCGTTTAAACAACTATATGAACCATGGTACCACGAATGAAAACCACTACAAAGATGCCTGACCCCTTTGCGGTGGTTTAGGCGATGATGGGGGCGATGGCGCGGATGCAGGCGTCGGCTGCCGTGAAAGTAGTGCTGTCGTCGCTGACGATAAAGATGATCTTGCCCTTGATGCCAAAGTCGCCGATCTCGCTAAAGAGTACGTAGGGCTCCTTGTCAAAGCCCGAGATGGGAAGCACGGCGGCCTTGGTGGCATCGGTGAGCTCGTCTGCCAGCGCGTCAAGGGAAGCCCACTTGGACGTGTCCTTTACGGCTACGGGCACGGCCACGCGCCCAAAGGGCATCAAATGCACGAGCGTGTTCTTGGAGATGTTGGAGTTGGGCACAATGATGGTCTGTCCACAGGCATCCTCAATCGTTGTATGGCGCCAAGTGATGTCTTGGACCACGCCGGATACGCCGCCGACCTCGATATTGTCGCCGGGTTTGATGATGCCCATAAAGGTCACTTGCATGCCGCCGATAAGGTTTGACAGCGTGTCCTGAAAGCCGAGCGAGATGGCGATGCCGCCGACGCCAAGAGCGGCGACGAGCGCGTTTGCGTTAATGCCAAAGCAGTTGTCGAGGATAAAGCTGCCGCCGATCATCCAAATGACGGCGCGCGCGATGTTGATGAAGATACTCGATGCCGGAAGCGGGTTATCGTCTCGGTTAAGCAGATGGTTCAGGGTCTTGGATACGACCTTGGCGGCGACGGCGGTGCTTATCGCCAAGATAACGGCCCAGATGATGTTGTGGACCCACCGTTGCTCAAAGAAATGAAGAATCGGCTCAAACAATTCCATGTAGGGAAAACCTCCTAATGATCGTCCAACCATGATACCCACCAAGAAGCCCGTCCGATCAAATTGAACTGCGCCCCAAATCTTGGACGCCCTAAATAGCGACTAGGCCGCGAGGGCCTGATTCCGGTACTCCTCCGGGGTCAGGCCCTTCAATCTTACCTGCCTCC